>DATJKH010000176.1:0-71415 GCA_035491715.1 Vicinamibacterales bacterium | reverse complement strand
AGGCGTGCCACACACTTGTCACAAGCCATCGGCGGCGGTATAACTTAACCGCTACAGTGCGGCGGAAATGGCGGAGACATGCCACCGCGCCTGTTCATGCCGGCGACCCTCCGGTCGAGTCCGGCATTATTGGTTGTTTTGCTGCTCCGTGTTGGAGGACACCGAATGATGAGGATGAGGTGGTATCAAGGCCTGCTGGGTGTGGCCATTCTGCTGGTGCTGACCGGCAGTGTGACCGCCCAGGAATTTCGGGCCACCGTGAAAGGACAGGTGGTTGATACGAGCCAGGCGTCGCTGCCGGGCGCAACCGTCACTGTCCGCAACCAGGAAACAAACGAAGTTGCCACTGCCACCACGAATAACGACGGCAACTACACGATTCCGTTCCTCCGTCCCGGCATCTACACGGTGACGGTTGAAATGAGCGGATTCCAAAAGTACAACCGTACCGACATGCGGCTCGAGGTGAGCCAGGTGGCCGTGATCAATGCTCAGCTCGCCGTTGGCGGCTTGACCGAGAGCGTGAACGTGTCGGCAGAGTCCCCGCTGCTCGAAACCAGCAACGCCGTCCGCGGTACAGTCATCGACCAGGCTCGTATCGCCGAGCTGCCGCTGCAGTCGCGCAGCCCGATGGCGCTGGCCGTGCTCGTCGCCGGCGTCAACTACAACGCACAGGCGATCTATCTCCGTCCGTTCGACAACGGCGCGCTCGCCGACTGGTCGATGAACGGCGGCCAGAACCGCAACAACGAGTTCACGCTCGACGGCGCGCCGAACAACGCCAACCAGGGCGGCAACAACATCGCCTACGTGCCCCCGGCGGCAGCAGTCCAGGAGTTCAAGGTCGCCATCAATACCTACGACGCACAGTACGGCCGCACCGCCGGTGGTGTCGTCAACATGTCGCTGAAGACGGGCACCAACGCCTTCCACGGCGAGGTCTACGACTTCATGCGCCGCAAGGGTCTGGCCGCCAATTCGTTCCTCCTCAACTCGCGCAACTCAGCCAAGACCGATCAGTACATCGATCAGTACGGATTCAGCGTCGATGGCCCGATCTGGAAGAACAAGACCTTCTTCCTGTTCAACGGCGAGAAGTACCGCGAAGGCACGCCGGCGCCGCTGAATTCAACGACGCCGACGGCGGCGATGAGAAACGGCGACTTCTCCGGTCTGGTGGATGCGCAGGGCCGCCCGATCATCATCTACGACCCGAAGACCGGCCGGGATGTCAACGGCGTGTGGACGCGCGATCCGTTCCCCAACAACATCATTCCCGCCGATCGAATCGACCCGACCGCGAAAAAGATCATGGCGTACTACCCGCTGCCCAACTATGTCACGGCCGGCGCGGCGCCCTGGCAGAACAACCTGGATTACCCCGAGCACTTCAACAAAGACCTGTTCTGGAACTGGGTCGGAAAGGTCGACCACAACTTCAGCGCGAACGACCGTGCGTTCTTCCGCTGGGGTGAAAACGAACGTAACGAGGTCCGCAATACCACCCCGATCCGCAGCGGTCCGGCGCAGAATGGCCAGCTGCCGCTCTGGCGCGCCAACCGCGCGCTGGTCGGCGACTGGGTGCACATCCTGGGCGCCGGCAGCGTGTTCAACCTGCGCGCCAGCTACACCTACTTCCTCGAGTGGAGCTATTCGCAGGACGGGATTGGCTTCGACTCGACCGAGTTCTGGCCCCAGGGTCTCGTCGGCCAGATGCCGAGCAAAGACATCGGCGGCATCTTCCCGGTGATCAACATGGACGACTACGTCGGCCTCTCGCGCGGCTCGTCGCCCAACAGGAACCGGAACTACACGGTCCAGCCGAACATCACGCTGACCCGCGGGAACCACAACATCCGCAGCGGTCTGGACATGCGTTGGACCAACGTCTTCAACGAGAACTACAACAACTCCGGCGGCAACATCTCGTTCACCCGCCAGTTCACACGCCAGACGATCAATAGCAACGACGTGCTCCAGGGCAACTCCTTCGCTTCGTTCCTGCTCGGCGCACCGAGCAGCGGCAGCGTGGACGTGAACCCCAAGCCCCACTATGAGTGGTTCTACGTGGCGCCGTGGATCCAGGACGATTGGCGGGTCAGCCCGAAGCTGACCCTGAACCTGGGCTTCCGGTGGGACATCAATCCCGCAGTGAAGGAAGCGGACAACCTGCTCGATTATGTGTTCGATCCGACGATCGTTAATCCGGTGTCCTCGCGCGTCGGTCAGCAGGTGATGGGCGGCTACACCTTCGCGGGCGTGAACGGCGCCCCCGAGAAGCCGTGGAAAACCGATAAGAACAACTACCAGCTCCGCCTCGGCACCGCCTACTCGATCAACGAGAAGACGGTGTTTCGCGCCGGATGGGGTAAGTACTACCTCAACCCGACCGGTCAGGGGTTCAACAACGGGTTCAGTAATACCACCTCGCTGATCGCGTCGACCGACGGCAACCGCACGCCGACCTACCTGCTCGGGAACCCGTTCCCGACCGGCATTCAGACGCCACCCGGTAACTCGCTGGGCCCGCTCACATTCCTCGGGCGCGGTCCGAGTTTCTCGAACCCGAACTTCATCGTCCCGAACGTGCACCAGTTCTCCGTGGGCATCCAGCGCGAGCTGCCGTGGCGGGTCTCGCTCGACATGACCTATGCCGGCAGCCGCAGCTACGACATCGAAGGCAACTTCGGCGGCTACAATGAGCCGTCCGCAGCGTTTCAAGCGCAGTGCGACGTGACCCTCAACGGCAGCCGTTCGCTGTGCGATCAGCTGGTGCCGAACCCGTTCTTCAACGTGGCAGGCTTCGAGGGTACGACGCGGTTCACGAACCAGACGCTCTCCCGTTTCGAGCTGGCCCGTCCGTACCCGGCGTTCGGCGGGTTCAGCATGAACCAGCAGAACCTGGGCAAGATGACCTACGACTCGCTGCAGCTCGTGGCGAACAAGCGCTGGGCGAAGGGAGTCACCATCAACACCAGCTACACGTGGGTTCCGCGCTGGACCGAGGATGGCGCGAACACCACGACCGGCATCGGCGCCGCGTATGCGGACGAGGTGTCACTGCTCAAGAACCACGGGCCGTACTTCTCGCAGCGCAAGCACCGCCTGACCGCGTCGGGCGTCTGGGAGCTGCCGTGGTACCGAAATCAGAAAAGCCTGGCGGGCTACCTGCTCGGCGGCTGGTCGATTGCGCCGATGCTCGTGTTCCAGTCCGGACAGCCGTGGGACATGCCCGGCAACCTCGACCTGGCGCCGGGTGTCGATCCGAAGACGATTGCCCTTTCCGGTAAGAAGGAAGGGCAGTTCATCTACGGCGTGAAGCCGTGCATCGGCCAGCGGAATGCGACAACGGGCAAGTACGACCTGATACCGCTGTCGACAGCGTATGGCTGCACAGAGCCGTACTTCCTGACCCGGGAGGCGTTCCAGCGCCGTACCGCGATGTTCCGGTACGACGAGTTCCGGCGGCCGTCGTTCTGGCAGGTAGACGTGAACTTCGCGAAAGCAACCAGAATTACAGAGCACACGCGGTTCCAGGTGCGTCTCGAGGCGTTCAACATCTTCAACAGCCCGATGTACGACGAGCGGAACTACAACCAGTCGAACACGTCCGCTGACTTCGGACGGATCAACCGCAACATCACCGGTCAGTCGAACTTCCAGCGGTTCGTCCAGCTGGGTTTCCGGTTCATCTTCTAAACATAGCGGCGGGGTCTCAGGACCCTGCCCTACCTTTGTTCCCAGGCGGATGTAGGCCGGGGTCTTTTGACCCCGGCTTTTTTATTAAACCCTACAATAACGTGGTGTATCTGCGGGTTGCATTCTGCGCGGTCGCAGCAGTCCTTACGCTGCAGCCTTCTTCGCAGACGACACGAATCACGTGGGGAGACCTCACGCCTTTCCACAGGCAACTTGAACAACGAGGCATCACCGCCGCGACGTTCGCGTCGTACGTCGATCACGTCCGACAGGACAACGCGCGGCGCGTGCGCCAAGGTGATCTGGATCACCTGATCTTCTACGCGCTGCAGTCCACACACTTCACCACGCTTCGGCCGATCGAGCCGGCTCTCAGTGCGAAGGCACTGTTTGACAATGGCCGCATCCCCTCGGACGTGCCGCCGCGAATCAAAGCGTTCTTGAAAGCGATCGATTCGCCGTCCGCTGATCCGCGCGTCGCGTACTTCCGTGCGCTCGTGACGTCGGCGTTTCCACCGACTGATCGCGAAAAAGCACTCGATGCTGAGTACCGCCGCGTGATGAAGTTTGTGTACGACAAGGAATTCGTCGCACGACAGGCAGGACCCGAAGCGGTCAACGATCTCTACCGCGCGCGTGGTCTCAGCACCGACACGGCCGTGGAAGCAGGCTACGTCGTCTATAGCGGGCTTGGGGTTCTGAAGGCCCTCGATCCGGCGCGGCAAATCCGTCGTGTGTTGATTGTCGGACCCGGACTCGATCTCGCGCCGCGCACGGCACTGGTCGAAAGCGGCCCGCCAGAAAGCTACCAGCCGTGGGCGGTGATCGACGCGCTCCTTTCAGTCGGGCTCTCGCGTCTGGGTGATCTCGTTGTCGTCGGCGCCGACATCAACCCACGAGTCATCGATCATCTCGTGCGCGCGAGAACAGCTCCTCCGAGCCTGACGCTCGTGAGCGGAATCGCGGAATCGTCGACGGTGCACGTGGCCGAGGATTATCGTGAGTACTTTGCCCGGCTTGGTCGCGCCGTCGGAGATGGGTCGGACCAGCCCACACCAAAGGCGACGGGACATTTGTCGAAGATAGTCCGTATCCGCTCTGAGGTCGGGCAGTCGCTGGTGCCTGAGAATCTCGACATCGTCACCGCACGACTTTCAGCAGCGCCGTTCGATCTGATTATCGCGACGAACATCCTTCCGTATTTCGACGACACCCAGCTGCTGCTTGCCGTAAGTAACATCGCCTCGATGCTCGTGCCAGGCGGCGTGTTCCTGCACAACGAGCCGCGGCCTGTGCTGGGCGACATTACCGAGGCCTCCGGGCTGCGCTTCGAGCAGTTGCGTCGCGTGACGATCGCATCGGTGTCGGGCGGTGCGGCGCCGCTCACAGATGTTGTGATGCTGCATCGGAAGAAAGTGCAATGAGACGCTGCTGGCTGCTGGCTGCTGCCGTGTCGATGGCATTCGCGTCGTTGGAACGCGCTCCGCATGTAATAGCCAGCGCCGATCTCGGCTTCTCGTTCACCAACATCGCCGGCAAAGCCGGACTCTCGGCGCGCACCGTGTACGGCAAGGAAGGCACGAACACCTACCTGCTTGAAACCACGGGCACGGGTGTGGCCGCCTTCGATTACGACGGTGACGGCTGGCTCGACATCTTCCAGGTAAACGGCACAACGCTCGACGGCTTCCCGAAAGGGCAGGAGCCAACCAATCATCTGTACCGCAACAGGCGCGATGGCACGTTCGAGGACGTGACCGTGCGCGCCGGGCTCGCCGCTGGCGGCTGGGGACAGGGCGTATGTACCGGCGATTACGACAATGATGGCGATGCGGATCTCTTGGTCACCTACTGGGGGCAGAACAAGCTGTATCGGAATCGTCATGACGGTGCGTTCGACGAGGTCACGGCAGCCGCGAGGCTGACGCATCCGGCCGCGCGCTGGAGTACCAGCTGCGCATTCCTCGACTACGACCGCGACGGTCGTCTCGACCTGCTCGTCGCCAACTACATCGATCTGGATCTGTCCGCGACGCCGCTGCCTTCATCCGGGTTGTGCCGGTACAAGGGAGTGGCGGTTGCGTGCGGACCGCCAGGCTTGCCCGGCGCAAAGAACTTCCTCTATCACAACAATGGAGACGGAACGTTCGAGGATGTTTCACAGAAGTCGGGCGTGGCGCGCACGAAGAGCACCTACGCGCTCGGAGTGGCGACACTCGATTTCGATGGCGATGGCTGGATCGATATGTATGTGGCGAACGATTCGAATCCGAGCACGCTTTACCGAAACAATCACGATGGCACGTTTACCGATATCGGCATCACCGCCGGATGCGCTCTGAGCCAGGACGGCCGATCGCAGTCCGGCATGGGCATCGCCATCGGCGATTACGATCGCAACGGGACCATGGATATCTTCAAGACGAATTTCGCGGGGGACACCTCCACGCTGTATGCGAATAGCGGCCGCGGATGGTGCGAAGACCTGACGTTCGCGAGCGGCATCGGCGTGAATACCAGGTGGCTCGGGTGGGGCACTGGATTCCTCGATCTCGACAACGATGGCTGGCTCGATTTGTTCCTCGTCAACGGCCATGTGTATCCGGAAGTTGATTCGCTGAAGTCGGAAGCCGGATACAGGGAACCGAAGGTGGTCTACCGCAATCTTCACAACGGCCGCTTCGCCGACGTGAGCGCGCAGCTTGGTCCACCGATTACGACTGAAAAGGCTTCGCGCGGCGCCGCCTTCGCCGATTTCGACAACGACGGCGACATCGACATCGTCGTCAACAACGTTCACGACACGCCGGACCTCTTTCGTCTCGATCAAACGGTCAAGCACCATTGGATCACGCTGCAACTGGTCGGTACGAAATCGAACCGCAGCGCGATCGGCGCGCGCGTCCGGGTCGTGACCGCCGATGGCGAACAGCGTCAGGAGGTCCGGGGTGGCGGGAGTTACTACTCACAGAGCGATCTGCGGCTTCAGTTCGGACTTGGAGATGCGACAACCGTTGAGCGCGTCATCGTCCGCTGGCCGAATGGGACGGAGGAGACGTGGACGGGACTCCGAATCGACCAAATCCATGCGTTGACTGAAGGCGAACGATAGGTCCAGCTCCCGGGAAATGCCGGGCTTGAGTCGGTGCCGACCTGCCGTAGCCGTTTTTCGAGTGTGCTGGATCTGAAGATTGCGCGTAATATCAGCAACGCTGAATGCGTATCCGCACTGTTTTAGCCATCGCGATGCTTGCCGTGCCGGCTGCGATGATCGCGCAAACGCAGCCAGCCCCTCCACAAGGAGCTCCGCAGGCTGACCCGCAGGGCCGACGCGGCGGCGCGGCGCAAGGGCGAGGCGGCGGTCAGGGCCAGGGCCGCGGGCCGAACTTCCCACAGCAGCAGCGCGCGCTTGCCGATGCCGGGGTTCTCGCGCGAGGGAAAGGACTCTACGAGGCGAACTGCTCGGCGTGCCACGGCATCGATTTGCGTGGCGGACAACAAGGAGGACCGAACCTCCTGCGATCGCAAACGCTATTGAGCGACAAAGCAGGAGAACTGGTCATCCCAATTGTCCGTGGCGGCCGTCCTACTCCGCCTGCAGGCATGCCCCCGATGCCGCCATTTCCATTTCCTGACGACGACATCAAGGCGATCGCCGAGTATCTGCACAGTGTTCTCAAGGAAGCGGGACGGCAGGGGCGTCCTCCGGTTGACGAAACCGTGCCGCCGGAAAAGATCCTCGTCGGCAACGCGACAGCTGGGCAGACATTCTTCAATACAAAGTGCGGCAGCTGTCATTCGATCACGGGCGACTTGCAGCACATTGCCTCTCGCGTCGCGGATCCACGTGAGTTGCAAAACCTCTGGCTTTCCGGTGGCGGCGGCGGACGAGGAGGACGCGGACGCGGTGGAACCGAAGGACGTCCGGCGACCGCGGTCGTGACTGCCGTATCAGGCACGCGGGTCGAAGGGCGGCTCGCGCGCATAGACGACTTCACCGTTTCGATCGTGCAGGACGATGGAACGAGGCGCACGTTTGTGCGCAACGGCAGCGATCCGAAGATCGAAATTCGGGATCCGTCGGCAGCGCATCGGACGCTCGTGCCGACGCTTGCCGACACCGACATGCACAACGTGACCGCATATTTGTGGACGCTTAAGTAGCTTCCAGCTACCAGCTTCCAGCTTCCAGCTTCCAGCTACTCATGACAGCGATGATTAAGCGCATCGTCCTTCTCGCCCTTCTTCTCGCGCCGGTCGTATTGGTTGCGCAGGCGCCGCAGACGCAGTCGAACTCTTCGTCGGGCGGACTCGACCCTGCAACGATTCTCAAACCACTCGCCGAATCCTGGCCGACATATTCAGGTGATTACTCAGGCCGCCGCTACAGCTCACTCAACCAAATCAACCAGACGACGCTGAAGAGTCTTGGACTGGCGTGGGTGTCGAGAGGCTTCGTGCAAGGGGCTGGTCCGACGGGACGTGGACCAGGAAACCTTGGTGCCGGCGGCGGTGGCGGCGGACGTGGAGGCGGACCGGATGTTCCACTGATAGTCGCTGGCGAAGGGAGCGGCGATTACAACGCCGGCGGTGCCGCGCAGATTCGCGGATCGATCCTCGCGGTCGACGGCATTCTCTACGCGACGTCTCCCGACAATCTCTGGGCGATCGATGCGCGCGACGGAACGATCCTGTGGCAGTTCTACTGGAAGACACGCGGCGGCACGCACACCGGCCATCGCGGCGTCGGGATGTGGCGCCACTATCTCTTCATGGAGACGCACGACGACTACTTGATCAAGATCGATGCGCGCACAGGGAAGGAAGTCTGGCACGTCGAAATTGCGCCGTTCGATCAGCAGTACTTCTCGTCGATGGCGCCAATCATCATCGGTGATCACGTGATCGTTGGCACCGGGAATGACCTCGACGCACCGGGATACTTGCAGTCATACGATCCGGAGACCGGCAAGCGCCAGTGGATCTTCTATACCGTGCCGATGAATCCGGGCGACCCGGGCGTCGAGACCTGGCCGAGTCTCGACGCCGCCCGGCATGGCGGTGGCCAGCCGTGGGTGCCTGGCGCCTACGATCCGGAGACACATCTTTATATCTTCGGCACCGGCAATCCTACGCCGGCCTACACACCCGCAGGCCGCGGCGTCGGAAGCGGGCTGTTCACATGTTCACTCATCGCGGTGAACGTCGACACAGGCAAGATGGCGTGGTACTACCAGACGTCGCCTCGCGACATGCACGACTGGGACTCGACGCAGACGCCCGTGCTCTTCGAGATGCGGATCAACGGACGTATGCGAAAGCTCGTGTCCACCGGCGCGCGCAACGGCTACTTCTTTACGCTCGATCGCACGAATGGCGAGTACATCGCCAGCGGCAAGTTCAGCCCGGCGGCAAACTGGGCAACCGGCCTCGACGAGCACGGCAGGCCGATGCTCAATCCCGAGAAGGTTGCGACGATTGGCGGGGCAATCGTCAGCAGTAGTGCAACGAATTGGCCGCCGCCGGCGTACTCACCTGACACGGGGCTGTTTTATCTGCCCGAGAACAACAGCCTGTCGGTGCGCTACCTGATCGATTCGGATCCGCGAGGATCGATGGGGCTTGGCGGAACGATGGGCGGAGGAGGCGTCTCGACCGGCGGATCGATCACGGCCATGGATCCCGCAACAGCCAAGATCGCCTGGCGGCACGAGTTGCCTGGCGGCGGTGGGGCGAGTGGAATGCTGACAACGGCGGGGCGACTCCTGTTCGCAGGCGATGGAGCTGGTAACATCGTCGCGTTCGATCCGGCCAACGGAAAGGCACTCTGGCACTCGCGCATCGGCGCTGTGTCGAATGCGCCGCAGACTTATATGCTCGATGGAAAGCAGTACCTGCTCGTCGCGGCTGGCGACATGCTCGCCGCGTTCGCCATCAACGGACCGCAGTAGAGGAGTGAATCATGTCTTATACCAGACGGGAGTTCGGGAAGCTGGCGCTGGCGGGGTTGCCGGCCGCAGCGGTACTGGGAAACAGCGAGTCGCTCTTCGGCGCGTTCGCACAAGCGAAGCCGAACTCGGTGTTCAATGGCGTGCAGATCGGAACCATCACGTATAGCTATCGAAGCATGCCGGATCAGAGCGCTGAAGCGACGCTCAAGTACATTCTCGACTCGGGCATCAGCGCGATCGAGTTGATGGGTGGACCGGTTGAGAGCTTCGCGGGTGCACCGACATCCGGTCGCGGCGGCGGCGCGGGTCGTGGACCCGGAGGCGCCCCTGATGCGGCTGGTGGGCGTCGAGGACGCGGACCGGTTGATCCGGCGAACCTGCCGCCAGGCGCGAAGATGGGCAGCTGGCACGGAGAGAGCTGTGTGATTCAGCCCGAGGGCGCCCGCGGAGGCGGAGCCGGTGGTGGCGGCGGACGCGGACGCGGCGAAACAACGCCCGAGCAGCAGGCCGCTCAACAAGAAGCCGCGGCGAAGCTCAAGGCGTGGCGCACGTCGGTTTCAATGGACAAGTTCAAGCAGCTTCGCAAGATGTACAACGACGCCGGCGTGACGATCTACGCATGGAAGCAGCTCAGTGCGAATATGTCCGATGAGGAGTTCGAGTACATCTTCAATGTGGCGGAAGCACTCGGTTGCTCGCACACGACGCTGGAGTTGCCAACCGACGAGGCGCAACTGAAGCGGATCGGCGACTTTGCGATGAAGAAGAAGATCTATGCCGCCTATCACACGCACGCACAGGGCAGCATGACCGCGTTCGACAAGGCGTTTGCGATCTCAAAAGGGAACATGGCGAATGTCGACTTCGGGCACTGGGTCGCTGCCGGCAACGTCGGCGGGACACCGATGCAGTTCCTGCAGAAGTACCACGACCGCATTTCGAGCTTCCATCTAAAGGATCGAACGACGCCGGAGCATTGCTCGCTGAACCTTGCGTGGGGCACCGGTGAGACGCCGATCAAGGACATCCTCCAGATGGTGAGCAAGAACAAGTGGAAGATCCCCGGGTCGATTGAGCTGGAATACCAGATCCCCGAGGGGTCAGATGCGGTGAAGGAGACAAAGAAGTGCGTCGACTTCTGCCGCGCCGCCCTCAACGGCGGATCGTCGACGGCGAGCCGGTAGGGGGTCAGACGGGGGTCAGACCGGGGTCAGACCAGGGTCAGACGTCCGAGTCTGCCTATAACAGACGAGATTCGTTGGATTCGGGGGTCTGACCCCGGTCTGACCCCCGTCTGACCCCGGTCTGACCCCAACTTTTCGCGAGGACAGCAATGAAACAGAGCACAACTCACACGTGGTTTCTTGGAGTCGCGGTGTTCATCGTCCTCGCGACGGGTCTGGTGACCATCGCACAAACACCGGCTGCGCAGACGCCGCCGCAGGGCGCCGCGGCTCAGACCCCACCTGCGGCAGCGGGTCAGACCCCGCCAGCCGACGCGCAGGGACGTGGCGGCGGTCGCGGACGCGGCGGGCCGGACTTCCTGGCCGGCGGCCCTCAGGCTGACGATCCGGCGTACGCCAACGTCGACTTCTCCAAAAAGCCGCCGGTGCTCGCGCTGACGCCGGAGCAACAGTTGGAGAAATTCATCCTGCAACCCGGCTACCGGCTCGAACTCGTGCTCTCCGATCCGATCATCCAGGAGCCGACGGCTATCGCCTTCGATGGCAACGGCCGGATGTTCGTTCTCGAGGACCGCGGATACATGCAGGACGCCGACGCAACCGGTGAACACGATCCGAACGGTCGGGTATCGCTGCACGTCGACACCGACAACGACGGCAAGTACGACAAGCACACCGTGTTTGTCGACAATCTCGTCTTCCCCCGTTTTCTCCTGCCGTTTGGTCCGAACGCGCTCCTCACGAAGGAATCACATTCCCAGGAAGTGTGGAAGTACACCGACACCAATGGCGACGGTGTGGCTGATAAGAAGGAGCTCTTCGACACGGGATATGGACGCTACGCGAACGTCGAGCATGAAGAAAGTTTCTTCACCTACGGCCTCGACAACTGGCTGTACAGCACCGTGAACGCGTTCCGCGCGCGCTGGACACCGCACGGCGTGATCAAGGAACCGACAGGCTCGAACGGCGCACAATGGGGCGCATCACAGGACGACGACGGGAAGCTCTGGTTCCAGGGAGGTGCGAGCGGACTGCCGTCGTACTGGCAGTTCCCCATCCTCTACGGCAATTTCGGCGGTGGTCGCGGCAGCGCCGAAATGGATCCGGAGCTCGGGATTCCCTGGGGCGCACCGGTTCGCGTCGCCGACATGCAGGGTGGTCTCAGCGCGACGCGCATGCCGGATGGATCGCTGCGCAGCACGACCGGCGCGGCCGGCGGCGACATCGTTCGCGCGCATCGCATGCCGAAAGACCTGCACGGCGACTACCTCTATGGTGAACAGGTCGGACGGATTGTTCGCCGGGTCCGCGCGGAAAAAAGAGAAGGGCTCACCTACATCCGCAATTTCTACGACGGCAACGAGTTCATCAAGTCGACCGATCCCTACTTCCGTCCCGTCGATCAGACCACGGCTCCGGATGGCACGATCTACATCACCGACATGTATCACGGGATCATTCAGGAAGCGCAGTGGTCCGGGCCCGGAACGTACCTGCGCGCGCGCATCGACCAGTACGGACTCGACAAAGTCATCCACAAGGGACGCATCTGGCGGCTTGTCTATGACGGCGTGAAGTTCGATCGTTCCGATGCGCTGGCCCGCGATACGACGGTCCCGCGGATGAACGACGAGACTCCGGCACAGCTGGTGACCCATCTTGGGCATCCGAACGGATGGTGGCGTGACACCGCGCAGCAGTTGCTCGTCCTCAAGCAGGACAAGTCCGTCGTCCCAACACTGCAGTCGACGCTGAAGACCTCGACGAATCTCCTCGAACGATTCCATGCCCTGTGGACACTCGAGGGACTCGGCGCACTTGATCCGGTGACGGTACGGACGCTGCTCGAGGATCGCGAACCACGCATGCGGATCCAGGCAATCCGTGCCAGTGAGACTCTCTACAAGGCCGGGGAGAAATCGTTCGCCGGCGATTACAAGCGCATGGCGCAGGATCCGAGTGTCGACGTCGCAATCCAGGCGATGCTGACGATGAACAAATGGAAGGTGCCCGACGCGCTGACGACGATCAAAGCCACCGCTGACACGAACAAAGCGAGGGGAGTGCAGGTCGTCGCAAACACGATCATGAACCCGCCAACCGCCGGACGCGGCGGATTCGGTCCCGGTCGTGGCGCCGCCCCGTCTTACACCAACGAACAGCAGGCGATCATCGATCGCGGAGGGCAGATCTACAGGGAGCTGTGTTTCTCGTGTCACGGCGACGACGGACTCGGCGCGCCGCGTCCTGGTGATTCGTCAGGCGTGACCATGGCGCCGCGACTCGCAGGTTCACCGCGGGTCAACGGGCATCGCGACTACATCATCAGCGCGGTCCTTCATGGACTCGCGGGGCCTGTCGACGATCGGAACTACACGGACGTCATGGTGCCCATGGGCACCAACCCTGACGATTGGGTCGCCGCAGTGGCGTCGTACGTTCGCACCAGCTTCGGGAATACCGGTGGTCTGGTGACCGCCGCCGATGTCAAACGTGTTCGCACCGCGACTGCCTCTCGAAAGAGCCCATGGTCGGTGTCGGAACTCGAAGCATCGCTGCCGAAAGTGTTGCTGCCCGATCCGATGTGGAAACTGACGGCGAGTCATAATCCCACCGGCACGGCCGGCGCGGTGACCCTCGCGTCCTGGAGCAGTCAGTCGCCCCAGACCGCCGGCATGTGGTTCCAGATTGAGCTGCCGAAAGCTGAAACCATCACCGAGATTCAGTTCGACTCGACCAATGGCGCCGGACGCGGTGGCCGCGGTGGTGCAGGACGCGCCGGAGCCCAGGCCGCACAAGCCGCAACTCCTCCTGCCAGTGCTGCACCTGCTGGCGAAGCGGCGGCAGGCGGGGCAGCGCAAGCGGCTCGTGGCGCAGGTCCCGGCGGAGGCGCACCGCCTAATCCTGGATATCCGCGCGGCTACAAGGTGGAGACGTCGATGAATGGAACAACCTGGACGCCTGTTGCGGAAGGGCAGGGTTCAGGCACGCCGACGATCATCACGTTCAAGCCTGTGCAGGCGAAGTTCGTGCGCCTCACGCAGACGGCGTCGCCGGAGAATGCGCCGCCGCTGTCGATCCAGCAGTTGCGCTTGTATCGCGTCTCCACTCCAGCAGGCGCGCGATAAGCCTTCTCACCAGCGGCACGTAGGCTCGATTGCCCGCGTGCCCTCCCGAGAGTTTCAGCTGCACGACGCGGCCGGTTTTGCCACGTTGTCGGCCTCCGCGACCGGCGGACTCGTGTTCCAGCCGCCGCGAGGGACCGACGCTGACGTGGCTGGACCGGTCGTCAACGACCTGTGCAATATGGAACAGCCCTGTTCCCCGGCGTCTGTCACAGTGACCTCTGCCCGACCACAACAGTTTCCTGAAACCGCGGACCCCCTGGACCCTGCGAGAGTCTCGTCTCCGCGTCGATGAGGGATGAATCGTATGGAGAGATCCACCAGCAACGCTACGTTGCCACCCCGTCGTTCGCGCGGCCCCGAGCTCCCGAAGACCAGCACAGGAATCCGAGGTCTCGACGAGATCACGCGCGGCGGACTGCCACAGGGACGGCCGACACTGGTCTGCGGCGGCCCTGGCTCGGGCAAGACCCTGTTGGCTCTCACGTTCCTGGTGAATGGCGCGATTCAGTTCGACGAGCCCGGCGTCCTCATGACGTTCGAGGAAAATGACCAGGAAATTGCCAGCGACGTGGCGTCTCTTGGTTTTGACCTTCCTGAGTTGGTCGCGGCGCACAAGCTGGCGGTCGATTACGTGCGCGTCGAGCGCAGCGAGATCGAGGAAACGGGAGAGTACGACCTCGAGGGATTGTTCGTCCGTCTCGATCACGCGATTCGATCGGTCGGTGCCAAGCGCGTCGTCCTCGACACGATCGAATCGCTCTTTGCCGGCTTGAAGAACGACTCCATCCTCAGGTCAGAACTGCGGCGCCTGTTCCGGTGGCTGAAGGAGCAGGGCGTGACCGCGGTGATCACGGGCGAGCGCGGCGACGGGCTCCTCACCCGGCAAGGACTCGAGGAGTACGTGTCAGATGCGGTGATCCTGCTCGACCATCGCGTTCACGATCAGGTCTCGACCCGGCGCTTGCGCGTCGTGAAGTATCGCGGCTCGTATCATGGCACGAACGAGTATCCATTCCTGATCAGCGCCGACGGCATCAGCGTGCTACCCGTTTCGTCAATGGCCCTCCAGCATGAGGCTCCGCTGGAGCGCGTGTCCTCCGGGATCGCGCGTCTCGACGAGATGCTGAGCGGCAAGGGGTTCTACCGTGGCAGCACGATTCTCGTGTCGGGCACGGCCGGTACCGGCAAGACCAGCCTGGCGGCGCACTTTCTCGACGCGGCGTGCCGCCGCGGCGAGCGTTGCCTATGCTTCCTCTTCGAAGAGTCGCCGCAGCAGTTACTTCGAAACATGCGTTCGATCGGGATCGACCTCGAGCCCTGGGTTGGCGCCGGGCTGTTGCGGTTCCACGCCGACCGGCCATCGCGCTACGGCCTCGAAACGCATCTCGTCACGATGTACGAGACGGTAGCGGCCTTCAAGCCGACCGTCACCGTGATCGATCCGGTGACCAACCTGATGACTGTCGGAACCTACGCCGATGTCCAGGCAATGCTCACCCGCATGATCGATCACTTGAAGACCGAGAACATCACTGCCATGTTGACGAGCCTGATGCCCGGGCAGATCGACATCGAGCGAACCGAGACAGCAATCTCATCGCTCATGGATACGTGGATGGTCCTGGCAAACGACCCCGTCGACGGCCGGCACCGCCGCGGACTGTACGTGCTCAAGTCTCGCGGGATGGCGCACTCGAACGAGCTTCGGGAGTTCGTGCTGACCGATCAGGGCTTGACCATGCGCGACGCAGTGAGTGATCCGCGTGGGACGCCGGATGTCCCAAACACTTTGTGGGAAGGGCGAGATCAACATGCAGTTGCTTGAGGACGGAGTTCCGCTGGTGCCACCGGCCGGACAGACCTACCGGTTACGCCTTTACGTAGCGGGCCAGACCCCGAAGTCGGTTCTCGCCTTCAGAAACCTGAAGCAGATCTGTGAGGAGCATCTGCACGGGCACTATGAGATCGAGATCATCGATCTCCTGCAGAACCCGCAGCTGGCCCAGGGCGATCAGATCCTGGCAATCCCCACGCTCGTCCGGCGTCTGCCCGAACCGATCAAGAAGATCATCGGGGATCTCTCGAACACCGAACGCGTTCTCGTCGGCCTGGATTTGCGCATGGGCCAATAAGGAACAAGTACCAATGAAGCGCCGCCTTCTCCGCGGGACCTTCGCACGTGCCGCACGGACATCCACGACGGAGCGGTACGTTCTTCGACTCTACGTCACGGGGATGACGCCACGCTCGATGCGCGCGATCAACAACCTGCGCGCGATCTGCGATGACTATCTCGCGGGGCTGTACGACTTGGACGTGATCGATATCTACCAGCAGCCGGCGCTTGCAAAGGGAGAGCAGATCATCGCGGCGCCGACACTCATCAAGACGCTGCCGATGCCGATGCGCCGGATCATCGGCGACATGTCGAATCGAGGCCGCGTGCTCCTGGGACTGGATATCGTTCCGCAGCTCGCGGCTCGCATTGAGGAGGGGACCAAATGAGCAACAACCAGCCTGGCTTTGAGCGACAGGCCGAATGGTTGCCCACCCGACTCAACGACGCCGAGGCCACGCTGCAAGCGATTCACAGCGGGGAAATCGATGCGCTCATCGTCGCGGGACCCGATGGCGATCAGGTCTACACGCTACACAGCGCCGAGGAGCCGTACCGCAATCTTGTCGAACAAATGCAAGAGGGCGCGGTCGTTCTGACTGGCGACGGCGACATCCTCTACGCCAACGCACGCTTTGCCGTGATGGTCGGGAAGCCGCTCGAGTCTGTCGTCGGCACTCGAATGGCCGCATTCATCAACCCGGACGACAGAGAGGCCTTGGCAACCCTGCTCAGGCTCGGCGGAAGGTGCCGTAGTCGGCTGATTGGCGGGGACTCCGGAACTCTCGACATTAGCCTGTCAGTGAGCCGGGCGTCCGGGCCCGGTGAACGCCTGAACCTGATCGTGACCGACCTCACTGGGCTCCAGCAGGCGACCAGCAACCGTGAAAGGGCCGAGCGCGACAACCATACTAAAGACGAGTTTCTTACCGTGCTCGCGCATGAGCTGCGTAATCCCTTGGGCACAATCAGCAACGCTGTTCGCGTGCTCGAGTCGACCCACGCGGCTGGAGAGACCGCGACGCGCGCCCACCAGGTCATCGCGAGACAAGTTGCTCATATCTCGCATCTGATCAATGAGCTGCTGGATGTTGAACGCGTGGCATCCGGAAAAATCTGGCTCAGTAAACAGCCGATCGATATGGCCCAGGCCGTGCGCCGAGTGGTTGCAATCTTTGCCGACGATGGCCCGCTTGGTCGCCAGATCGACGTGACAACAGAGCCCGTCTGGGTAGATGGGGATCCCGTACGACTCGACCAGGTGCTGACCAACATCATGACCAATGCCGTCAAATACACTCCGCCAGGCGGCCGGATTCGGGTGGCGCTCTCGGCCGACGACGGCGATGCGGTGCTCAGCGTCGAGGACACAGGGTTTGGCATCTCGCCGAAGCTGCTGCCCTTCATCTTCGACATGTACGTCCAAGCGGACCAGACACTCGATCGGGCTCAGGGCGGCCTCGGAATCGGCTTGACCCTGGTCCGTCGCCTGGTCGAACTGCACGACGGCACGATCGTGGCGACAAGCGACGGAGAAGGACTCGGCAGCCGCTTCACCGTCCGGTTGAAGCGAGTTCCTGCTGCGACAACGTCCGTTGAGGTTCCGGCCCCGACGGAACGGCGCGCGAAACCGAAACGCGTGCTTCTCATAGAGGACAGCCGCGACGCACGCGAAATGCTGCGGATCATGCTCCAGCTCGACGGGCACGTCGTGTACGACGCGGCCGACGGCGCCAGCGGCCTCGAATTGTTGAACGCCGTCCGGCCCGACGTCGGCATCATCGACATCAGTCTTCCGGACATGGACGGATATCAGGTTGCCGAACGGATTCGAGAGGAACCGCACGGCCGGAACATGCTGCTGCTCGCGCTGACCGGTTACAGCGGTGATGCCGCGCGCTCGTCCGCATGCGGGTTCGACCACCAGCTCCTCAAGCCGATCGACCCGGACGTGCTGGGGCGTCTCCTGAGCGAGGGCACCCAATCATCGTGAGTGAATTGGGCGCAATGGCCACTGGTTGGCGGACTCAGACTGTGCAATCGGAGACAGCATTGCGAGAGTCACCGCCGTACCCTTGGGCATGAAGGATGTGACGATCTTCATCAAGCACTTGGCGTCGCAACGCAACCAACCGTGCGCTGTGTGTAGCGCCCCCTTCGTTCCGGCGGAAGACTCCGGCTCCCGTGTGTTCTCCATGAAAGCTCCCCAGGTGTAACCCGGATGACGACGACGGATCGCCTCGCCGTGACGGAAGAATATCGGTCGCTACATAAGTACCTGCGCGACCGATATGCGGACAAAGTCGTCCTGACGTTTGCTCAAATCGAAGACCTGCTTGGCTTCGTGCTGCCCAACGCCGCGCGGGTCGAGCAGGAGTGGTGGGCGAATCCTGATGCGCACAGTACTCCATCGCCGCAGTCGCAGTCCTGGATCCAGGCGAACCGGACTGCTGCAGCGAGACTGCGGCCGCAGGTCGTAGTATTCGAGCGCACAAACGCCTGAGAGTCAGGGCGGTAGGAATCGCATCCGCAACTTGTTCAAGCCTCCGGTCGTCTAACCTCCCGTGCTCCTACAAGATATCCGCTACGCCCTCCGTAATCTTTCGCGCAGCAAGGGATTCGCGACGGTGGCGATTCTCTGCCTCGGGTTCGGCGTCGGCCTGAATGCAACGATCTTCAGCCTCATTGATGGCGTCCTGCTGAAACCATATCCCTACACCGATCCCGATCGCATCCTCGTCGTCGGGGAGCAACGCCGAAACACCGATGAAGCCGGCCTGTCGTATCTCGACATGCGTGATTGGAAAGAGGCCAACTCGGTATTCACCACCATCGCAGCCGTCAGTGGTCGCAGTCTGACGATTGCCGACGGGAGCGGTGAGCCGGAGCGATATCTCGGCGCCGGCGTGTCGTGGGACTTGTTTCCGATGCTCGGCACGCATCCGATCCGCGGCCGCGACTTTACCCCGGAAGAAGACCGTGAGGGGGGAGCGGATGTCGTGCTTCTCGGTTACGACGTGTGGACGCATCGTTACGCCGGCAGCGAGGACATCGTCGGACGAACGATTCTCGTCAACAGCAAGCCGCATGTTGTCGTCGGGGTGATGCCGCGGGGTTTCGCCTTTCCCAACAATCAGAAGCTCTGGGTTCCGCTTGTGCCACTGGTTGCGAAAGACCAGCGAACGTTCCGCGGGCTCTTCGCATTCGGCCGGCTGAAGCCGGGCGTGACGATCGATCGAGCACGGCAGGAACTCGACGCGATCGCCACGCGTCTCGGCACGGAGTACCCGACCACGAATGAAGGATGGGTCTCACGGCTCGAAACATTGAGGCAAGCGTTTCTTCCCAGCGAGGTGCCGCTGGTTCTTGGCCTCATGATGGCCGGCGTGACGCTCGTCCTCTTCATCGCGTGTTCGAACGTCGCGAACCTCCTCCTGGCGCGTGCCGCGGGCCGCCGGCGAGAGATATCGGTGAGAGCTGCGCTTGGCGCCGGGCGAGGACGAATCGTCCGTCAACTCCTGACTGAAAGCCTGGTGCTCGGACTTCTGTCTGTGCCACTCGGAATCCTCCTCGCGGTTGTCGGAACGAGACTGATCGCGGCCGGGATTCCGCCCGATCAAGTGCCGTACTACATTCACTGGGAAGTCGACTGGCGCGCAGTGACGTACACGATCATTGTCGCGGCTGGAACCGCCGTCGTTTTCGGCCTGTTCCCGGCGCTGCAGGTATCGCGTGGAAATCTCCACGAGACGTTGAAAGAAGGCACGCGTGGCAACACCGTCACGAAATCGTTTCTTCGAAGCACGCTCGTCGTCGCACAGATCGCGTTCGCACTGGTCGCTCTCGTCGGCGCGCTCTTGTTCGTCCGAACGTTCTTGAACCTCGGCGCGTTCAACGTCGGATTCGACGTCAGGCCCTTGATGTCGATGCGCTTCTACATGCCCGGTGAAACCTACGAGCAGCCAGACGCCAAACTCCGGCGAGTGGAAGACATCGTCCGCCGCGTCGAGGCGTTGCCGGCAGTGCGCGCGACATATGCATCCAACTTCGTCCCGCTCGCCGGCGGAGGCGGAGGCGGCACCGTCATCATCGACGGCCGGCCGGCAGAGAAGGGCAAGGAAGTCGGCATCTCGGTCATTGGCGTCACGCCTCATTTCAACCCGACGATGGGATTGGCGATTCTCGAAGGACGCGACTTCACGGACGCTGAAGGCTGGTCTCGATCGCCGGTCGCGATCATCAACCAGACGATGCGAGCGCGATTCTGGGCCGATACGACTGCAGTCGGCCGACGCTTCCGTCTCGATGGGCCGAACGAGGACTGGTACACGGTCATCGGTGTCACGCCCGACGTCAACCTGTATGGTGTCGACCCTGGAAACGAGCAGGCGCCTACGGTGGCGTATGTGCCGTTCGCATACCAGCAGTTTCTCAGCACTGGATTGACCATTCGCGTTGATGGAGATCCCGCATCGATCACCTCTGCTGTTCGACAGGCGATTCGCGCGTCCGATCCGAACTTGCCCATGGCACAGGTTCGAACGGTGGCAGAACTCCGCCGTCTCAGCTTCTGGCAGTACGGATTGTATGGATGGATCTTCGGTACGACCGGATTCGTCGGTGTGCTGCTCGCAGCGATCGGCGTCTATGGCGTGCTGTCGTATTCGGTGTCGCAACGCGCGCAGGAAATCGGGGTGCGTGTCGCTCTCGGAGCGGGCAATCCCCAGATTCTGAAGCTTGTCGTCGGACAGGGAGTGGTGCTGGCCGGCATTGGGATCATCAGCGGAGCTGCTCTGGCTGGGCTCGCGATGCCCGCTGCGCGGTCGTTGCTGTTCAAGGTCAGCCCTTTCGATCCGGTGACCTTTTTGGGCGTTTCCGCTTTCCTCGCAACCGTCGCGTTTCTCGCGAGTTACCTGCCCGCGCGGCGCGCCATGCGTGTCGACCCGGTGATCGTGTTGAGAGGAGAATAGCGCGGGTTAGTCTGTGTTACGCTCTCTTCGCTGGGTCTCAAGACCCAGCGCGACAACGGATTCTAACGATCCAGCGTTACACCGACGATGCAAGGTCGACACCTCCCGGGACTCGCGATCGCCACCTTGACGGCAACGTTGACGGTCACCGTTGTCGCACAGAATCCTTCTCCCGCACCGCAGACCGCGGTCGATTTCACTCGCGACATCCAGCCAATCCTCCAGGCGAGCTGCTACGAGTGTCACGGCGCGAAAAAGACAAAGGCGCATCTGCGCCTCGATTCTGCCGCAGGGATCGCGAAAGGCGGCGAGACAGGGCCGATCATCGTGCCCGGCAAGAGCCAACAGAGTCTCATCGTGCGGCGGATCCTCGGTCTCGACGGCGACGATCGCATGCCCAAGGACGAGGATCCCTTGTCGGCGGAACAAATCGCGTTGATCCGAACGTGGATCGACCAGGGTGCAAAGTGGCCCGCAACTGAGCCTGCCCCGATGCCTGCGGCACAACAGACCGCGCCCGAAGAGCCCGTGCACTGGGCCTATCGCCGCCCGGCGCGTCCGGCGCTGCCCGAAGTTCGAAACTCCGCGTGGGTCCGGACACCCATCGATCGGTTCGTTCTCGCCCGGCTCGAGAAAGAAGGACTGTCGCCGTCGCCGGAAGCACCGCTCGAGCTCCTTATCAGACGCGCGTCGCTGGACCTCGTTGGGCTGCCGCCGTCACCGGCAGAAGTCGATGCCGTACTCGCCGATGCCGAACGCAACGGGAAGGACGCTGCATACGGCGCGCTGGTCGAACGCCTGCTTGCCTCGCCTCACTACGGTGAGCGATGGGCGCGCCCCTGGCTCGATCTTGCAAGGTACGCAGATTCGCAGGGATTCGAAAAGGATCTCCCGCGCGTGATGTGGAAGTACAGAGACTGGGTCATCAATGCGCTCAATCAGGACATGCCCTTCGATCGCTTCACGATCGAGCAGATCGCAGGCGACATGCTGCCGAATCCGACCATCGACCAATTGATCGCAAGCGGGTTCAATCGCAACGCGATGACCAATGAAGAAGGAGGCATCGATCCGGAAGAGGCGCGCTACGAAATGCTCGTCGATCGAGTGAACACGACATCAACCGTGTGGCTGGGGACGACGCTTGGGTGCGCGCAGTGCCACAACCACAAGTACGACCCCTTCTCGCAGAAGGACTACTACCGGATGATGGCGTTCTTCCAGAACAGCGACTTCGACGCGAAGACGTTTGGCGACGGCACGCGCTACTTCGAGGCGACGATCGACATACCCACATCGGAACAGGAAACCAGGCGAAAAGCCATCCAGGAAGAAATTGACAGACTTCAGGTGGAGTTGAAGACCGATACGCCGGCACTCGCGCGCGCCCAGGCGGTCTGGGAGCAGGAGATGAAGCTCGAGCCTTCCACTGCGTGGCATGTGCTGACGCCGAAGCGGGTTTCCGCCGATCGCGACGTCGTCCTGACTTCACAGACCGACGGATCCATTCTGGCTTCCGGTCCGAACCCCGGAGAGACGATCTACACCGTGGAAGCGACCACGTTGCTGCCGTCCATCACGGCTATTCGGCTCGAGGCGCTGCCGGATCCGTCGCTGCCCAAAGGCGGGCCGGGTCGTGACCCTTACGGTAACTTTCAGATCAATGGCGTCGAAATCGCCGCAGGCGGATCGCCTGCAGCGATCAAATCAATTCGAGCCGACGAAGCAGTTGGCGGGACGAATTTCGACGCGTTCTTCCCAAAGACGCTGCCGCGCGGGGTGACCGCGCCGCGCGGCTGGCGCATCGATGCCAGCCGTGAAGAGAAGCGTGTGCCGCGGCAGATCGTCTTTACGCTCGAACAGCCATTCCAGGCCGCTCGGACTCTGACCATTCGCCTCAAGCATCAGGGGGCAGTCGTTGGCCAATCGCTCGGTCATTTCCGCCTCTCGGCCACGTCGAGCACGTCGTCGCAACGGATCGTGGAGATCTCAGCGCGACTCCGGCCGGTCCTGGAAATACCGGGAGCTGAGCGAACCGAGCAGCAGCGAAAGGATCTCGCCGCCGCGTATCGCGCCATCGCGCCGTCGCTGAAGCCGACTCGCGAGCGGGTCACGCAGCTGGAGAAGGATCTCAAGGCCCTCGGCATTCCGACGGCACTCGTGATGCGGGAGCATCCCGGCTACGATCGTCCGTCCGCGTTCATCAGGCGTCGCGGGAACTTCATGGACAAAGGTGATCAGGTCTACGCTGGTGTCCCGGCTACGCTCCACGCGCTTCGCGACGATCAGATGCCCAACCGGCTTGGTCTCGCGCGGTGGCTCGTTGACGAAGAAAACCCGTTAACCGCTCGCGTGGCAGTCAATCGCGCGTGGGAGCAGTTCTTCGGCCGAGGGATCGTGGAAACCAGTGAAGATTTTGGCACGCAGGGCGCTCAGCCTTCGCATCCGGAACTGCTGGACTGGCTTGCCACCGAGTTCATGCACCAGGGATGGAGCCAAAAGGCCATCCATCGAATGATCGTGTCGTCGGCGGCCTACCGGCAATCATCCGACTCCGTTTCGACGCTGGTCGAACGCGACCCCTACAACCGGCTGCTCGCGCGCGGTCCGCGCTTCAGAATGGAAGCGGAAATGGTTCGCGACAGTGTTCTCGCGGCGAGTGGCTTGTTGAGTTCGAAGATCGGCGGTCCAAGCGTCTTTCCGCCGCAGCCGGATGGAATCTGGGACATTCCGTACAGCAGCGAACGATGGACGCCGAGCGAAGGGGAGGATCGCTATCGACGCGGGCTTTACGTATTCATCCGGCGATCGGCGACGTACCCGAGTTTCATGACGTTCGACGCCACCAGCCGTGAGCACACCACTGTTCGACGCGTCCGCACGAACACGCCGCTCCAGGCGTTGACGACGCTGAACGACGAGGCGTATTTCGAAGCGGCGCGGGCACTGGCGGCGAGAGTATTGAAGGAGGCGACGGCGGGGGACAGCGCCCGAGCCATCTACGCGTTCCGTCTGGTCGCCACGCGCACAGCGAAGGCGGCGGAAGTTGAACGCATTCTCGCGTCGTATCAGCGTCAGCTCGAACGTTTCAAGAACGATCGGGCCGATGCCTTGAAGACAATCAAAGGTCACGAGGTCGCGGATGTTGACCCCGCCCAACAGGCGGCGTGGACGCTCGTCGCAAATGCGCTGCTCAATATCGATGAAGCGCTCACGAAGGAATAGTTGATGGATCCAAAGCTCCTTCGCGCGATCACGCGGCGCCACTTCTTCAAGCAGTCCGGGTTTGGCATCGGCGGCGTGGCGTTGTCGGCGTTGCTCGATGAACGGTTGTTCGCCGAGCAGGCGGCCGGGCCGTTCGTTCAGCGTGCTCCGCACTTTGCGCCGAAGGCGAAGAACATCATCTATCTTTTCATGGCTGGCGCGCCGACACAGCTGGATCTGTTCGACAACAAGCCGGCGCTTCAGAAGTTCGACGGCCAGGAGATTCCGGCAGAGTTCATTCCGAAAGGGGAGCGCTTCGCGTTCATCAAGGGCACGCCGAGGCTGCTGGGTTCGCCGTTCACGTTCAAACGTTACGGGCAGTCGGGCGCGGAGCTCTCCGAATTGCTGCCGCAACTGGCGACCATTGCCGACGAGATCGCGATCGTTCGATCGGTTCACACGACCCAGTTCAATCACGCGCCCGGCCAGATCTTCATGAACACCGGCAGCCAGGTGTTCGGTCGACCAAGCATCGGATCGTGGCTGACGTATGGACTTGGAAGTGAAAGTCGCGACCTGCCTGGATTCGTCGTGCTGCTCTCCGGCGAGAACGCACCAGACGGCGGAAAGTCGTGCTGGGGCAGCGGCTTTCTGCCGACCGTCTATCAAGGTGTGGAGTTTCGATCGAAGGGCGATCCAGTCCTGTACGTCTCGAATCCAGAGGGCGTGAACACGGCGGCTCGGCGTGAATCGATCGATCTCGTGACCGACCTGAATCGCGCCCGCCGTGGCGAGGTTGGCGACCCCGAGATCGACACGCGTATCGCATCGTACGAGATGGCGTATCGGATGCAGAGCAGCGTGCCGGAACTAACCGACATCTCGAGCGAGCCGGAGGCGATTCACACGTTGTACGGAACCGAACCGGGCAAGGTGTCGTTTGCGAACAATTGCCTTCTGGCGCGGCGACTGGTTGAACGCGGCGTGCGGTTTGTGCAGCTCTATCACCGCGGTTGGGACACGCATGGCGCCAGCGTCGGAACCGACATCGCAACAAAGGTTCCCGAACTCTGCCGCGAGACCGACCGCGCCGCGACCGCGCTCGTGCGCGATCTCAAGCAGCGCGGCCTTCTCGATACCACGCTAGTGATCTGGGGAGGCGAGTTCGGACGGACGCCGATGAACGAAGCGCGCGGCGGTTCCAAGCTGATGGGACGCGATCACCATCCGCGGGCGTTCACGATCTGGATGGCCGGCGGTGGTGTGAAACCGGGCATCACGATTGGAAAGACTGACGATCTCGGCTACAACGTCGTCGACGATGCGGTCGAAGTGCACGATCTCCATGCGACGATTCTTCACCTGATGGGACTCGACCACACCAAACTCACCTACAAATTCCAGGGCCGTGAGTTCCGCCTCACCGACGTCCACGGCAACGTCGTCCAGAAGCTCCTCGCATAGCCCTTGCGCACGATTCGGTGGGGCATCATCGGATGCGGCGACGTAACTGAAGTCAAGAGCGGTCCGGGATTTCAAAAAGCTGAAGGGTCAGCGCTGGTCGCCGTCATGCGACGCGATGGCGATAAGGCTCGCGACTACGCACGCCGTCATGGCGTACCGCGCGCCTACGATCGCGCCGGCGACCTGATCCAGGACGCCGAGGTCGATGCCGTGTATATCGCGACGCCGCCGTCGAGCCATGCCGAACTGGCGTTTCGCGTCGCGGAGGCAGGGAAACCGTGTCTCGTCGAAAAGCCGATGGCGCTGAATCATCCCGAATGCCTGCGCATGATTGGCGCGTTTCAATCCCGCCGCCGGCCATTGTGGATCGCGTATTACCGCCGTTCACTTCGACGATTTCAGATCGTGCAGGAGCGCTTGCGCGACGGCGCGATCGGACGAGTGACGTCGGTTCACGTTCACGTCACGGCACCGCTCCTGACCGGCACTGACCGCACGAACTGGCGCGTCGATCCGTCGGTCAGCGGAGCCGGGCTGTTTTTTGATCTCGGCTCCCACTGTTTCGATCTTCTCGATTTTCTGATTGGTCGGATCGTTCGCGTCCATGGAGAGTCGACCAACATGGCAGGTCTTTACCCGGCAGAGGACGTCACCGTGGCGGCCTTCGAGTTCGAAAACGGCGCGTTAGGTACCGGCGTGTGGAACTTCAATGCGCCGGAGAAAACCGACGTGATGACATTCATCGGATCGGAAGGTGAATTGACGACGCCGATTTTTAGCGACACCGGTGTGATCGTCAAACGCGGCAACGTGAAGACCGTTGAAGAGGTGAGAAACCCGCCGCACGTCCACCAGCCGCTCATTCAGACGATCGTCGACGAGCTGTGCGGTAGTGGAACATGTCCATCGACGGGTGAGAGTGCTGCGAGAACGTCGTGGGTGTTGGACGAGTGTGTCGCACGGTACTACGGACGCGCATGAGTCGAAGCTGTCAGACTCACGCTGACACGTACCGACGGTAAACGCGAAGATCCGAAGATTCGAAGATACGAAGCTATCGTTCGCGTCCGCCGCCGCCGGCCTTCGGCCGGCCTACAAGGAGTTCGAGAGTCGCAGAGACAAGCAGCACTTACTTCGGGAGCTGTTTGTCTCTGCGATTCTCGAACTCCTTGACGCGCGGAGCGCGTGGCGGCGGACGCGTGTTTCTGTCCGGCTGGCGCGCTGGCGCCAGCTGGTTGTATGTCTCGCGTGACTCCCTTCGATTCTTCGTTTCTTCGTTTCTTCGACGTAAACCGTGGGCACGTTTCAGCGCGACGTGAACATCGTCACAACCGAAACAGCTTCTTCGCATTCCCGTAGAGCAGCTTCCGCTCGACAGCCTTGTTCGGCGATAGCCGCCGGATCGTCGCGATTGTCTGCGCACCCTGGCAGGCTGTACCTGAACCGACGTGATCGCTACAGTCGCTGCCGTACACCAACTTGTCCTGATGACGGACGATGAAGTCGCGCGCGAACTGTTCGTCACGGGTCAGCGCGTTCAATCCAGACCCTGCCGACAAATCACCAAACATGTTCGAGTAATCGCTCAGATATCGATCGGTCAACCCGCCTGGTGTCACCGCGCCCTTCGGGTACATCACGCTTTGATCTTTGTTGTTGCGATCGATGTGGCCCCACCACGTTTGTGCATGGCCGAGGAAATTGACCTTTGGGTACTTCTCGAGCATCTTGTGAAACCGCTCGAAGCCGTAGTTGTACATCTGAAACTGCCAGTGCATGAGCACCGGCACGCGATGCTCGGCGGCCAGCGCGTAGATCGCCTGCATCTCCCTGGAATCACACTCCACACCGAATTTCTGTTCGGCGATCACCACGCCTCCGAGCTTCAGGTACCGTTCGATTTCACGCCTCGCTCCGTCGACGTCGGGCACCTCGTTCGCACCGAACCTGAATGCCTTCGAATGTGCCTTCGAGAATCGGCGACATGCTTCGTTGCCACGGCACTGCGCCTGCAGGCCGTTGGAGACACCGTCGTGTGTCGAAGGGCTGTTCACGTTTCGTCCCGCGGGCAGAAGAATGGTCGTCGTAATGCCCATTTCGTGCTGGTGTCTCAGCAGCACATCATCGGGTCTGCCGCTGTAGCCGAGGTGTTGGTGAATGTCGATGATCGGCTCGGCTTGCGCGCGCGAATCAGTCTGGGCACCTGCTATTCCCAGCACCGTCGTTGTGGCGCCAGCCATGAAGTCCCGGCGCGAAATCAGGGAGGGGCTTTCGTGTTCCTTCATGGCGGGATATTCTGCACCAACCATGTCCCGGGTAGTGTTCCGCGTTTGTGCCTGCTGCCTGCTGCTCGCTGTCAGCTTTGCCGCCCAGGCCCCACCACCGCGATCGCCCGGAAACCAGCCCTGGCCTCCGGGTGTGCAAAAGGTGTCGGCCGACTCTCCTGCGCTTGCGGCCGAAGATGCCTTGAAGACGTTTTACATGCCCCCCGGTTATCACGTGGAACTCGTGGCAAGTGAGCCGTTGATCCAGGAGCCAGTTGCGCTCGATTGGGATCTCGAGGGCCGGTTGTGGGCGGTCGAGATGCCGGGGTTCATGGCCGACATCCGCGGATCGAACGAGCACGATCCAATCGGCCGGGTGGTGGTTCTCGAGGACACAAATTCCGACGGCCGGATGGACAAGCGCACGGTCTTCGCCGACGGCCTGGTACTCGCGCGGTCGCTGAAGGTGCTGGATCGCGGCATCCTGGTTGCCGAACCACCGAACGTGTGGCTGATGCGCGATACCAACGGCGACCTTCGCGTCGATACGAAAGAGCGCATCACCGATCACTACGGCCGTTTTGAAGGCGACCCCCAGAACAACGCCAACGGCTTCTACTGGGGACTGGACAACCGGATGTACACCGCCGGTCAATCGAACATTCAGCTTCGTTTGAAAGATGGCGTCTTTGAAGTGCAGCAGACGTTATCGCGCGGCGAATGGGGCGTCAGCCAGGACGATGGCGGCAGGACGTATCGCAACACGAACGAATCGGCGTTGCACGTCGATCTCGTGCAGACGTCGTATTACGCGCGCAATCCGAACCTGCCACGCACGCGTGGAAGCTACGAGCGGCTCGCAGACGACAATCCCGAACTGAACACGGTGTGGCCGGTTCGGCCGAACCCCGGAACCAATCGCGCCTATCAGGTGGGGATCGATCGCGAGGACGGATCGCTCGCGCGGTTCACGTCCGTCTGTGCACCGCTTGTCTATCGCGGCGACCGATTACCTGCCGATGTGTATGGAAACGTGTTCGTCGCCGAACCGGCGGCGAATCTCGTCAGCCGGCTGATCCTGTCCGACGACGGCACGATGATACGGGCACGCAAGGCATACGATCGCGGAGAGTTCCTGGCGTCGACCGACGAACGGTTTCGGCCGGTCTTTCTGACCAATGCGCCGGACGGCACGCTCTATATCGCTGACATGTACCGCGGGATTATCGAGCACCGCATTTCGGTGACGGAATATCTGCGCGACCAAATCTCGAGTCGCAAACTGGATCGACCGACCAGCTATGGGCGCATTTATCGGGTCGTGCACGATTCGACCAGGCGTGACACCGCGAATCCGTTCGCGCGCGCAAGTTCAGGGCAGCTCGTCGACGCGCTGGCACATCCGAACGGATGGCGTCGCGACACAGCACAGCGCTTGTTGGTAGAGCGCGGGGCGCGCAGTGAGGTCCCGAATTTGACGAAGTTGGCAACCGCAGCGGCGGATTGGCGAACCAGACTCCATGCGCTCTGGATTTTGGATGGGCTCGACGCGATTCAGCCAGCAACGGTTATGGCGGCCCTCCAGGACGGCAATCGGGACGTGCGGGTGTCCGCTATTCGTCTCGCCGAGCGATGGTTGGGGGAGAACGGTCATCCGATTCAGGCAGCATTGCTCAAACGGCTCGATGATTCCGATTGGGCCGTGCATCAACAACTCGCGGCGTCCATTGGTGCGTTGCCGGCAGGCGCGAGAGAATCTGCGGCGCTGGAAGTGCTTGACCGGTACGCCAACGATCCTGTCGTGATGGACGCGGCGATGAGCGGCTTGCGCGGCAGCGAGTCGATCGTGCTCGAGCGGCTGCTCGCGCGAAGCCGAAATTGATCCTATGTACGAACACCGATCGGCCCAGGTAATTCCATGGCCCGCCTTCGTGCGTCGCATGCTGCGCCACGGGAGATACGTGGTGGAAATCGCGGCGGCATCCATCGCGTTGGGCATGTTGGGATTTCATTTTCTTGCGATGGAGGGCTGGGTCGACGCGTTCCTGAACGCCTCGATGCTGCTCGGCGGAATGGGCCCGGTCGGAGAAATCCACTCGACGGCGGGAAAAATCTTCGCCGGCCTCTTCGCCCTCTATGCAGGCCTCGTGTTCATTGCCGCGTTCGCGCTCCTGACCGCTCCCGCACTGCACCGACTCTTGCACAAGCACAACGTGGAAGAGCGATGACGGCCGCGATGAAGAGTTTTCGCGTCATCACGCCGTTCCGTGTTCATCCGTGTTCATCCGTGGCTACAATTGAGCGCATGTCGTCCGACGTTCCCGTGCTCGAACTCGCCGACGCGACCGTCGTCAAGGACGGCCGGCCCGTGCTGGATCGAGTCAGCCTGACAATCGCGGAGGGGGAACACACCGCGATCATTGGCCCTAACGGCGCCGGCAAGTCCGTGCTCGTCAGCCTGCTGACGCTCGAGCAACGACCGATTGCGCCGAGCAATGGAACACCGCCGGTGCGTGTTTTCGGCCGGCAGAACTGGGATCTCTTCGAGTTGCGCTCCCAGCTCGGGATTATCTCCGCCGATCTGCATCAACACTTCGTCAGTGGCAACAGCGAAGGCTCGATTACCGCTGAAGCTGCCGTGCTATCGGCATTTCTGAGTTCATACGGCATTCTCCGCTACGGAGCCGTGACCGATGCCATGCGGACGCGCGCAGCCGCGGCGCTCGAAGCCGCAGGGGCGTCGCAACTTGCGGAGCGGACGCTCGACGAGATGTCGAGCGGCGAGGCACGACGCGTCTTGCTTGCGCGGGCGCTCGTCACCTCACCGCGGGCCCTCGTTCTTGATGAACCGACGACCGGTCTCGATCTCGTCGCGCGTCATGGCTTCATGGAGACCGTCCGGCAACTGGCGCGGACGGGTACCACCGTCGTCCTCATCACCCATCACATCGAGGAAATCTTTCCGGAGGTTCAACGGGTGATCCTGTTGCGCAGCGGCTGCATCGTCGCCGACGGTCCGGCCGCGGCAAATCTCACCGCGCCACGCCTCAGCGAGCTGTTCGATCGGCCGGTTGCGGTGGAGATTTCGGACGGCTATCACTATGCCAGACCGACGGAGGCGCCGGCACGCGCATGACGATTCGCGACGTTCTCGTGCCGATGCTGGTTGCGCGCTTCAAGGATCGTGGACTCACACTGGGTGAGCCGCCGGATCCAATCGCGGTCTTTCCTGCGGCTCATCCCCTTGTCGGAGAGATCCGAATCTCGGATCGCGGCACCTCCGCCGATGTCGCGGTCGGCGACATCGCGTACGACCACTTCTTCAATCCCTACGATGAGGAGCGCGGCACGTCGGAGGCCGTCGAAGGGATTGCCAAAGACGTCGTTCGATTCCTCGACGAACTCTTTGCCGATCGTCTGTTGATGTGGCGGTCGATTGACGGGCGAACGCGAGGCTGGCGCGAACGGGGCGACGCGGGTCATTCCGCGCCGCTGGTGACCGACGACCGCGAGTATCAGCTATTCGTCTGGTCACAGCCGCTCGGGGTTTGGAGAGCAACGCCCATCGTGCTTGCCAGAGGTTCAATTCAGGACGATCGCGAATACGAAATCGTCGTCCAGCGCGTCAATAACGAGGGACCGGACCGGCTGCAGGGGTCCGAACGTGACGCGCTCCGCCGCATCGTTGAAGAGTACGAGAAAAAACGCACACAAATGTAGAGCACGGGCTTCAGACCCTGCCAATACTGAGTAAACGCGGCTCAGATCGGCGTCGTTTACCGTTTAAGAGTCCGTCCAAGAGTAGAAGATAATGTTGTCAGCTCCCGCATGCCCATAATCGCGCCCTCCTCCCTCCTCTCTGCGCGAACCCTCGGGTTCGGCCTAATCTGTCTAGTTTTGGCGGGTTTTTCGACTTCAGGGTGCTCGAAAAATACTGGATCGAATCCGCAGCAGGCCGCCGGCGACGCGTCCGCAGGAGGCGCTGGACGCGGCGGCGGTGGCGGGCGAGGCGGACGGGGCGCGGGTGGCGGACCAGTTCCCGTCGTCACAGCACACGTCACCAGCAAGCCAATGCCGGTAACCATCCCTGCCGTCGGCACTGCAGAGCCCCTCGCAACCGTGCAGATCCGCGGACAAGTGACAGGGCAGCTCAGCGCGATTCACTTCGCCGAAGGACAAGAAGTCAAGAAAGGGGCGCCGCTTTTCACCCTCGACGCTCGGCCGTTCCAAGCGGCTCTTCAACAGGCTGAGGCCGTCCTCGCACGTGATACCGCCCAGGCCAAGAACGCGCAGTCGCAGCGCGTTCGGTACGAAGACCTGTTCAAGCGCGGCCTGATTCCTCGTGATCAGTACGAAACGCAGATGGCGACGACCACTGCGCTCGAGTCAACGCTGGCGGCCGACCAGGCACAGATAGAAAACGCGAAACTCAATCTTCAGTACACAAAGATTATTGCGCCGATTTCTGGGCGCACCGGCTCGCTCAACGTCCACCAGGGCGACCTCATTCGCGCCAACGATACGACCCCACTTGTCGTGATTAATCAACTCGCGCCGATTTATGTGACGTTCTCCGTACCAGGACGATTTCTCCCGGATATTCGCCGATATCACGCACAGCATCCGCTTCGGATCGAAGCCCGAATTCAGCCGGGAGGGACCCCGGGCGCGCCGCAAATCGCGCCGCCCAATCCCGGTGCCGTCTCGGCCGAACCGACCGATGGCGCCTCGAAGGCCGATCCCCCCGCGAATCCGGCCCCACTCGCCATTGAGTCAGGCAACGTCAGTTTTATCGATAATACCGTCGACCCCTCGACGGGCACGATCCGCTTGAAGGGGACGTTCGCGAACGACGACCACGCACTCTGGCCAGGTTTGTTCGTCCAAGTCACGCTTGTGCTTCGCACCGATCCGAACGCCACCGTTGTTCCGTCCGTTGCGGTTCAGGCATCGCAGGCCGGACAGTTCGTGTTCGTCGTCAAGCCGGACCGCACGGTTGAAGTTCGCAACGTCGTGGTGGAACGGCAGCAGGGCGAGGAGAGCGTGATCTCCCAGGGACTCAAACCTGGTGAGGAAGTCGTCACCGACGGCCAGCTTCGTCTCACAGCCGGTGCGCGGGTGACGACGGGGACTCGTGGCGAGAGCGCAGGGGATGGTCGCGGAGGACGTGGAAACGACAACGGTGGCCGTCGGGGCGGCGGTGGACGCCGTGGTGGCAACCGGGAGAATGAGTCATGAACTTCGCTGAACTTTTCATACGACGGCCCGTCGCCACCACACTGCTCGTCACGACAATTCTGATCTTCGGCATACTCGGATATCGTCTGCTGCCGGTCAGCGACCTGCCGAGCGTCGACTATCCGACCATTCAGGTGCAGGCGAACCTTCCCGGTGCCAGTCCGTCGACGATGGCGGCCTCAGTGGCAACGCCGCTGGAAAAGCAGTTTTCCACAATCGCCGGCGTCACCTCGATCAGCTCGAGCAATGGCCAGGGCAATACCAACATCACGCTTCAATTCGATCTGAGCCGCGATATCGATTCGGCTGCGCAGGACGTGCAATCGATGATTGCGCGCGCCGCGCGAAGTCTGCCCCCCGGCATGCCGTCGCCGCCGTCGTATCAGAAGGTGAATCCCGCGGATCAGCCGATTCTGTTTCTCACCCTCAGCTCGGCGACCATGCCGCTGTCGCAGGTCGATCAGTACGCCGAGTCGGTTCTCGCGCAGCGCCTTTCCATGGTCAGCGGCGTCGCAGGGGTGAACGTTTTCGGCGCGCAGAAATTCTCGGTGCGGATCGACGTCGATCCAACTCAGCTCGCGTCGCGGCAGATCGGGATCGATCAGGTTGCCCAAGCGATCGCTGCCGCCAACGTGAATCGGCCGACCGGAACCCTTTACGGTCCTCAGCGAAACTTCGTCGTCCAGACCAGCGGACAGTTGATGGCCGCCGAGGAGTACCGGCCGATTGTCGTGGCGTATCGCAACGGCAGCCCGGTCCGGCTCAGCGAAGTGGCCAACGTCTACGACGGCGTCGAAAACCCGCGCAACGCCAGCTGGTTCAACGGCACACCGACGATTTATCTCGCCATCTCCCGACAGCCGGGCACGAATACCGTGCAGGTCGTCGACGCGATCAAGCAGCTTCTGCCCGAACTGCAAACGCAGCTGCCGGCGGCGCTGTCGCTCGGTATTCGCAGCGATCGCTCGGTTTCGATTCGAGAATCCGTCGAAGACGTCAAGTTCACGCTGATGTTGACGGTGTTTCTCGTCGTCATGGTGATCTTCCTGTTCTTGAGGAATCTCTCCGCGACGATCATTCCGTCGCTCGCACTGCCATTCTCGATTGTCGGTACCTTCGCGGTGATGTGGGCCTGCGGCTACAGCATCGACAATCTCTCGCTGATGGCGTTGACGCTCTCAGTCGGCTTCGTCGTCGACGACGCCATCGTCATGCTGGAGAACATCGTCCGGCACATGGAGATGGGGAAGCCGCGGTTGCAGGCGGCGCTCGACGGCTCGAAGGAAATCGCATTCACCATCGTATCGATGACGCTGTCGCTCGCGGCGGTGTTCATTCCGATCCTGTTCATGGGTGGGATTGTCGGCCGGTTGATGCACGAATTCGCGGTCACGATCGCCGCGGCGATCCTCGTCTCCGGTCTCGTGTCGCTGACGCTGACGCCGATGCTCTGCAGCCGGTTCCTCAAGCCGCCACATTCGATGCGGCACGGCCGGTTGTACAACTCGGTCGAGCGTGTGTTCGATGCGTCGCTGCGAACATACGGATGGACGCTGACGCAAACGATCCGCTTCAAGGGCGCAACGATGATTGTTTCGGCCCTGCTCCTGGTAGGAACGATCTACCTCTTCCAGATCGTCCCGACTGGTTTCATTCCCAGCGTCGATACCGGGCAGCTGAGCGGGCAGATCGAAACGATTCAGGGCATCGGGTTCGAAGCGAACGTCAAGCATCAGAAAGAGATCATGGCCATCCTGGCCGCCGATCCGAACGTGTCATCATTCACGGCAAACATTGGCGGACCGGGCGGTGGGGGCGGTGGCCGGCTGAATGTCGATCTCAAGCCACGGCACGAGCGGTCGTTGACGGCCGACCAGGTCATCGAAGAGTTGCGCCCGAAGTTCGCGCGCGTGCCTGGCGTGCGCGTCGTACTCACGAATCCACCCGCCATCCGGATCGGCGGAATGATGTCGCGCGCGCAATATCAGTTCTCCCTGCAGAATCCTGATACCGAGGAACTGTATAGCGTTGCGCCTGGTTTCGAACTGGCAATGCGAAGTCTGCCCGGGCTCCTCGACGTGAACTCGGATCTGCAGATCCGCAATCCGGAGCTGGCGGTTACCCTCGATCGCGAGCAGATCGCCGCGCTGGGTCTGACTGTCGATCAGGTGGAGTCGGCGCTGTCGTCGGCTTACGGCTCACGTCAAATCTCGCAAATCTTCGCGCCGAACGATGAATACCAGGTGATCATGCAGGTGGCGCCGCAGTACCAGCAGGATCCGGCGGCGCTTTCGATGCTCTACGTGCAGTCGTCAGCCGGCAAGCTCGTTCCGCTATCGGCCGTCGTCAGCGCGCGACAGAGCGTCGGACCGCAGTCGGTCAATCACATCGGACAGCTGCCGTCGGTCACCATCTCGTTCAACATCGCTCCTGGTGTCGCACTGGGCGATGCGGTTGCGCGTGTCGAACAACTCGCGCGCGAGACGCTTCCGGGTACGGTGTCCGGCAGTTTCCAGGGGACCGCGCAGGCATTTCAGGAATCCTTGAAGGGTCTGGGCTGGGTGCTGGCGCTCGCGATCTTCGTTATTTACGTGGTTCTCGGAATTCTTTACGAGAGCTTCATCCACCCGCTCACGATTCTCTCCGGCTTGCCGTCGGCCGGCTTTGGAGCCCTGCTGACGCTGCTGCTGTTCAATCAGGATCTGAACATCTACGCGTTCGTCGGGGTGATCATGCTCGTCGGGCTGGTCAAGAAGAACGGCATCATGATGATCGACTTCGCGATTGAGGCGCGACGGGAACGCAATCTCGGTGCTGCTGAAGCGATCCATGAAGCTTGTATGGTTCGGTTCAGGCCGATCATGATGACCACGATGGCCGCGTTGATGGGGACCCTACCGATCGCGCTCGGTTGGGGTGCCGGCGCGGAAGCGCGTCGACCGCTTGGCCTGGCGGTTGTCGGCGGTCTGCTCGTCTCGCAAACACTGACGCTCTACGTCACACCGGTGTTCTACATCTACATGGAGAAGCTGCAGGAGAGATACGCGCGCCGCAAGCCGACACTCCGTCCTGTGGAACCCATGCTGGAACCGCAGCGCGCGCAGCGCTAATCAATGTACGACGCACTCGTGGTGGGGGCCGGACCGGTTGGTCTGGCCTGCGGCATCGAGATCAAGCGCGAAGGTCTTCAGGCGCTGATCATTGAAAAGGGATGCCTGGTCAACTCCATCGTCGGCTATCCCGCGAGGATGGAGTTTTTCTCGACGCCAGATCTGATTGAAATCGGCGGCTATCCATTTCCCATCCAGGGCTATAAGCCGACCCGCGAAGAAGCGGTCGAGTATTACCGCGGCGTCGCGGCGCAGGAGAAGCTCGACATCCGGCTCTACGAGCGAGTGCTCGACGTGCAGGGCGAGGTCGGACAGTTCACCGTAACCACGGACCGCGGCGAATACCGCGCACGCAACGTCATCGTTGCAATCGGGTTCTTCGACCATCCCAATTACCTCGATGTGCCTGGTGAGGATTTACCGAAGGTCACGCACTACTACCGCGAACCGTATCAGTACGTGCGGCAGAAAGTGGCGGTGATTGGGGCGCGGAATTCAGCGGCCAAGGCGGCGCTCGACTGCTACCGTCACGGCGCCCAGGTGACGCTTATCGTTCGATCGGCGACGTTATCAGACAAGGTCAAGTACTGGATCAAACCTGACCTCGAAAACCGGATCAAAGAGGGCAGCATTCGCGCCTACTTCAACACCACGGTCGAAGACGTCCGCCGATCGTCGCTCTTACTCAGAACGCCTGGCGGAAGTGTCGAGATCGAGAACGACTGGGTTCTCGCGATGACAGGCTACAAACCCGATTATCCGTTTCTCGCGGCGCTCAACTTGGCGATTCAGGACGATCCCGCGCGCACGCCGGGCTACGACGAGACGACGTTCGAAACAAGCCGTCCGGGGATTTACCTCGCCGGAACGGTCTGCGGTGGACTGAGAACCGGACGGTGGTTCATCGAGAACGGACGCTTTCACGCGCGTCAGATTGCCCGCCACATTGCGCATCGGGCCACTGAGCCAATCCGTTTCGACAAGATCCATTGGAAGACAGAGGAGTGAACTCGTTCAATGCTCAATGTTCAATGCTGAATGCTCAATGGCGGGACCGTCATTGAACATCGCACATTGAACATTGGACATTGAAGCGCTCGTTCTACTTCGAAAGCGTCGACTGAAGATGCTTGGCGTGTTCGAGGTGCGCGACGAAAGCCGGCCGCACTTTGACGAGCAATGCCTTCAGCTCCTCGTTCTTCGCGTTCGGAATCAGCGTCTTATCGACCGCGTCGAGTACTGCCTGATGATAGGCGACCTCGTGATCGATGTAGGCGCGATCGAAGGCGGCTCCCTTCAGGGTCTTCAGGTTCGCCAGATTCGCGTCCCCCCCTGCCTTGAGCTGCTGGCTCGTGGGATTGTCCTGGGGGGTCACTTTCAGCTTCGTCACGAGCTCGGTCGCTGACTTGTTGACGCCTGTGTGACCGGTCACCATCTGCTGACCGAAGTCCTTGACATCGGCATTGGTCGACTGGCTGACGGCGAGCTTGCCGGCATCAATGTCCACCTGATTTGCGGTTACGACGATCGACGCAATCTGCGCGTCGTTGATCTGCTGCGCGGATACGGCGGAGCTCCACGCGACGAGAGAACCTGCAAGTACGAACGTTGCGAATTTCATGAACACTCCTCGAGCAGCCATTGCTGCACATCACTTTGCTTGTCCTGCTTATTTGATGACGCGAAGGAGTGGTGCGTTCCCGTGCGCCCGGCTTTAGGCGGAAGGCGACAGCCGGGCTAACACATGTGCCACGATTCGATCGCAGCGGGCACCGGCGAACGCGAAGACATCACCGGTCGCGAGATCGACGTCGCGGGCGAGGGCGGCGCGAAGCAGCGCGCGGGCCCTGAACAGGCGCGTGCGAACGGTCGCCGGTGAGATCGACAGGCAGTCGGCAATTTCATCGATGCCCATGTCCTCGACCTCGCGCATGACAAACACTGTGCGGAAAGACGAGGGCAGTTCGTCGATCCGCCGCTCCAGGATGCGGCGGGTCTCGGCACGGATGGCGGCAGCGGATGGAGACTCTGACCGGTTGTCGGGCACCTGCGCCTCTGGGCTTTCCGCGTCGGTCGACGCCCCGCTTCGGAATGGCACAATCGACGAGCGGCGCTTTTCCTTTCGAAGCCGCATGAGGGCCTGATTGATCACGATGCGCGTCAGCCAGGTGCGCAATTCGGATCCGCCACGGAACTCATCCATGTGGCGATACGCTTCGAGGTAGGCGTCCTGAAGCGCATCCTCCGCGTCCCGGTCGTCTTTCAGAATGGCCCGGGCAATTCTGAACAGCTTGCCGTTGTACGTTCGCATCAGGCTTTCAAACGCGGCGTGATCGCCGGTGCCGATGCGTTTCACGAGAGCCAGGTCTGTGGCGGCAGCTGAACTGGAGGATTTCATCGCTGTTTATTAGATGACGCGAGAGCAGCGGACGTTCCCGGCCGGAAGTTACAGCATCAAACTCACTTCCGCCTGAAGGCAGAAGCCACGCGAGAGACTGCCGCTTCCGCCTTTAGGCGGAAGTCAAGCCGCAGGGTAGCATTGTACGCGTGAGAGTGTGGCGGCTCGCGCGCCGGATCGTGACCTACGGGGCAGTGTTCGTTCTCATCCTGGTGATTGGGCTCATCGCTCTCCTGTACACCCCCTGGTTCAAGCGCTATGCCCGCGATCTCATCGTCCGGCAATCACACAGCATCATCAACGGCGATCTTTCGATCGGCCGGCTGAGCGGCAACTTTTTCTCGGGTCTCGTGCTCGAGGATGTCGCGGTCCAGCAGGGATCCTTGACGTCGGTCCGCATCGGCAAGCTCGTCGTCCACTACAGTGTCTCCCAGGTCGCCCGCGGCAACACGATCGCGATCGACCGACTCGAGGTGACCGGACTGAAACTGGCGGTCGTGCACCTGCCGTCAGGCGGGCTGAATCTCGGGTCGCTGATCAAAAAGCGCGCGCCCTCGGGAAAACCACGCCGGACGATCGACATTCGGCAGATCCAGTTGGACGATGCGGAATTGACGTTCGATCGCTCGTGGGGTCCTTCGTGGATGCGCCTGCCTTTGCGCATCACCGGTTTGACGTCGACGCTCGGGCTGCTTTCGCGCGAAGGTCTGTTGTCGTTTCCCATCAAGGCACTTCGTGCCAACGCATTCGATCCGACGTTTTCAGTTCGCAACTTCGCCGGTGAAGTCGCCATCGAAAGCGACGGCTGGCGAATTCGACAGGGAACGCTGGACTCCGCCGCATCGTCGCTGCTCGTGTCATCGTCGTTCAAGAGTTCCGGTTACGACGTAACCGCCGACGCGTCGACCTTTGATTTCCCGGAGATGGCGCGGGTCGTACCGGGCTTGAGGACCATCGACGTCCCGGCACGAGTGCAGTTGAAGATGACCGGCCCGCAGAATGCGCTCAATACGCAGCTCACGGCGCGGTCGTCGGCAGGAAACGTCAACGCCGACGTCGTACTGGATGCCACCGTTCCCGGATGGAAAGGCAAGGGTCGCGCCGAGCTTACCCAATTCGATATCTCACGCTGGCTCCCCACCGATGTGAAATCCGACCTGACGGGGGTCGCGAATTTTGATCTTCTCCTGGGCCTCGGACGACATTTTCCCCGAGGACCGTTTTCGTTCACCGGGCCTCACGTGGTGTACGCCGGCTACGAGGCGCGAGAGTTCACGGCAAAGGGCACACTCATCGTCGATCGCGTGCTGGTCGATCGTGCAATCGGCAACGCGTACGGATCGGCATTTCAGGCTGCTGGCTGGATCGATCTCCCGGAACCCTACGGCTTCCATCTCTCCGGGCGCGCTGCGCATCTCGATCTGCGGCGGCTTCCGGCAAGCGTTCCTGTCCCGCGCATGCGATCGAACCTGACCTTCGCGTACGACTCGACCGGACGGTTTCACAACCCCATACTCGTGGGCACCGCGGCGTTTGAAGATTCGACGTTTCTCGATGCGCAGGTCGCGTCGGGTTCGCGCGGGGCGATTGATACGTCCGGCGAACGTGTCACGTACTCCGCCAACGGCACCGTTCGAAACCTTGATGTCGGACAAATCGGAGAAGAGTTCGATCTGCCGACTCTCCGCGAACCACAGTTTGCGGGTACGGTCGCCGGTGATTTCGATTTGACCGGCGCCGGCGCATCGCTTGATGACCTCACGATCGATGTCAAAGGCGCAAATGTCGCCGCTCGGTTGTTCGGCGGCCTCGTTAAAGACACCTCTCTCGATCTGCAGGTTCGCAACGACTCGCTCGCGGGCAGCGGCCGCGGGCAATTTGCCGACGTCGACGCCGCCATTCTCACGGCTGATTCTCGTGTGACCGGAACACTCAATGGTGCCTTCGACATGAACGGATCGCTGCCGGGTCTATTCGGCGCCGGATTCGACAGCCATATCAGCCAACTGTCGGGTTCCGTATCACTGTCGTCGTCGCGCGTGAAAGGGGTGGAGATCGAGCACGTGTCGATTGACGGAAGTTTCGACCGTGGACTGGCCACACTTAAAACGGCGGAGATCAAAACGGCGTTTGGTGCCGGTTCGGGTAAAGGGACCATTGCGGTCTCGCGCGGCGATTCGGACTTTACTTATGAATTGGCAGTCTCCGATGCGGCGCGGCTGAAAGATTTTCTGCCGGTAGACGCCAAGGGAGCCGGCATTTTCAGCGGACGCGCCATCGGACCGGTCGAGCGCACGAAGGTCGACGGAACCTTCACGGCATCGAGAGTCGAAGTGGCAGGCGTCAGTGCGCTCAGCGCCTCGGGCAAGTACCACATCGAGGGCACAGCCTCTCGTCTTGCTGAGGCGACAATGTCTGGCGACGCAACCGCTTCGTTCGTGTCTGCGTTCGGACGCAGCGTTGCGAATGCTTCGGGAAAGTTTACCTACCGCCAGCAGCAGCTACAGGGGGAACTTGAAGCCCAGTTGCCCGATTCGCGTGTTGCACGCATGTCCGGGAAAATGGTGGTTCATCCTGAGCACAACGAACTACATGTCGCCTCGCTGCAGGTCGAACTGGGCAATGAACGATGGGTGCTCAACACGAAATCCGGATCTCCCATCGTTTCGTGGAGCGAATCGAAGCTATCGGCGCGCGACCTCGTCTTCGACACCGGCAAGGGTGTGGCCGGTCGCATCTCCATTGCTGGCGACGTCGGGCGAGCCGCTCCAGCGGGAGACTTGTCGATCAAGATCGAGGATGTTCCGTTGCAGGACCTGCGACCCCTCCTTCCGTCGATTGCCGGCTACCGCGGCCGTCTGAACGCGACGGTCACGATTGGCGGGACAGTATCGGACCCCACCATTGCCGCCAACGGCCGGATCGACGAAGGTGGTGTCCGCGAGTTTACGTTTCAGTCGATTACGGCCTCGGGCCGATGGACTGGCGAGTCAATCACGGGTGACGTGCGGATCGATCAGAGTCCAGGTGTGTGGCTCACTGCCAGCGGATCGGTGCCAGTCGATCTTTTTTCATCGACGGCTTCTTCCAAGGCGGTGGATGTCGCCATTCGCTCGAGCACCATTCAGCTTGCCTTGCTCGAAGGGCTGACGACGTCAGTCAGAAATGTCGTCGGCACTGCGGAGATTGATCTGAAGGTGAAAGGACAAGCCAACGATCCGCAGTTCGATGGATTCCTCAACCTCCAGGGCACGTCATTCGAGGTTCCGGCCACCGGTATCCGCTATCGCAATGGCACCGCGCACGTCACGTTCGTGCCCGATGCGGTCAAGATTGAAAGCTTTCATCTGGAAGACAGCAAGGGCAATCCGATAGACCTGACCGGCACGGCAGGCACGCGCGCGCTCCGCCTCGCAGAGATCGGGTTTGAAGTCGCCGCCACGCGGTTCGAAGTGCTTCACAACGATCTGGGGCAGGTCGTGATGAATGGCGTCTTTACCGTAAGCGGCACGCTGGCCGCTCCCACGATCAGCGGCGATCTCGCGCTCGATCGCGCGAACCTCGATGCCTCAACTCTGCTTCTTCGTCTTCAGCGGCCGTACGCGGTTGTGACGGCAGATTCGTCGCCAACCAAACCCGCCGGTGCTTCGACTCCGGGTCGTTCCACGATCTGGGACAATCTGACGCTGCGCCTTCGCGTCCTCACGGCGAACAATCTGAATTTGAGAGGGGAGAACATGCACCTCTCGAGAGAAACGCTGGCGAGCCTGGGAGACATCAGCGTCACGCTCGGCGGGGACATGTCGATCCGCAAGGCACCGCACGAGCCGATCGAGGTCGCGGGGACGCTTCAGACAATCCGCGGCACGTACGCGTATCAAGGACGACGATTCACGATCGAGCGTGACGGCACAGTACGATTCGTCGGCGACAGCGGGCTCGACCCGCTAATCTCGATCACGGCGACGCGCACGGTGTCGAGCGTGGTCATTCGCGCGGCGCTTCACGGGCAGGCATCGGCGCCCGAACTCGAACTCACCAGCGTCCCGGCACTCGAAGAAAGCGACATCTTGTCGCTGCTCCTGTTCAATCAGCCGGCCAACGAGCTGGCGACCTCGCAACGCAACGAACTGGCAATCCAGGCCGCCACCCTCGCGAGCGGCTTTGTCGTCAGTCCGGCGGTGTCCGCGATGGGTGAGAAGCTTGGCCTGGATTTCCTGCAGCTCGAGCCGATCGGCACATCCGGCGGAACGAGCTTCCGTTTGAGCGCCGGGCGGGAGATCTGGAAGGGATTGTTTCTCACCTACGCGCGTGAGTTTTCGTCCGATCCGTTCAACGAGCTGTTGGCGGAATACGAACTCGCGCGCTATTTGCGCCTGCGGGCAAGCGGAACCGACGCCTCAGGATCCCGTCAGCGCAACTCCCTGTTCCGGCGCGTCGAACGGTTCGGGATCGATGTGATCTTCTTTTTCAGCTACTAGCAACCGGGGGGCGCGAAGACTAAGGATTACTGCGGACCTTGCCATCGGCGCGCCATAGGTAGATGACGCGTTCGTCGCCGCGCGCGTCAGTGAACTTATCGACCTTATCCGCCTGCCAGTCGCCCATGCCAAAGGCGTGCGACACGATTCGCGCTCCGGGCTGCAGCTGTTTCGTGAGCAGGGGTCGGAGTTTGAGATTCGCGCTCGACACGAGGTAAAGCGCCACCACGGTTGCCGTCGAGACGTCCGCGTTCTGGATGTCGCCCTGCTCGAAGCGCACGAGCGACGAGACGCCGGCGTCGCGCGCGTTGCGCTTGGATTCTGAGATCCGATCCTTGTCGATGTCGATGCCGACCCCGCGCGCGCCGAACTTCTTCGCCGCGGTGATGACAACTCGGCCGTCGCCGCATCCGAGGTCGAACACCGTGTCCTTGTTGGTCACCTCTGCAACCGCGAGCATCCGATCGACCACATCCTGAGGTGTCGGAATGTAGGGCGCCAGCGTGGGACGCTGAGCGTCGACGGCTGCGGGAATCACACAGGCCGCTGCAATCGCGACCAGCCCGACCACAACCATTACGCGCGGGGTAGTTCGCATGGGTTCGATCATCTCACGGAAGCCGTCATGATTTTGACGCGCAACCGGACCGCCCGGCTTGATGCTGAGCTCGCGAACCAGCTCTACCGGAAAAGGACGAAAGAACCGTCATGCAGTGCGATCGCCGAAACCAGCCCCCACACCGGGACTGCGCCGGCATCGTGCGAGACGCCGATTTCCGCGCCGTTGCGGTCGGTCAGTCGCCAGCTCGCGGTTCCGCCGCGATTCCAGGCAGTGCCTTCCGTCCACGCGACGAGGCGCTCGCCGGAGGCATTCACAGCCACGGAGGGATGTTTACGGGAGCCGGACCCCGGAATTGGACTGGCCACGCCCACGCTGCCGGTCTTCGGATTCAGAGTCGTGGTGTAAATCTGCTGAGCAGTTTCCCATGCCGCGACGATCCCGTCGCTGGTCTCGGCGAGCGCGTAGGTGGTCATCGGGCAGGACTGGATTTCCCAGGGGTGAACGCGCACGGGTGGACGCGCGGTGTTCCCCTGGATCATCAGCCACGCCGTATCGCGTCGCTTTTCGTCGGTTGCGACGCGATAGAGCACGTGCAGCGCGCCGCTGCGATCGAAGAGCGCGCGCATACCGCAACATCCACAGGCACCGACCGGCGCTGACGTCGCCGGAGCTTCTGCCGAAAACGTCGCACCATCGTTTGATGACTTCGCGATGTAAACGGTGCGATGGTGTTCTCCGGGTTCGGTACCCATCGCGTGCCACACGACCGCGACGTGACCAAGGTGATCGGCAGCGACAGATCCTCCATCGAGCCCCTTCGACCGTCCGGAGAGCAGCCGCTGCGCGTCGAACCGTTTACCGTCAGCCGACCGCGCGTACCACATCGGCACGTCCATCGTGGAGCCTTCCACGGTTGGCTTCGATCCGTGCCAGGCGACATGGATGAATCCATTGCGTCCGAGCGACAGTTGCGCGCCGCGCACCGAACCGGTCGCCAAGGCAGATCCGTCAACGCTGTTCACCCGGACGGGCGCCGACAGTCGGTGCCCATCGGCGGCCAGCTTGACGTAATAGATGTCCCCGCCGCCTGGCGTGCCGCTGAAGAAGACCATGTGGATGACGTCGTTCGAATCCACAACCGCCTGCGGCTGTATCGCGCCCTCCGGCAACGGCACCACCGAGACGGGCATACCCGTACGTTTCTCGAAAAAGGTGGCTGGCACCTTTCGCAGAAAGGTGCCAGCCACCTTTTCGGAGGAAGAAAGTCCAAAAGCCATTACGAGACAGATAGATGTAGCGAAAAGGGAGGCGCGCATTTACTCCTATGGTAACCGAACGGTCTCACAGATGGGACGAGCGACTCGACGGAGAGAGCCAGTCGCCAAAGCGGCGTCTGAAATGAATCGCCGAGCTTGACGCAGACACGTCATTTCCGCTTAAATCGTGGCACTCCCTAATAATTTCGGTTGGCGTGGAAAAGGAAGCGCCGCCAAACGTGTCGATGTATACCGCTCAGCCAGGCTCGCGCATGCTCTGGTGCTTGCGTCGCCGCACGACCGACGTGCGCTGCATTCTGTACCCGAACGGAATGCCGGTGGAAGTGCAGGTGCTTCAGGACCGAGAGATCGTCTTGACGGAACTCTTCCAGGAAGAATGGCTTGCGCTGAATTGGGCGCGTGCCTATTGCGAGCGACTCAAACTTCAAGGCTGGCGCGACAGTCCGGCTGCGTAAGGTTCCCGCGCGCCGTTTCCTTCAGATTCTTATCCGAACACAATCGCGGCCGTCATCCACAGCGCGGCCGCGATAGCCAAAGCCAGAGTGACATCTTTCCACAACGGAGGCGCGGCGTCGGAATCGGGCGGATCGTCAATTTCCAGCCCCTGCAACCTCGGTTCGAGCCTCCAGCGGTCGATTGTCCAATCGTCGTAGTGCGGGATGCTCACGGCGCCTCCAGCGTGGGAAACGGTTGTCCGTCGCAAATCCACTGCCACGTTCGCTACGAGTGCGAGTTCACGAATCTGACGCCAAAGAATGAACGTCGCGAAGAAGTCTGCCCCTGAGATGACGCAAGGCGCGATTGCTTTCCAGACGCGACCACTTGAAGTTCATGCATTCGCCGTGCTTTCAGTGATCGCTCCGACATCTATCCTCTGATACGCATTCCAGTGCCGCGTGTTCGAATGGATAAACGTTTCTGACATACACTCATTACAGCCAGCACTAACGCGCCTGTGGAGTGGGAGGGGAGACCTGTGCGCAGCCGCATCCTCGGATTCCTTGCACTTGCCATCGGGACCGGTGCGATCGCCATCGCGCAATCAGGCGCATCACAGCAGCCGCAACAACCGCCGCAAGTCTTTCGTACTGAAGCAAATTTCGTCCGCGTTGACGCCTATCCCACCAGAAACGGCCAGCCGGTTCTCGATCTCAAGGCCGAGGAATTCGAAGTCTTCGAAGACGACCAGCCGCAAAAAGTGGAGACCTTCGAACACATTCTCATCTCGCCGGCCGGACCACAGTCCCAACGGGCCGAGCCGAGCAGCATCGGACAGTCGCAACAGATGATTGCCAATCCGAGGAACCGCGTATTCGTCCTCTTTCTCGACGGCCCGCACGTAACCATTGATGGATCCTGGCATGCCCGCGAGCCATTGATCCGTTTCGTCGATCGTCTCCTCGGCCCGGACGATCTCGTCGGAATCATGACTCCGACAATGTCGGCCGCCGACGTCGTCTTCGCGCGAAAAACCGTCGTCCTCGCCGACGGCCTTCGCAATATCTGGCCGTGGGGCACACGACAGACGTCGATCGAGGACGATCGCGACAGGGAATACAGCACGTGTTACCCGATGCCATATCAGGCCGATGTCGTCCGCGAAATGAAGGCACGACGGCACGAGCGCAACACGCTCGACGCCCTGCATGAAATCGTGCTCTACCTGCGAGATATGCGTGAAGAGCGGAAAGCCATCGTGACGGTGTCCGAGGGCTGGCTGTTGTTCAGGCCAAACGCTGACTTGACGCGGCTACGAAAGGACCCGAGCGACCCGACGGGTACAGTTCAGGAGCGCCCGCCGAGCCCGACTCCCATCAGCATCGGTCCGGACGGCAGGATCACAACGAAAAACCCGAACGTCATCGGCACAGGGATGGAGCAGCAGCAGTGCGCCGCGGAGCGGATCTACCTCTCGAACATCGACGACGACCAGTATTTCCGCGACATCATCGCCACCGCCAACCGCGCGAACGCCACGTTCTACACCATCGATCCGCGTGGTCTCCCGGTGTTCGATACCCCGATCGGCCCAGAGCCTCCACCGACCATCGTCGCCGATGCCCGCATGCTCCGACGCCGTCTCGACACGCTTCACACCCTGGCCGACGGCACCGACGGCATGGCGGTGCAGAACAGTAATGATCTCGACGTCGGCCTCAAACGCATCGCCAACGATCTTTCGTCCTACTACCTTCTCGGGTACCTCTCGAACAACGCCAGGCTCGATGGGAAATACCACACCATCAAAGTAAGAGTGAAGCGTCCCGGCATCGACGTGCGCGCCCGCAAGGGTTATCGTTCGGCGACGGCGGAGGAGGTTGCAGCGGCACGAAAAGCGGCGAACCCGCCAACCACGTCGTCAAAGGACGCCGCGACGACGGCTATGTCGGCCCTGTCTCGGCTCCGGCCTGATTGGCGGTTCAGCATGAATGCGGTGCCGATCGCCGCCGGCGGCTCGAATCAGATTTCGACCATCTGGATCACTGGCGAAGTACCGTCAGGCGAAGCCGGGCGAGCGTGGACCAATGGTGGCACGATCGCGCTCGACGTCAGGGCCGGCGATGCCACCGCAACCGCGCGCGTACCGTTGCCCGCGGGCGACCGCTCGTTCGCTGTGCCGGTGAAGTTGTCCGCACCAGTGTCAACAGGCGACCTGGATGTTCGCGCGTCGCTGACCGCCAGCGATCCATCAGCGGCTCCCTTTACCGACATCCTGCGTCTCGATCTCGCAACCAGTCTCGGTCAACCGCTGCTGTTTCGGCGCGGGCCCACGACGGGCAACCGGCAGGTGCCGGCTGGAAGTTTTCAATTCAGCCGCACCGAGCGCGCGCATTTGGAATTTCCTGCTGGTGCGGACGTAAAAGCAGGCACGGGGCGGCTACTCGATAAATCCGGGGAACCGCTGTCGATTCCTGTGACGACTGCTGAACGAACCGATGCGCAGACCGGACAGCGGTGGCTGACCGCCGACGTGACGCTCGCGGCGCTGGCAGCGGGAGACTACGTCATCGAGTTCACAACAGGTGACGCCGCAGCACAGAAAAAAGTGATGACCGCGATTCGAGTCACGCGCTAGCGCCATCATCACCGAGATTTGACCACGCACCGTCACCTCTTTTCGGCCTTTGCGTGGACTCATGGATTGGTGCGACGATTGGGGTTCCGGAGTCCACGGTGTCAGTATCGGCAGGGGGCCCGAACAAACCCCAATGGCGGACGCGTCGGGTCGTTCGAAGGCTCGCGATGTCCGGTGGTCTGTTGTGCCTGCTCGTCGTGCTGGCGCTGGGCGTTCTCCAATCGCCCCAGGTTCACAGATTTGCTCTCGGTCGCCTGACCACCTTCCTCGCGTCCCAGGACGTCGAACTACAGGTCGGTGATTTTCGATACAGCGTGCTCGGGCTTTCAGTCGACGTGCGGAATCTCCGAGTCGGTGCCCGCGGATTAGCCGACCGGCCCGCCTTTGCGACGATCGGTCACGCACACCTGAATCTCAGCCTGACAGACCTTCTCCGCGGACGTTATGTGCTCGAGTCAGGCGATGTTCAGGACGTTGACATCAACTACATCGTCGATGCGAGCGGCCGCGACAACCTTCCACGGCTGGCCGGGGATGGAAAGGCACCAAAGAAGCCGGTCGACTTTCTCATCAAGAGCGTTTCTGTTCCGAGTGCACGCGTCCGATACGCGAATCAGCCGCAGCGACTCGAGCTCGCCGCGGTGTTGTCGAACATCGACATCACAGGAAGTGCGATCACTCGGCGACATCAGATCCGATTCGAGAGCACCGGCGGCACGCTTCAAGTGCGCGATCAACACGACACCATCGATCGCATCGTCGGCCTCCTGGAGAGCGGCGACGACGATTTCACAATCGATCGGCTGCACGTCGACGGCTTCGGCTCACGTGCCGAGGTCTCTGGAGTCGTTCGCAATTTCGCCGCCCCTGAACTCGGACTGGTGATGCACGCGAATTTCGATGCCGCTCGAGTGGCGTCGCTGCTCGGCACCAAAGATTCAGTTACGGGATCGATCGTCGTGGATGCGGACGCGACGGGCGCGTTGTCGGCGCCCGTCATTGAAGGACAGGCAACAGCCACCGCGGTGCAGTTTCGATCGCTCGCGGCCGCGACGGCAAGCGTCCGCGCCTCTTACGATGGGAAGACGCGAAGTGCAACTGTGTCGTCGGCACGTCTCGAGGCACCGTGGGGTCACGTGTCCGCGACAGGGCAACTGGCACTCGATCGCAGCCGCCCTTCGCGAGTTCGGGCCGAGCTCGCCCGAGTCACGGTCGCCGCGATCATGCGCGGCCTGAACCTGCCGCACGTCGTTCAGACGCGGCTCGACGGAAAGCTCGATGCTGAGTGGCCGGGACTCGACTATCTCGCGGCATCCGGCACCGGATCCGCCACACTGACTTCCGGCACCACAGCATCAACGGGGCGCGAAATGCCTGTCGCAGGAAAACTCACGGCGCGAGCGAATGGAGGCGCGATCGTGACCGACCTGCAGCGGCTCTCTGCCGCCGGCACCGACATGACAGGTCGCATACGCGTCGACAAGAATCGTGGTCTCCAAGGACAAGTTCAGGTGAGCGTGCGGGATGTCGGCTCGACTGCGACTGCAGCAGAGATGTTCCTCGGTCGCCCCCGCGGCACCTTTCTTCCGGCACACGTCAGCGGCGCAGCGTTTGTGGAGGTACGGCTCGATGGTTCTCTCGACAAACCTGTCGCACACACGAGCCTGACGGCACCGTCGCTCTCCACGGGGACGGCGACAGGAATTGGAATCGACACTGACGCAACCGTCACGTCCAACGCGGTGACCATCGCCCGTGGCGAGGCGAATTGGAACGGCGCACATGCGGCGTTGACAGGTGTTGTTGAACTCGCAGGAAAGCAGCGCCTTGATCTCGCTTTCGACATTGACGCCGGGAATCTGCAACGACTCATCGCGGCCAAGCTGGAGAACGTTCCGGCGTCTGGTGCGCTCGTCGCCCGCGGGACGATTCGCGGAACCCTCGGCCGCCCGCTCGGAAGCGTCACCGTTCACGGTGATGACATCGTCGCATTCGGCGAACGGTTTGGATCGCTCGAGGCGGAAGCGACTCTCGTCGGCCGCGACGCGACGCTGACGCGACTCATCGTCGACAAGCCACAACCCGAAGCGGCGGGTCGCATCACTGCGACAGGTTCTTACAAGCTGGATCGAAACAGTTACACGTTCGATCTGCATTCGGAGAATCTGCGACTACTGACGTGGTCGTTGCCAAATGGGCAGAAGGTGCGAGGCAACGTCGATCTAGCAGGGAATGGAGCTGGTACTCTTGCCGCACCTTCGGGGTCGGTGAAGCTGATCGTCGACTCGATTGAGATCGATCGTCTTCAGCGCTCGATGGATGCGACTGAGCCACCGTCTCCCATGCAGCTCGGTCGCATCACCATCACCGCGGATGCGGCGAATCGTCAGGCTGAGGTCACAGCATCCGCCGACCGCTTCAATCTCGACGCCAGGGCACAGATCGCTGTTGCACGACCGTGGCAGACGACACTCGCCGTCCGTGCGAATGACCTCGATCTCGAGAAGCTGCCGCTCGATCTCAAGACTCCGCTTATCGGTGGACTACGTGCATCCATCAATGCAACAGGCGACCTCGTCGACCCGACTCACGCGCGCGCGACCGCCACCATCGAAACCAGTTCAGCGCGATGGAACGGTCAGACATTCAGTATCGCCACTCCGCGCGAGCTGCGATACGAGAATGAACGCCTCGAGATCGAGCGATTGGATGTGAAGGCCGGCGAGTCTTCGCTTACCGTGAGTGGAGAGCTGCCGCTTACAGCGCGTGCGGGGACCGGCGATCTCGCCATCGTGTCGCGGGCTGACCTCGCCACGCTGACGCGATTCGTACCAACCGACGTCACGGTCACCAGTGCCGGTGCCGTCACGCTCGCCGGCTCGATCAGCGGAACGCTCGCATCGATCGTTCCGGATCTGGTGTTGACGATCGAGAACGGCGCCGTTTCGTCACCGCAGCTGGGATCCGGTGCTTCCAATATTCAGTTGCGTGCTCACATGGCTGGCGGTGCCGCTGAGATCGAGCGCCTGACAGGGCAATGGCGTGGTGCAACCATCGAGGCATCCGGGACAATTCCGCTCGAGGCTCTTCCATCGCTCCCGGTGGAGATTATCCGCCGCGGCGGCCCCGCGACAATCAAGGCGTCAGTACGGGACCTCGATCCGTCAACAATTCCCGGGATACCGGCGGGAGTAAGCGGGAGGGTCAGCGTCAACCTCGAGGCATCGGCAGTCCGCGCCGACCTGGCTGCCTTGGAGGGACGTCTCGAGTTTCCGCAGCTCGAGCTTGCGCTCAAGCGACTGACCCTGACGCAGCAGGAGCCCTCGCTGATTAACATCACCTCCGGACAGGCAACGCTGCAACGGCTGTCCCTGGCGGGCACAGCCGGGAATGTGACCGCCAGCGGCACCATCGGTCTGGCCGGGGACCGGCGCCTTGATGCAAAGGTCGACGGTGCGCTGAAAGTGGCAGCGCTGTCGGTTCTCTCAGAAAAGGTTCGCACCGATGGCGTCGCGAGTTGGAAACTCGGTGCACACGGCTCGGTAACCGCGCCAGAATTCGACGGCACGCTCGACCTCACTGACGCGACGATCGCCAGCGCCGATCTGCGGATCGCGGCAGTCGGCATCAATGCCCACGTCGACCTGGCTGGATCGCGCATGCAGCTCACCAGGCTGACTGGCGAGATGAATGGCGGAACCATCGATGGTTCAGGTAGCGTGACGCTCGCGAACGGCACGATAGGCGATGTCGATCTGCAATTCTCGGCCAAGGATGTCGCCTACGACGCTCCCCTGGACCTGCGCAGCCTGTCGAGCTCGACGATCCGTGTGAACCGGCGCGGCGACCAGTTTGTCGTCACCGGGCAGGTCACGATTAACGAAGCCGGTCTCACGACCGACATCAACTTCGATCAGGGACTGTTTGCCGCCATCACCGCACCAAAGACGCTGGACCTGACGGAAGCGCGGAATCCCGTGCTCGAACGCGCCCGGTTTGCCGTTGACATCGACACCGGCACGCCAGTGACGATCGACAACAATCTCGCGCGTGCCGAAGTCGACGCCGATCTGCGCATCGTTGGCACCCCCTACGAACCCGGACTAACCGGCCGGCTGACGCTCGCCGAGGGCGGGCAAATCACGCTCAACGCGCGCCGCTATGAAGTGGAGCGCGGCATCATCACGTTCGTCGACGAGCGTCGCATCGTTCCTTCGGTCGATCTGGTTTTGAATACCAAGGCGAGCAACTACGACGTACGGATTGCCGTAGCGGGAACACCCGGCAAGACCGAAACGAACTGGACGTCGGATCCGCCGCTTCCCGAGCCGGACATCATGGCACTTGTCGTCACCGGCCGCACGGTCGACGAAATGCGAGGCGAGGAATCTGAAGTCGCGCGGGTGCAGGCACTGTCGTATCTTACCGGTCGCCTCGGCTCGAAGTTCGGGCGCGGTCTCGAGCGCGCGACCGGAATAAGCGAAGTGCGAATCGAGCCGGTGCTCATCGCAAACGAGACCGATCCGACAGCGAGGTTGACGGTCGGACAGAATGTCACCGACCAGGTCAAGCTCGTTTACTCCACCAACCTTGCCGACAGTGACGATCAGATCTGGGTCGCCGAGTACGATGTCACTCGCAGATTTCAGATGCGCGGGGTGCGTGAGCGAGAGGACGACAGCTATCGCGTCGACTTCCGGCACGATGTGCGATTCGGCGGCGATCCAGCGCCGCGCCGCGAGATTCGTCGTCGTCCAACAGTCACGAACCTTACCGTGTCGGCTGACGCCGCGTTCGATGAGGCAAGGCTGCGAAAGCTCTTCAAGTTGAAGGAGGGAGACGCCTACGAATACTTTGCTGCGCGCACTGGCCTGGAACGAATCGAGAAGCTCTATATGGAGTCGGGGTATTTGCAGTCACGCGTTCGCCTCGAGCGTCAGATCGACAATGACAAGGCGAACCTCGCATTGCGCGTGACCAGCGGTCCGATCGTGGAGATGCGGTTCGAAGGCACGACACCGCCCTCGAAGATCCAGCAGAAGCTTCGCACCGCGTGGCACCACGGCGTGTTCGATCGACAGCGTGCCAACGACAGCGTCCGCGCGCTGCGCGAGTGGCTGATGCTGGATAAATACCTCCAGGCGAACGTCGAGTACGAACTGAAGGAGAGCGGACAGCAACGCCAGGTCGTGTTCCGCGTACAACCTGGACTGAAATACAACAGCGTGTCGCTCGTCTTCGAAGGAGCATCGGGGCTCGGGCCGGATCAGCTCAACAAGATCGTCGAGCAGCAACGCCTCGAACGTCAGCTGTTGACCGATCCGGCGGCGGTCACAGGCCTGCTTCAACGCTATTACCACGAACAGGGTTATCTATCGGCCGAGATCGACAGTCCACGGATTGAATTCGAGGCGACGACGGCGCGCGTCGTCGTGCCGATTCGCGAAGGATCGCGGTTTCAGGTCAGGCAGATCACGGCTAACGGCAACACCGTTTACACGACAGACGAAATCGTTGCGAAGCTTGCAATCGCAGCCGGAGGACCGTTCGCGTCCGCCGGGGCGGAGCACGCACTCGAGCGCATTCGAGATCTCTATTGGAGCAAGGGATACAACGATATGCACTCGGAATACGCGCTCGCCCTGGATCGTTCTGACGGCCGCGTCGACGTCTCGTTCACTATCGTCGAAGGGCGGCAGAATATCGTCGCGAGCATTGACGTTGAAGGGAACCGCCGGACGAGCGACAAACTGGTTCGTGGCCAGGTCGAGCTGACACAGTCGCAGCCGCTTGACCTCGCCGTACTCGCGCGCTCACGACGAAATCTTTACAGCACCGGTGCGTATTCGATTGCTGATATCACTCGAGTCGATGCGGGCAACGACAAGACCGTCGCATCCGGAGAGGCGCCAGTCGCGGAGGATCCTCACATCGACAACCAGCGACCAGTCGACCTCAATGTGTCGGTCCGGGAAGTCCAGCCGCTCCAATTGCGATACGGATTGTCGTACGACACGGAGGGCGGACTTGGCGGGATTCTCGATTTCTCGGTTCACAACGTCCTGAGGAGGGCGAGGGTCTTCGGAGCGCAGGGTCGCTACGACAGCGAGATCCACGAAGCGCGAATCTATGTCAGCCAGCCGTCTCTCCGCTCGTGGCCGCGCAAGACAACAGCAAGTGTCTATTTCCGAAAGGATCTCAATCCGCCAACCGACGAGACCGATCCGTTCGACATCAGTCGCCAGGGTGCATCGATCCAGCAGGAAGCACAGTTCCGCAAGATCTATGTATGGAGCTACGGCTATCGCTACGAATTGGCGACGACGCTAGAACCTTCACTCGGCGTCGGCGTGACGGAGACGGTGAGAGTAACCCCGCTCAGCAGCACGCTCACGCGCGAGACGCGTGACGAGGTTCTCGACGCCTCGAAAGGGACGTTTCTCTCCCAGGCATTCGCCTACTCTCCGAGCTGGCTCGGCTCGGATCGTCCTTACCTGAAATACTACGGTCAATACTTTCATTACTTCCCGCTGCGCCCGGCGAAGCCCAAGCCGTTCACCAACGAAATCATCAGGCCGCGGCTGGTGTTCGCCACCGGCGCGCGCATTGGCCTCGGCAACGGCATCGGTGGGGATGTACCGACGAGCGAGCGTTTCTACGCCGGCGGCAGCACGACGATGCGCGGCTTTGAACAGAACGCAGTCGGTCCAGTTGGGGTGAACAACGTCCCGGCTGGCGGCAACGCCGTTTTCATTCTCAACAACGAGCTTCGCCTGCCGGTCGTTCGAATCATCGACGGCGTGGTGTTCCTCGACGTCGGAAACGTCTATCCGACAATCAAAGACTTCTCATTCAGCGATCTTCGCGAATCTGCCGGTGTCGGCCTGCGTCTCCGAACACCGTGGGTGTTGTTGCGCACCGACTATGGCTTCGTACTTGATCCGCGCCCGGGCGAAAAGCGCAGTCGCTTTTACTTCAGCATCGGACAGGCTTTCTAAGCCACGGAAAAACACGGGCCACGGATCAACACGAGCCACGGAACAACACGAGCCACGGAACAACACGGAACAACACGGAACGACACGAGCCACGGATCAACACGGAACAACACGGAAAAACACGAGCCACGGAACAACACGGATCAACACGGATCAACACGGGCCACGGATCAACACGGATAAACACGGATTAACACGGATCAGATTTGTAATAAAGCTGAACGGATCGCCCGCGTTATCGTGACTTCCCACGGCGAAAAGGCACGATTTCGCTTCACCGCGTCGGCCTGTTCTTTGCTCCGCGAATCCAGATGCGTTTGGGTATCTATGCAGCACTCGCGTCCGCATGGATGTTGCTCGCGACTCCCGTGGCGGCACAGTCGACGACCGAAGACGGTATCCGGGCGCTGCTGCGCGCCGACTATAAGGCGGCCGTTCGGATCCTGAAGCCGCTCGCCGATGATTTCGAACGCCCCGATCCGGTAGCTCAGTTTTTTCTCGCTGTTCTCTACGAAGCGGGCGAGGGCGTCCAACGAGACGAAGGGCATGCGTGTGGACTGTTCCTCCGTTCGTCGTCGCGCGAACATCCTTTCGCGGAGCAGTCGGCAACGCTCGCCAGTTATTTCCGCGATCAGTATGGTGAGGGAGCCTCGCTGATCTGTCCCGCGAACGAGACCTTTCGCGGCGGCCCACCGCAGACCATTTCGCTCGGGGCGGGCCGTCAGATCACGTTTACCGACACGAGTGTCGTACTCGTGAGTGGCGATCAAGAGACACGCACGCTTTGGAAATGGCCGCCCGAGGCGCTCATTCTGCCGATCCAGTACACGCCGGTAGACGTCACGAAGCCACACCCGACAAAGCGACATTTCCTTCAATTGTTCCAATGGCTGCCTGACGAGAGCACGAGTCCATCGTCGTGGGCGCTCACCTGGGGACTCCTCGAGGTTCAGGGCGATCAATGGTTCATGCCTGCCTGGGTAAAGGATGTCGCGAGCGTCAATGGTCCTGCGAAACCCGAAGCGCAAGATGTCACCAAGTTTGTCCGGATTCGAGTAAACGCCAACGGCGAAGCTGAGTTCACGATCCCAGTTGGATCCTCACCACGTACGGAAGTGATTCCATGGCAGGCAAAGCAGTGATGCGCACCCGTCTTGTTCACACTGCGGCATTCATCAGTGCAGTCGTCGCGGGTGTTTCGAGCCAGTCACGGACCGCAGACGGTGTCGCGGCTTTGGCACGTGGCGACTATCAACAGGCGACCGAGATCCTGAGGCCGATCGCTGAGGACTGGCGTTCTCAGGACACCGTGGCGCAATTCTTCCTGGCTGGCCTTTACGCAAGTGGACGCGGCGTGGCCGCCGACCCGGTGCGTGCCTGTGCGTTGTATGCGCGGGCCGGGAGCCAGTCGGAGCGTCCATTCGGCCGGCAAGCCATGCCCTTGTTCGCCGCGTTCATGTCGCGCGGCCAGGAGTTCAACGAGGAGTGTCAAACGCTGGCTAACGTTGGCGTGAACAACGGGTTCGAACCAGCGACATTCCAATTGGGTCCAGGACACTCGGTTGAGTGGACGTTGGCAGCGGCAACGCTGACCTATGACGGTCAAACCCGCCGCCAGCCGGCGGTGCATGCAGAACCCGGCGCCCGCTTCTTCCCGTTGAAGTACACCGAACTTGCTACGGGCGCGAACCGCTCAGCAGCGCGACACTTTGTCGAAGTGTTCCTGTGGGCGCCGACGGCAACTGCAGACGCGTGGAACCTGCGCTGGCACCTCTTCGAGATCGTCCGCGACCAGATCATTCGAATTGATACGACTCCTGATTCTCTGGTGACCGTCAACAGTCAGGCTCCGCCGCCGCGAGACGAGTTCGACGTTCGCGATTATGCGGTCGTTCGGGTGAACGACGATGGGAATGCCGAGTGGGCAGTTCTGAAGGGGTCGCATGCGTCAACCGAACGGATTGAAACAGATGCCGAACGGCGCGAGGCTCGCGAGACCTCGGCCGCACGCGACGCGGCGCTCAAAGGAGTTGACTGGAGCAAGCGCTCCGACGTCCATCGACCACCCGCACTGGCCTATGTGGATTTTGAGGGATGCGGCTACTTTCAGCTGCTCGGATTTACAGCCGACCGCAACGAGGTCATCGTCGTGCGTGCCAACGTCCAGGATCTCGGGCTGTCGACGGAAGCCGCAACGTTCGATCTCTCCCGGACGTCGTCGAACATCTCGATCGAGACGCACGTCTACGACGCGCCGCAACGGCACTTCAATTTCTGTACAGATGTCATCATTCGGGGGGAAGGCTCCATCGAGCCTGAGGTCTGGCGCGCCGTCGCCGGCACGGTTTCAATCGAGATGTCGGCTCCCGGCGCGCGTTCCGGACCGCGGGCCACTGTGACATTGAGCAACGTGGTCTTGCGAAACTCGGCGGGGGCGACGGTCAGAATGTCGCAACCGGTGAAGCTGTCGGCCATCGTTGGCGCGGTGTTCGGCTGAGTTACCGCGACATCTTCAACGCGACACTTCGCGTCTCCCGATCTCCCATCACGATCGTCGAGGCATCGCCCGTGAGCGCCTCGAAGTACGAAGGCGCAATCGCGCCGGGTTGATAGACACGTTCTCGCGCGCCCGCGACGATGTAGTAGGCACCCGGAGGCAGATCCGTGATCTTGAACCGTCCGTTCGATTCGACCTGAGCGCGGCGCAGACGGACGGAGGTCGTCGTCCATCCCGCCCGATCCTGCGCAAACATGATCACTGCGCTACCCACGGCAGGCTTCCCGTCAGGAACGCTGACAGTTCCCTCGACCGTTGAACCGCTCGAACTGAGAAGAATGGTGACCCGCTCACCGGGCTTGAATTGCCGTCGATCGTCGCTGATGTCTCGACCGTCGAGAGTTACCGATTTCACGAACCAGCCCTGAAGTACGATTCGGAGCATGCACTCGCTCATCAAACTTCGCATCGTGAACGAAAGATCCAGCCCCACGAGCGCTGCTGGTGCCGGCCAGACGAAAGCGTTCGTGTCGAACCCTTCGGCAATCACGCGTAAGTTGGCTGGCAGGGTCTTCGGTCCCGGCGGTTCGAACACGACCTGACCGGTGATGGTCACTCCCGGTTTGGTGGCGATCGTGAGTCCCTCGACGTCTGCCGTCGTGACGTCGACGGGAACCGTCGTCACTTCCCGATCGCTCGGCACGCCATCGGCGGCCACGGTTCGTCGTTCATGGCTCTCACGAACGGCCACGTAGTATTGGCCAGGCTCGACGCGTGCGATGGCGAATGCACCGTCATCGGTCGTTGTGAAACGATTGACCGGGCCACTAAACGACGCAGTCAGGCGCGGAACGAGCTGCCCCTCGGCGCCGACGAGCGGACGGCCGCCCGAGTCTGTGACGTTTCCCGAAATCGAATACTTGCGCCCGCGGGCCAGCCTGAAATCGATGCCGGAGACTTCCCGCGCATCCGTCACACGAACACGTTGCGCAGTGGCGTAGTCAGCCGTGCCGGGGTAATACGTCGAGACAAACCCCGGCAATTCCTCGGCATCTCCATCGACAGGGTCACGGTTCGCGGCAGTCGCGAGCACCAAGTACTCTCCTGGCAAGAGCCCATACAGTCGGTAGCGACCCAAGTCGTCAGTCATCACCGGGGTATTGAATCGTTGACCTCGCGATCCTGGCCCGGCGAACCACACGGGAACGATCTCGACCCGCGTCAAGGGTTCCGCGAAGTCGTCGGTGACCATGCCCGAAATCACCGCGCCGCGCGGAAGCGCAATCGTGATCCCTTCGGTCGTGCGTCCCGCGACTACCTCGATTGATTCAGAACGATCGCCGATCGGCCGCTCGGCGCCGTAGCCGATGCGGACGTATTGCGGCGACAACGGACCGGGAAGAGCGAGAAGGCGATACGAACCGGCGGGCACATTGGTGAACTCGAACCAGCCCGCCATGTTTGTCACGGCCTGCCGCGACGAGACCGGCGTACTCCTTCCCGATGACGTCGGGACCCACGAGAGACTGACCGACGCCCGGAAGATGGGCTTCCGCGTGTCGGCCGCGATGATGCGGCCACGGATTGTGCCCGTGTTAGCAGCAGCGTTGTGGTTTGTACCGTCGCGCGGCGGCAGTTTCTGTGCAGTCGGGTGCGCGGCCAGCAGCAGTGCGAGCAGGAGCAGCAGCAGTGGCTTGGGCTGCATGGCGGACCGGCGCGCACATTATGCGGCAATCTTGATACAGTTCACGCGACAGGGGGGCAGATGCGACGAATCCCATGGTTTGCGCTGATCGTGGTCGTATGCGGACTCACCGTGCGAACCCTCGCGCAGGCACCGGGCGGCGTGACCGTCTTCGAGGGTGCACGAGTCATCGTCGGGGACGGACGACCGCCCGTCGAGAACGCCTCCTTCGTGGTAGACGGCGCGCGTATTGTGCAGGTCGGCGCGGCTGCCAATGTGCGCGTACCGCCCGGGGCGGCGCGCGTCAATCTTGCGGGCAAGACCGTGATGCCGGCGATCATCGATACGCACACCCACCTGAGCCAGACGCGCGACGCACTGTTGACCGATCTAAAACGACGGGCATACTTCGGCGTCGGAGCGGCTTTGAGTCTCGGTCAAGACACGGCCGATGTCGCGTACGAGGTGCGGTCGCAAACGATGCCGGGGATGGCGAGGTTTTTTACCGCAGGACGAGGCATTACCGGGCCGGAGCCAGGGCGGACGACCGCGCCGTACTGGGTCACGACCACCGCGGAAGCACGCAAGGCCGTCGAGGAGAATGCCGCGCGGAAGGTCGACATCATCAAGATCTGGGTCGACGATCGGATGGGGACGGTGAAGAAGCTGCCGCCAGAGCTCTACGCGGCAGTTCTCGACGAGGCGCACAAGCGTGGCATCCGCGTCATCGCGCACATCTATACGCTCGACGATGCCAAGGCGACGCTGCGCGCGGGCCTCGACGCATTTGCCCATGGCGTGCGCGACAAGGATCTCGACGACGAGTTCATGGCACTGGTCAAACAGCATCCGCAACTGGTGCTTGGACCGAACATGCCTGACCGCGGAGTTGTCGCGGACATCGAATGGCTGCGATCGAGTCTTCCCGCCAGCGAGTTCGACGCCCTGCAGAAGACCAACACGGAGCGCCCCGATGCTCAGGCATTCTGGGGCATCCAGGCGCGCAACCTGGCAAAAATGAGCGCAGCGGGAGTCACGATCGTTCTCGGCACCGACGGGAATACGCCATACGCGCCACACGTCGAAATGCTCGACATGGTCAGGGCCGGGATGACGCCGATGCAGGTGCTGGTCGCCGCGACACGTAATGGCGCGCAGTTCCTGAAACTCACCGACACCGGCACGATTGAAGCGAACAAGAGCGCGGACTTCCTGGTCCTCGACGCAAATCCGCTGGATGACATCACCAACACGCGGAAGCTTGCGCGTGTGTACCTGCGCGGGGTTGCCGTCGATCGATCCTCGTATCGATAGCGCATCAAAAATACAATCCGAACCCGACTGTCGGACCATGCGCCGTGAGTTTCAGAGTGAGATCTCTGCTCGCCACCGAATCGGTGACCTTCAGGTACAGGATGTTGTAGCCCCCCGTGAAACCGAAATGCGGGATCGGCTTCCAGTCCACGCCGACTGAAGCGCCGAGATCAACATCCGCGCCGACTCCGAAACCACCACCATCAAACGCGGCGTGCCATTCCACCTTCGGGCGGACGCGATGCCAACCGATCCCCACAATCGGGTCCCACACTCCCGGCTTGCGGGCAAAGTGCGGCAAGTCACCCAACGTGATGTCGTAGTCGAGCGCGAGGCGGCGCACGCCTCCAGTTACGTAGAGGTCAGGCGCGACTCGTCGGCCGAGCCTGGCGGAACCGTAGATGAGATCGAGATCGACGGTGAGGGACGGCCGCTCCGTCCTGTTGCCCCCTAAACTAGCCCACAGGCCGTAGCCGTCGATTCGCCACGGGCCATTGGACGCGGCCACGCCGCCGAAAAACGCTCCATCGAACTGGCTATCGAGGATCTCAGTGGATCCGCCACCGTCAGTGTCTATCGGCGGGACGTTGACCTTGATCCCGATGTCGAGCGGTACCCAGGCGAGGATCGGATACACCGTGACACGCCAGTCTCCATCGCTACTCGATGCCGGAGCGACAGTCTGAGCAAGAGCCGCATGGCTCAGAACCAAGACAGACGCGCCAAGCACGATGATTCGAAGAACCCGCATCATTACCTCCACACGACTGCGACTCCGATATTTCGGAGGCAATCCGGCCACAAGACAGTTACAGCGTGATTCAGCGCTGAGCGCGACAGCAACCGCGCAGAAAAACAGGCGTTTGGCGATGGTCAGACCGTGAAGCCTGGAACAGCGGAAAGCAGGAGCAAATTGCAGGCCACGAATGACGAGTGCCCAATCGCGGGTTCAAATCCGTCAGAGGCGCGAGAAATTCCGTCGGCTGGAAACGCCCTCCTGGCGTCTAACCGCTTGGAATCGGCGCACCTCGTCCGGTCCGGCAATTGCTGATTCCAGTTCATGCGTCCAACCCTCGTTATCAGCCTCATGTTGTCGAGTGCCTCGCTCGCGTGGGCGCAAGAGACACGACAGTCGACGAGAGCCCGGGTCATCGCTGCGCTCGAAACACTCATGATTACCGGAGAGCCGCGACACACGTCACACGACGAAGGTCAGTGGCTCCAGACCGAAGTCAATGCCGCGATCGCCGCCGGCGATGCAGAGATCACCCAACTCGCGCAACGCGCGGCGATCCCGCTCATCGCTGTTGCACCAACACCGGTGTCCAGCCTCGGCTTCAATACGCCCGTGATGATGGAGACGCCGGCGATCTTGACACTTCCAATGGCCGTTGCATATCGCGCTCATCTCTTCGCATCCGTGGACGGCGGCGAACTCATTCCGGCTGGCACAGTATCGAGCGACGGAAAGAACGGCAGTCTCGACTGGTCTCTGCTGGAGTCCGCTAAGAAAGCCGGACTTCACCACATCAGGCTGCGCGCGCACATCGTCTACGAGCGCTCCACGCTTTCAGCCGAAACGCGCGACCTCCCGGAGATCGTCTACGCGATCTACGATCCGAAGGAGGACGCGAGATTCGATGCGCGCTTCTACGAAGCGTCCGCCAAGAGCGTTAGTGCGCGCCGACTGGACGCGACGCTACCGGATGTTCCTTTCGCCACATGGCTCCACGATCTCGCTGCTCGATATGGCGACGGCAGGACAAACGACGGAGAGCAGTGGCGCGTCACCTATTGCGACGAGTTCTTCGTCGAGGCAGGATTGCCACCGCGGCGGCGGGACCTCTGTACAGTGGCGTACTTCCAATTACCAAGCGGCTGGGGAGAGATCTGGCTTCGCACGGGACGCATCGAGCTGACCGACAACGAAGTGCGATGGCTTGCTGAAGGGCCAACCTTAGAGGGGATCCGGTTGCGGCACTCGAACTGCAGCGAGGTGAGCGACGGCCTGGCGGCCCTTCCGACTCTCCTGGCTACACCCCCGTCGTCGTGGCCTTCCCCCGACCTTTCTGTCGCTCCGGAAGACATCGCGGTGACACGGACCGCATCGACCGCTCACATCACGGCAATCATCCGAAACTCCGGAAGCGCAGACAGCCACGGCGCCCTTTTCATGATCGGCGCAGCAGCAAACGCAACCGACCGCGGAATCAGCAGAAGTTTCGTTGTCGACGTGCCAAGAGGTGAGACGAAGCAGATCGAGTTGTCTGTACCGTTCGCCGCGCCTTATGGCGCTGTCCTCGCGCAGGTGCTGCAGATATCCGAGCACTCGCCCCACGACACCTGGACGCCGGATCCAACACCGGACGACACCGTTGCCATTCGCATTATCAGCTCGGAGCGGGCGCCCAAAGGGTTCGCCGCGTCATTGCTCCAACAGTGCGCGCCAGTCTGCAGAGGATTCTAAGGTTCGCTATTCATGGCGCAGGGCGCTGGCCGGATCGACGCGGAAGCTGCGAAGCGCCGGAACGAACGCGGCGACGAATGCGGCGCAGAAGAACACGCTGATGGCGGCGCTGAAGGTGGCGGCATCGGTCGCCGGCACGCCGAAGAGAAACGCGGCGAGCAGTCGGCTGCCGGCCAAAGCGCCGACCGTGCCGACCACGATGCCCAGGACGGCGGGAACCAGCGCTTGACGGAGCATCAGCGACACGAGGCGTGAGTAGGTCGCGCCCAGCGCCACTCTCAGGCCGATCTCGCGATGGCGCTGCGCGACGGTGTACGACACCAGCCCGAAGATGCCGATCAGGGCGAGAAACGTCGCCGTACCGGCAAAGACCAAAAGCACTGCGGTGCGGAAGCGCTCGGCCGCAAGCAACTGCCATCGCACCTGCGCCATCGTCAGCACCTCCGGCCGCAAAATGTCCTTCTCCAGATTCATGAGGACTGCTTTCATGCGGTCCGCCATCGCCTGCGCGCCGGGCTTCGTCCGAACCATGATCGCGGAGCTGCCAGCCGCCGCGGGTTGCTGCAGCATCGAGGTGTACATCTGGAGCGATACTTCACCGTCGAGCCGCGTGAGCTTGAAGTCCGGTACGATACCGACCACCCTCAATTTCTGCCTCCCTGCGAGTCGCTTCCCGAGCGGATCCTCACCAGGCCAGAGCGCGGCGGCCGCTGCCCGGTTGAGGACGACAACACCTTCGCTGTCGGCGGTATCTGAGTCGAGAATCGGCCGGCCGGCGACAATCGGAATGCCGAGGGTGCTGAAGTATCCGCCGCCGACGTAACGGAGACTGAGGCTGAATCCGCGGCCTTCGCCTCCGCTCTGCCCCTCCGGAAGGACACCGCCCATCATTATGTCGCCGCCCTCGAGCGGGCCGCCGTCGTTCAGTGCAAGGGCGGCGCTCTCTACGTCCGGCAACTCGCGGACGTACCGCAACGCTGACACCCAGAACTTGCTGTCAGCGGGCTCGCGGTATCTCAGAGGCAGCGTGCCGCGCACGACCCACAGGTCGCGCTCGCGCATCCCGGCGTCTTCGGACATGAGCCGGCCGAAGCTATTGATCAGAAGACTCGCACCCACGAAAAGTACGAGTGCGACTGCCGTCTCGAACGCGATCAGACCGCGTTGAATCCGCGCACGCCGGTAGCCGAGCGTTGCGGTCCGCACGCCTTCGTTGACGCGTTCGATCAACCCGGTTTGGATCGAGCGAAAGGCCGGGATAACACCGATCGTTACGCCGACGAGAGCCGACACGAGTGCGGCAAAGATCCAGATCGCGCTGTCGAGTGCAATCTGGTTTGCGCGGGGAAAGTTCGCGGGGAGCGCGGGGGTCACGAGCCCCACGGCCGTGGATGCGGCGAACAGGCCTCCGGCGCCGCCGACGATGCCAAGCAGCAGGCTTTCGACGAGCAACTGCCGAATGATCCGCCATCGGCTCGCCCCGAGCGCGGCGCGGACAGCAAGTTCTCGTTCGCGAACAGCGTTGCGGACCAGCTGCAGGCTGACAAGGTTCGCGACACCGATGAGCAGCACGCACGCGACCGCGCCAAAGAAGATCCAGAGGACACGCTGGCTATCGCCCACGATGTGGTCGAGCAGCAGCGTGGCGTCAGCAGGGCGACGCGCCCCTGTGTTCGGATCCGTGAGCGGCGGTCTGGCGGCGATCTCCACGTTGGCCGCGTTGACGGATCGACCCGCCTTCAGTCTCGCCAGCACCGTGAATCGGATGTTTGAGGACGTCCGGTCGCTGCCGCGGATCGGGTGCCACACGATGGGAGCCGAGATCCAGTTGCCAGGTACATCTGAGCCGGGCGCGGCGACGCCGACGATGGTCAACGGTTGGCCGGGCCTGAGTTCGACACTCTTACCGAGCACGTCCGCCGTGCCTCCAAACCGCGTCCGCCACAGGTCGTGACCGATGACCGCCACGTCCGGATTGGCATCGATCGCGTCCTCGGAGGTGAGTGGACGACCAAGTGCGACCTTGAGGCCGAGAAGCGGAAACAATTCCGGCGTAATTCGCATGTCTTGAACGCGCAGCGGGTTGTCGGAATTTCGGTCGATCGTGGAGACGTAGCCGGGGCCGCGGTAGACTCCCCAGGCCTCGACGCTCGCGAGCTCGCTCTGGAGCTGTTGAACATCGGGATAAGACAACCCTGGAATGCCGCGCGGATCCTGCGCGCGGACGATAACGAGCCGACCAGATGCCGGATACGGCAGCGGGCGGAGCAGAACCGTGTATACGAGCGTGAACACGGCCGTTGTGCCGCCGACGATCAAGACGATGGTGGCCACCGCAGTCGCAGTGAACGATCGCTGCCGTCCGAGCACGCGAACCGCGTAGCGCAGATCCTGGAAGAAGCGCTCGACGGGACCCCAGCTCCAGACCTCACGCGCATCTTCCTTCGCCAGCGTGACGTTGCCGAGCGAGCGCCGGGCGGCCTGGCGCGCGTTCTCGGCAGGCAGGCCGGTCGCGATCCGCTCCTCGGCCTCAGCCTCGATGTGAAACTGCAGCTCGGCATCGAGTTCGGCCTCTCGCGCGTCTCGATCCCACAGGTTCCTGAGCCGGTACAGCAGCCAGTTTACAGTGCGCATGTCTCACTCCGACGGTAGGAGGACTCGGCTCATCGCGAGAACGAACTGTTCCCAGCGCGAGCGCTCGGCGTTCAAGTGTCGTTTGCCCGCCGGCGTCAATTGGTAGTACTTCGCCCGTTTCCCCTTGTCGGACAAGCGCCACTCGGGGCGGACCAGACCCTGCGCCTCGAGCCGCTGCAAAGCAGGGTAGAGGGAGCCGGTCTCGATCCGCAGCGTCTCCGACGTGCTCTGGATGTGTTTGGCGATGGCGTGACCGTGCGCGGGGCCGTAAATCAACGTGCGCAGAATGAGCAGTTCGAGCGTCCCCTGAATGAACTGTGTCTGGGCATCCTTCATTGTGGAGACAGGCTACTACATATGATGGAGACTGTCTACACAATAAATCGACATCGACCTCAGCCAAACAAATTGAGACATTTTGGCGGCAGGGCCATCTTTTGCTTCCATAGTTCGTCTATGCAAAGGTAGGCTGATGAAGGAGTCACCATTGAAAAACAAGAACGAGCTCCTTCCCGGCACACTCGAGATGTTGATTCTGAAGACGCTGTCGATCGAGTCGATGCACGGCTACGGCATCGCGCAGCACATCCAGATGCTGTCGGCCGACGTGCTGACGATCGAAGAGGGATCGCTGTATCCGGCGCTGCAGCGGATGCTGGTCAAGAAATGGGTCGTGGCCGAATGGAAGATTTCGGCCAACAACCGCCGCGCGCGCTTCTACCGGCTCACCACCGCCGGAAAGAAGCAGCTTGGCGTCGAGGAATCGCGATTCTCCCAGATGTTCGGCGCGATCATGCGCGTCATGAAAACAACCTAGGTCTTCTGACTCTCGAGAGGGTGCCCGTGGGCTCTGTACTCCGACGTCTGCTGTTCTTCTTCCAACGGAATCAGTTCGATCGAGATCTGGAAGACGAGCTGCGCTTTCACGAGGAGATGAAGGCGCACGCCCTCGCCGAGGCGGATGGCATGAGCGGCGACCAGGCGCGGGCGGCTGCGCGGCGGCGGATCGGCAATCCGCTGCGACTCCGCGAACAGTCGCGCGAACCATGGACCTTCCCGCGGGTCGAAACGCTCGCGCAGGACGTGCGTCACACACTGCGCTTGCTGCGGCGTGATCCGGCGTTCACCGTCACCGCCCTGGGCACGCTCGCGCTCGGTATCGGCCTCAACACCGCGATTTTCTCCGTCGCCTACGGCGTGCTCTGGCGTCCGCTGCCGTATCCCGATCCCGATCGCCTCGTTATTTTCACCTCGGCGCAGCAGACGGAGAGGGGCGTCAAAACGTTCACGACCTGGGCGCCCGTGACGTACGAGGGGCTGCGCCCGAGTGTCACCACGCTCGACCATCTCGCGGCCTACGCCTCGATCGACGCGCAGCTCACCGGACGCGGCGAGCCGCTGCAGTTGCGCGCGCTCGACGTGAGCCCGAATTTCCTGGCGACGCTGGGCGTCAATCCCGCGCGCGGCCGCGCATTTTTCACCGGCGCCGCGGCGCCCGACGACGATCGCAGTGCGATCGTCAGCGATCGGCTGTGGCGGACGTCGCTCGCGGCCGATCCGGCGATCGTCGGACAGTCGATCATCGTCGATGGCGTCCCCCGCACCGTCGTCGGCGTGCTGCCGCCCGACTTCAGCTTCAGGCCGGTAGTGCCCCGGCTCGGCGCGCTGCCGGAAGCGGACATCTTTCTGCTCAATCGCTGGCCGGGCGATAGCGGCAGGAACGCGTTTCTCTGGCTGCTCGGCCGAATGAAGTCAGACGTGACACGCGAACGCGCGGTGGCGGAATTGACGGCGCTGGTGAACGATTCGTCGATCGCGTCGGCCGGCGCACTCGCCACCGAGGGCGTCATTGCGCCGGACGTCCGCAGGCTCGTGCGCGCGGTCGGCTTGCAGGAGTATGGCACCGAGTCGGTGCGCACCCTGCTGTTGATCCTGCTCGGCGCGGTCTCGTTCGTGCTGCTGATCGCCTGCGTCAACGTCGCAAACCTGCAGATGGCACGCCTCAGCGCGCGCCGCGGCGAACTGTCCGTACGGATGGCGCTGGGCGCCGGACGCCGGCGGATTGTGCGTCAGCTCTTGACCGAAGCGGTCGTGCTGTCGCTGCTGGGCGCGGCGCTCGGCGTGCTGCTCGCGCAAATCGCGATCGGCGCCACGCTGCCGCTCGTGCCGCAATTCCTGCTGCCACGTGTCGGCGGCATCGTGATTGACGCGCGCGTGATGGCGTTCTGCCTCGGCTTGTCGCTCGTGGCGACGCTGCTCGTCGGCCTCGTGCCGGCGCTGCGCGTCAGCGGCGCCGCCTTCGGCGAAGGCCTCGCGTTGCACGCCGGTGAAACGCGCACGACCGGGGACCGTCAGGGCGAGCGGCTGCGGACGCTGCTGGTCGCCGCGCAGATCGCGATGACGCTCGTGTTGCTGATTGGCGCCGGCCTGCTGATTCACAGCTTCCTCCGTCTCACCTCGGTATCGCCCGGCTTCGAATCGAACGGGCGCGACGGTGTCGTGCAGATCGTCAAGGTGACGCTGCCGGCGCGGCTCTACGATGACCCCGAACGCATCCATGCCTTCGCGCGCGGCGTGCTCGATCGCATCCAGTATCTGCCGGCCGTGACCTCCGCAAGCCTGATCAACTCGGTGCCGTTCGGCATGATGTTCATCCAGGGGGACTTCAGCATCGAGGGTCAGCCAAAACCGACGCTCTTCGCCGGCACGCCGAAGATCGACGCGGGCTATTTCAAGACCATGGGGATTCCGCTGCTGGCGGGACGTGACTTCACCGCAGGGGACGCGGCGGGAGCGCCGAAAGTGGCGATCATCAGCGAGCGCATCGTGCGCGAATGCTTTCCGGGTGGCCCGGGCGACGCACTTGGCCGGCGAGTGCGCTTGGACGACGATGGCGGCGACTGGCTGACGGTGGTGGGTGTGGTCGCGGACGTTCGCCAGAGGGGGCTCGATCAGGAAGTGAAGCCGATGATCTACGCGCCGTTCCAACAGGACCGCAGCGGGTTCGTGCGGTTCGTGGCGTTCGTCGCGCGCACAGCCACTCCCGCCAGTGCGGCCGACGGTATCCGCGCGGAAATCCGCCGCGCCGCGCCCGATCTCCCGATCGAAAGCACGGTGACGATGGACGAAGCGCTCGCGGCGTCGGTGGCGCAGCCGCGGTTCAGAACGGTGCTGCTGGTGCTGTTCGCGGTGACCGCGACGCTGATCGCGACGTGCGGCATCTATGGATTGATGGCGTATGCAGTAACACAGCGCCGCCGCGAGATCGGCGTCCGCATGGCGCTCGGCGCCGAACGTCGCGACGTGCTCCGGCTCGTACTGATGCGCGCCCTCCGCATCGTCGTCGCCGGCCTGATCGTCGGCCTCGCCGGCGCCGCCGGCGTGACTCGCGTGTTACAGCGGTTCCTGTTCGGAGTGACGCCGACCGATCCGATGGCGTTCACGATCGTCACGGTGCTACTGATGGCCGTCGGCCTGATGGCGGCATGGCTGCCCGCACGTCGCGCGACCCGCATCGATCCGTGCGTTGCGCTGCGTGCGGAGTAGCTGCGACGACGCTGCGAACTCAACGGCGTGTCTCGAGGGACGACATGAACCTCGATCTCGAGTTGGACCTCGCGCAGACTGCTGGCGATCAGGTCGTGTGTGCCGGAGAGTTCCACGACGCGACGCAGGCGCGAGGCCAGCGCGACCACGATAACGGTCAGCGTCGCGGACGCGCTGAAGCTGACCCGCCGCGCTGTGGAGTCGGATCGCTCATGCGCGAGGCGATCAGGCCCTTGTCCTCGAGACGATCGAGTGCGGTATACATCGCACCCGGCGCGACATCGCGACCGGCGCGATCGGCCAGCTCGGCGCGAATCGTCACGCCGTACGCCTCGTCCCCGAGGCGCAAAATCGCGAGAAGGTTGAAGTTCTCTTGCCACAGTGTTATATAGAACTTCTATAAAGGAGTTCTATTCATGCCGGATCCGGTCGCCTCGCTCGTCAAGGGCACCTTGGATCTGCTCGTCCTGCGCACGCTCGAACTGCAGCCGCTCCATGGCGCCGCTATCGCCGAACGCATTTTTCAGACGACGCGAGGGACGTTCCACATCAAGGCGGGATCGCTGTTCCCCGCCCTCCACCGCCTGGAACAGGATGGATGGATTGAGGGGGAGTGGGAGACGCCGCCGAGGGGCCGGCGTATCAAGTCCTACCGTCTGACTCGTGAAGGGCGTCGCCATCTGTCCGCCGAAAAGGCGACGTGGCAGCGCGTTGTGATGGCCATGAGCCTGGTGCTGGAATCGTCGTCGTAATCATGACGATTCTCCGCACCGTCCTCGCAATGGTTCGGGCGTTGCGACGATCCGCACATGCGGATCGCGATCTCGACGACGAGCTTCACGCGTATGTGGACGCGCGCGCCGCCTCATACGAACGGCAAGGGCTCGCCCCGGCGGAAGCAAGGCGGGCGGCGCTCATCGAGCTTGAAGGTGCCGAGCAGGTCAAGGAGCGCGTACGGGACGTGCGCATCGGCTCTGCGCTTGAGGGCGTCGCGCGCGATGCGCGATACGGAGCACGAGTGCTCTGGCGATCCCCTGGCTATGCGGCGGTCGTTATCCTGACCATTGCCCTTGGCATCGGCGTGAACGCCGCGATCTTCAGCGTGGTGCACGCTGTGCTCTGGCGATCGCTCCCGTATCCGGACGCCGGCCGCATCGTGGCCATCGAGGCCGACACTGCCGCCCTGCCCACCGCGTACTCGTCATCCGGGCCTGTTTTCGACCTGCGGACCCAGAGTCATCTGATCACGAACATCGGACAGGTCGAAGGACGTGACGCGAGCCTGATGATCGACGGCGTCATGGAGCGTGTCGCCGCGGCAAGGGTGACAGACGATGTGCTTCCTCTTTTGGGGGCAAAGCCGTTGCCCCTCGGACGGCCGATCATTATTGCCGAGGATTCGAACGGCTACGTCCTCAGGGGTGTTGTGCTCAGCCACGAGCTTTGGCAACGTCGGTTCAACGGCGATCCGCAGGTCATCGGCCGGCGATTGACCGTCAATAACTTCGAGGTGCACGTCGTCGGCGTCATGCCGCCAGGTTTTCGCCTGGTCCTTCCCGCAGCGAGCCATGCTGAAGAGTCGATCGATCTGTGGTTGCCGAGAGACTTTGCGCCGAGCCTGCTGTATCGGGGATTGCCGCTGATTGGACGAATTGCGCCCGGCGCAACCGTGACCGAGGCGCAGGCGGAGCTGACGACGTTGGCGGCGAATTTCGTGGCCAGTCAGCCGTCGGCGTATCCCGGCGGCCTGCGCGTAACGGTGCGCCCGCTGGACGAAGTCGTCACCCGTGACGTCAAGCCGGCGCTGCTGACGCTCGGCACGGCAGTCGGGTTCGTGCTCCTGATTGCATGCGTGAATGTCGCCAACCTGCTCCTGGCGCGCGCCAAGACACGCGCGCGTGAGCTCGCGGTCCGCCGTGCGCTCGGCGCAACGCGATTGCGCCTGACGCGACAGCTGCTGGCCGAGAATCTCGTGATCGCCGTCCTCGGTGGCGCCGGCGGCCTTCTGCTGGCGCGGGTGGGCGTCGGCCTGCTGGAATGGCTTCGGCCGGTGCATCTCCCGCGTCAGGGCGAGATCGCTGTCGACGCAGCTGTCGTCTTGTGGACCGCGGGGTTGACCCTGATATCGGCCATCTTTTTCGGTCTGGTGC
>DATJKH010000175.1:0-17088 GCA_035491715.1 Vicinamibacterales bacterium | reverse complement strand
TCATCGCTCCGCCTGGCTTGAGGTCTACCTGAAAGTCGGCGCCCATGAAGATCGTCTGGTTCGCCTCTTTCGACACGAACCCATTCCAGACCTTGTCGATCGGGGCGGCGATGTAGAACGTGAAGGTAAGTGGTGGTTTCGCCATGGGAATGATCTCTATTGAAGATTCTTCAGCGTCTTCTTGATCTCGCGCTCGAGCCGCCCGGTGGTGTCAGAGGCATGTCCAATCCGGCGCGCGCGAACGATCCCGTCGCCGTCAAGGACGATGTATGTGGGAAACCCTTCGAGCCCTTCGTCATCGCGGTGCATCTTCAGAAGCACCGTGCCCAGGTTGACGCGCGCCGCGGCAAGCGACGCGTTCGCCTCGAGCGCGGCGCCGCGGGGGTTGTGCATCTGCGCCTGGCGTGCTTTGTCGTCGCCGGCGAGCTTCAGTCCGTCCTTGCACAAATCGAGGACATCTTTGAACGCGCCAAGGCCGCGATACGCGAGCGCGATTCCGACCAGCGCGTCGTACGACGATTTGCCGGTCAGGGCGTAGGCGTGTTGGTATGCGCGCAGGGCCTGTTGATACTGCTGCTTGTGAAAATACGTTTCGCCATTGCGCATCTCGCCGTCGTAATCGGTTTTCGTATCCTGCGCGCGGGGCGAGGCGACCGCAAACAGGATCAGGAGCACGATGGAAGTCGTTCCGAGACGCCGCATCCCAGCAGTATGCGCGTGGAAGCGACCTCCGTAGCGGGACATGCTATTCGTACCTGAGGGCGATCGCGGGATCGATGCCCGTGGCTCGCCTGGCGGGGATATAAGTAGAGACAAGAGCCACCATCGTGAGAATGCCGGCGACGGCGGCAAACGCCAATGGATCGCTGGCCTTCACACCAAACAGCAGGCTCGCGAGCAAGCGTGTCAGGCCGTACGCGAGCAAGAGGCCGAGCGCGACGCCAAGCAGCGCGAGTGTCATCCCTTCTCGCAGGACGACCCTGAGCATTCTGCCGGCATCGGCTCCGAGCGCCATGCGGATTCCGATTTCCTGCGTTCGCTGATCGACCGAGTAGGACATCAATCCGTAGATGCCGATCGCGGCCAGCATCAGTGCAACGCCCGCGAAGATGCTCAGCAGCACCATGTTGAAACTTTGTCGCGCGGATGCGGCCGAGAGGACATCGGTCATGAGCCGCTCCCGCGAAATCGGCATCTGACCGTCAACGCCGTGCAACTCGCGCTCGATGGCAACGCGCAGGGATGACGGATCGCCCGCCGTCCGAACGCACCACGACAGCGGGAGCACGCTATTGGCGAGTGCGGTCAGACCTTCAGTCATCTGGCTCTGCGGCACGTACATCACGCCGACGCCGGCATTTCCCAGCCCGTTCTCGCGCACGTTGCCAACGATCCCGACAACCTGCCGGGCGGGCTCCTCGAATTGCGGCCCGAGTCCCTTGCCGATCACGATCATCTGTCCGATCGCGTCCTCCTTCGGCCAGTATTTCTTCGCCATCGCATCATTGATGATGACGACGCGCGACGAGGCGCCGGTATCGGTCTCGGTGAACGCGCGTCCCCGTAACAACGGGATCTTGAACACCCGGAAGTAATGCGGCGACACCGATCGCCACTGCTCATCACCGTTGTATTCGCCGCTCGCGGGAGGCTTGCCGACGATCGTGAACGGCAGATCGACGCCGGCTTCGATCGGCAGGACGATCGTCGATGCGGCCGCTTCGACACCTGGCAGTGTTTCCATTCGTTGGACGACCTGGGTCGTGAAGTTGCTCACGCTCGCTGTTGTCGAGTACGCGCCGCCGGCCAGCGACGTCTGGAACGTGAACACATTGTGCGGATCGATACCTGGATCGACCGAACGCAGACCGACGAAACTGCGAATCAGCAGTGCCGCTCCAACCAGCAGCACGAGCGCCAACGCCATTTCCGCGACCACCAGTCCAGAGCGTATTCGCGTGTGCCGCAGCCCGGTGCCGGAGCGGCTGCTCGCTTCCTTCAGTGTCGACACCAGATCCGGTTTCGATGTGTGCAACGCTGGAAAGAGACCGAAGAGCAGCCCGGTCAGGAGTGAAAGGCCGATGGTAAACAGCGTCACTCGCCAGTCGAGTGATGGAACGACAATGGCCGCACCCGCCGCGTCGGTGATGCGAGGAATATCGCCGGGGACGAGCAACAGCAGCCCGCGAACACCCGCGACGCCGAGGCCGAGGCCAAGTATGCCGCCACATCCCGCCAGCACGACGCTTTCTGTCAGGAGTTGCCGGATCACTCGTCGGCGATCAGCTCCCATCGCTGAACGGATGGCCAGCTCACGTTGCCGCCCTGCAGCTCGCGCAAGGAGCAGGTTGGCAACGTTGGCACAGGCGATCAAGAGCACCAGTGCGACCGCGCCGAACAAGACGAACAACGCGGTCTTCACCTCGCCCGTTGTCGCATCGCGCATCGAGACGACCGCTACGCCTTCCTCTGCGTCCATCCATTTCGGATTCGCTTTACGAAAGCGCTCGCCGACCAGCTTCATCTGCGCCTGCGCGGCCGCAACCGTCACGCCCGGCTTGAGCCGGCCGGCGACATTCAGATAGTGGCCCTGATTCGTACTATTGGGATCGGCTTGCAGCGGAAGCCAGACGTCCGCTTCGGGATCAGAGTGAAAACTCCTCGGCAGGATGCCGACGACGGTGTAGGACACGCCGTTCAGGAGGAGTGGCCGACCGAGCACTTCATGAGTGCCGCCAAACCGAGCCTGCGCCACGTTGTCGCTGATCACCGTCACGTTCGGGCCGTTGGGCAGATCCTCGTCTTGTGAGAATGTGCGGCCTGCGATTGGCGAAACCCCGAAGACCTTGAAGTAATCGGCAGAGGCACGCAGCCCCTTCAGCGTCTGCGGTGGATCGCTCGAGCCCACGTTCATGGCAAGCGCCCCAAAGTCGTACAGCGCCAGCGCGTCGAACACATCGTTCTGCCGCCAGGCCATGTACTTGGGGATGGAAATCGAATAGCCCACACCGGTGCGGAACTGCCGGCCGAGCTTCATGATGCGATCGGGTTGCGGATACGGAAGCGGCTGCAGGAGGACCGCATCCACGACCGTGAAGATCGCCGTGTTGGCGCCGATGCCGAGCGCTAGTGCGGCCAGCGCAATGGCGGTGAAGCCGATGTTCCGGCGGCCGGTGCGTAAGGCGTACCGCAGATCAGTGAGCAGGGTTTCCATCTAGCACCTAGACGGGACATTATCCTTTTGGTTCCGTCAAAAGCTTCAAAATTTCCTTTGGCACTTTATCGAGTCTTGCACTCGAGAGAGCGCCGAGACACGCCGTGCGTCGAGACTGCTTTTCGCGGAATCGCTGCAGCTCGGTTAACAACCAGAAACGTATTCTCGCGACGGGACTGTAATCAATCGTGATTCGACCGGTTTCGAGAATTAGAGACTTCCGAAACCTCGACGGGATCTAGTTTTGCGTGACTCACGACAGCGGAGGTCGTGAAATGCCCAAACAGCGGAACGCTGCTTTTGTTCTCGTATCGCAAAGCTGGTGGTCAACCGTCGCGCCGTTACTGGCCGCCAATCCACGTCCTTCGACTGCGCCGGTGGTGAGGCTACTCGGTCCACTTGTCAGTCAGGATGCCGCCGGCATCTGGCTCGGTGAAGTGCCCGCCAACCTGACGCGCGCCAAAGGTGGGGCCCACGTGATGATGTCGCTCTTGATTCCGTGGGAACAGATCATTGCCCTCGGCGCGATCGAGGAATCCAACGGCGTGAAGCCTGGATTCGCCACGCTCGCCGTCGAGGACGTCGAACACTCGCCGAGAGATGTCGCCATGCGAGCCGCTCACCGTTGATCGGCATTGATACAAGTGGGAACCAGCGTCAGGGGTGCCGAACACGAGCAATGAGCCGACAAGATAAAACCGGCCCCGGTCGCAACCTTCGAAAACTGTCAATAGAATTACAACCTTGATGAAGGTGAGGAACCCCGACAACTGGCTGTGGATCGCGGCTGTGCTCTCGTTCGCCATCAGTCTCACGCGATGGGGACCGCTCGTGCTCTACCCGTTCAGGATGTTTTCGACGTGGGTTCACGAGTGCGGTCACGCGGTGATGACGCTCCTCGTCGGCGGTGGCGTGTCCTCAATCGTCATCGAGCCAAACGGAGCCGGTCTGACAAAAAGCCTGGTTCCCCAGAGTCGGATCGCACAGGGTCTGGTTGCGTCAGCCGGCTACCTCAGCGCCAGCATCGTCGGGTGCGCGCTGATGATTGCGGCGCGCGGGAAGAAACAGGCGCACGCGATCCTCTGGACCATCGGCGCGTTCATGCTCCTCACGCTGATCATCTGGATGAGAAATCTGTTTGGCATCGTCGTCGTCCTGATCTGGAGCCTGGCGCTGATCGCGTTGTCGCGAAGAGCAAGCGGACGCGTCTCGTCGTTTGTGTTGAGCCTCCTGGCCGTTCAGGTCGCGCTCAATTCGATCTTCGATATCCGGGTGCTGTTCCTCGTCAACGGCGGACACTCGGATGCCGACACCATGGCGCGGCTGTTTGTGCTGCCAGGCTGGACGTGGGCGTCGCTGTGGATGTTGATTAGCGTAGGCCTGTTGACGGTAACGCTGCTACGTACGCGGTAGGATCCGCCGCTCCTCTGGCGCTCCAAGCCGACGATCGACCGAATGAAACGTCAAACGATGAACTGAGCCCACAAGATCCACTGCAGGTTACCGGCCGGCCGGTTTTTGCGACAGGTTTGAGTCCTTGGGCGAGTTGGGCTTGGTTATCGTCATGCGATCGATCTCGTCGCCATTCTCGGTGACCTGACGCAATTTCAGAGAACGCCCGTCCACGTCGACCACGGTGAATGAATACGTATCGCTTATCAGCTTTTGAGTGAACGGCTGCCAGGTCGGCGTGTTGTCGGTCTGGTCGGGATCGTACGCGCCCGCGCCACCAGCGCCGGTGACGATGTAGAGAACACCGTCAGGTGACGTATCGTTCGAGCCATCGAAGGTCTGGTCGATCTCGAAGTCGCCGGCAATGGCGTAGGACCCGCCCGAGTTGAACGTTCTGTCGGGCGCGGGTTTCGCGAGAAACCTCAGCGGCCTCGTACGCTGGTAGTTGTGGACGTGGCCGGAAAAGACCACATCAACGGCGCGGTGTTCGAAGATGTCGCTCACCAGCCGCATCTGCTGTTCCGTGAAGTGCGCACGTGACGAATTGAATGGCGGATGATGGAAAACGACAAACTTCCAGACCGCTGTCTTCGCCGACGCGAGATCGCGAGCGAGCCAGTTTCGCAGGTAGGCGTCGGACCAGTCGACGTAGACATTCGAGTCGATGAACGTCCAGTGTGAATTGCCATAGTCGAGTGAAAAGTTCGCCATGCGCGGGAATGCCTGCCGCAGCAGTCCGAGGTGTGTCTTCAGGGCTTCGGGCGGTCCCTTGAGAATCTGCGTGTTCGGAAGGCCTGCTTGTCCATACGGGCCGTTCAGCGGCAGCGACCAGTTCAGGTAATAGGCCTGACCGTCCGGATCTCTCGTGAGATCGCTGGTGCCGGCATCATGGTTGCCAACCGAAGCGAACGAGAGCCGTGACCGTATCAATGGCGCGCCTGTTTCCGGGCTCGCGGTATCCGCGTTGTAGACAGGGAAGTACTTCTGCCTGTACTCGATCATGCGGCCGGTCGAATAGACGATGTCGCCGGCGATGGCAAAGAAGTCGGGACGCGCCTGATAGATCTGATGAACGACGCGCCGTTCCTGTGGAGTATCTGCCCCGGTGTCGCCAGTCACCACAAAGCGATAGGGCTGATCGGCCGCTGATCGCGATTTGCCCCGCGCGGAAAAAGCGACGACGCCGTTCTTCGATACGCGGTACTCGAACTCAGCGCCTGGGCGAAGCCGCGTCAGCGACACGTTGAACAAACGATACGGCGACTCGCCGGCGATCAACCTGCCTTCAACCGCGACGGCCGGTCGCCACGAGTCGGCCTCACTCTGGCGCACGTCGACTGTCCATTTCACTTCCCTGTCGTTCGGCGCCTGCCACAACACGCGGAGAGGCTCAACCGGCGACAGGTTCGAGAGATCTCCGAGTTGCAAGTATGGCTGGACGATGAACGGCGACTCGGTCGCCGTCGAACCGGGCAATTGTAGGAATCCCGCGAGCACGAGCACTACGATCGCCAGCTTTGACGGCACAAGAGTCTCCTGCATGAAGTATCGGCTGTGCAGATCCTACCCGATGCCGGTAACGACTGTGAGACAGCGTGGGAATCGGCGGCTTACGGTCACGAAGATCCGTCGCCGAGGAAGCGCCGAATCTGTGGGAGTCTCGCCTTCGCATCGGCCTCGCCCAGCTCGATAAGGTGCCTGACATAGTCGCTCTGAAACATCACCAGGCTGAGCATATCGTTCGACCGTGTTTCGCGAGTCCCCAGGCCGCGCGTGAGAAAGCGGAAGGCACGGGGCAGCTGCGCTTCGTACGCATTCGCCAGCCGTCCCAGATCCTGCGATGGCCGCAGCACGAGCAGTTCGATGCGCCGCAGGCCGTCAGCCCGTTGCGGCAACCACGACACGAACTCGTTCACCTGTTGCATGCGCAGGGCATCGCTGTCGAGCTGGTCGAGAAAAATCGCGTTGTAGAGAACACCCGCCACTTGTGCAGGCGGCGGATAGCCGACGACCGCGGGACGGTCGGCCTCCTCGCTGGTCCGCGCATACCGCGTCGAGACGGCAATGATGTGTCTCGCGCCGAGGTGAACCGCCGGCGACAGTGGCGCCGTCAACCTGATCCCCCCGTCACCGTACCAAGCGCCATCGACTTCCACCGCCGGAAACAAGAACGGGAGCGACGATGAAGCCATCACATGGTCGACTCGCAGCGCGCAGGTGGCACTCTTGCGCTGCGGTCGTTCCCAGGTCTGGATACCGCCGTCCTCGCGCGTCTGCACCCAGGTGATCGACTGCCCCGTCGTGTAACTGGATGCCGTCAGCGCGACCGCCCGCAGCCAGCCATCGCCGAGGCTCCGCGCGATCCCGGGAATACTTCCCGTTTTTGCCTCGAGCATCTTCTCGAGCAGCGAGCGAAGCGGGGCAGTATCGACGAGACTCCTCGCCGGCGGCAACGGAGACCGGCCTCCCGATAGTAGACGTCCTCCCCATCGCGCAGTGCGGGACGCGAGATCGCGTAAATCGACCCGGATCACATCGTCGATACGCAGACTCCTCCAGATGTCTGCGAGGTTGTCGAGTTTCGTGGCCAGTGGTGCAGAATGGGCGGCGAGATACGCCGCGTTGATACCGCCAGCGGATACCCCGGTGAGGATGTCGGGTGCAATCTCGGGAAATGTGTGCGCGAGGTGACGGAGCACCCCGACTTGATACGCGGCACGGGCCCCGCCGCCGGTAAGCACGAGCGTCAGATCTAACCGCTTCGGAGGAATGCGTACATTTTACGCGGGAAGAGCGACCGCGTCTGCCAGTTTGGAGACCGCAGCTCCGGGAGCTGATTAATGACTCAGCCCCAGCGTTCGAAGGCTGACGCCGCTCCACAAGCGCTCTCGCATATCACGCGTCAGCGCAAGCGAACGCGCGCCGGCGGAGGTGACCGTGAACAGGCGGCGAGAGACGCTCCCTTCGGTCGCCGCCGACCGCCACGACTCGACCAGCCCTTTCGCCTCCAGGCGATCGAGCGTCGCATACACTGAGCCGATCGTAATCGAGCGCCCGGTGACGGTTTCGAGCTCGCGGCGCACGTTCATCCCGTATGCGTCGTCGGCGGTGCGCACGACGGCCAGCATCACCTGCTCCTCGAGAGAGCCAAGCAGCTCCGGCTTGGGGTCACGTTTTGCTCGCATCACTAATCACTCCGAGGGGCTTCGCCCCTCGGACTCCCCTTGTATCTTTACTGCCATTCGATCACGGACGCGGCAGCTCGTGACTCCCCTGGTCTCCACACCGTCGTGTAGCCTGAGCGCCGCGTCCGCGCCTCGACGGTCAGAGCTCGTACAGTAGATCGATCGGTAGCTCGCATTCGCAAGGCTGAGCGCGTACCGTCGAGTGATCGAGCAGAAGGAGTGCGATGGCAGACCCCTGTAGCGTAGGCATCGACGTCTCCAAGGGTACGTTGGACGTTGCCTGGTCGACCAATCCCACAGCCCGCTGGCAGACAACCAATGACGACGTCGGCTGGACCGCGCTCGTTGCGCACGTGCGCGCGTTGCAGCCGACCATCATCGTGCTCGAAGCGACCGGCGGCTATGAAATCGGCGCGGCGAGTGCACTGTCGACGGCCGATTTGCCCGTCGCGATTGTCAATCCGCGACAGGTCCGCGATTTTGCGAAGGCGTTCGGACTCTTGGAAAAGACCGATGCGATCGATGCGGCGGTCCTCGCCGCGTTCGGCGCGCGGATCCGGCCGACGCCCCGCCCGCTGCCCGATGACCTCCAGGCTGATTTGCAGGCGCTGGTCACGCGACGCCGGCAACTGGTGGACATGCTGACGGCCGAACGGAACCGCGTGCCGTTGGCCCGCGGCGCCGTCCGCAGGAATGTCCTCGCGCACATCGCCTGGCTCGAGAAGCAGCTGGCCAAAACGGATCGGGATCTGCGCACCCAGATCGAGGCAAGCCCGATCTGGCGCGCCCGCGATCACCTCCTCCAATCGGTGCCGGGCATTGGCCCCGCCACCTCCGCCCGCTTGCTGGCGTCGCTGCCCGAGCTGGGCACGCTCAGTCATCGGCAAATCAGTAAACTCGTCGGCCTCGCGCCCATGCCCGACGACAGCGGCCGTCGCCGTGGCTATCGTCGCATTCAAGGGGGACGCGGCGATGTCAGGTCCGCCTTGTATATGGCGACCGTGACGGCCATTACCCACAATCCGACGATCCGAGCCGCCTATCGCCGCTGGCGCGCGGCGGGCAAACTGCCGAAAGTCGCGCTCGTTGCCGCAATGCACAAACTGCTGATTCATCTCAACGCCATGCTTAGATATCAAACGCCTTGGCATCCGCCCGCGACGGCTTGACTTCTGACACAGTAGCTACACGCTCGCTCGCGCGAAGCGCTGCGGCGCGACCTCGCCGGAGCCTTGGCGTAGGCGGGCGCTCGCGGGGGCCCCGCGATCCCCGCTCCGCTTGCGTGGGCTCACTCGCGCGCTCGTTCGCCAGGCGGATCGGTTTTGAAAGCGCCTCTAGTCACTCGTCGCGGCTTCGGGATGTCTCGCGCGGAAAACTTCTGTCTCATTGCCGCAGAATTACCGCCGGATCGGTGAGGCTGGCGCGGCGTGCCGGTACGAACGCGGCAAGCATTCCAACCACCAGCAACACGGCTATCGCGGACGCCAGCGAGATTGGATCGGTGGCCTTGACGCCGTATAAGAGCGTCGACAGCACCTTCGTCGTTGCCATGGCGGCGGCAATCCCCATGGTGCCGCCGATGGCGACGAGCACTGCGCTTCGTCCAACCACCTGACGCACGACTCCTGACGGCATTTGGCCGAGCGCGATGCAGATCCCGTAATCGCGCGAGCGCCGTGTGACGTAGTGCGACATCACGCCATAGACGCCAACCGCGCCGAGCAGGAGTGCGAGTCCGGCCAGCAGTGTCAACAGCGTGACGATCTGGCCGGTTGCGCCGAGCGCCAGCTCGAACACACCCTCCATCGTCATCGACTTCTGCACCGCGAGTTGCGAACCCGCGCGCTGAACCATCGACCGCGCGTTCTCGAGGACCGCCGGCACATTGCCCGGAGCATCGGTCTTCAACACGAACGAGACCTGACTCCAGATCGCAACTGGAAGTTGATCGTAGAGCATGTAGCGCGCGGGCACAGGGGCGTCGGTGAGATTGGCTTCGGCGGCGTTCGCGACCACGCCAATGATGCGCTCGCCGCTTTGGCCGAATGTCTGCAGCACCTGACCGATCGGATCCTCGTTCGGGAAGTACTTTGCCACCAGCGCCTGGTTGACGATGACGACGCGATCGCTGCCCAGACGATCCTCGGTCTCGAAGTTGCGCCCTTTGACGATGGGCATGCCGAGTGTGGTGAAGTAGTTGCGGCTTACCATCCGGAACGCAGTCGTTCCGCCGGCGTCAGGTTTGCTCCGGATGCCGATGCCAAAGTTATCACCGGTGCCGCGCAGCGGCAGCTTCTCCGTGAGGGCCGCGGACGTCACACCTGGAAGCGCTTGCAGCGTCCGCACCATCTCGAGCACCGCCCGCCGCCGCTCGTCGAGCGTGAGACGGCTTGGCATCGTCGCATCGATCGCAACGACGCTGCGGGTGTCGATGCCCGGATCAATGGCGCGGAGATTCGCGACACTTCGGATCAGGAGTCCTGCACCGGCCGCCAGCAGGACCGCGAGCGCCATCTGCGCGATGACGAGACTGGCCTCGAGACGTCCGCCTCGTCCCGCCACGCCGCCCGTCCGTGTCGTCGCCATTGTCGCCTGCAGGCTGCTGCCCCGCCACAGCGCAATACCGGGAACGACCGCGACGATCGCCGCGGCTCCAAGCGCGGCGAGCATCGATGCCCAGAACACTGTCCAATCGAGGTGCGCGTTTTCCGTCAGATCGCCGAGCGGCAGCGACCGCACGAGCACAGCAAAGCCGCTGTAGGCGAGCACTGAGCCCGCAAGACCGGCAAGGATCCCAATTGCGAACGACTCGAAGACGAGCTGCTGCACCAGACGTTGACGATTCGCGCCAAGCGCCGAGCGTACGGCCATCTCGGTTGCGCGCGCATCGACCTGGCCAAGCATCAGCGCCGCGACGTTTGCACAGGCCATCAGCAGAATTACGGCCATGGCAGCAAGCGTCGCCTTGACACTCGGGCTCACTTTGCCCACGACGTATTCGCGCACCGGCGTGATGAACGGAGACTTCGTCTTGTCCCATTGCGGCGGGTAGCGGTACTGGCGGCCGAGCGCATCTGCGAGAGCACGCAGCGGGCCATCGATGTGCGCGATCGACGCGCCTTCGGCAACGCGGCCGACCAACGAGTAGCGTCCGGACCTGTTCTGTGGATCGAGTGGGGTCGAGTTCCACACACGCGTCGTCGGACTGGGATACCAGAAGCCCTTCGGCATCACGCCAACGACCGTGCGATTCGCGCCGCCGAGCCGCAGCTGTCGACCGATGATCGCCGGGTCCGCCCCGAGCTCCAGCCACAGTGAGTGGCTCAGAACAGAGGCCGGTTCGGCGCCGGTCGCGTCGTCATCAGTTTTGAACGTCCGTCCGAGCATGGCGGGCGCACCAAGGACGTCAAAGAATTCAGCAGTGACCGCCATTCCCTCGACAAGTCGGAGCGGAGCTCCCTCACTCTCGAGCGTCGCGTTATCACCTCTATATGCGGCGACGGTGCGGAACCCGGGAAAGCGGCCGCGGAGATAAAGGAATTCCGATTCATTCCACGAGTAGGGGAAGTAGAAGACGCCGACCTGTTCTTCCTGAGCGATCGGCAGTGGTTCGAACAGCAGCGTTCGCGCGACGCTGAAGATTGCGGCGGTACCGCCGACGCCCAGCGCCAGCGTGAGCACCGCGAGTATGGCGTAAGTCGGTCGCCTCATCAGACGACGCAGGGCGTAACGAAAGTCGACGATCCAGCTCTCGACCATTGGTCCTCCCGGGCGCATACGATTTGCCTCAGGCTCGAAACCGGTCATGCCGCGCCACCAGATGCGTCGCAGGAGCGGCGGCAGCGATCCGAGCGCTTCTCGCCAGAGCCATCGCTTCGCCGCAGCAGGGCCGTACATCTCTCGGCGCCGCGCAAACTCGGCGCGCAAGTCCTCCAGCACTTCGTCGCGTTCCGCGAATGGAAGCAGCGCCCGGAAGATCGCGGCGGCAAGGAATGGCAGACGTGGTGGACGCCGGCGTCGCGATCCAGCCATTACCGCACGACTCTCATTCTACATTGTAGAGACGGGCACGAAGGGCAAAGGGTTTACGATCAGCCGAACGCCACGAACCGGCTGCCCGAGGTGTATCTCCGTACACCTCGATCGAACACCCACACCGCAATCGCCACGTACGCCAACGCTGCGCCGACAGATGCGGCGAGCGTTACCGGCGACGGATCTCGCAGCATCCGTGCCGGCAGATACGCGACGAATCCTGCCGGAATCGCAGTGAACAGAAGCAGCCGCAGCGCGCCGCCGAACAGCGGCTCGGGGTAGATCGCGAACGTGATCGTCAGCTCCCACAGCTGGCGCGACACGGTCTCGGTGCGGCTCAGCCAGAACGGCAGACTGTGAAAGACGATGCCGCAGCCGAGAAACGTGGCCGCCGATGCCAGGATCAAGACGACGAGGAGCGGCGCACTCGTGAGCGTCAGGTGTCCCGACATCACGAGGAAGAGAACACCGGACACCATGTCGCCCACACCGGAGGCGTTCGACCGCATCCCGAGGGCGTAGAGTAGCGTGGGCTTCGGCTGGGTCAAGAGCGTGTCCAGTTCTCCTTCCTCGATGGCCCGACCGAGATGCCGTACCCCTCCCGCCACGGCGACGACCAGACCGAAGCTCGTTGCGGTGATCCCGAACAGTACCTCGATGTCGTCGAGCCGCCAACCGCGTAAGTCGGGTACCCGGCGCAACAGCACCCACCACACGATGAAGAACGTGAGGTTGTTTATGAGCATGAAGAGCGCCTGGATGGCGAACGCGCCGCGCAGCGCGAGCGCGGCGCGGAGGTTGGTCGCGAACAGTGCCCTCGCGAAGGTCCAGGTCGACATTTCACCCTCCACTCACCTGCAGCGTCCGAACGGCGCGTTCGAAGAGCGCTCGCGCCGCCATCGCCATCACCACAATCCACACAGCGAGATCCCGCGCGAGTCGTACCGTGTCTGGCGCCGTCGCGGGCACGAGTAATCCGGCAGGTCCGCCGAGCATCGCCGGAAACGGCGTGAAGTGCGCGAGCCGCTGCATCCAATCCGGATAGAGCGTCAGCGGCAGCATCAGTCCGCCGAGGACGAACAGCAGCTTCTGCGCGATCCAGAACACCGGGGTCACATCCGTGAGCCAGAACGCCAGCAACCCGATCACGACGTGCAATCCGTAGACGAGCAGCATCGCCATGAACGCAAACGGCACGAACCGCGCAAGGAGAGTGATCGATGGTGCCGTCCCCGTGAACACCACGCCGCAAACGAACGCCGCAACGCCGACAAACGGCGCCCGGACGAGAATCATGCCGATCCCCTGCGAGGCCAGCGCCAAGGGATACGAGAACGGCCGCGTCAGGTGGCACGTGACATCGCCGGTACGGATCTCGCGCTCGATGTCCACGTGCGCCGCCGGCACCGTCAGCACGATCCACTCGGTCGCGGCGAGATACCAGACGAGCGCCGCGCGATCGGCGGCGATTGGAAGCCCGTGTTCGGCGACCGCCTGCCAGAGCGAGGAGAAGACGCCGAGGATGATCGCAACGAAAGCCATGCGCCCGCCCAGCTCGGCGCGATTGCCGAGCGCCTGCGATGCCCCGACGCGGCCGAACGCCACGTACTTCCCGACACGCGGCGTCATGACCCGTGCCCCGCAGCTTCGCCGTAGATGTCGCGGATGACTTCGTCGAGCGGCGTATCCTCGATCGTCAGGTCGTGGAGCAGCCCTTGCCGGCACGCAGCATCGACCAGCGCGCCGACTGCCGTTTTCCTCGGGTCGAGCGCAATTTCGGTCACGTGCGGGCGCGCCGCGAGCACGCGTGCGCCCGGCAGATCCAATGTCAGCCGCTCCGCCTCACTCCAGAGCGTGAGCCGCTTGGTTTTCATGAAGCGTCGGCGCAGCCCGTCGATCGAGCCGTCCCACAAGACCCTGCCTTGATGAAGGATGACGACGCGCTCGCAAACGTGTTCGATGTCGCCGGTGTCGTGCGACGTCAGGAGCAGCGTTGCGTGCCCGTCCTGCGACTGCGCGCGTAACAGGCCGCGGATTGTGGCTTTCGCGGAGACGTCCAGGCCGATCGTCGGCTCGTCGAGGAAGAGGACGCGCGGCGCGTGCAGCAGGCTCGCGACGATCTCCGCGCGCATCCGCTGGCCGAGCGAGAGCTGGCGAACCGGCGTGTCGAGGCATGCGCCGAGATCGAAAGCCTCGACGAGAGACGCGAGACGACGTCGGTGCACGGACGGATCAACTTCGTAGACGTGCGCGAGCAGCGCGAACGTGGCGCGCGGTGGCAGGTGATACCAGAGCTGCGACCGCTGGCCGAACACGGTGCCAATCTCGAACGCGAGCCTTCGTCGATCGCGCCATGGCACGTAGCCGAGTACCGTGGCCTCACCGCTGTCGGGGTGCAGGATGCCCGACAGAACTTTAAGGGTGGTCGACTTCCCCGCTCCGTTGGGACCGATGAACGCCACGCGCTCGCCGGGCACGACCGATAGCGTCAGGCGATCGACGGCGCGTACGACCGTCGTCGGTGCGACACGAAACGTCCTGGTCAGCTCTTGGAGCCGAATCGCCGGCGCGGTCGACATGACGGTCTCCAACCGGTGGGCATCGCCCGCCGTGAAGCCGCCCTTTCACAGCCCGGAAAAAGCAAAACGCCCTTCCGGAACAGCTCCGAAAGGGCGCCATGATCAACGAGAACCCTTCCGGTCAGCGCACGAGCGGCGTCTCCATCGTCGCCATACCGGCGACTTCAATGAGACCCGAGCCGTGCAGCAGTGACCGGAACATTGGAGCAATTACTGTAGCAGTAGAGAGACGAATCGGTCAATCCGTTGCCACTCAAATCGAGAGTGCGAAGGCTCGACCTTCCGACGACAAAACCATCAGATGGTGGTGGCGACCTTTCTCTCCTCCAGCACTGACTTTAGCCGCCTCGAGCCGGGAAGGAACATCACTTCTGACCAATTCTGTCCGGCTTAGCCTTTGCTCCGGCCATGCCCATGAGTTTCAAACGCTGCCCGAGCTGTAAAAGCCCGAAGGTCGTCGCGGCGGTCGAGACCGGAGAATTCATCTACTTTCGCTGTTCCGACTGCGTCGACGTCTGGAGCATTCCCGAACGTCGAAACATGCTGCGGGAAATGACAGAACCGCCGGTCGATCGGGCTGGCGCAGAACGTCGGCGGGTGCGGTATGCCGTTCATTGACGTCGGTGAAACGGGAAAACCTCGATTGTCTATCGGCGACAAGAAACTCCTGCATTCATGTTCTACGAACGCGGATTCGAAGCGGGGGGCGGAGGCAACGGATCTGCGGGGTCGGGCCAGTAGACTCGTGAAAGGTAATGCAGCGCGATGCTTGCGCCCCAGCGGTTAGGGGCCGTCCAGATCGCCAGCCCCCCCAGTACGACGAGCAGGATCATGCCGGGCGCTGGATGCGAGCGCACCACGCCAAAATAGATCACGACGATCATTGCGCCAATCGGCAATCGATCGCCAACGATGTTGAACGCCCACGTGTCGCCCGGATTGCGTGCGAAGACCAGGCCGCAAACTGAACAACGATCAAAAAACGACCATCCGGAAAAGAGTCGCCCTTGGCCGCAGTGCGGACAGCGTTTGCGCAATCCTCGCCCGAGAGCCGTCGCAATCAATTTCGATCGTGAAGGCGTCATGCGGCAACCGGGCGTATGCGGTTGCCGTCAGGAATACATCGCGCGGCCATCGCGCAGGGCGAGCCAGCCGCGCGCGATCCGGTAGACGAACCACAGGCTCACGATGCCGAGCGGCAACCAGACGAAGATGACGCCGATGCCGAGCGTCAGCATGACGAAGAGGAAGCAGAGCGAGACCCACAGCAATCCGTACCAGAACGTACGAATCTGCCACTGGAAATGGGATTCGAGCCAGGTGCCACGCGCTTCACTGCGCTTCACGTAATTGAAAATCACCGCGATGATGGATGGCCAGCCGATGAGAAATGCCCCGACAATCGTCGCAGCACCAAGAATACCCGTCAGCAGGCTCAACGCGTGCAAGGCGTAAATCGCCTCGGTCCAGCCGAAGAGCGGGCCAGAAGTTTGATTCGTGTTCATTGTTTTTGATCCGGCTCGTATGGATACTGGCGGATGCTCCGGATGCATTCGCTCAGCGCGTTCAACAACGAGTCGCCAGAGCCGAAGGGACGAAACGGGGCGGTTCTCTGGTTGATTTCCTTGTCCGCCTGCGCGTAGAAGCGCATCTGCAGAGCGTTCCTCGACGCAAACTCCTTCACGGTAATCACAAACTCGATCTCCCCCTCGGCCTGCCGCTTCTTGAAGGAAAAGTAGTGAAGCTGCGCCAGTTCATCGGCGGGGTCCTTCTGTGCATGCACCCACTCAGCCACGATCGCCTCGCCTCAGACTTACCGCTTGAGCGCGTCTGCCACAAACGCGAACAGCTCTTTGGTCACCGAATCGTTTGGCGCGCCGATATCGTCGTTGAGTTGTTCGTGCGTGGTCTCGCGGCGAACCACCTTCACCGGAATTCCAGCCGTCTCGAGCACGTTCGCCATCCGTCGTGCCTGCGCGGTCGTGTCGGCGTTGCCGGCGATATGAACGATCAGGAATGGAGGGATTCCCTTATCGCGCGCGACGTGCGTCACCGCGGAGAAGTCGCGATGTTTCGCCGGGTCGTTGCCGAATTTCTGGCGGTGACCATTGGTCGGAAGCGGGAGATGGTGGACCCGTGCCCGCGTTTCAGCCACTTCGATGATGGCCGGGACGTCGAAGGTATCGGCATCAACCGGCACGCAGCCCCTGATCAGCGACAGCGCAAACCCCTCCGCTTTCACGTAGCGGTCGTCGGTACACATCAGCGCGGCAAGCTGCCCGCCCGCCGAGTGGCCCATCACCAGCAGCCTGTCCGGATCGCCACCATAGGTCGCGATGTTCTTGTGTACCCAGCCCAGTGCGTCCGCGACATCGCGTGTGAGGGTGTCCATGTCGACACTCGGCAGCAGCCGATAGTTGGTGGAGACGAAAACGAGGCCGGCCTCGGTGAACGCCTTCGGCTTGAGAGCCACCATCGTCTTCTCGCCTGCCTGCCACCCGCCGCCGTGGATCCAGAACACGACCGGCAGCTTCTTCGCGCCGGCAGGCGCATACACGTCGAGGACCTGCCGCTCGTGCACCGTGGCATAACGGATATCGCGTGTCACCTGCTGGGCCTGTCC
>DATJKH010000174.1:0-20888 GCA_035491715.1 Vicinamibacterales bacterium | reverse complement strand
CGCAATTCGCCAAAGGCTCCCGATCACGCCGTAGACAGTGACGACCACATTTGCCACGAGCATGAACAGGTTCGACGTTATCTGCGACCACGCTGCGGGGCCGAATTGCAGGCGAGCTCGTAGCACGGTATCGACATGAGTTGTCGGCGGCCCAAGTGCACTGGTGAGCGCAATACATGACATCGCCCAGAAAAACAGGCTGTCGCCGCGCCAGAGGGCCAGCATGGCAACAGTCAAGCAAATCGCGCCTGCAAGAGCCCCGACGTATGTCGCGACTGCCGCTGACACACGCTCAAGCCTGTCCGCATGGTCGGAGTCGCCGGCGCCAATCGCAATAGGTAGATTCCGCGACAGGCCGGTAAAGACTCCCAGTTGAAGAAAGCCCAGATAGGCCGGGAACAGGGCGGCAGCGTTGATCGTGCCTAGCTCGAACGGGGTTAGCGATTTAGCTGCAACAAATGCGCTGACAAGATTCACGACTGGCTGGCTCATGGTTGCGGCAACAAACAGCGCCTCGCCGCCGAATTTGGCCCGTGCATACTTGAGCCACTGAACCACGCCGCGACTACGAAAGTCGTCGATGGAGTTGGACGTGAGTGTGTCGCTCATTCTGGTAAATGCGCTCAATCAATTCCATGACCCGTAGGGCATGGCCTGAATGCCCGGACTCGATGGGCAGATCCTTTTCGATGGCCTCGAGAAACGACGTCGTCTCGTCAGCCCATGACGTATCCACAGGGAACAACGTCTTTTTCTCATCACCCCACACGACCGCGGGCGCCGACGAGCGATTGCGGGCGATGCTCAATTCCTCATCGCCATAGCTGCCGCTCTGTGTTTTCAGTCCGTTGAGAACCAGGTGACCGCGCTCGAGAAACACCTCCAGCGAAAACAGATGCCGCCACTGCGTCATCGTGCTGTGCAAGGACGCAACCACACCGGTTCGCCGGTTCCGAAAATTCGCGAACACGTTGTCTTCGATCCCCTCCAGATTCCAGTACAGATTCGAGACCATGGCCTGCACTTCGTCGAACTCGCCGGCCAGCAGCAAGAACAGGTCAATCATGTGAATGCCCTGGTCGAGCAGGATGCCGCCGCCGGCGAGGTTCTTGTCGGCTCGCCAGGTGTCGAAATAGGTGTGATCGACGCTCTTACCGTACCTGCCGCGGAGCCACAACAGCCGGCCGTACTCGCCGCCATCGACAATCGCCTTCATCATTTTGATGCTGGCATGATGGCGGTGGTTGAAGCCGTACATCAGCTTCTTCCTGCTCAATAGCTCTTCGGCCATGATCTGTCTGACTTGGCCTGACGTCAGAGCGGGAGGCTTCTCGCAGAAAACGTGTTTGCCTGCTTTCAGCGCCGCCATCGTAAGGGGATAGTTACTCGCGTTCGGCGTGCAGATGAAAACGGCGTCGATGCTGTCGTCGTTGATGATTCCGTCCGCAGATTGCGCGACCGGTAACCCGGATAGGTCCCGGGACGTCGGATCGAACACCGCTACCACGGTGCCGCGCCGGGAGGCGGTGACCGCCTCGGCGCGCAACCGTCCCATCTTGCCGAATCCGACTATGCCGACTCTAATCATCGGTTTGGGTCTTCAATATCGCTTCCGCAAAATCGAGGTCCTGTGCCGTCTTGACTACGTGCGCGGCGTTTCGACTCAACTCGTAAAAGCCAACGTGGCCCGAGTAGGTAGCACACCGGCCTGCAGCAGCGGCGGCGAGGTATGTGACGCGACGCCAGCCCGTAATGCTCCACGTAATGCGTTGCACGGGACTCAAGTCCTGGGAGTTCGTTTTCCGATCGAAGTCGAAATTGACCGGCCGGCCGTTGAGAGCGCATTCAATTTGAATCGCTTCATAACTCAGCAATGTGTCGTGGCCGCCAGACCTGAAAGCCCCGACAAAGTCGCGGATTTCCTGGACAGACAACAGCGGTGCGATGCTGTGAATCTGCAACAGACACTCGCACTCGTGCTGTCGAAGAAACTCCTCGACGTATTGCTCGCTCGTCGCTACGTGGTCGGCTAGCTGCGCCGGCCGCTGATGAAACCGGGCGCCTTCCGACTGCGCAATTTCGCCGAACTCCGCTGCTTCGGAGTTCACCCAGACTTCGTCAAACACCCCCGCGGTCTGGCACTTCCGAATCGCGCGCGTGATCAGCGGTACGCCGCCCAAGGTCCGGAGGTTCTTCTTGCTAAGCCTCTGACTCCCCATACGAGCGGGGATCATGGCTATCGTCTTGACGGCTGGACCTCGAAGAGTTTCGTCCGCGAAACCGCTGTTCTTGGCAATGTGTGCGGACACTAAGGGACCAAGCTCGCGTAATCGAGACGGCCATTCGAGGCTCTGGTGTTACCTCGCCATGACGAATCAAATGGGCCGCTCTCGCAGGTTCCGCCTGCAGCCCTGACGAGGGCGATGCCGCCCGCGACATCCCAGAGATGGATATCCTTCTCTGCATACAGGTCGGCCGCGCCAGAAGCCACGTGGGCGAGGGAAAGTGCCGCGCTACCGAGCAGCCGAATTCGCTTGAATTGCTGAATTTGACGAATCACGGGTTGAAGCGATGTTGCCGACAGATCCGTCGAAGAAGGAAAGCCGGTCAGGAACACAGCGCACGCCGCTTGCGAGACCGTGCTGACGGCAAGAGGAACATCGTTGCACCAGGCGCCCACGCCTACGAGGCCTGTATAGAGCCGTTCATTGAGAAAGTCATAGACGACGCCCAGCAGCGGCTCGTCGCCCTTCCACAACGCGATCGAAACGCAGCACAACGGCAATCCGCGAGCGTAATTAGCCGTTCCATCGAGTGGATCAATGATCCACGTCGCTTCAGATACGTCGTCTCGCCCTGGTAACCGTCCGCTCTCTTCCGACAGGATCGAGCGGCCATCCGAACGCAGCACTTCGATGATTGCGGCTTCGGCCATCACATCCGCTGCAATCTTCACGTCTCTGGAATCATCAGGTGGCACTCTGACTTGTGTGGCGTAGTCAGACTTCAGTTTCTGGCCGGCGGCGACGGCGGCCGCGACCGCGATCTTTAACGACACCTGAATCGACACCAATTTCGCGGCTCGCGCAATCAGGCTACGACCACTCGCTCAAGCGCAAATAATGATCGAGCCACGCGTGAAGAAGGATCTGGTGACAGCTTTCCGCAACGCCGTAAGTTCGACAGGGAACATAGAAGTTGAGGTCGCCGTTTTGCCGCGACTGGTTGTCGGGCCGGAAGCCGGAAAAGGTCACGCACGGCACTCGCAAGCGGTGGGCTTCAGCAATTGCCGCCACCACGCTGGGCGAATTGCCCGAGCTGCTAATCGTAACGACAAGGTCCTTCTTTTCAGCCAGGCGGCTCAATGGCAGCGAAAAGACCTGCTCGAAGCTTACGTCGTTAGCCACGGCGGTGAGAGAGACAGGGTCATTGAAGGCAATCGCTTTGAGATCGGCGGCCTTGAGCCAATCGAGAGCAAAGTGACTCGCCATCGCCGCACTCGCACCGTTGCCGCAGAAGTACTTCGTGCCGCGATTGCTTTTCACTTCTTGTGACAGCGTTATGAGCTGGTCGAGGGCCGCGGCTAATTTCACGGGCGTGCCGTTGCGCGTAACTTCCGTGCTCTCCAGAGCCGCGTTGATCGCGCCGAAGTACTTATGCAGGTAAGACATCGTCTCAGCAGGCGGCATCGAGAAGCTGGTGGTCGATCTTGATCGCCAGCTTATGGACGTCGGCATTGGTGCCGTCGTGGATGCGCGGCCGGTGAACGTCCGAAGCCTGAAATATGGCGAAGTCTCCGGCTCGCATTCGTATTGTCGAATACCCCAACAGCGCCGGGTAAGTGATCAGGTCCTTGTCTTCCTGATAGTCAATGTGTTCGCGGACCCGGTGGAGCGGCAAATGATCGATCAGCTCGCCACCCGAAATGCAGTACTGCAGATCCACGTATCGTCGATGCGACTCAAAAAGACACTCGTCTCTGGGGATGGTGCCGTAGCCGTGAACGTTGACGTAGATTCGCTTGCCCTCGAGCTCGAACACGCCGTCCGGTTGATCCGGGGATAGGGCGCGCAGCCACGCAAAGGCCTTCCGAAAAGCCCCCCGCTGAAGAAGGCGTTTATAAGACTCCTCGTTTTTAAGATTGCCAAGAATCATGGTGGATGGGGGGGCAGTGCACCGCGGCAGGCAAAAGGACGCGGCGGGCGCCGCAGATGCCATCAAGCGTTAGTGGCTAACACCGGAGCCGCGAAGCAAGACGAGAGGTGTGTGCAGCATGATGTACAAGTCGAGGCCGAGGCTTTGATGCTTTAGATAGACCAGGTCGTAGCCGATTCTCTCGGTCAACGATGATCCTCCTCGGTTCTTTATCTGCTGATAACCGGTGATTCCCGGCTTTGCTTTGAGCCGACGTCGCTGCCACTGATCATATTTGTGCACGAGGGCAATTTCCTCTGGCCGCGGGCCAACGAGACTCATCTCGCCTCTCAAGACGTTGATTAACTGAGGAATCTCGTCAAGTCCGGAGCGTCGCAACCATCGACCAAATGCCGTTACGCGCGGGTCATTCTTGATTTTGAAGACAGGCTCTTGCAACGCGTCAAGGTCGACGAGCTGGCCAAGGCGGGACTCGGCGTCGACCGACATGGAGCGAAACTTGTACATGCGGAACGGCCGCCCGTTATGACCGGCCCGTAATTGTGAAAACAAAATCGGACCCGAGCTCGTGAATTTCAGCCCGACGGCAATCGCCAGCCAAAGCGGCAGACCGATCAGAAGGATGGCACACGAAAAGACCATGTCCATCAGACGCTTCACAACTTCGTAGACGGGATGCAGTGCCGTATCTTGCAGGCGAACGAGGGGCGTCCCCGAGAAGCTAGCGACCTCGCTTGGCGCTACTGCGATTTCGAACGAATCGGGAACCATGTATAACGCCACACCGTTCTGCTCGCAGAAGTTGAGTAGAGAAATGACGGTGCCGCCGCGTCTCTCTTTAAAAGACTCTCCCGCTTCCGGTGTCGCCAGCACCAGTTTGTCGAAGTGGATGCGCTTGTATATTGATTCGATCTCGTCGACGTGCCCCAGTATCTGGCGATTCGTAGCACTGTCGTGATTGGGCCTGCGCGAAATCAGTCCCATCACTCTCAACGAACCGTGACTTTCGCGTTCAACCGAATCGGCAAATTCCAGAGCAACACGATTGGTGCCGACGATGGCGATTTGCGCCGCCACGTAACCGCGTTCTGCCAGTACGCGGTCGAGTCGACTAAACGCGCTTCGCGAGATAGTCATGCTGATAACAGCGGCGATAGCGCTCGTGAGATAGACCTGTCGCGAAAGGAGGAACTCCCGATTCAGGAAGCCAAAAGCCATGACTGCCGTGACCGCGATTAATCCTGCTTTCAGGAGCAGGCGAACGCGAATCACCGGCGACGCGACACCGCGCAAGCCCCGTTCGTAAGCGCCCGCACGCCACACGACGTACATCCAGGTGGCGGACAGCAGCAGTCCGCTCCTGATATACGGGATTGCACCTGGAGCCTCAGCGCTCCAGAAGGCGAGCCCAGCGTTGAAGCGAATGACATATGCCACCAGGATTGATGCACCAAGGATGGCTAAGTCTGTCAGGGCCAGGAAGACGTGCCGATGGGCCCAAAACCTGGCGAACCCTGCGCGGGTAGGCCCGCGATGTACAGCCCCAGCAGTGGTCGGGCTGTTTATCGCCGGAAGAGCGCCTGTGCTCATTCGCTTGTTTGATCGATTTCGGAACTGTGTTCTAGCTCGCCGTCTTCGCGTAGTAGTTCGAATACTCTTTCCGGTAGTACTTCGCGTAGTAATAAGGGTTCCGCTTGAGGTCGACCCGGTTCAGCACGCCGCCGATGACCCGCGCGTGGGCCTGGGCGAGTTGCTCGAGGGCCTGCCGGGCCGTGTGCCGGCTCGTGGTATCCGCCGACACCACGAAGATCACGCCGGTCGCGCGATGCGCGATCACGCACGCGTCGGCCACCGCCATCACCGGCGGCGAATCGATCAACACCCAGTCGAAATGATCCTTGAGCGATTTCAGGAATTCGCTGAAGCGCTTCGACCCGAGGAGTTCGGCGGGGTTAGGCGGGATCTTGCCGGCCGGCAGGATCCACAGGTTCTGGATGCGCCCCCTCTGCACGACCTCCGCGGCCTTGGACGCGCCGATCATCAGGTTTGAAAGCCCCGGGACCAGCTTCTTGCCGAAAATCGTGTGCACGCGCGGGCGGCGCAGGTCGGCGTCGATGAGCAACACGCGCTGACCCGCTTTCGCAAGCGCCAGCGCCAGGTTGGCCGTCACCAGGCTCTTCCCTTCGCCGGGCCCGGTGCTGGTCACGACCACCGTATGCGTGCCTTCTTCGGCCGACGAGAAGAGTACGTTGGTGCGAAGCGCCCGGAACGCTTCAGAGAAGATCGGCTCGCTTTGATCGATCATCGGATCGCCGCCATTGCCCGCGGCCTTCGGCGCCACCGGAATCAGACCGAGCGACGGCAGGCCCAGGTGCTGGACGATCTCTTCCGGCGTCTTGATGCGGTTGTCGAGATAGTCGAAGAAGAACACCAGCCCGAGGCCCACCAACGAGCCGGCAAACAACGCCAGCAGCATGTTCAGCGATCGCCGCGGACGCACCGGCGAAAGGGGCACATCGGCGCGATCGACGATGCGGATGTTGCTGGTCTTCAACTCTCCGGAAACGCCGGTTTCATTCGCCCGCTTCAAGAGACTGTCGTAGATCTGGCGGTTGCTTTCGGCATCGCGCTGCAGCACGCCGTACTCGATGCCCTTGCGGTTCATGCCGAGCGCTTCCTGCTTCTGCTGGTCGAGCGCGCGCATCAGGCCGTTCTCCTGCGCCTGCACCGCCAGGTATTGGTTGCGCACCGATTGGACTTCCTTGCCGATCTCGCCTTGCAGGCGTGTCTGCGTCAGCTCGATCTGCGAGCGCACCTTGATCATGTCGGGATGGCGCTCGCCGAGCTTCTCGCCCATCGACGCGAAGGTGCGCTGCAGGGTGGCGAGCTCCGCCTTTTGCTGCTGGATGAACGTGTTGCTGAGAATCGCCGGGAACGAGTCGACCGCGCCGGGGTCATTCTGGATGCTACGCAGCTGGTTATACTGCGCTTCCTTTTCGAGCCGCTCCGTCTTGGCCTTGGTGACGGCCGCGTTCAGGTCGGCGAGCTTCTGCACGACGATGTCCTGGCGGTCATCGAGCGCCACCGCATCGTTCTGTTCGCGATACTTCTGCAGCGCCAGTTCCGACTCCTCGACGCGCTTTCTCTGCTCGGCAATCTGCTCGCTCAAGAACGACGTCGCCTCTTTCGTGGACGTGAAGCGATAGTCGAGATTCTGGTTGATGTAGCTGTCGGCGAGGGCATTGGCGACTTGCGCCGCGATCTTCGGATCGGTCGATCGATAGGACACGTCGACGAGGCGGCTATTGCGGATCGGCGCCACGTTCAACTTCGCCAGAAACGTGTTGATCACCGGCTGTTGCTCTTCGGTCTCGGTCGGCAGCGGCGGCTCGGCGGCTTCGGCGGCTTCAGCCGACGAAAACCATCCCGACACGCCGGCGAATACGCCGGCCAGCAACCCCGGGCCCTTGACTTCCGGCGCGCCGCCGAACTCTTCGTGGCGCCAGAGTTTCAGTTTGTCGATGGTCAGCTTCGCCAGCGATCGGCTCTGCAGCAACCGGTACTGGGTCTGGTAGTAGTCCTGCCGCGACTGTGCTTCGTTGATGACTTCGGTAAAGTTCACGACCTTTGGCGTGTCGGCTTCGATCAGCAGCTGGACGCGGCCTTCGTAGATCGGCGTCGCCGTAAACGTATAGACGGCGGTGGCGAGGACGACGACGACAAACGCCGTGAGCGCCAGGTGCCGGCGTCGGTAAATGATGCGCCCGTAGTCGAGCAGGTGCGGCTCTCCGATCGGAGCGACGCCGTAGCCACGCGGCGTGTCGGATCCGGTGACCTTCTCGAGGGCGAGATCGCTATCGTCGGAAGCCGGCTGGAAAATTTCGAGGTTCGGTTCTTTGATCACGTTCGATTACCGGTTAGAAAAACCGCTCCGGCACCATGATGGTGTCGAGCGGCCGCACGAGGTCGTCCAGCTTCGCCTTGATCTCCACCCGCTTGCCGTCGATCATCCGCACGATCTTGATACGCCCCGTGGCGCCGCGATCGGTGACTCCGCCGGCCAGCGACAGCGCCTGCAGGACGGTCGTGTCTTTCTGCACGGGATACGCACCGGGATTCCGCACCTGGCCGAAGACGTAAACCGATTCGGCCCGCGGCACCACGATGGTGTCGCCGTCGCGCAGCGCGAACTTCTGTGCGAGGCGGCCGCTCTGCAGCGCTTTCAGCTCGATGGTGGTGACATCCACATCGTCGCGATTCGGCAGCGTTGGTCCATCAGCCGCATCCTGGGTCTTCGCCCTGACGATCAGCACTTCACCGGCCGCCGTGGGCGTGGCGGAGCCGGCACGCGCCAGCGCCTCCATCAGGTTCATGTCGCCGGTGAGCGGATACGTTCCCGGCGTGCGGACCTCGCCAACGATGTGAAACTTCTGACTGCGGTACTGTTCGACGGCCACGCCGATTTGCGGATCCTTGAAGAATCCTTCTTTCAATCGCTTGACGAGCTCGGCCTGCAGCTGGCGCAGCGTCAATCCACCGGCGTGGACACGCCCGATTAACGGGAAGGAAAACGTTCCATCGGCATCGACTTGGTATTTGCCGGTGATGTCTTCCTGATCGAACGACGTGATGGTGAGCACGTCTTCGGGGCCAATCACGTAGTTGGTGACCGGCACCTGCGCGTATGCGACGAGGCCAAGCGTCAAGATGCCGGCGACGAGGAGGGGGAATCTCGAGCTAGTTGCCATAAGTCACCGATAAACCAGCACGCATGTTTTGGTATTCCCGGCTCCGAATTGGGGAGCTGCGATAGAAAGACTGGACGTCGAAGCCGACGCGCAAGCTTTCGCCGATGGTGTAGCCGATGCCGCCGCCGTAGCGGCTAATCGAATCGGTTCGTTCAAAAATGGCGGCGAGCGACTGGTAGTCAAGACGGTCGCGCCCTCCGGTCACCTGCACGTCCCAGCCGCCGACCACGCGGTGCGTCAACGTACCGCTCCACTGAGTCAGGACGTAATAGGGCGTGCGATCCTCGTAGGAGTACTGAATGTCGCGATTGAAGATGGCGTTCAGGCGGGTTTGCGTGGGCGCGCTGTAGGTCACGTTGACGTTGGACGTGAGGCCGGAGAACTCCGGAAACGTCCCGCCGGCCGCCGTGGACAATTTGCGGTATCCGACGAGAGCGGTGCCGCGAATCAACGCGAAGCGGCCCAGCTCGAATCCTGTCGTGGCGCGAAACGTGTCGGAGTTGCGGAGCGACTCGAATTCAAACCGCTCCTGCTCGCGTGTGACCCGCGCAACCCACGTGGTCAGCGCCGTCAACTGCTGGCGATAGCTGAATTCGGCGGACTCCAGCCTGCGGTTCAACGACTGATCGTAATGTCGTCCACCCTGCGACTCGTCTTCTTCGTATTCGTAATCCTGCTGCCGCAAATCAAGCCGGAGATTGGTCTTTGGCGCGATGCGGACATCAGTTCCGGCGTGAAACTCGGTTTCATACCGCCGGACGCGCTCGTCGATTTCCCATCCCGGCCGCTCGCGCGTGTCGAGCGTTGATGCCGATGCGTACGGGCGCAGGCGATTGAATCGCCATTCGTATTGGCCTTTCGCGTAGTTGTTGTAGGCGCGCTCGCTCTCGAAATCCTGGAAGTACACGTACTCGACCCACCCCGTGGCGGAGAGCAGGCCGCGTCCGGTGCGCAGCCAGACGTCCGCGCCCACTCGGCCGGTGAACGTGTAGTCGCTCTGCTCGTTGGCGGTGGTGTTGAAGACGTTGTTGTCGACGCCGATGTTCTGCAGCGCAAAGCGTGGCGCAATGCCGATCGGCCCGAAGCGAACCGGCGCCTCGGCGATCGGGTTGTCGGCCGCTGCTGGGACTTGCTGTGCGTACGCAGGCATGGCGGCGACAACCAGCAGAATCAATGTCAGAAGCACAGTCACGCTGTCGCGAACTCCGTCACGTTGTTTACCCATCGGTCACGCATCTCAGGCAGGGCTTCGCCCCGTGACTTACAACCAAGCCGGCGCATGGGGGGACATGCACGGTTCTTCAGGACGGTAAAGACCTTGCAGAACTGGGCAATTGCGGAATCCCAATTACTTGGTCCTAGGACTTATCGGCTTCTGCGGGGTCCAAGCACAGGTAATCGGACTCGGCTTTGGTGGAGTTGACCGTGGTGAAGGATGTAGAGCGCACCGGACGCGTCGACGACGTCGAACGTCCCTGCGTCGGCGCCGCCAATGGCGATTCTGATGGCATGACCAGCGGGAAAGCGATACGCCGTTGGCAGCAAATCCACGGTCACCATTTCCGCAGTGCCGGGGATCATCGGCTTCGCATCGGCCCGACGGAACGTACGACGCTCGGCTCGATGCAGCAGCCGCAATTGACCCTCGGTCACATACCGAATGCGGCCATCGGGAGCGACATCCTCGAGATACACGAACAGTCCCCCGTCTTGCCGATTGGCACTGAGATGGATTTCAACTCGAGGATTGCCGACGACTTCGAGCGGCCGCTCAATCGGCGCCGATGTGTAGGTCAGCAGACGGGCGGAATACTCGCGACGATCGCCGTACTTGCGTGAACGGCCACTACCGGCCGCCACACCCCATCGAGCCGCACCGCTTTCGAAAGCCGGATCGACCTGGTGGCGATCGCTCGCATCGGGCGTCTTCGAGACGAAGGGCGTGAGTGTTTTGGAATCACTGAAATAGAGATACTGCGATTCGCTCGTTGCGGGCGGCCATTCATTCGCCGTGCGCCAGACTTCCGCTCCCATCGAGAAGTATTCGATCGCCAACTTTTCGACGCGCGGCTTGATGCCGCGCAAGTGCTCATCGAAGAATTCCTGGACGTCATCGGCCGGATCGGGCCAGTCGGCGCGCTCGGCATACGGGCTCGCGTTACTGAAGTCCGCGTGAAACCACGGTCCGATCTTGAGCCTGCTGCCAGGGGCGCGCGTCGCCTCGAACTGGTGAATCTGTCCCCTCACCATGGCGCCGTCGAACCACCCGGTGTAGCTGAAGACCGGGACTTTAGTGCGCGTGCCCACGACAAAGTACGGACTGAAGTGTTCGCTGGTCCACGGCCGGCCGGGTGTGGTCGGGTCGTCACGAAATATGAGCGGTTTGATCAGGAAATCGAGGTTGGTGTTGTTGCCACGACTGGCTTGCGCCGACGGTAGCAGTTTCGCGTCGACCGGACGTACGCCACGCACCATACCCCCTGCGGCCCAGCCGAATACACCGCCCAGCTCGTTCTGGTCGAATGCGGCGACAAGCTTTGAGTAGCCTTCTCTAAATGACGTCGCCGGCAGGCCGCCGGGCAGGAACACATCCTCGTACATGTCCCAGGCGCCGAATCGCGTCACGACCGCCTTCAGCGCAGGATGATCGTTGGCCAGCAACATGATGGCGAGGGAAGCGTTATACGAACCGCCGGTGGCGCCGACGATACCGGCGGACCATGGCTGCTGAACGATCCAATCGATGACGTCGGAGCCGTCGCGCACTTCCTCGGGCGACAACGGATACTCCCATTTGCCAAACGACGCGCCGGTGCCGCGGACGTCGACGTCGACCCACGAATACCCTGCCTTGACCATTTGCTCGCGCGTATCGCGCTCGGTCACGGTGTAGAACCCGGCGCCGAACAACGGCCGCCACAGTGTTTTGATATCCAGCGAGCGGTAGTAGCGCGACATGTGCAGGATGGTCGCGGTGCGCTCACCCGGCTTCAGGCCGTTGGGGATGTGAACATCAACCGCAAGGCGCACGCCATCGCGCATCTTCACGTAGTGTGACGACTCCTGCATGCCGCCGAAGCGGCGCGTGGTTGGTTCGTGGGTCGCGGGCGGTTGCGCACTCTGCGAGAGTGCGGATGCGATGAGCCAGATCCCGACGATTAGCGCGATCGGCGGCTTAAGGTTTGAGCGGCGCATCGGGCCGGCCGTCTTCGTCGGCATCGATGAAGGTATCGGTCAGGATGCCCTCATCAAACATCTGCCATCGATCGGGACGCCCGTTGCCGTTGGTGTCGGTTTCAACCTTGATCATCCGGTTGTTGCGATAGTGCTCCCAGCGATCGATCTTGCCATCGCGTTTGGTCGACACTTCGACGCGCACGAGCTCTCCGGCGGTATTGCGAAACGCCCACGCGTCGATCACCCCGTCGCCGGCCAGCGAAAATCCCGTGCCCGCGATGTTGGCGTCGGTGGCCTTCGTGATGATTTCGGCGATCCCATCACCGTCGGCATCGACGCCGACTTCCTTCAAGCGAAAGCGCTGATCCATGACGCGTCGAATGCGGCCCTGGCCGGTCACGGATTCGTGAACGAGCAGCGATTCACCAGTGTTCGGATCGCGCTCCCGGTGATAACCGCTAGCGAAAGGACCGTCGCCGTACAGACCAACGGCTTGATAACCGTACACGCCGGCGGCAACCGAGGCGGCAAGGCCGCCGGCAAACATGATCGTCTCGATAAGCGGTAGCTTGGTGGTCATCCGGAAAGCTAGGCAAAAATACAACGAGGCGGCTCCTTATTGAAGCCGCCTCGCGTGGGTTCGCTTGGATCGAAAACTTAGCTGCCGGTAACGATCGCCACGGTCGTGACCGTTGCCGCAATACCGCCCGCGATCAGCAGCGGGATCAGGATCGGCGCCAGGAACGGGCCTGACGGCGCCGCCGCACTCGGCATGACGATGGTTGCGTTGGTCACGGCGTTGGTGCCGGTCAGCGACACGCGAATGCCTGACGGCACGCCTTTGATCATCACGCGCACGACGTAGTCGCCGGGCCCGACGTTCGAGAACGAGAATGCGCCGCCCGAGCGCGTGGTTGTGCTCTGCAGCACGACGCCCTGCTGAACGAGCTCGACGCGTTGTGAAACCGCGCCGCGGCCGCCCGCGTCGACTGCTTCACCAGAGATCGAGCCGACCTGCGCCGCTTGCGCGAGCAAGCCCGCGGGTGCGCCGAACGAAAGCGTTACCGCCACGAGTAAGAGCGCAATCAGTTTTCGCACAACTACATCCTTGCCCTGGGGGGGTAAGGAAATGGTCACATGACCAGTCGGCCAGCACAAGCACTAATTCGGGTGAATTTTTGCGAAGGAACGTAAACGCTCAAGAGCTGGCGCGAAACCTGGCTTCAACTCCAGCGCCTTTTTTAGGTGGGTTTGTGCAACTAACGGTGCACCCATGTTGAGAACCGCGTAATAGTAGTGGGCTCGGAAGCTGGCCGACGGGTGCTCAGCGGCCGCCTTGAGCCACATCCTTGCCTCGTCCGGCCGGTTGGTCAGGAAGAAATAGACGCCTTTTCCTTCCAACGCGAGCGGTTGGGAGGGCTCGATTCCAAGCGCACGCTCGGCGAGCTCCAGACCGACGCCGGGGGTCTCTCCATAAACTGCGACGCTGGCGCGAAGCGCCAACGCTTCCGCCTCGCTGAGTGCCCGCACGCTCGGCTCGCCGGCAACCGGCGCGACCCGATGGAATCGCGGCAAGTCGATCGCGTCAAATCGGCCGGCGCGCACGTAGGACTGAAAATCCTTCTCTAACGAATCGAGCTCGGGAGGGCTGGGCGCATACGAAACTTTCGAAGACGCGCTTCTAGTTACGAGGTAATGCACCAGCGCCCACGACTGCGCATAAAACAGGGCGAGCCTGCCGCCGGCAAGATCGTAACGGCCTCGACTGACTGCCATCAGATCGCGCAGCGGTATCAGCCGTTGCGACCGTAATGTCCGTGCGTGCCGCGGCAGTTCGCGTCCAACGCGCACGCCATGTTCGTGGAGCTCGATGGTGGTCCAGAATTCCGACAGGCCCTCGTCCAGCCACGCCGCCGCATCGCCAACGTTGACTTGGGTGACACGGTGCAGGTATTCGTGCATCAGGATTTCGGCACGCCGTGACTCCAGCGTGCCGGCACGCACGGCAAGATGATGTGAGTACGGTGCCGGCAGAGACGCCGCAACCAGCAGACCGCGATTTCGCTTGGCCGCATCGCCGACCAGCTCTCGCATGCCATTGACGTCGCGCGGCGCAATAACCAGCAGCGGTTCGTCGAGGTCTCGAACCAAATCGCCGAGACCGGCGGATATCGTTTCACGCACACGGTCGATTCGCGCGAGCAACTCCCTGGCTGCCGGTTCGCCGGCATCTGAAATCACAACGGTTCTGTTTGCCGATCGCAGTTCAATCCAGTCGGATTGACCCCGACGCTGCGCGGCCGCCGGCGTTGTCTGCACCGCCGCGACGACCATGAGCGCGAGCATCACGCGATGTCTCATTGCGAAGCAGGCTGCCTGCGGTGTACGGCGATGGCCATCACGAGAATGAACAGCACTGCCGCACCGGGCATTTGCAAGGTGAAGTCGAAGAGTGATTGAAACGCGATGGCGACCAGGCCGCACACCGCGCCAACGCGGAGCCAATAGGCCCTCCTGTCGTCTTGGCGCTCCGCGAATCGCTGGTGGATTTCTCGTGCGATGACGAAGGTCAGCAGTACTACTGGAATTCCGAGCAGCACACCGCCCTCTGCAGCGAGCTGAAGGTAATCGTTGTGCGCCTCGATGTAACGCACCGGGCCATGTTCTGTTTGCTGATAGTGGAGCATCGCGATGCCGTAGGTATTGAAACCGGTACCGGTCGCCGGAAAATCGCCGATGATTCGGAGCGTGTCGCGCCATACATCGAGCCGGCCGTCCGCGCTCTCGAGACGTACGGCGGCGAAGCGCTCACCGACAGCTTGCACGCCCCCCATGACCATTCCGACGACGAGCACGAACGCCAGGTGCGCGGCAACAAAGGCCCGGCGCCACCACGTGTTCTGCTTTCGAACGCTGAACGATCCAAACAGCAGCGCCACAAGCAGCAGGCACATGAAACCGGAGCGCGATTCGGTGAGGACGACGGCGACCGCGATGATCGCGATGACGCAGCCGGTCAGCACCACTTCGCTCCCGCGTCGCGACGAAAGCCACAGAATGCGCTCGCGCCACGATGACGTCGCACGCGCGCCGTCATCAACGCTGCCGGCAAGATGCCCGAGCCCCAATGCGGCGGCCATGATCAGCCAGCCGGCCGTGTGATTGCGATTGATGAATGGCGCGGAGTGGTAGAACACCTGCCTGGGCTCGAAGAAACCGTAGACGGTGCTGCTGGCGCTGGCTTTCTGAAAGATCTCGGCAAATGCGGCGATTACTCCCAACACGATAACGCCCCGCACGATCCTCCTCGTGCCGACGGCGCCCAGGCCTCTGACGCAGCCGATCAGCAGCAGCGAATACGCGATCACAAACGCCAGGCCCAGCCACGTCCGGGACGGAGCGATCGATAACGGCCGCGCCGACGCGGCCTCGAGTGCCGCCGGCTCATCGCGCATCGTGACCGTCGCAAACAGCTTGCGGTAGTCGACCGCGTCTTGCGCCGGGCTCAAGGCTTCGACAAGTGACGCCGGTAACGGGACCAGTTGAAGCAGCACTGCGGCAGTGACCACAACCAACGCGACCGCCATCATCCGATGCGACGAGCCTGTCGAGCCCTGTCCGGCTATGAAGCCAAGAGCCGCCACCGTCACAGAAAGCACCAGCAACGGCGCATACGCCCACGTGAACTCCGCTCCAAATGCGAATGCACCCCATGCGAGCAGGGTGAGCACGGCGTAGGGAAAAAGGTGAACGGGGGTGTCCGGCTTGCGGGTTTGCATCAAGGACGGCTGAGGTTGTTGCGTCGATTCTACCGGTTCACACGCGCCGCGTGAGCCGGTTTCATGACCGATTGCGCATTACCTGTCAGGACGGTTTGTATGCGCAAAATTTCGTGGATCTTGCTGGTCTTCCTTGGGATCGGCAGCGGAGCCGAAGCCAGGCAGTCGGCTGCGTCGCCTAAGCTCGAGATCGGCGGCACCGTCGGCGTGATTTCGGCGCGGCCGGAAGAGATCGACGTCCCTTATTACCAGAACTGGTACGCGCAGGGCCGCTACTCGGGGTCGATCGGTTATTACTGGTCGAAGAATTTCAAGACCGAGTTCGAGCACGCGTGGAGCGGCGAGGGATCGCGGTACATCCTCGACTACGCGCGCATCAACGGTTCGCCTTACCCATATCAGACCGAACAGTTCTTCCAGCTCCAGCAAAGCACGCTGCGCGTCGTCTGGCAGTTTCGCGACAACGCGTGGGTGCATCCGTATTTGAGCGCCGGCGCGGTAGTGGACGTGGAGCACCAGCGGTTTCACGTGCCGGTGACGTATCAACCGAACCCCCGCGGTGGTGCGCCTGTCCTCGTGAGCAATGGGAGCGACTTTGGCGATCGCTACGAGGTGCGCGGCGGCGTATCGGTCGGCGGCGGCGCGAAGATCTACATGACGCAGCGCGCGTTCTTCAATACGGGCGCGATCGTGACGTATTCCAAATCCGCGGGAACGGTCAACCTGATCGCCGGCTTTGGAATTGATTTCTGACCGCTATCAGCCATGAGGAGAAAATCATGCGTGCTATCTCAATCGCTCTCGTCGTTTCGTTGTTCACGCTCACGGCCGGCCATGCGTTCGCACAAGAGGCGCAACAGTGGCGCAAGGTCGCGGACGCGATTCCGCTCGGATCGAAGGTGAAGATCCAGACGCTCGAAGGCAAGCGCGTCAGCGGCACGTTGATGCGCGTCGACGATACAGGGGTGGCGGTGAAGAAGAACACGCGGCTACCGGAAGCCGCTGTTGCCGTGACTTATGATGCGATCGCGAACATCGAACGCGACCACGGCGGCGGGATGAATCTGGGCAAGGCGATCGGTTTCGGCCTCGCCGCCGGAGCGTCGGCGATCGCCACGATCTTCGTGATCGCGCTGCAATTCGATTAACTGGTCGCGCTACTGAAAGTCCTTCTCTGTGAGATGCACGTCGGCGGGTAGATCGCGAAGCGCTTTCTTCCCCAGGAGCGCTTCGTACTTCTCGGCGGGAATTGATCCGGTGCCGGGGCGTTTCACCCAGAGATTCTGCTTCGTCAGCGTCTCGCCGGCCTTGATCGGCGCGATCGTGACGACGGTCGCGAACGCGAAGTCCATCGTCACCTGCTCTTCTTTCGCGGGGCCTTTCGTGCCGCCGAGCGCGCTATGGAGCCTGCGGCTTGACTCAATCAGCTCGCGGCACGCCTTCTCGTCCATCGAGCAGACAATGTCGGGGCCGGAACGATACATCTCGTCGGTGAAGTGGCGCTCGAGAATCGACGCGCCGAGCGCAACGGCGCCAAGGCAGGCGACGTTGTCGGTGGTGTGATCGGACAGGCCGATTACCGCTTTGGGAAACGCCCTGCCAAGCTCCACCATCGCGCCCAGCCGCACCAGGTGCGGCGGCGTCGGGTAGAGATTGGTCGTGTGCATCAGCGCGTAGGGAACGGCGGCGGTCTCGAAAATGTTGACGGCCTTGCCCACACTCTCGATCGTGTTCATACCGGTGCTGAGAATGATCGGCTTGCCGAATCCGGCGATGTGCTTCAGCAACGGGTAATTATTGCACTCGCCCGATCCGATCTTGTAGGCGGGCACATTCATGCCGTGCAGGCGATCGGCCGCCGCGCGCGAGAACGGCGTGCTGATGAAGATCATCCCCTTCGATTCGACGCGCTCCTGCAGCCGCTTCTCGTCGGATTCCGACAGCGCGCAGCGCTCCATGATCTCGTAAATCGAAACGCTCGCGTTGCCGGGCACGACCGCTTTGGCGGCGCCGCTCATCTCGTCTTCGACGATGTGCGTTTGATGCTTGACGACTTCGACGCCGGCGCGGGCCGCCGCTTCCACCATCTCCATGGCGACGGCGAGGCTGCCTTCGTGATTGATGCCGATTTCGGCGACAACGAGCGGCGCATGTGCGGGGCCGATCTTTCGGCCGGCGATTTCGATCTCAGGCAACATCAGGTTGTCAGGTTGTCAGGCGGTCAGGCGGTCGGCCCTGAGGAAGAAGAAGCTCTCAATCAGGTCTTGCAGTTCGATGATTGATTTCGCTGCGTTCACGCCAATGCGGAACTGAGCGCCGCCTTCGAAGCCCTTGGTGTACCAGGAGCACAACGCGCGAATCTTGTTGATCACCCAGCGTTCGCGGCTCAGCGCCTTGCCGCTCTCGGGAACGTTTTCGGTGAGCAGCAGGTGCATGTAATCGAGCAGGAACTGGCCGCGCTCCTCGTGGGCGATCGTTCGGGCCGGCTTGCCTTCCATCAGATCGCGCGCCTGCGCGAGGATCCATGGGTTGCGCAGCACACCGCGGCCGACGTAGACGCCGCTCACGCCTGAGTTCATCCTGGTGATGATGTCTTCTGGCTCGATGCAGTCGCCCGATCCGAACACGGGAATCGACACCGTTCGCGCGACTTCGGTGACGAAATCCCAGTCGGCCAGTCCGCTGTAGCTCTGCTTCGCGGTGCGGCCGTGAATCGCGATCGCTTTTGCGCCAGCGTCTTCGACGCGCCTTGCCAACTCGCCGGCATTGACCTCGCCGTCGTCCCAACCCTTGCGCATCTTGACGGTGACGGGAATCTTCACCGCCTTCGACATTGCCGCGATGATCCCGGCGGCATGCGCGGGTTCGCGCATCAGGCTGCAACCGGCGTTGTGCTTGGCGATCTTCGGCACCGGGCAGCCCATGTTGACGTCGACGATGTTGGCGCCCATCTGCTCGACGACGCGCGCGGCCTCGGCCATCTTCGCGGGCTCGCCGCCGAAGATCTGAATCGAGACGGGACGCTCTTCCTCGGTGTATTCGGCGTATTCGAGCGTGCGATCGATGCCGCGAACCAGGCCCTCGCTGCTCACCATCTCGGACACAACCAGACCGCAACCGCCCTGGCGCTTCACCAGGCGGCGAAACGCAGTGTCGGTCATCCCCGCCATCGGCGAAATGACGAATGGTGAGCTGAGCTCGATGGATCCGATTCTCGCTGGCATATCGTTTCAGCAGCAGTAGCTCGTATCTAGTAGCTGGTATCTAGAAGAGCTCATGTCTTTCTCTAGCTACTAGCATCTAGCTACTTCAGTACGGCTTCACATCCGCGGCATCCACTTCAACAGAAACCGCCTGGCCGATCAAATCGACTGACAGGATAAGCCGCGCGTGGGCGCCCTTCCGGATCAGCCGGCCAACCACGCCCTTGAGAGGACCGTGAGCAACTCTCACCATGTCCCCTTCCTTGATCAGCGGCACCGGGTCGAAGGCGAGCTCGCTCTCGACCAGCGTGCGAATGCTCTCGATCTCCTCTTCTGGGATCGGCGACAGCATGCCGTTGTTGCTGATGATCTGCACGACGCCGTCGACCTTCAGGATGCCGATGCGCTCGTCGGCCACGAACCGCGCGAACACGTAGCCGGGAAACAGCGGCCAGTCGATCTTCTTCTTGCGATCCTTCCAGCGGCTCCATTTGCCGATGGTCGGGAGGAAGACGTCGACGTCGCCTTGCTTCTCTAGCTGGTCGCGGACGATCTTCTCATGACGCGATCGCGTCCAGATTGCGTACCAACTGGGATCCATTTACGGCTGCGGCGTCTCGGCTTCTTCCTGCTTCAGGCCGACTTCGTAAGCCTTTTTGATCTCGTCGTTCTTCCAGTCGATGATCGCTTCCGCGCGCAGCCTGATGATGAACTTGCGGTATTCGCCCTGGCGCTTGCCGTTCGCGATCTTGTCGGCGATGTCGCCGCGCGCTTCGTCGAACGACTTGGTCGTCGAGTCCTGGAGATTCTCGATCTTGATGATCTGGTAGCCGCGCGTCGTGCGAATCACCGGCGTCACGCCGCCGGTCTTCAGGCCGGCGATCGCCTTCTGCAGATCTTCGGAGAGATCGCTTTTCGAGAGCGGGCCGACAAGGCCGCCGTTCGCCTTCGATCCGGAATCCGAATAATCAGCGGCGAGCCGCGCGAACGGCTCGCTGGCGAGAATCTTCGCGCGCACTTCCTCGGCCTTCGCCTTCGCCGCATCGTCCGCCGCGACGTTGATGCCCTGCGCGGTCACCGGGACGTTGATCGTGATCTCGCGCAGCGTCACCTGCGGCACGGTGCCGAATTCGTCCTTGTGCGCTTCGTAGTAGGTCTTGAGCTCGGTGTCGGTGACCTGCAGCTTTTGCATGACTTCCGTCTGCTGCACCTGCTGCACGAGCATCGTGCGCTCGAGCTGACGCCGCAGGTCGGCCATGGTCATGTTTTCCTGCTTGAGCGCCGCCTGCAGCTGCTCGTCGGACTCGATCTTGTTTTCCTTCTTGATGTTCTCGACGATGCTGTTGAAGCGGTCGGTGCTCATCGTGTAGCCGAGCTCCTTACCCTTCTGCACCATCAGCATTTCATCCACGGCGTCGACGATGACGGAGGGTGTGACTTCCGCGAGCGCCGCTTTCAGCGCCGCATCGCTATCGGGGCGCAGGTTCGGATTTTTCTGCCGGAGCGCGGCGATCTGGCGACCTTCGAGATCGGTCTTGGTGATGATCTCGCCGTTCACCTTCACCAGCACTTGTTCGATGATGTCTGCGCGTGGCGACGCGATTGCCAGCGCGACCATAACCGCGGCGACGACGATGTTTCTTACGTTCATGTGAATCTCTAATTATACGGGCAGGTTGTCAGGCCGCCAGGTCGTCAGGTTGTCAGGTCTTCCAACAAACCAGTCACCTTAGCTAAGACTCCGTCCGCGGCGCGGGGGTCTTCGGGAGCCTTTTTCAGGATTTCAGCCTTGGTAAAGCCGGCCGTAACTTCACCAGCGGTGGCAC
>DATJKH010000173.1:0-3368 GCA_035491715.1 Vicinamibacterales bacterium | reverse complement strand
AGTTGAACCGGAGGAAAGTAGTCTGAGACGAACGTCCGGTTCCACCATCGGCCTGTGCGCTCGTGTTCTTCGCGCGTCGCGAACGTGTATCGATACAGGCGCGCGCGAATCCAGCGAGGCGGGCGCTCGGGAAACGGGTTGGCCGCCAGCAGGCCGATGGTCGCCGTATCTCCCTGGAGCAGCTTCGCTATCAGCGGGGAGAACCATTCCTGGTCGGAAGCGGGTCCCATCGCCGCAAACCACATCAGCCAGTCAAGGCGTAAATGGTAGGGCGCAATCTGGATTGGTCTGCGCGCCGGGTCGCCCGGCTTTCCTTTGAACTCATATTCCCGCCACGTCGTTTTGTCCGTCGGCGCGTCGTCGATCGTGCCTTCGATGACAATCTCAAGCCGCTCGCGCGTGATGCTGCCGAACGCACCGTAGGTATTCACGATCTGTAACGGATTGAACGAGGTATTCATCACCTGGTTGGGAGAGAGCATGTTCACCACCGGCGAGATGCTGAGGACGGCGACGAGCGCGGCCAGCGCGTAGATGGACCATCGCTGCACGACCGGCGTCGGCTGCAGCGCAGGGACCGCCGGGAGCCATGCGAAGAAGCGATGGTCAAGGGTCGTGAACGCGACGACGATGGTCAGCCAGTTCAACCACGACAGATTGCCGCTGACGATGAGCGCCAGCTGAAAGGCGATGGTGATGAGACCGGCAATCCCCGCAAGCGGCTGCGGCAGGAAATAGCCGAACGGCACGATCAGTTCGGCGAAATGGTTGAAAACCACGCCGCCATGCAGAACAGGCCGCGGCAGCCAGTGAAAATACCAGCTGAGCGTGTTTGGAATCGGCTGCGTTTCGAAGTAAACGTCGAGGCACGTCAGGTCTCGCCAGCATTGGTCGCCTCGAAGCTTGATCAGTCCGGCGCCAAACATCAGCCGGAATAGCGTCCATCGATAAATCCAGTTCAGGATGAGCGAGGGGGATGTGGTACTGGCTCCGGCAAAGATCGTGAAGAAGCCGAGTTCGAGAAGCAGCGATTCCCATCCGAACCCGTAAAACGTCTGGCCGACATTGACGAACGACAGATACAGAACCCACAGAAGTGCCCACACAACCGCACCGGCGAGTGCGTTTCGATGCTGAACCATACCGGTCAGCGCAATGATCGACAGAAGAATGCCGACCCAGCCGGCGATGCGAAACGTGACGTCGGTCGGGCGAAAGTAGAACAGGCTGGGCGAGACGCGGAACGGCACAGCTTCGGTGAATCGTTGCACCGGAAGCAGGCCGCGTTCACCGAGCAGCGGGATGAACTGGTTGACGACGGCAATGAAGGCGATGAGATAGATGAGCGAGAGCCCTCGCTCGAAGACGAACCGCGAATACCAGTAGCGAGTCAGTTCGTCAGGCATTTTTTACTTTGGGTTGCGGTGAGAATGTAGCAGGAGACGTGGCTGCAGCAGACGCAATTGTTGTCGGGGCCGGACCGAATGGTCTTGCTGCCGCGATCGAGCTTGCTCGCGCGGGTCTCCACGTCACCGTGTACGAGGCGCAGGACACCATTGGTGGCGGGTGTCGCTCGGCGGCGCTCACATTGCCGGGCTTCGTGCACGATGTCTGTTCCACCGTCCATCCGATGGGAGCCGCCTCGCCGTTTTTTCGCACCCTTCCGCTTGCCGATCATGGTCTCACCTGGATTGAACCGCCGGCGATGATCGCGCACCCCTTTGACCGAACGCCGGCCGCATTGGTCATGCGATCAGTACCGGAAACGGCGCAGGCCCTTGGGGCTGATGCCGACCGTTATCGAAATCTTCTGGGAGGTATCGCTGATCAGTGGTCGCGACTCGAGGATGTTGTTCTTGGGCCGCCGTCACTTCCGCGTCATCCGTTTGCCGTCGCGCGATTCGGGCTCAACGCACTTCAGTCTGCCGATCGTCTGGCGAGGCGTCATTTTTCCACCGAACGGGCGCGCGGGCTCCTCGCAGGAATCGCCGGACACGGCATGGTGCCGCTCGACATGTTTCCGTCCGGCGCGATCGGGCTCGTGCTTGGTGCGCTCGCGCACGTGGTCGGATGGCCATTTCCGCGCGGCGGGGCGCAAAAGCTTGCCGACGCCCTCGGATCCTATCTGCGATCGCTTGGCGGCGAGATCGTGACGAGTACTCCGGTTGCTGCTCTCGAGGAGGTGCCGCCGGCCAAAGCCGTCCTGTGCGATCTGTCGCCGCGTCCGTTCGCGCGCATTGCCGATCGCCAACTGCCTGAATGGTACAAACAGAAGCTTGCGAATTACCGGTACGGCATGGGGACGTTCAAGGTCGATTGGGCACTCGACGCTCCAATCCCATGGGCGGATACGGCGGTTGCCCGGGCGGCCACTGTGCATCTGGGTGGGACGTTGAGCGAGATCGAGCGGTCGGAGCGGGACGCGTGGGAGGGGCGGGTATCGACAGCGCCGTTTGTTCTGGTCGTGCAGTCGACGCTGTTTGACGGCAGCCGGGCACCCGCCGGTAAGCACACCGCGTGGGCGTATTGCCACGTGCCCAACGGATCGACGGCCAACATGCTGCCGGCGATCGAGCGCCAGATCGAACGCTTCGCGCCAGGCTTCCGTGAACGCGTGTGTGCGCGACACGTCATGACGCCGGCCGACCTCGAGACGCGTAATCCCAATCTGGTCGGCGGTGATATCGCGATGGGAGTGACCGACCTGTGGCAGATGGTTGCGCGTCCGACGTGGCGGTGGTATCGCACCCCGAAGCGAGGGCTCTATCTGTGCTCGGCCTCGACGCCGCCTGGCGTCGCGGTGCATGGAATGTGTGGTTACTTCGCTGCGCGGTGCGCGTTGCGGGACGTGTTTGGATTGAATCGCTAATCACTGATCGCTAATCCTGCATCCGTGACTCCCCAATCGTCGAATCACCGCATCCGCGAATCGTCGATCACCGCGACAGCTCAGCGATGCCACGATTCGAGGAGCCGAGGATTACTGATGCAACGACTAGCGATTCAACGATTAGCGATTCAGCGATTAGCGATTCGGGATCAGTGATCAGTGATTAGCGAGTCCGATCGACGATCTCGTCGTCGGGCACGTTGTCGAGATACTTCACGCGCGCGCGCAGGCTGTCGCCGTGCGCGGCAATGATCACCCGCCGCTCTGCTTGGCCTCGACGCCGCCTGGCGTCGCGGTGCATGGAATGTGTGGTTACTTCGCTGCGCGGTGCGCGTTGCGGGACGTGTTTGGATTGAATCGCTGATCACTGATCGCTAATCCTGCATCCGTGACTCCCCAATCGTCGAATCACCGCATCCGCGAATCGTCGATCACCGCGACAGCTCAGCGATGCCACGATTCGAGGAGCCGAGGATTA
>DATJKH010000172.1:0-4877 GCA_035491715.1 Vicinamibacterales bacterium | reverse complement strand
CCTGATTACTCGGCGCGCAATGCCGCTGCCGGGTCGATTCGCAGCGCTTGACGCGCCGGAAGGATCGTCGCAGCAATGGCAACAATCGTCAGCACCGCTCCAACGGTGACATACGCAATCGGATCGAATGGGCTCAGGTCGTAGAGGAGACTTCGAATGATGTGCGCCGCCGTAACGGCGCCCGCGATCCCGAAGAGCAGGAGGATGTAGGCAATTGCTAGCCCGACAACCAGGGCCGCGGTGGCGAGTACAAGACTCTCGGTCAGGAGCTGACGCACGATCCGCGCACGGCTTGCCCCGAGAGCGAGACGCGCACCGGTCTCACGCCGCCGCGCCGCGCCGCGCGCGAGCAGTAGATTGGCCACGTTCGCGCATGCCAGACCGAGAACCAGCACGACGGCGGAGAACATCGTCGCGAAAACCTGATCGGCGTTCCGGCGTTTTGCCGGGTTCGGGAAGAACGTCGTTGAGATCAGCGCCACCTGATGGCGATCGAGGCCGTGATCCCTGCGAAACTGCTCACTCAGCGTGTTGAGCTCCGCAGCAGCCTGCGGCGGCGTTACGCCGTCAGCCAGACGAGCGGAGAGCGCCGCCCCGCGTTTGACGTCATCGAAAACGTAGTCGGGCCGCAGCATCGGCATCGCACCGATGGGAATCCATAGTTCTTTCTGGTCAAGCGATGTTCCGTCGAAGCCATGGGTCGTGACACCGACGATGGTGAAGGGTACGTCGTCGAGCACTATCCGACGACCGACGACATTGGGATCGGCGGCGAATCGGACTCGCCATGCGCGGTCGCTGACTATCGCAACCGTATCGGTGCGTGCAATGTCGTCAGAGAATCCAGCGCCGCGCGCCATACTGATTCCAAGCACGCGAAAGTAATTCGGCGTGACGAAATCGACCCTGACGTCGGCGTCGTCCAGCTTCAGCAGGCATCCTTCACTGAGTCCATCCAGGCAGCGAGTGGCGACCAATCCAGACAGAGTTTTGCTGTATCGAGCGAAGTGCTCGCGCTCGGCGAGTGAGAACGTCGCCCGACCGTTCTGGTCAACGAGCGTGACGACTCGGTCAGGGTCCTGCACCGGCCACGGCCGCCACAGGAAGGCATTCAGCGTCGTAAACAGGCTGGTATTGAGGCCGATCGCAGCGCCCAATGCGAGAACGGCCACGAGCGTGAATCCAGGCTCACGTCGAAGACCGCGGGCCGCATACACGATGTCTTGCCAGATAGTCTCCAGCCTCGGCCAGATCCATACCGCCCGCGCTTCCTCGCGCGCGAGTGTCCTGCTCCCGAGTGCACGGCGGCTAGCGGCGACCGCATCAGACTCCGGCACTCCGTCGCGAACGAGCTGGCGCTGACGCTCCAAGCGATGGAACTCGATTTCTTCCCGCAACTCGGCTTCGCTGCGAGTGGAATGCAGCAGGTAGCGAAGTCGGCGAAATAGTTTCATTAGGTCAGATGGATCGATCACGCCAATTGGAGAACCCGTTGGATCGCACCGACGAGGCGCTCGAACTCAGCACGTTCCGCCGCCAATCGCTTTTTCCCCGCGCCGGTCAACGTGTAGAACCTCGCCCGCCGATTGTTCTCGGACGCGCCCCATTCGGCTTTGACCCACCCGTTCAGGAGCAGCCGCTGCAGCGCTGGATACAGCGAACTCTCGCCCACCTGCAGCACGTCCTGTGACAACAGCTTGAGACGTTCCGCGATGCCGTAGCCATGGAGTTCGCCGGCGACAAGCGTGCGCAGGATCAGGAGATCGAGTGTTCCAGGCAGCAGGTCCGGTGGTTGATTCGTGAGCCCCATGACGATTCCGTGTTTATCCGTGTTGTTCTGTGGTTGCCGGGTTTATCCGTGTTGTTCCGTGGTTTCCCATCGTTAGACGATGGGAAGGATCGATCGGTTCTGGGGAAATGTCAAGACCCATCGTTTGCCGACGGGAGTGTCAGGTTTCACTTGCATTAGAATCTCTGCGAGATGGCGCAACCTCCTGCACTCGACGTTCTGGGGCTCGGTGAAAGTTCCGTCGACCACGTCAATCTCCTGCCGACCGCTCCACTGGCGCGTGGCACCGCCTCAAAGCTCCGGATTTCGTCGGCATTCGATGCCGCCGGCGGTCAGATCGCGAGCATGCTGGCGGCGTGCAGCGGACTCGGACTTCGCTCCGGCTACCTCGGCCCGCTGGGTAGCGACGACAACGGACGATTGATCCGAAACGAGCTGGAACGGCGCGGCGTGGATCTGTCGAACGTGCTGGTTCGCGACGCGCCGGCTCGATTCGCAATCATCCTGGTCGACGAGTCGACCGGCGAGCGCACCGTCCTCTGGCACCGAGATCCGGGCCTCGATATTCGCGACGGCGAGATCGATCCGGCAGTCCTGACCGCCCGCATCCTTCACGTCGATGACGTCGACGAGCAGGCGGCGATCTGGACCGCGAGGGCAGCAACCGCGCGCGGCGTGACGGTGACGAGCGATCTCGATCGCGTCACGGAGCGCACGAACGAACTCGTCGCCAGTGTGTCGATTCCGATTTTTGCCGAGCACGTCCCGCCGACGCTGACCGGTGAACGGGATCCGGAACGCGCTCTGCGAAAACTGCGCAAGCAGCACGCCGGTCTGCTGTGCGTCACGCTCGGAACCGCCGGGTCGATGGCGCTCGACGGTGATCGGTTGATTCATGTCCCGGCCTTCAAGGTGCACGCCGTTGACACGACCGGGGCGGGCGACGTTTTTCGCGCCGGTTTCGTCTACGCACTCCTCGCCGGCTGGCCAACGCTCGACGTGTTGAAGTTTGCGAATGCGGCTGCCGCCGTCAGCTGTACCCGCCTCGGCGCCATGGGCTCTGCGCCAATGCTCGCCGAGGTTGAACAAATGCTCGCGGGGGAATTCGTTGCAACCTAGGCCGTAAATGCCAACACGACGCGCCTTTCTCAAGGTCGCCGGGGCCGCGCTTGCCGCCACCCGAGCACGAACCATGTTCGGGCAGGCTCCAGCGATCCTCGGATCGCAGGCGGCGCGACCATCAGCGGCATTCGGCGCGACCGCCGGCGACGTCGACGTCGACAGCGCCATCATTTGGAGCCGGACCGATCGGCCATCGAAACTCGTTGTTGAATACTCGACAACCGAATCGTTCGCGAAGACCAATCGTGTTGTCGGGCCGGCCGCGCTGGAGACCAGTGACTTCACGGCGCGCGTGGACTTGAGGGCGCTTCCCACCAACCAGCGGATTTTCTATCGCGTCCAGTTCCAGAGCCTGTCGGACCTGCGTGCCTGGAGCGAGCCCGTCATCGGCAGTTTCACGACGCCCGCGCGCGCAACCGAGCTGCGGCGCGACGTCACGATTGCGTGGAGCGCCGATACCGTGGGTCAGGGCTGGGGCATCAACCCCGAGATGGGCGGCATGCGCCTGTACGAGGCGATGCGCCAGGCAGGCGCCGACGTCTTCATTCACACCGGGGACACGATCTACGCCGACGCGCCGCTTCCGTCAGAAATACGCCTGGACGATGGGCGCGTGTGGCGCAACATCGTGACTCCTGAAAAGAGCAAGGTGGCCGAGACGCTCGACGAGTTTCGCGGCAACCACCGCTACAACCTGCTCGACGACAACGTCCGTCGTTTCAACGCGTCCCTTTCGCAGTTTGTCATCTGGGACGATCACGAAGTGCTCAACAATTGGTATCCCACCGAAATCCTCGGCTCCGAGATGCCCCACTCGGAGCACAGCGTCGCCCTGCTCGCCGCGCGGGCCAAACGCGCATTTCAGGAATACACGCCGATGCGTTTCGACCCGACCGATCCCGAGCGCATCTATCGCGCCATTCGATTCGGACCGCTCGTCGAGATCTTCGGCTTCGACATGCGTACCTACCGCGGCGCGAACTCGCAAAATCGTCAAACCGTGCTGTCTGCCGAGTCCGAAATCCTGGGATCGTCGCAGGTTGCGTGGCTCAAACGGCGGCTGTCTGAATCGCGCGCAACGTGGAAGATCGTCGCGAGCGATATGCCGCTCTCACTGACTGTCGTGGACGGCCCCCTCTTCGAAGCCGTTGCCAACGGCGATCAGGGCCCGCCGTTGGGGCGTGAACTGGAGATTGCCGCCCTGCTGCGGTTCATCCGCGATCGACGAATTCGCAATGTCGTCTTCGTCACCGGCGACGTGCATTATTGCGCCGCGCACCATTACGACCCATCGCGCGCATCCTTCACCGAGTTTCATCCGTTCTGGGAATTCGTCGCAGGCCCCGCGCACGCCGGGACCTACGGCCCGGCAGAACTCGATCGTACGTTCGGGCCCGAAGTGAAGTTCATTGGCATTCCGCGGGGGATGAAGCCGAACCGGCCACCGAGCGAAGGCTTTCAGTTCTTCGGCACGCTGCACGCGTCGGCAAAAACGCGCGCGCTGACGGTCAAGCTTGTGAATAGCGAGGGGAAGGAGCTCTACAAGATCGAACTCGCGCCCGAGCGTTCCTAGCTCCGTTCTCTCGTCGTGATCACATCTCGTAAAGGCGGTAAGACGGCCTCGATGCGCGAGCGCGACGGCTCCAGCCATGGCGGCAACACCAGCGTCTCCCCGAGGTGCGCCGGATCCTCGTCGGCCGCAAAGCCGGGGCCATCGGTCGCGAGTTCGAAAAGCACGCCACCCGGCTCGCGGAAGTACACCGACTTGAACCAGAAGCGGTCGATCTGCGGCGTCGGCCGGTGGCCCGAGGGCACCAGCTCCTCGCGCAGCTCCATCTCCTCCGCGCTGTCGTTGACGCGCCACGCCACGTGATGCACGGCGCCGGTTCCCCACTCGCCGCGCGGCGCCTGCGGCCGCTCGGCCAGGTCGACCAAGGCGCCCGAGCCTCCTTCGCGCGCCGCGAAT
>DATJKH010000171.1:0-38167 GCA_035491715.1 Vicinamibacterales bacterium | reverse complement strand
AAGGTCCCGGTCGATCCGCGAATCATCGTCGGAACGCTGCCGAACGGTCTTCGCTATTACCTGCGCGCCAACAAGCAGCCGCTTGGGCGTGCCGAGCTCCGGCTCGTCGTCAACGCCGGATCGATTCTCGAAGACGACGATCAGCGAGGTCTCGCACACTTCGTCGAGCACATGTGCTTCAACGGCACGCGGCACTTTCCGAAACAGGACGTGGTCGGGTTTCTGCAGTCGACCGGGATGCGATTCGGCGCGCACATCAACGCGAACACGAGTTTCGATCAGACCGTTTTCCAGTTGCGCATTCCCACAGACAATCCCACGGTCGTCGACCGCTCGCTGCTGATTCTGGAGGACTGGGCGCACGCCGTTTCGTTCGATTCCAACGAGATCGATAAGGAACGCGGTGTCATCCTCGAGGAGTGGCGAACCGGGCTTGGCGCTGGCGCGAGGCTGCTCGATATCGAGCTGCCGGTCCTGTTGAAGGATTCGCGCTATGCCGCGCGGCTTCCGATCGGGAAACCGGAAGTGATTCGATCATTTCCATACGAGCGGCTCAAGAAGTTTTATACCGATTGGTATCGTCCCGATCTCATGGCGGTGATCGCCGTCGGCGACTTCGACCCTGCGACCGTCGAGGGGTTGATTCGATCGCACTTTGGATCAATCCCAGCTACGCTCAATCCTCGACCAAGAGTCAACTACGACGTTCCCGATCAACCCGGCACGCGCTATATCGTAGCGACCGATCCTGAGATGACGTCGACGACGATCAATGTCTCGAGCATCAGGGCGGCGCCCGATCAGACAACCATCAACGCGTATCGACAGATGACCATCGAGCGGGTCTTTTCCGGGTTGTTGTCGGCCCGCCTGTCGGAAATCGCGCAGAAGCCCGACGCGCCGTTTCTCGATGCGGATACGACTCGAGGGTTGTTCGTCAACACCGCGGAGGCCACGACGCTCAGTGCCCTGGTCCCTGATGGCGGCGTCGAACGCGGTCTGGCGGCGCTGTTCACGGAAGCCGATCGTGTCGCTCGCTTTGGTTTCACGCAGACCGAACTCGATCGGTTTCGTCTGAGCTATCAACAGGCATTTGCGCAGCTTGCCGCGTCCAACGACGAGCACACGTCGGAGTCGCTGGCCGACGAGTACATTCGCAACTTCATGCAGCAGGAGCCGATTCCAGGGATTGCATACGAGAACGGCCTGGTTCAGCGCTTCCTGCCTGAGATCACCGTCTCTGATATCAACAGCCTCGCCCGGGACTGGGTCCCCGATCGCAACCGCGTCGTGGTCGTGAGCGCGCCGAAAAAAGCCGGTGTTGCCGTACCCGACGAGGCCAAGCTCGCGGCGGTGATCAAGAGCGCCATGGGCAGCAACCTCACCGCCTATGTCGACACGGTGAGCTCGCGTCCGCTGTTGGAGAACGCCCCCAAAGCGGGCACGGTAACCAGGACGACGACTAAAGCGCCCGGTGTTACCGAGTGGATGTTATCGAACGGCATCCGCGTGGTGCTCGATCCGACGACTTACAAACAGGACGAAATCCTGTTTCGAGCCTTCAGCCCCGGTGGGACGTCGCTCGCGAGCGACCAGGATTATGTCGCCGCCGAAACGGCGGATCGGATCATTGCAGAAGGAGGACTCGGTGCGCTGAGCGAGATCGATTTGGGCAAAAAGCTGGCGGGCAAAACCGCGGTTGTGCGTCCCGAGATCGAAGAGATGTTCGAAGGGTTGAGTGGCCGGACGCTGGGTCGAGATCTCGAAACGATGTTTCAGTTGATTTATCTCACATTCACGCAACCGCGGGCCGATCCTGAAGCCTTTCGCGCCGCGACCGGCCAGTTGACCGCCGCCCTGGCGAATCGGCAGGCACGGCCTGATGCAGCCTTCGAAGACGCACTCAATGCCGCCCTGACGCAGAATCACCTTCGCGCTCGTCCCTTGAGCCAGGAGCTCGTCGCACAGATGAACCTCGACAAGTCGCTGGCGTTCTATAAGGACCGGTTTGCCGACGCCAGCGACTTCACCTTCATATTTGTCGGCAGCTTCGATCTTCCAACCATCAAACCCATGGTCGAGCGATACCTCGCCAGCCTTCCAGCACTGAATCGCAAGGAGGCAGGAAAGGACGTCGGGATCAGACCGCCTGCAGGCGTGGTGGAGAAGTTGGTTAACAAGGGGACGACGCCGAAGAGTGAAGTGGGCGTCGTGTTCAGCGGACCGTTCCAGAACAATCAGAAGAATCGCATCGTCCTTCGCGCGATGGCGAATACCCTCGCCGGAAATCTGCAACGGGTTCTCCGCGAGGATCTCGGCGGCACGTATGGTGTGAGCGTCGTCCCTGAATTCACGAAACGACCGAATGAGGAGTACCGCGTCACGATCACGTTCGCCTGCGATCCGACCCGCACCGAGGATCTGGTCAAAGCACTCTTCAGCGTCGTAGACGATTTCAAGACGACCGGCCCGAGCGCCGGCCAGGCGGCCGACGCGCAGGCGGCCTTGCGGCGAGATCTGGAGACGGACAGCCGTCAGAACGGCTACGCTCTGAGCCAGTTGTCGTACGCCTATCAATACGACGAGCCGATTCCCGACGCGAGTTCGCTGCGCCAGATCTACGATCAGCTTTCGGCGCCGATGCTCAGGGATGCGGCGCGTCAGTATCTTGATACGAACCGCTACGTGAAGGTCTTGCTGTTCCCGGAGACGAAATAGCTGCGACGACGCGAATTTCACGGCGGCCGCCATGTGATCTCCTTGGACGAAAACGTTGGGTCAAAGGTCAGCCGGATCGCACCGACCTATTCGCCACGGAACGTACACTCACCGTCGTACTTGAACGTCGGGTTGCCATCGCTGTTCAGGCCGGTGCCAATTCCGTCGAGCTTGCATCGGACCTTAGGCCCGGCAATGTGGTCTGAGAGGAATACCTGGCCTGACTCTTCCGAAGTCAGGAGGTTCACCTCAAACCGGAACCGATTGTCATGAATCATGACTGGCAGGGATCCGGCAATTGTTCCTGAGTACACCTGATCTCCTGTATTGACGAGCGTGCCGTTTACGAAATCAAACACGGACGTCACGTGATACAGGACTCGGCCTCTCAAGTCACCGTAGAGTTCGACGATCTCCGTGCTCTGTTGGATCATTCCGGTCGGCGTGGGCTTCTTCCAATGAACGATGGCGTTCTTGAGATCATCGAAGCCAGTGCCGGTGACCTGCACCGTCCTGGTGTCGCGATGACTGTGCTTGGTCGGGTCAGCGACGCCACGTGCGTCCCCCGCCACACCACTGAACGCCGTCACGGTGATGAGCCCAAGACCATACAGCGCGCGTGCGTACTTCATAACCACCTCCTGTCGACCGGCTAACTGGATGATTCGGCCGTCTGTCCGGCCGCTTCAAAGCTACGCGGTCGTGTGAGGTGCGCCAAGACACCAAAGGTGGCCGCGGACCCGATGACCCACTTTGGCCAACTCCGATCACCATCGCCATCGTGCGTCTTAGAATGGCATCGTGCCCCAGGAGCCGGGAGACCGTCTCGATTCGTGGAAAGAGATTGCCGCCTATCTGCAGCGGGGGGTCCGCACCGTGCGCCGCTGGGAACGTCAGGAGGGTCTGCCGGTGCATCGTCACATGCACCATACGCTCGGCAGCGTCTACGCGTACAAGTCCGAAATCGATACCTGGCAACGGACGCTTCGCGGCCCGTCCGTGTTGCCGTCTTCCAGGGCAGGGCGCGCGAGCACGCCGGCCGAGGGTTCTCTCAAGTCGATAGCGGTCCTGCCGTTCAGCAGTTTAAGCACCGACCCCGAGAACGAGTTTTTCGCCGATGGCCTGACTGACGAAGTGACCAGCGATCTGTCGCACGTCGCTGCTCTTCGTGTCATCTCGCGGACTTCCGCAATGACGTTCAAAGGGACCACGAAAGACGTGAAGAGTATCGCGCGTGATCTCGGGGTGCGTTACGTTCTGGAAGGAAGCGTGCGGCGCGCCGGCGACCGCTTGCGAGTCACCGCCCAGTTAATCGATGCGAGTAGCGACGATCATTTGTGGAGCGACAAGTTCGAAGGCTCGGTCTCGGAGGTGTTTGCCATCCAGGAACGCATTGCGCGAGTGATCGTCGAAGCGCTGGCCGTGAGAGTCACACCGGCCGAAGACCGTCAATTGGCGCGGCACGGGATCGAAAACGTCCACGCCTACGAATGTTATCTGCGGGCCCGCCAGCAGGCGTGGCGATGGCGGAACGATGCAATCACGCACGCGATTCAGCTGCTCCACAACGGGCTCGCCCTCGTTGGCGCAAACGCGCGGCTGTATGCGGCGTTGGGGCACGCCCACCTGCAATACAGGGAAGCCGGTCTCGACCTCAGCGCACGGCCGGTCGAGGAAGCGGAAGCGTGCGTGCGCAATGTGTTCGCGCTCGAGCCAGGTTGCGCATCCGGACTGCAGTTACGCGGCTGGGTTCACTATAGCCGCGGTCTGGTCCAGGATGCGGTCGTCGATCTCAAGAGTGCGCTCGAACTCGAGCCGAACAACGCCGACACGCTCCTGCTGCTGGTCAACTGCTATCTCATCTCCGGTCGGGTGTCAGCGGCGCGGCCACTCATAGGGCGCCTTCTTGCAGTCGATCCCCTGACGCCCCTGAGTCGTTGCACGCCAGCCTTTGCCGATGTGATGGACGGCGATTTCGAACATGCGGTCGAACCATACCGCCAGATGTTTGAGATGGATCCAGGGAACCCGATGGCGCGATTGTTCTATGTCTGGATTCTCGCGCTGACCGGCGATCGCGAGTCAATCGACGACGTGCTCGAGACGTTCCCGCAGGAAGTCAGACGGACGATTTCGGCGCGATTGACTTTTTTTATCGCGCATGCCGCCAGCGGGAACGCCGCGGCCGCACATGCCGTGGTGACTCCGGATGTCGAAGCTGTGGCCCATGCCGCCGACATGTTTCCGCGCATCATCGCGCAAGGATACGCACTGGCCGGCATGCCCGAACGCGCACTCCACTGGCTCGCCATTGCCGTCGGTCGAGGTTTTATCAACTATCCATTTCTTGCGCAGCACGATCCGTGCTTCCTGAGAATGCGTGACCATCCGCGGTTCCAGGAACTCATGGAAGTCGTACACACTCGTTGGAGCGCCTTCAAGGAGTAGACGCTATTTATCGAGTTGTTCGAGCGCTGCCCTTACCATCGGCACTGGCGAATGATCGACGCCGGGGACGATGCGGAGTCGCCAGCGCAATGGCACTCCGACACTGGCGGACTGGTCAAGTGCCATGGCGAAGAATCGCAGCCCTCGAGCGAAGCGCGAACTGCCTTGTGCATTGGACGCAGGGTCGCGTTCTCTATCGGTGACGTCTTGATTGCCAAGTATCACGACGAAGTCACGGGAAAAGGCTGCTGCCAGTGCGGTGCGATCGATAGGGCCATTTGCGAGACCGAACGGAAACTTCTCTGACCAGGACGGCACAGCGTAGCGCGCGGCACTGGCGGCAACGGCTCGGCGAAAACGAGCCTCAGGGACGAAGAGCGTCAACCGATGGACGAATTGCGCGCCGCCGGAGAATCCGACGATGTCGTACTCGGCGTGAGTCAGGTCGATTTCGCGACGAACCTCGTCGAACAACCGCTCGATCGTGCTCGAAACCCAGACAGACTTTGCGAGCAGGCGTCCCTCGATGTCCACCATATTTCCGAAGACGTAGCCGTCACTCGGATAGAATTCCTCTGCAAATTGAGGAGCGAGCACGACGACGTTGTGCGTCTGAATATATGGCGCCGCGATGTCACAGGCCTGGCGAGCCGTTTGAGATTCACTCCCATGCATCACAAACACGATGCGCGTCTCAGCGGCGATCGCCCGGCTTCGGCAGAACCAAACAGTGATCGGATGATTCGTTCCGGGATCGATGAACTGGAAACTGCCGCGGCTCTCGCGTCTTATTTCGGATGCCCCGGTGTATTGGCTGGCGTCGCGCGTGCGGCCCGACGCCGATTCCAACGCGCCGAGTGCAAGCATCCCGACAATCAGTGATCGCATTCGGCATCCTTGGCGCGGCGATATTGAAGGCGCAGCATGACGATAACCCAGGTTGTTGTCTCGGGCTACTGCTGCTGATAGACGCGAATGTAGTCCACTTCGAGTTGCCGCACGAGCGTCTGACTGGTCAGAACCGAGCCCCAGTCCCGTTCCCATTGATTGTCGACCATCATGTGCAGGATCAACTGCATCGGGCCACTCTCGATCGTGCTCGCGTTGCCATTGAACTGGCCGCATTTCACGCCATCGATGTACCACGCCACATATGTCGGTTCCCAGTCCAGGCCGAATCGCACGAAGTCGGTTGAATAGTCTTTGACCTGGCAGGCGCCGTTGTTGTGCAGGCCGTTGTTGGGTGTGAAGGATGTGCTGCGGCCGCTGTAGTGATACGTCATGAAGATGGTGTCGGGATGGCCGCCGAGGATCTCGACGATGTCGATTTCGGTGTTGTAGCTGAAGCTCGGATTTGTCGGCAGCATCCAGAACGCCGTGAAGAATCCTGGTGTGCCGGGGAACTTCATGCGCGATTCGACATAGCCGTAGGTGAAAGGAAACAAATACGCCGAACCATTGTCAGCCCGCGGGCGCGCGGTCGATACCAGTCCCGCTTTGTAGGTGCATTGTCCCTGGTAACACGCGCTGCTCGCGTAGGCCGGCGCGAGCGGCTCCGCCAGCAGCTTCGCCGTGCCATTGCTCACCTGCACTTGCGACGGCAAGTACCGCTCTTTACCGGTGTTGAATGACGCCGTGCAGGCGCCGAAGTTCCAGTCGAAGCAGGGCGTGAGTTTGGTCAGGTCAAGCGTGGTCCCGCTGAACTCCTCGGAGTACACCATTCTCCATTGTTTGCCGCCGACGACCGGTGCTGGTGGCGCTGGGAAGCAATTCGGAGGCGTGCCAACTTCATCACCGCGGCAACTCACTAGATCGTTAATGATTCGGACATTTGTCGGTGGGCGCGGAATCCCTACCTGCGCAAACATCGCGAAGACAACCAGCCAGCGAAGATTCGCCATGAGGCCTACGCCGCAAGATAAGCGCCATTTGGAACCTCCGAGTTTTCGCCTGAATCCGAACGACGGCCGCGGTTAGAGAGTGAAAAAAGTTCCGCAGCCGTCTCATAGCTGTATGAAGGACACGGCATCTGTAATTAATCAGCGATGGGGTGCCGCCGCGCCAGCAGCGAGACCAGTACACCCAATCCAAGGATGGCGACGACGAGGGCGAGCAGGTAGAGATTGAAGTTGTCGCCGAAGGTCTCCTCGAGCCATGCGTGCGCGAGCATCTTGATCCCGACCGTAAGGAGCACGGCGGCAAGCGCATGCTTCAAATAGGGCAGCGCGTGGAGCGCCCCGGCGAGCGCGAAGTACAGCGATCGCAACCCGAGGATCGCGAAGACGTTGCTCGTAAACACAAGAAACGGATCCGCGGTAATCGCGAAGATCGCCGGAATTGAGTCGACCGCAAAAATCAGATCGGTCGTCTCGACCATCACCAGCGCCGGGGCAAGCGGCGTGACAACCCAGCGGCTCGCGGATGGATCTGGCGGGTCACGCCGGACGACGAAATGTTCGCCGTGAAACTCTGTCGTGACTGGTAACAGGCGCCGCATCATGCGCACCAGGAGCTTCCGTTCTGGATCCACCGGCTTGTCGCCCATGAAGAACATCCTGCCCGCGGTAGCGATAAGCACGACACCAAAGGCCATCAGCGTCCACGAAAAGCGCGACACCATTTGTGCGCCGATCGCGATCATGATGCCGCGCATCGCGAGCGCGCCGAGAATGCCCCAGAACAACACGCGATGCTGGAATATGCGGGGAATCGCGAAGTAGTTGAAGAGCATCGCAATCACGAAGACGTTGTCGGCGCTGAGTGACAACTCGACGAGATAGCCGGTCATGAACTTCAAGGTCGCCGACCGTGCATCGTTGACCCGGCCCTCCGGCCATAGCGCGCTGCGTTCGACGGGATCTGGCGTCAGACCCATGCCGAACCAATGGCGGTCATACCCGACGTAGATGACCGCCGCGAATGCCAACGCGGTCGTGAGCCAAATCAGTGTCCATCCCAACGCCTCGCGCACCGAAATGATGCGTGCACGGCGATGGAACACTCCGAGATCGAGGGCGAGCAGAACGAGAATGAAGCTGAGGAAGGTAATCCACAGGACCACCACACACCTCCATCGGTGTGGCAGTCTCGCTGGATGCGTTGATTGCGTCGGTTGCAGCCGGGAACTCGATCGAGCTCCGTGTTGACGACTGGACCACCCGCTGGGTGCGGGCCGCTACTCCCTACCTATTGGCAGCGTACCGTTGTGACGAGAGTGTGTCAACGCTGCCATCAGATGTTCCCGGTCGAGAACACAGACCAGCTCGCAGGCGTGTGGGAGTCGCAGCTCGGTCACTTCGTGCCGGCTGCAGGGACGTTGATCGCGAAGACGAATCGTTGCCCGTCGCGGCTGACGTTCCCCAGGTTGCCGCCAAGCGGTCCGGGAAGTTTGAAGAGTACCTTTGGCACGGCGGCCGTGAACGTCGGCGACGTGTTGACGTCAACCGACATCACGAGGAGATCGTTGGAGTCCAGGTTCTGACCGCGGAAGAAGATTTCTTTTCCGTCTCCGCGCCAATGGAGCATGGCCTGCACGCCATCGTTCGATACGCGCCATTTCCCTTCGCCCGGTAGTCCCTTCGCGGCATCGAACGGACGAACGTAGATTTCGCCTCGCTCGGGCTGGGCCTCATCGGATCGGAACGCCATGAAACGGCCGTCGGGGGAGAGGCGGCCGATGCCGTCGGTAAACTCCTCCCGTAAGAATTCGATCTCTTTGCGTGTCGCAGGATCGCCCGTCAGCGGGACAACCAGGATTATGCCCCCCGAGTCGCAGACGAGGAACTTTCCATCTGGAGAAATGTCACTGAGACCGACGAACGCACCGGCCGTGTACTTGAACACCAGCTCCTCAGTGCCCGTTCCATCAGACAGCCGGCGGTAGACAGGAAAGTCGCCGTTACGGAACGACGCGTAGTAGATGTACTTTCCGTCTGGCGACCACAGCGGATTGACTTTGGGAAACGTGTCGTTGGTCAGCCGGGTCTGTTTGTTGGTGGCGAGGTCGATGATCCAGAGATCCGCCTGTCCGGCCTGCAGATCGTTCTTGGAGACGAGGAGACGGGCGCCGTCGGGAGAGAAGGACGGTCCGGAATACAGCCCCGGATCGCCGATTTTCTGCACCGGCTCTCCCTGCCGGTTGAAGATGGTGATCTGCTGCAGTTGCGGCCCGCGCGGCGGCGGCAGCGCAAGGAACCGTTCGCCATCGGCACTCACGTACGCCAGACGATCCGGCACCTTCGCTTCCTGGCGAAACAGCACTCTCGGTTTCGTCGACGAAAACGTTGGCGACGTGCTCACGTCGGCGACCATCACGGCCTGATCGCGCGCAAGGTAGTAGAGTTCCTTGCCGTCGCGCCGCCAGAACCCGCCGCTGAAACTGCCTTCGGATATCTGCCACGGCCCGCCGGTCGCCGCAGGATCGACTGGGCGGACAAAGACCTCCGCCTTGTTCGCTTTGTCGATCATCACGTAGGACACGAAGCGGCCGTCGGGCGAGAACTTCGGGTTGAACACGCGCAGGTCGGTTTTAAAAATCTCCGTGGCCTTGCGTTCTCCGCTACCCTCGAGCGGCAGCGTGTATAACGTGCCTCCAGAGAGATCGGAAATCGCGAAGGTCAGGAATCGACCGTCAGACGACCAGTCAGTGAGATTCATGAACGCGCCGGGATGCTTGTAGAGAACCTCCTCGGCTCCCTCACCGGTCGCCGGCCGCACATAGATCGCTTCCTGCCCTTTGCGGATTGTGACATACGCGATCCGCTTGCCATCGGGCGACCACACCGGCGCCATCACGAATTCGGTCCTCGCACTCGTCGTCAGTCGGGTGCTGGCGCCCGTGCCGACGTCCATGATGAAGAGGTCAGCGGTCTCGTTCGGCAGATCGTTCTTCACGATCGCAATGCGCGAACCATCGGGCGACAGTACGGTTTCGCCGTACAACGCCCGCTCGCCGACACTGCCCGTTCGTTTGCCGGTCCGGTCGTAGAACACGATCGTCGTTGCGTTGTTCTCGAACGCCTGGGCGTTGCGCTTGGCCCTGGCTTCCGCCGCGGCCTTGTCCTTCGCTTCTGCCGAGAGTTCCTGGCCGAACGTGCGACCGGGGAGACAGACGAAACCGAGCGCGACGGCCACAAACACAATGGCCGCCCGAATGGCAGTCTTCATAACACCCTCTCTTGCGGTGGATCAGTTCAGCAGTTTTGCGGACACGCAGAGACCACGCGACCGTTGGGCAGCGTGATCGTTCGGATCAGTCCCGACAGGGATTTGTCGCGCGCGCGACTGAGTTCGAGCGTCAGCGGCTTTCCCATGCTGTTCTCGAAATCGGCCTTGCCGATATCGCGAATACGGAACCAGCTCGGAGATGGTCCTTCGCCCAGCCAGTTCACCAGCGCACCCTTCTCGTTCTTCACATCGATCGTCAAGTAGGTGTGTGGGTTTCGCCAATCGAGTTTCGACAAGTTGCCGGTCAACGTGACGCGATCGTTGAAGTCGAACAACGCGGTCATGTTGTGGTGCGCTGAGGCCAGGTTCCCGGACAGCAGGACGACCGCAAACGCCACGGAAAAAAGAATGCGGCGAATCATAGGGAACTCTCCTTGGTCGGAAGCTCAGACGGTACACCTTTCACTAAACAAATGCAATTGCGCGCCCCGCCCAGCCCACGCTGAACCAGAGCGTCAGCGACAGGACGGCAATAGCAACATTGATCGGTCGCCGGCGGATAGCGGGATCCGACGTGAAGAATCTTCGGAGCACGACGAATTGACACGCCACCGCCAGCGCCAGCGCCGCCATCTTGAAGAGGAAAGCCGCGTTGGCCAGATACTTCGGCGGGTTGCCAATAAACATCAGCGTCCCTGAGCCGACGACGAGTGTGAGCGCGCCGATGGCCCATGGTCTGAGTTGTCGTTCAACCGCCGGTAGTGACCAGTCCATCATGCTGACTGCCGCGAGCCGCAGGTTGAGCACAAGCATTGCGGCCAGGAGCATCGTCAGGGCCACGAGATGGACGGACTGAACTGCAGGCATTCCGTAACTGCTATCCCGGATGTAGACGATCGTTGCCGTGTGCGAACACCAATCCAGGAAGGAACGGATCGACGACGTCATGACGGCCTTTCTCTCAAAACTGATATGCCATCGTGCGGCCGCAGATGATCACACCGATCCAGCCGACCAGCGACACGGCGCCACACATCCGCGCCCCCAGGGGCGCGCCGCCGCGCGCATCCCACTGCGGCATCTTTGGATAGAGGACGAGCTGATAGACGGCGGCATTGATCGCGAGGATCACCAGCAACAGCAGTTTCGTGCGGAAGAACCCGTTTCCATAGGCCTTCGACGCCTGGGTCATGAACAAGATGCCGCCGGTAACGAACATGATGGCAAAGCCGTACTTCGACCAGCGCACGACATCGGCCATCATTCTCGCCGCCGGCCCGGTTTCAAACGCGAGACCGAGGAGGCGGAAGTCGAACATCAGGATCATCCCGACCGACAGGGGAAGCGCAAGAATGTGGCTGCCTTCGATCAGCGGAAACAACCACACGGACTCGCTGACGGCAGTGGCTAACGATGTGTGCTCGAGCCATTGGCACCAGCCAAGCAGCGACATCGATCACTCCTCTCCGAACTCGTTGGGTGGTGGTGACTGTACACGGATAGGAAGGATCCCGCAACGCATCGAAGCCGGCCAACGTGGGATAGGATAGGCATTTTCAGAAGGGGCTGCTATGCGCAGGTGCCTCCCGATGGTTGTTGCCAGCCTTTTCCTCGTCTCTGCGTGTCAGGACAGGGGAGTGTCGAAAGCGCAGCCGGCGGCCGCGCCTGAGTACCGCCTCGACGCAACCATCAAAGACATCATGGACTCGTTCGTCGATCCCAGCGCCGATTACATCTGGGACGCGGTCTCAACGACGGTGACGGCGAAGGGTGCCGTCGAGAGATATCCTCAAACCGACGACGAGTGGAAGGAACTGCGCCGGCGGGCGATCCAGATCATGGAGGGCGCCAACCTCTTGCTCATTCCCGGACGCCGGGTCGCCAAGGCTGGTCAAGCATCCGATCCACGGATCGAATTGCCCCCGGATCGAATCGAAGCGATGATCAATCACGATCGCGAGAACTTCACAAAACTGGCGCACGACCTGTACGACAGCATGATCCCCGTGCTGCAGGCGATTGAAGCGAAGGATAAGCACAAGCTTCTGGATGCCGGCGACGGCATCGACAGGGCGTGCGAGAACTGCCACATGAAGTACTGGTATCCGCCGCGATAACCACTCACCGACTGCGGATCGATCACCTCGCCGTGCGCAGCGCACGGCAAGGTGATCACCACGAACGAAGGGCAGAAGGCTATCTCTTACTGCGCCGCGCGCACCGATTGCACGAGGACGTTATCGACCGAGACGCCGCAGGTGTGGCCCGCCCGCACGTCCGCGCAGGTGCCGACCGAGTCCTGCGCGTACTCGAAACGGAGCTGGAGACGCCGTGCCGTCGTTCCCGGCAGTCGTGCATGCACGTGCTTCACCCCACCGGATTCGCCCGCCCACACCGACATGTCTTCGAAGTAACTCGGATCTGAATTTCGCGGGAAGTGCTTCGGGTAATGGAGCAGACTGCCGGTCGTGAAGTCCTCCGCGAATGCCTCGAGCAAGTAGCTGAAGAGCGGGGCCGGCGCTGGAACGACATCGGTGATACGGAGGAAGAAACCGTCGTACGCCTGCACGTTGAAAACCGGCTCGTCCTCTGTGTCGGTACAGATGTCCATATCGATCGTGACCCATTGCGCATCGCTCGGCACGTTGAACGCCGGACCGATCAAACGTTCCCAACGCGCCGGCGACCCTCCCGAGGGGCCGTCGTTGGCGTTGGTATGAAAAGCGTAACGTCCGGTCTGGCCGCAGAAGCCCGCGGAGGACAGGACCCACGGCACAGTATTGGCCCCCGCTCCATGCGCGGCGCTCCATCCCGGGGCGCTGGCTGAGAAGTCCTCGGCAAGAAGCGTCGTTGGCACCGGCGTTCCGGTGCGCAGAGTGTGTTTCAACACAATCGTGCCGTGCTCCGCACTGTCGACGGTGAGGATCAACTCCACGTCGGAGCCGGCGACGAAGGTGTTCCCGAACGCGAGGACGAATGGCTGCCGGTTGCTGGTCACGCCGCCAGGATCGACGTTCGGGAAATCACCGTCTGGCTGCACGACCGCGACACCGGGTGTCGTCGTCGAGAGCGTCGAGTGAATGCCGCGCACCTTGGTCGCATAGAGCGGATTGATGACGTAGTTGCGGAGTGCGATCGTCAGCGCGGCGGTCTCGCCGCGGTCAATGAAGCCGTTCTGGCCACTGTCGGAGGCCGACACGGCTTCGAGACGCAGCGACGCCGCCTTCACCTTGTGCCGATCCTGTGGGACGCGCCGGAAGAAAATATCGGGAACCGTAAAGTTGCCGCTGCCGGCCGGATCGGCCAGGCCTCCCGGCGGGGGATACGTGTAGGAAAACGCCGCCAGAAATGCACCGTCCTGCGCGACCGACATGTTGTAGTCGCCAAGGTTCGGCTGACTCGTCCCGTTACCCCACCCGGCGTTGAATGGGCGATCCGAAACCGGCATCGGCTGCTCCCACGTCACGCCGCCATCGTCGGACCACGTCCAGACAATTTCAGTCCGATCGCCCGACTGCGCGACGCTCTGGTCGTACCACGCGATTGAAACTCGTCCCGTATCGCGGTCGACGGCCATCGTGGGAAACCACTGCGCGCGGTCTAAACCTGGATCGACGTTGAGGCGCTGCGGCTCGCTGAATGTCGTTCCGCCGTCCCGACTCACCTGGAGCGCGATGTCCGCTCCATCATCCAGGTCGTTGTCAGCGTACGCGACGTAAATGGTTCCTCGATACGGGCCGTTTGATGTGTCGACTGCGATGGTTGGGAATTCGTGGACGCGATCGTTGCCGAGCACCTGGTCCATCACTTTGAACGGCGCGGGGGCCAGGCCGCGCGCCACTTCCCAGGTGACGCCATTGTCGAGCGACCGGGTGTAGCTTATCTGCCGGAACGGGAAGGATTGGCCGCGATCGCTCCAGACCAGATGTACTTCATCCGATCCGGCAGCGAAACGGGGCATCAGCGACTGGCCGCGGTTTCCCACGACCTTTCCTGCCGTCCAGGTCGGTGGTGTCGCCGTGGCCGCGTCGTCTGAATAGGCGACCATGTTCTGTGGGCTGCCGCCGGAGTTCGCGATTGTCGTGAAATTCGACCAGCCAATGATCACTCGTCCGGTCTCGGGATCGACATCGATGAATTCCTTGTCGGCCGAGTCGCGCGGCGTATTCGTCGCGTTCACCTGGCCGTTTGGATTCGTCGCGGCGGTGATGTCGAATGGTCCCTCCCACGTGTGCCCGCAGTCGGTCGAGCGATGGAGGCTCATGGTCTGTACGGTACGGCCTGGCACTGGCGTCGACGAGAACTTCTTCACCATGATCGAGCTGTAGATGAAGGTGCAGGCTCCGAGGTACTTGATGTCGGGATCGCCGAACACCTGTGGCAATCGCGTCGTGCCGACGAGATCGTTTCCAGGGGTTGGAAGCTGACCTCCGTCGTGGAATGTCGCGCCACCGTCGTCTGACCACATGAAACCGGAGAGACTGACCGTCGCGAGGGCGAATCCGCGGAAGTCGTTGAAACCGACGACGACGTGTTGACCGGTTGAATCGACCGCGATCGCCATTTCGGACTGCGTGTTCGCGACCGGTGTCTCCTCGCTGCACACCGCGGCAGCGCAGGGATCAAACTGCGCGTCACCGAGATCGGAAATCGCGGCGCGCGCGCGCTCCGCCAGCGCGCCCATCGTAGAAAGTCTGGGCGCGTCATCGACGGCCTTGTCCTTTTTCGCCGAGCCGGCGGTCGACATCAGGACAGCGCACACCGCAATCAGAACTATCGCTCTGCGCTTCATAACGTGTTCTCCAGTTGTGACAGGGCACGGGTCGTCCGCGAGAGACCGGTATTATGCCGATTTGATCAGACGGCGAAACAAGAATCTTGGCGGGATCGGCAGAATGCGGAAGGAGAGTACACGCCGGGGCCGGCGCACCGGCGTGCCGTCATATCGCGGGTTACCTATTTGCGCCCGGCCGCTGGCGTTGACGACGCCGACGATCCACTGCCTCGCGCGCCACGCGTCGGAGTATTCCAGAAGATGAAGCCGCCGCGAATGGTCGCGGCCATGATGTCGATCGCGCCATCCTTGTTGAGGTCGGCCACCTCGATCATCGAGCCCACACCCGACCGGTTGTGAATCAACTCCGGCACGAATCGCGCGCCGCCGGTCGCTTTGGGATCGCGGATCGTCTTGAACCAGTAGAGAACAGCCGCCCCCTGGGCATCGGCATCGCTGTAGCTGTCGAGATGTGCCCACGCTCGTTTGCCGGTGATGATGTCCTTCACGCCATCGCCGTCAATATCCGCCATCGTCAACGCGTGCAACTCGCTGAACGTCACATCTCCAGGGTTGCTTGCGGCGAAGTCTCCCATGATCTGGTGTTCGATGAAGGAGACAGCTCCACCGCCATCGCGCTTTTGCTCGTACCACGCGAGGCCAAAGCCGTGCGCGGCAAGCGAGGTGACGACGTCGGGCAGTTTGTCGCCATTGACATCGTAGATTTCCATGTTTGCGCCGGCGTTACCGTTGCGGCCGAACGCGCCCTGGTGAAACGTCCACGGGGTGACCGTCGCGCCGCCCGCGGGCTGCTCCCACCATCCATGCGGTGCGATCAAATCGACTCGGCCGTCGCCGTTGATGTCGCCGGCACCGATGCCGTGAATGCTGCCGCCCCACGGGCCCGCTTCGGAGACGGCGTAGCTCTTCCAGGGGCCCGTCGGATTCGCGGGATCGGACGTCGCCCACTGAACCTTATTACTGCCGGAGAAGATGGCGTCGACCTTACCGTCGTTGTTCACGTCCTTGAAGGTGATCGATTCGGATATGACTTCCGGAAAAACCGTGTAGCGGGTCCAGCGGCGCGATTCACCACGCGGGTTCACGTAGAGCGCCGGCGCGCGTGATTCGGCCACCAGGATGTCGTCCCACCCGTCGCCGGTGAAGTCGCCGGCATAGTTCACCATCGCCGGGCCGTATTCTTTCGCCGGATTGAACGCCTGGCCGAGATACAACTCGCGCGAGTCGGTGAACGTCGGCCCTAGGTAGTAGCGGTTGGCGATTGTGACGTCGAGGACGCCATCGTGATTGAAGTCGCCCGCCGCGGCGGACCAACCGTAGTAGAAATCCTCAAAACGCTGGGCGCGAAAACGAGAAGAGGTCTTCTCGGTGGGCGTCACGCGACGTTGCAGATCCTTGAGCCCGAGATTCTTGAAGCGCACTTCACCCGTTCCGCCGACGTAAAGCGCTATCGGTCCGAACGTGCCCGTGTCCTGATCGATTGCGAGTCCGCCACCGGCGGGCGCATTCACGCTCGCGCGAAAGACGTTGGCGTCGACCAGCACTTCGAACGTATTCCAGTCGTCGGGTTTGAACGCCGTCGAGCCGCGGCCGGGAAACATCGACACGAAAGTGGAAGCCGGACCCGCGCCGCGCCCGCCGCCGCGCCCACCACCTCCACCTCCTGCTCCTCCGGCACTCTGCGGGGGAGGTGGCGGCTGAATTCGGAGCATGGCGCCGCCGGGGCGCGTCAGCGGTTCGCGCGCGGCGATGCGCCCTTGTGGGTCGATAGCCACCGCGGCAGTCTCGGATTGTCCTCCCGCCAGGGACTTGTAAATACCTTTGATGCCTGCCGACGTCTTTTCGCTCCGCACCATGACGCCCACGTTACAGGCGCCGGCGCACCGGTACGACCCGGCGACCTGCACGTCCTGGTAACCCGGATTGATGACGAGCCAGCCGCCATCAGGGCTCTTCGGCGTGCCGACGATCTCACCGTTTTCCGCACGCCACGTCGCCTCGCCAATCTGTTCTGTCCCGGTCAGCGCGGATCCTTTGAAGGTCCAATCCGGGGCGAACGTGGCGGGGCGCGCCGGCCCTGGTGTTTGCGCCGTCGGGGCGACGGACAACGCGACGGCGACGAGCGAGATCGTGACGCCAAGAATGAGTCGTTGAAACATTGATGTCCTCACATGTGATTCCCGAGCCAGACTGATTCGGCGAGTCGACCAGGGTATTGATCGCCGTTGGCAGGTGCATACTACAGTACGCGCGAAGGAGGCGGGATGCTGCACGATCGTGGTCGCGCCAGCGTGTGGTCGGTGCTCGCTATCATCATTGCTGTGGGGGCGCTCCCCGCCGGCTCCGGTCAGGCGCAGCAGACGCCGTCGCGGCCGAACATCGTCGTCTTTCTTACCGACGATCAAGGCTACGCAGATCTGTCGTCCTACGGCCATCCCACGATCAACACGCCGAATATCGATCGGATGGCGCGCGAGGGCATCCGACTGACGTCGTTCTACGCCGCGCCGTCGTGTACTCCGTCGCGAGCCCAGTTGATGACCGGTCGCTACTCCGTCCGGTCCGGCGAACTTCAGCCAACGGGTCCCGGTTCGCCTGTCGGCTTGCCTCAGCAAGAGATCACCCTTGCGGAGGCGTTGAAGCCGCGGGGCTATCGGACAGGGATGCTCGGCAAGTGGCACCTTGGCGATTTTGCGAGCCGGCCGGAATTCAATCCCACGTCGCACGGATTCGATTACTTTCTCGGGCTGCCGTATTCGCACGATTATCGGCTGCCCTTCGTGCAGGATTCACCTCCGGTTCCGCTGTATCGTGGCCGCCAAGAGATCGAGCGGCCTGTCGATGCCTCGACCCTGACGCAGCGTTACACGCAGGAGGCTGTTCGTTTCATCCGTGAGTCGAGCGGCGGGCCCTTCTTCCTCTACATCGCCTACAACATGCCGCACCTTCCGGTGGGCGTGCCGGCGAGCTTTCAGGGACGCTCGCGTGCCGGGCGGTACGGCGACGCCATCGAAGAAATCGACTGGAGTGTCGGCGAGGTTCTCGATGCGCTCAAGGCGGCCAACGTGGATCGAAACACGGTCACTGTCTTTTTCAGCGACAACGGCCCTTGGGCGAACGCGACGGCGCGAAGTTTTCAGGAGACTCAAACGTTGTGGGACGTCGGCTGGGCGGGGTTGCTGCGAGGCACCAAAGGCACGACCTGGGAGGGAGGCGTACGCGTTCCGGGAATCGTGCGCTGGCCGGACGGTATTCCGGCGGCGCGCGTGTCGGCCGACATGGCGTCCGAACTGGATCTTTTCCCGACACTCGTGCGGCTGGCTGGTGGAAAGGTCCCCGACGATCGCCCGATCGATGGGTTCGATCTCATGCCGCTACTGCGCGGCCAGGGTCCGTCACCGCGGCACGAGTTGTTCTACTTGCAGGGTGCGGTTCCGGAGGCGGTGCGCCAGGACGGGTGGAAACTGCGTCTCGTCGCGCCGGAAGGGCGCGGCGGCGCGACCGGATCAGTCGCTGTCCCCGAGCTGTACGATCTCGACCGCGACCCTGGCGAACGCCTCGATGTCGCACAGCAACACCCAGAGGTTGTCGCACGCCTGCGCGCGCGTCTCGAATCCTTCCAGGCGTCGATCCGCTGACGTCTAATGCCCTGATCCGCGCCTGCCCGGGCCATAAATGACCTGCCCAGCGAGCGCTCCGGTGTGCTGCTCGTTGTCAACCGTCACGACGCCGTTGACGATGACGTATTTGATTCCGACGGGAAACTGGTGCGGCTGTTCGAACGTCGCGCGATCGAGGACGCGATCCGGATCAAAGATCGTGACATCCGCAGCGAGCCCCTCTTTCAAACGTCCTCGATCGGTGATGCCAAGCTTGTCGGCATTCATGCTCGTCATCTTCTTCACGGCTTCTGTCAATGTGATCACCTTCAGCTCACGCACGTAACGCCCGAGCACTCGAGGAAATGTCCCGTAGTAGCGCGGATGCGGATGCGTTCGACCGGTCGGGCCATCCGGGCTGACCGCGCTTCCGTCCGAACCGATCGACGTCCACGGCTGTTTCAGGATCAGCTGCATGTCCGGTTCCGAGTGATGAAAGAACACGGCCGGCACGCTGCCGCCTTCCTCTAACAGCACGTCGAAAAGCACGTCGGCAGGATGCCCGCCGCGCGCGGCAATCAAGTCACTCATGCGCTTGCCCTGGAACGGCTTGTTACGCTCGGCCTTCAGCGAGACGAGGATCATTCCCGCCCAGCCGTCGCCAGTCGCGAGGTAGTGGTTGTACCAGTTTGGCAGGCCGTTCATCACCTCCTCACGCATCCGTTTCCGCGCTGCCGGGTCCTTCAGCCGTTCGAGCAACTTCTCGCGGCCGCCATCGTGCGCCCACGGTGGCACGATCGAGGACAGATTGTTCTGGCCGGCGGTGTACGGGTAGACGTTGGCGCGAATGTCGTAACCCTCGTCGCGCGCCTTCTGAACCATCGCGATGATCTCGTTCGCGCGACCCCACAGTTTCTTATGGGCGATCTTCATGTGGATGATGTCGACACGAATCTGCGCGCCTTTACCCACCTGGATCGCTTCGTCGATCGCCCGGAAGACGCCCTCACCTTCGTCGCGAATGTGCGACGAGTAGATGCCGCCATGTTGCTTCGCCGTTTTGGCGAGCTCGATCAGATTGGCGGTCGTCGCGAAACTTGAAGGAGGCTGCAGCAACGCTGTCGAGAGACCCATCGCGCCGTCTTCCATCGCCTCCGCTATGAGCCGTTTCATCGCAGCGAGCTCCTGCGGCGTCGCCGCCGACTCGCCGTAGCCTTTGACGTACGTCCATACCTGCTCTTCGCCGACGTACGAGGCGATGTTGGTCGACATGTGCTGCCGTCCGAGCCTGGCGAAGTAGCCGCCCTGGGTCGTCCAATCGACCGTCACGCCGTCGGCGCGCGCGCGGGCTTCGTCAGTCCCGGCTTTGATCGGCCCCGCCGATCGTGACTCACCCAACACCATCGTCGTCACGCCTTGCCGGATCATGCTCTCGGCTTTGGGTTCGACGAGGATCGTGTAATCCGAATGGTTGTGCATGTCGATGAATCCGGGCGCGACGGTCAAGCCAGCGGCATCGATCCGCCGCGTCGCGGTCGCGGTGCCAAGGTCGCCGATCGCCGCGATACGTCCGCCGCGAATCCCTACGTCCGCGCGGACGACGGGAGTGCCCTCACCGTTCAGAACCGATCCGCCAGTGATCACGATGTCGTACGGCTGTTGCGCTGTCGTCCGTGCGCATGCCGAGGCGAGAAGGAGACAAAGCAGGGCAGTGGAGACTTTCATTTGCGCTAGATATTACGCTGGCTCAGGTCGAGGCTCGTGCGCCGATTTTAGGGCACGCACCTGTCAGCTGATTTCGGTTATCGTGTGTGTCACATCCCGAAGCCCCTGCGATCTGGGAGACGATCATGTGGAAACGAGAGGAATCGGGTGGAGCGACGGCCTCGCAACAGAAGCCGCCGCCGCCCTCGGCGCCGATCGGGCGCGACGCCGCCGACAAACTCGTGATGAATCTTGGCAAGACCGTGATGATCAAGGGAGAGCTCAGCGGTTCAGAGGACCTGACGTTGTTCGGGCGCATGGAAGGCAGCGTCAAGCTTCCGGAATACACACTCACCATTGGCCCCGACGCCGACATCAGAGCGGAAATCTCCGCCAAAACTGTCGTCATCATGGGAGGTGTCACCGGCAACGTTATCGCTGGCGAGAAGGTCGAGATAAGGTCGAGCGGGTCGGTGACGGGAGACGTCGCGTCTCCGCGCTTCGCCATTCAGGATGGCGGTTGCATGCGTGGAAAGGTTGCAACTTCGAAGAGTGACTTGAAACAGAGTCGCCCGTGAACTGTCTCGAGGTCGTCTCGCCGAGCATCCCCGCGAGCGTAGATGCGAAGGCCGGACGACCTCGAAGATCATAGCCCACCATTAAATTCCCTCCATGCAGCAATCGTAGTCGTGCGGCAGACCTGCCGGCCGATTGACAGGTCAGCGAGCGGCGGTCGGGCTCGCAGTCGGCATGTTGGTTGCGAGCATTGTCATCAATCCGATCGAACGTCGCCTGCGATATGTCGTGGGCTTCTTTTGTGTGTAATCACGCTCGTGATGCGCACGAAACTGTCTAGCCACTAAGGAGTACTTCCATGAAAGTGAAAGATTTGATGACCACTGATGTAAAACGCTGCAGCCTCCAGACGAACCTGGCTGAGGCCGCACACATCATGTGGGAAGGGGATTGTGGAGCTGTGCCCGTAACCGACGAGCGGGACCACGTGGTCGGGGTCATAACCGACCGAGATATCTGCATCGCCGCCGCGACACGACCGCGTACCGAGGGAGAGATCGCGGTCAGAGACGTGATTTCGAACGCGGTGTACACATGCGCCCCCGGTGACGATGTGCGTGCCGCACTCGAAACGATGAGGGTCCGGAAAGTGCGGCGGCTCCCTGTCGTTGAGCCGGGAGGCCGGCTGGTGGGTCTTGTGTCCATTCACGATATCGCCCTGCAGTCGCGAACCAGAAGCGGCGATGTTTCCCCAGACGCGGTGCTCGATACGTTCATTGCGATTACAGCTCCAGCCGAGATACCTGTAACGGCTTAGGCGTTCGAGCATGAGAGGTAGGGAGCGAGGGCGTCGCGCAGGTGGCGCTTTCGCTCCCGATGTGCTTGGCTAGGTCTGTGCTTGACCCGGCGTTGACGAATCCATCGTTCTGATCTGATTCGATGGTCCGGCATTCCGGAGCCGCTCCGATCAATCGGGGGAACCACGGATGCCTGTCCGGACCAACCCGCAAGAAATGGCCGCGATCTCACCAGTTCAGGGTCATCCGCCCCGGCATCAACTCTGCTCATCGACGCGTCGGCTCACGGACTGGAGAAATGACGCCGTGCGAGGAGGACACGAGAGATGGCGACCATGACCGTACTGAGATTTCAGACCGCTGACGGAGCGGCCAACGCCCTTGGGATCATCCAGGGCCTTCAGCAGCAACAGCTGATCAAGATCCACGACGCGTGCATCGTCTCCTGGCCGGCAGGAAGCAAGAGTCCGAAGACGAAGCAGCTCGTGAATCTCGTTGGCGTAGGCGCCGCGAGCGGGATGTTCTGGGGCATGCTTCTTGGGCTGATTTTCGTCACTCCGCTGTTCGGAATGGCCGTCGGCGCCGCCTTTGGTGCCATCGGTGGCGCGTTCCGGGACTACGGTATCAGCGATACCTTCATCAACGAGGTGCGGGCGAAGGTCATCGAAGGGACGTCGGCGCTGTTCCTGATGACGTCGGAAGCCGTCATCGATCGTGTCGTGGACGCGATGAAGGCCAGCAAGCCGGAGATCATCGCCACCAACCTGTCGAAGGATCAAGAGAACAAGCTGCAGGACGCGTTTCAGGGAGCGTAGGGCAACGCGCGTAAAGTGTGAGCAAGCCTCTGCCGGCTTTCGGCCCTCGATTTCGATATCTCCTTTAGAGGAGAGAGACGATGTTCAAGCTTATGACGTTGAGGGCTGCGAAGAGGATGCTGTTGTCGGCCGTGTTTGCTACTGCTGCTGCGGCTTTGATCGGAGTGCAAAGCACGGAAGCTTCGGCGGCCGGCGGGCCACGGCTCTGGTCAATCGTGGTGCACTTTCAGTACGCGGACGGCTTCGAGTACGACTACGTGTTGGCGAGGGGCGTTCCGACGGAAGACATGCCGTCGAGGCTCGCCGAATGTGGCGTATCGCATTTCACGGGGTCGGTCGTCCGCTACCACTGTTTTCCCGTCCCTGACTAAAGAGAGATTGTGGCACCCGCTACAGATTTATTGTGAAGCTGCCGTCAGTCAGGAAAGTCGCCGCCTGCATCTGCGCCGTGTGCCCCTGTCGCAGCTTCGTGACCAGGGCCTTGACCGCCTTCATATGTTTCTGGCGGGCCTTGGTCTTGGTCTTGTCCGGCGTGGCTGGGCCGCTCGTGAACCAGAACTTGAACGGCCGGTTGGGCCCGATTGGCGATCCGCCGTCGAATCCCTTCAACCGCGCCGTCGCGAAGGCTTCGACCACTTCCAGCTCGGGGTTGGTCTGCGCGCCATTGCCACAGAACACGTAGTTGTCCGCCGTCACCGTCCTGACGAATTGATCGTCGACGTTCGCTTTGGCGCCATGGTGTTGAACCTTCAGCACGTCGGCGTGTATGCGCCCTGACGCATCGAGCTTCTTGTGCCGCTTGAGGCCCTCGATGATCTCGCTCGACACACCGTCGCCGGTCATCAACACCTTTTTCGTCCCTTCTTCGACGAGAAGCATCAGCGATGCGAGGTTGGCCTCTGTGACGCTGCTCAGTCCTTCGCCCAGTGCCTCGTCAAGCATCGGGTTCGCAACGATTCGCGGGCTCAAGGCGCCGAGGCGCTCCTCCTCGCGCAACATTTGCTGATGGAGCTTCGCGAGCTCGGCTTTGCTCTCGTCGAGGAACTCCTGCCACTTCTCACGCAGCTTATCGATGTCGTCCTGAGAGGGCCCGAGCAGAAAAATACGCAGGCTGCCAAGCGCGACATCCTCGAACGGTTTCGTCGGACCCGATGCCGATCGCTTGACGAGTCTTCCGTTGCTGCGTGGATTGAGGGGTATCCCTAACTGCTGTGGCGACAGCCGCCTGGTCAACTCCATCGAAGACATTTCACCGGTGATGACGTCGTCGAGCTGCGCCGCGAGCGTGCGATGCTTGTCGACTGGCGATCCGGCCAAAATCGCTGCCACAGTGCCCAACACCGGCTCGACGGCATGGCCCGTCTCGTCGCCAACCAGCCGGAAGAGTCCGTTGTGCCACACCTCGCCGATCTTCGGGGGCCGCGCGATCGACGGAGGTTTCGTGCTGGGCTTGGTGGCCTTCAGGAACTCGAACTGCCGCCACGCGACTTCGTCTTCGATCAAGCGGACGATGCCGGAAATATGGTCGTCGTCGATGTGCGACACACAGATGACGTCAAGCTTGCCACCGTCGTCACGGATCGCCCCCAGCGTGTCGCGCGTGTTGGCCTCATAGGACGCTGTGCGCCCGCCATCAACCAGCAGGCGCCGCGGTGGAGAATCGCGCGACTCGATCAGGCAGCAGTCGCCGTCTGCGGCATGAAAGGCAGTGAGTTTCATCGGTGCTTCGCCTTTGTCGCCTTGGTTCTCTTCTTTTTCCTGGCTTCCTGACCGTTCGCCTTCAGATCGCGCGGCATGAAGGGCCGAACAGCTTCTTTCACGCACATCTCGGGTCGAATGCGTCCGAAGCCGGCGGCGTCCTGCCAGGCGTAGTCGGAGCCTGGCAACGGTTGCGCGGTACGGCGCATGATGCCGACGATCTGTGTCGCTGTGAGCCGCGGCTCGCGCGCGAGCATCTGCGCAGCGACGCCGGCGACATACGGACTCGCCATGCTCGTGCCGGTCATCGCGACCCACTGCCGATCGTCGGTCGAGAAGCCGCGCGCCGCGACGACATCACTGCCGGGTGCGGCGATCTCAGGTTTGTATCGACCGTCGCGCGTCGGTCCCTGGCTCGACGACACGTGAATACGCTCAGCGAGATCCTCACAGTTGCCGACGGAGATTACTCGGTACCCACACGCGAGCGAACTGACCGACGAGCGGTCGACGTTGCTGCGGGTGGTGAAGTACGACGGAAACCGCCACGCGTCCACTTCGCCGATACGTCCGAGCGGGCGAGGGTCGTCGCGCTCAATCCACGCGTCGAAACGCCCGTTGCGCACTTCGACGCCGCGGAGCCGGACAATCCACGTGCCTGCCTCGATGCCGACGACTGGTTGCTTCAACCGCGGACTGAGAAAGAGCGAGATGCGATTCGCGCCGTTGGCCGGGTTGTAACGCTCGTTGTAGATCGACACGAACGTCTCGCTCTCGAGCCGCCGGTTTTCCACGTAGGTGCCCGGCTTCACGGGACCGATCCAGACGCCTGACGGCGATCGCAGACGGACTTCGAACTCGTCTCCCGCTTCGTACCAGATTTCGAGCTCGTTTTCTGAAACATCGGCGACGCCATTGCCGACGACCTGCCACTCGAGATCGGTTTCAAGGCCGCGCGCCGCGATCTGACCCGCCGCGTGGATGCGACCGGTGAGGTGTCCCAGATCTCCCTCGAACTGCGGCGCCTGCTGACCCGCATTTCCTGCCGCGACACACACACATCGTCCCGGGGTCATCAGCGTGGCGTCGATCCATCGGCAGATCGCGCTGGTTCCGTCGTGAGCGTGACCGTTTGTGCCGAGCGAAATGTTGATGACCGTCGGGATCGGCTGCCGGTAAAGGTGCTCGCCAAGAGCGAAGAGGTAATCGACCGCATGGGCGAGCCGTGTCGAGTCGTAGAGCGTCGCGTGTCGATCGAGCTCGCGCTCCGTCAACGCGATGAGCACACCGGCGATCATCGCAGTCGGACAGACGCCGTTGTTTCCTGCGGCGATGCTGGCGACGTGCGTCGCATGGGCGCCCGGCACCTGCACTGTTTGGGGCACCAGGTCGGTCGCGCCGATCTTGTGCCGCCGGCTCCATTGCAGCGCCTTCTGCATGCGATCGTGCGTCAGCTCGGCACCGTACCCGAACGGTTTCGGGGCGGCGCCGAGCGGCGAGCTGGCGGGAGCGCCCTGATCCCAGATACGTACGAACCGGGTTCGTCCTGACGAATCGATGAAATCCGGATGAGAGAAGTCGAAGCCGCCGACGTCGATGATTCCAATCAGCACGTGTGGAACGACGATCTTCATGTCGGGTAGTTTCGGCGCGCGGCTCATGGGTGCTTTGACCAGACGGGGAGTTACCGCCGCACGAGGGAGCGCCAACGGTTCTCCCATCTCGATATAGGTGATCCCACTCCGCGCGCCTCGATTTGCAATTTGTCCGATCTGCCTTGGACTCAACTGCGCGGTGACGAGATCCCCGCGTCGATGCGGCTTGCCCGGCAATCGATCGAGTCGCGTCTCGGATGTTGCCAATCGCACGAAGCAGCTCGCACGGACCCCGCCGGTGGGCGGACGGCCTGACGGCGGCTTCTTCAACGTTTTGCCGTAGTCCTTCGCCTGGCTCACGGCGCACTCGAGCTTTTCCCGCGCGCCGACTCGTTTCGATACCGCGGCGTCGGCTTCGACCGAGCCCGAGATCTCTGCGCGAATACCGTTCACCTCTGCATCGCCGTTACAGACGACACGCAGGCGCGGACCGACACGTTCGAGGTTGTCTTGTCGTATGGCCATCGGAGGTCACCGGTCGACGCGACGAATGATCGTTGAAGGAATGCCCCGAGTATAGCCAGCTCTTTAGCGACGGGAAACCGGGTACGTTTGGTTGGTCTCTTGCGGAGAGTGTTCAAGACGGGGAAGTGAGAGAGGACCCCGGCGACTAGTTGCGCCCGACCCTGGAGTACGCGCGCAACTCCTTCGCGACCTGACGTTCGACGTCGACCGCGTCCTGGGTCTCGTAGCTTCCTAGAGCCTGCCAGACACCCGACCCTGCTCGGTTTGCCTCGGCGCGTAGGTCAAGGCCTCGAGTCTGCTCGATCACGTGTTGCAGCTCGTGAGCCATCAGCGCGATCGTGTCTCCCACTGGTGGGAGTTTCACAGTAGCGACGACGACGCCGTCGCGGTTCGTGATTTCCGTCCTTGCTAGCGACGACGAGTCCATGACGCCCCACTCGAGGACAACGACCGCTCGTGCGGTCGCAAGTTCCTCGCACTGACGGCGGAGTGTCTCCGACCGCTCCATCCCCTTTTCGACCACCGGGCGGAGTTTGGAGACTGGGACGAGGCGACATGGCCAGGCGGGCTTGCTTGCTCCTTGTGCGACCTCGCCTGCCGCCGCACAGGGAGTCGAGGACGAGACGACAACGACTGCAACCGACCACGGCACGAGAACGTCGCGGACCATCGACGGAACGAGCGGCATGGGACGGCTCCCTGTTCCCGGCCAGCGCCCGACTGCGCATGGCGGCAGAGGAAACGCGGAAGCGCGACGAATTCCGTCTCATTGGCGGCGGATTGGCGTATAAGAAGTGGCTATGCATCAGAGCGGGCCCGATGTCACCGGGCTCCTGGTCGCCTGGAGCACCGGCGACGAGGGTGCCCGGAGCCGTCTGATCGACGCGGTCTATGCGGAACTCCGCCGACTGGCACGCGGCTACCTTCAGCGCGAGCGGCCGGATCACTCGCTGCCCCCCACTGCCCTCGTTCACGAGGCGTACGTGAAGCTCGTCGATCAGAGGCAGGTCCGGTGGCAGAACCGGACGCAATTCTTCGCGATCGCCGCGCATCTGATGCGCCGCATCCTGGTCGATCACGCGAGATCGCATAACGCGTTGAAGCGCGGTGCCGGCGATCGGATTCCGCTAGAGGACCGTGACGCCGCATTCGAGCCTCTGAGCATCGACGTCCTGGCGCTGGATCTCGCGTTGCGGCGCCTCTCGGAGATGTACCCTCGTCAGAGTCAGCTCGTGGAGCTGCGGTTTTTCGGCGGGCTGACGGTGGAGGAGATCGCGACTGTGCTGGAGGTTGCGCCGATCACGGTCAAACGCGACTGGTCGCTCGCGAAGGCCTGGCTCTATCGCGAGCTGCAGGGGGAGGCGGTGTGACATGGCCGCCGAGTGGGAGCTGCTGCGCGGACTGTTCGAAGGCGCGTTGGAGCGTCCGCGACACGAGCGATCGGCATTTCTCGATGAGCACACGAAAAACGATCCGAGACTGAGGCGAGAGATCGAATCGTTGCTGACCGCACACGAGAGCGCCGGAGCGTTCTTGAGTGCGCCTGCGCTCGGTCCTTCGAGCGAGCCTCCCGGTATTTCGCCAGAGTCACAGCCTTCGGTCTCAAGTCAGACGCGTCTCGCGAAGGGAACGTCGCTCGGCGCGTTCACGATTCTCGAACCGTTGGGGGCAGGGGGCATGGGCGAGGTCTACCGCGCCCGCGATACCCGGCTCGATCGCGAGGTGGCCATCAAGGTACTCTCGCACGACCGCGATACCGCGCCCGGTAGCCGCGACCGGTTCGAACGTGAAGCCCGTGCGATCTCCCGGCTGTCGCATCCGCGAATCTGCACGGTCCACGACGTTGGCGTTGCCGCGATCGGCGGAGCGGACGTTCCGTATCTCGTCATGGAGCTGCTGGATGGCGAGACGCTGGCGGAAAGAATCGCCAGGGGTGCACTTTCCATCGAACGGGCCACGGCCTATGCGATCGAGATCTGCGACGCCCTGATCGCGGCCCACAGCCACGGCATCGTTCACCGCGATCTGAAACCGGCCAACGTCATGCTGACCAGCACCGGAGTGAAGCTGCTGGACTTCGGTCTTGCGCTGCTGCGGAGGACCGAACCGGCCGGTCTCCCGATCGTTCCTGTCTCGAGTGTCTCTGGCTTGACCGGTGCGGGGCTGGTCATGGGAACGCTGCCCTACACCTCGCCGGAACAACTTCGGGGCGAGAAGGTGGACGTGCGCACAGACATCTTCGCGTTCGGCGCCCTCCTGTACGAGATGCTCACCGGCAACCGGCCGTTCAAAGCGGATTCGCAGGCCGGCCTGATCGCTTCGGTTCTCGAACACGATGCCCCACCGGTTAGCGACCTTCAGCCGCTGACACCGGCCAACCTCGATCGCATCGTTCAGAAGTGCCTGGCGAAGGACCCCGACGATCGGTGGCAGACCGCGCGTGACTTGAAGAGCGAACTCGTTTGGGTGCGTGAGGGGAGGGAAGAGACCCGGCACGCGCCTCCGACGATTGTGCCAGCGACCCGACGCCGTGCGTGGCGACAACTGATTGCCGTCGGGCTTCCGACGCTCGGCGTGCTTGCGCTGGTGGTTGCGCTGTGGCGAGCGTCGTCCATATCGACATCGACCATATCGACATCGACCGTATCGACGCTTCAACGTGCGGTGGTTCACCTGGCACTCAACCTGCCGCCCGGAGTGACTTTGTACATTCCTGTCAATGGCACTTCGATCGCGATCGCACCCGATGGAAGCCGCATTGCGTTCATCGGCGTGAGTCAGGGAGTCACGTCGCTCTTCATCCACACGCTCGCCACCGGCAAAACGGTGCGGACCCCAGATACAGGCGACGCCGTCATTCCCATGTTTTCGCCCGACAGCCAATGGGTCGCGTTCGGTGCACCCGGCATGATCAAGAAGGTGCCGGCGGCCGGCGGGCCCGTGCAGGTGATAACACAGGGTGGTGGCGGTCCGATGGTCTGGCTCTCCGACGGCCGCCTGGTGCGCGGTTCTGCGAGTGGATCGGGCATTGACCAGCACCTCCCCGAGCGACGCGCACTGACCACGCCGGCAGACGGCGAGCTGGGCCATCTCACGCCGTTGGCGTTGCCGGACGGCTCGCTGCTGTTCACAGCTTTGAGGGGCAACATGCTGAGCACCCTAAACAGCATCAACGTTTGGCCTCTCAACGCAACTACGGCGCGAGAGGTGATTCCCCATGCGTCCAGCCCGCAGTGGCTCGGGCACGACGCGATCGTCTTTGCGCAGGGACGCGCGCTCTTCGCCGCCGGCTTCGACAGCCGCGCCGTCCGCCTGACAAGCGAACCGCGCGCGACAGGCATCGAGGTTCAGACGAACGTGAATGTGGCGGCGCCGATGTACGCGGTATCCGACAACGGAACGCTGGTCTACCCGGAGTACAGCGGTGGGCGCCGCCTCGTATGGGTCGACCGCGACAATCGCGAGGAATTCGTCAAGGGCGCGGCGCGGACGTACTCGCAGCTGCGTCTGTCCCCCGACGGGACGCGAGTTGTCGTCGCCAGAATGGACGACGACTGCGACCTTTGGGCCGTTCCGCTGGACGGTTCGTCCGAGCAGAAGCTGACGTCCGGCCCGGGCTGCGAGGGTATGCCGGTCTGGTCGCGCGACGGGAAGGAGATTTTCTTCACCACAGCGACGCGGATCATCAGTCGCGTTCCGGCAGACGCCTCCGCGCCGCCGAAACCTTTCCACGAGCTGCCCAAACAGGGACCCATACCTCCGCGGTTGCATTCGCTGCAGGCCATTCGGGATGGAAAGCTGCTCATGCAGTGGGACATCATGCCCGAGCGGATGGAACTTCGCATGCTCGAACTGGAAGGTAACAAGCGGCTGTATCCGCTCCTTGGAGACTCCGGCACAGAGCAGGGCGGCCAGGTGTCCCCCAACGGCCTCTGGCTCGTCTATCAATCGGCCGAGACGACCGGTGGCCGCGACGGCGAGATCATGGTCCGGCCATTTCCCAACATCCAGACCCGGAAATGGGTTATTTCGCGTGGAATCGGCCGGAGCCCGATCTGGTCGCGCGACGGACGCGAGATCTTCTATCGGATCGAGGACGGCAGCATCATGTCCGTTCCGTTCAGGCCGGTCGAGGGTCCCTATGACCAGGTCCAACCGGTTCGAGTCGCCGTTCCAGTGAATACGCTCCGCGATTGGGCCAACGGGCCCACGTACGACGTGTCTCCAGACGGCCGGCGATTTCTTTTGATCAAGGCGCCGGAACTCGATATCCGATCTCTCAACGTGGTCCTCAACTGGGACCTCCAGGTGAAAGGGGCGATCGGCGGCACCGGCGCAGCACCGCGATGAGCCGGAGCCTCCATCGGTTTGCTGCGGCGCTGGCGTTGTGCGTGGCGCTCTTCAGCGCGAGGCCGGCCTTCGCACAAGGCGTGACCGCTCACGTGACCGGCAGTGTCGTCGATGCCAGCCGCGGTGTCGTGCCTGGCGCGACCGTGACCATCACGAATGCCGATACGGGCTGGCGTCGTGACGCGGTGACGGGAGGCGATGGACGGTTCGTGTTCGTGGACGTACTCGCGGGAACCTACATCGTCAGTGCCGTACTTGAAGGGTTCAAGATCGCCGAGCGCAAGAACGTGGTTGTGGCGTCGACCGATCGCGTCGAAGTGCGGCCGCTCGTCCTCGAGGTGGGCGGCTTGAACCAGACGATCTCCGTGCAAGGCGACGCAGATCTCGTTCAGACCTCGACGGCCGCACGCGGCGGTTCGGTCACTGGTGCCATGCTCGAAGACATCGCCCTCAAGGGTCGCGATGCGCTCGGCACGATCAAGCTCATCCCTGGCGTCGTTGATGTCAACGCGCGCGAGGCGCCAAGCTGGAACCTCCTCAGCGGCCTGAGCATCAATGGCAGAAACAACATCAACCTGGCGTACGACGGGGTCAGCAACAAACTGCCGGGCAACTCCGGGAACCTCGCATCGCCGTCGGTCGATTCGATCGCGGAGATCCGCGTACAGTCGTCGAACTTCCAGGCCGAGTACGGCCGCAGCGCTGGAGCCTCAATCACTGTCATCACCCGCAGCGGGTCGAAGGACTTCCACGGGAGCGCCGCGTTCTACAAGCGCGATACCGCGTTGAACGGCAACGAGTTTCAGCGGAAGCAGCAATGTACGCTCGGCGATCGGGTGAACTGCGAGCCACCGCTGTACCGGTTCGATAACTTCGCGTGGACGCTGAGTGGCCCCATCTTGCTGCCGTCGATTGAATTCAACCGACAGCGCAATCGTCTGTTCTTCTTCTGGTCGCAGGAGGTGCTGGCCAGAACGGATCCGGGGACGCTGAACCTCAGGCGGATGCCGACGGCGGCCGAACGCACGGGGGATTTCTCGCAAACGTTCAACAGTCAGGGCCGCCTCCTCAACATCCGTGATCCGGCGCTGAACACCGACTGCAACCCTACTGGGCCGGCAGGGCCGGACTGCTTTCCGGGCAACATCATCCCGCACAACCGGATCGATCCGACCGGACAGGCGCTCCTCAACCTGTTTCCCCTGCCCAACGCTGTCGACCCCTCGGGCACGAATCAATACAACTACGCCTACCAGATGGTGAATGACTGGCCGCGCAACGACCAGGTGCTGCGCGTGGACTGGAACGTCGGGCCGCGCACGACCGTCTACGGCCGCCTGCAGTTCGGCTATGAGAAGCGTGCAGGCCCCGTGGCGCCGTTCGGATTCACCGGTTTCTGGCCGCAGATGGCGAGCAAGTTCGAAACCGAAGCGGTGAGCTACGTCACGACGTTGCTCCATACGATCAACCCGACGACGTTTCTCGAGGCGACGGCCGGCGTCAACTGGGGCTACCAGTGGGCGTCGCCATTCAACCAGGCCGCGCTCGACGCGAACAACCGGGCCCTGGTGCTTCCCGACATGCCGCAGTTCTTCCCCGCGGCAAACCCGCTGGACCTGCTGCCGAACGCGACGTTCACAGGCGGGATTCCGATGACAGCGTCGGCCCCGATCGGATTTTTCCAATATGAACGGCGCTTTCCTTTCCAGGGCTACACCACGATTTGGGACTTCTCGGCTAGCCTCACCAGGGTTTTGAAGGCCCATAGCGTCAAGGCCGGTATCTTCGTCGAACATGCGACGCGGCCAGCGCCGCAGCGGTCGGCCTTTAACGGCACGATCAGTTTCAATAGCGACCCGGGTCAATCCTTCAACACGAACATCGGGTTTGCGAACGCGCTGCTCGGCACCGTGACATCCTTTCAGCAGGCGGACAAGCGCCCGCTTGGGCACGGCCAATTCGTCAACACGGAGTTCTACGCGCAGGACAACTGGCGAGTGGGGCGGAGGTTTACCGTAGAGGCGGGCGTCCGCTTCTACTATCTCACCCCGACACGCAGTCAGGGCGACCAGGTCGCGCAGTTCGAGCCGGACCTCTTTGATCCCACCGCTGCGCCTCTGCTCTACCTGCCGATCAACGTTGATGGTGTGCGCCGGGCGTTGAATCCTCTCACGAACGACACCAGTCTCCCGGCGCTCTACATCGGCAGACCGATTCCACGCACCGGGAATCTCTATACGGGCACTCAGTTGTACGACGGAACGCCGCAGCAGCGGTCGCCGTTCGAAGTGGCCCCTCGTCTCGGCTTCGCCTGGGACATCACCGGAGATGGCAGGACGGCGATTCGCGGCGGTGCTGGTATCTTTTACGATCGGTATGCCGAAAACGACATCCTCGAGCTCACTGAGCTCCCGCCGCTCGTTCACACCTATACGGCCAACTACACGACCATCGCGGACCTCAAAAAGACCGAGCATGAGCAGAGCGAAACGACCAATGCGACGCGGCGGATTCAGGAGTTCGTGCCGCCTGTGGTCTACAACTGGAGCGCCGGCGTGCAGCGCGATGTCGGTTGGAGTGTGGTCGTCGACGCCGCGTATGTCGGCAATGCCGCCCGCCGTCAACCGATTACGCGTGAGCTGAATGGTCGGCCGTACGGATACAGGTTCCAGCCATCCAGCCTCGATTCGACGAACACCATCGGCGGAGTAACGCAGCCGCTCACCGACGATTTGCTTCGGCCCTACCGCGGTTATGCGTCCATCTCACAGCGGGAGTTCACCGGCTACGCCGACTATCACTCTGTGCAACTGTCGGCCACGCGGCGGCGTCGCGCCGACGGACTCATGTTTGGCGCAGCGTACACGTATGAAATCGTCAACAAAACTCTCGGTGCCGTCGATCCGTTCCTGGCGGACAACCGCGCGAGAAACTACAACTCGCTGGGCCGCCGCCCCCATACCTTGAACATCCATTACTCCTGGCTCGTGCCTGGTCTCAGCCGATCGAGCTGGGCGCTCGTGCGAGGCATCGTCAACGACTGGCAGTTCTCCGGGGTAACCTCTTTTCTCAGCGGCGCGCAGGGGCCGTTCACGTATAGCTACAGTTCGGTGCCGACGGGCGCGCTCATCGATAATGGCTCGATCGGCGGAGGGCCCAACCGTCCACGCATCGTCTGCGATCCGTCGCTGCCGCGATCGCAACGGACGTACGAGCGGCAGTTCAGAACCGAATGCATCGCAGCGCCCGGCGATCCGTATCACTTCGGCACGGCTCGCGGCGACGAGTTCCACGGGCCGGGTTACATCAACTGGGACATCTCGGCGTTCAAACACATTCCGATGGGAGGCTCCCGTCGCCTGCAGTTTCGGGTTGAGCTGTACAACGCCTTCAACACGTATCAGTGGACAACGGTGAATACCAACGCGGAATTCAATTTCGTGACCGGCGCGTTATCCAATGGGAAGGTGTTTGGCTCGCTCACCGGCGCGACCAACAGCGCGCGCCGCATTCAGCTGGCGGCGCGGTTCACGTTCTGATGTCGCTCTCGGTGTTTCGTTTCACAGTGTTTTCAGAAACGCGATGAGGGCGCGTTTGTCTTCGGCCGTCAAGTTCAACCCGTAACGGTGTCCAGGGATCGGCCGCGCGCGTGTATCCGGTGGATTCCAGCCTTTCGGCAGGTAGTCGTCGCGCAATCGCGCCGGATCGAACCACTCTTCGAGCGACGCAATCGAGCCCGAGTGCTCGAACGGTCCTCGATACCACAGGCCTTTGAGCGAGGGCACTTTGTAGTAGCCGGTTCCCTTCCGCGTCCTCAGCGCGAGTCCCGGATCGAGGCCAACCTGCGTGCGAATCACGTCCGTCGCCGGCGGCGCCGATGGATGGGCGAAGGGCTTGAACCCGAGGACCGGCACGAGTCGGTTGCTGGTGTAGAGCGGCGGCGTGTGACATTTGGAGCAGCCGGCGCGCGTGAAGACCCGCTCGCCGCGGGCGGTCAGGTCGTTCGGTCGGTTCGGGTTCGGCGGCGGCTGCAGTGAGTAGATGTATTTTCCCAGTGCCAGCATCGCTTCGTCGCTGTAGCGATACCGCAGCGCACGATCCGCTGCAGACTGGAACGTGTGGGGTCCGATCGCGCCATCCTCCGCGACGGTGACGAGGATGCCGTAGCGCGCGATGTCTTCGGGCCCGCGATTACGATGCGTCCCGGTGGCGTCGAGATACCGCCGGTCTTTGACGCCGATCAGATCCGAGATCCTCGTCGTGAACCACGGGCTCGCATTGAATCTGACGAACGTGCCCAGGAACGGCTCACCGTCTACCCGGTCGACCTGTTCGGCGGTCATGGTCTTCAAGGTGGCGTTGATATCGTCCTTGAGCCAGGGCACGCCGTAGCTGGAGTACGCTCTTTCGCCTGCCGGCCGGGTCCGCCCTTCGCGCCGGCGGATCTCGTCGAGCGAATCGAAACAGAAACCGGGCAGCGATCCCCACTGGAGGTTGCGCTGCGCGCCGCGGACGATGCTGCCGTCCGGCAGTACTCGCGTGTGGCACCCCGAGCATTCAGCAAGCGTGATCTTCAACTGCCGGTCGTGATCGATCAGCCATCGCACGCCGGGAATCGTGCCGTCGGCCGCGACGGTGACGCCCTGGCGCGCCATCAAGTCGGGATCGTCGGCCCAGCGAAACGCGCGGGGATCCGCCGTCCGGAACTCGGCGAGATGAAGACCATCGAAGACTTCCCGGCCGGCGGCGAGCCAGTTGGCTTCCGACGTCAGCGTCGCCGGGTCGATGAGCGGCTGCGGGCCCTGCTTCCGTATCCAGTCGCGATACCCTTCCGGTTCGCGGCTCTTGATGTAGACAGGGTAGGTGCGGACTTCGTCGACGGGCGCGGCATAGTACTCGGCTTCCGTGTAGTACTTGGGCGTGGCTTTTACACCGGCGATGGGCAGTGCCCAGCCCGCGAGCGCCTCATCGGTCCACAGGCGCGGCACGGCGCCGCGCGCCGGCGACTGAACGGCCAGCGACGTAAGGCCCGCGATCGCCGCGGCGAGCGGCGCAAGTCGATGCGCCATGCCCCACAGTCTAGTGATCAAATGGAGGTTCCGTCCACTGCAGCAGCTCCGACACGGTTGACGTCGGCTCGGAGCCCAAATAGCGATGAGCCGCTGTCGTTTCGTTGACCCTCTTTGTCAGCGCGTGTTACGATTAGGTTTCTCGACGCGGGGTGGAGCAGTCCGGTAGCTCGTTGGGCTCATAACCCAAAGGTCGCAGGTTCAAATCCTGCCCCCGCAACCAACTTTATTTGGACCAAGAGGTCGCCGGTTTCTGGCGACCTCTTGCTGTCTCTGGCTGCGCTCAGCATCCCCGCCAGGTCGCCCTTCAGCGTGATCTTCAACTCATCGCCATCGGGTTCAAGGACGATGGCGTCGATTAACGCACGAATCGCCTCGACGGCGCTCACCCGGCTCTGCTCGTTCTCCAGCGCCAGGCACAGGCTTCCGACTTTCTCGCGATAGACGTCGGCCATTCGCGGGTGCAACAGCTCCGGCATCTCAGGCGCCTCGAGTCGCGATTGCAGTTGTGCCTTCCGGGATTCGAGCGATAGCAGCTCGTCCTTGATGGATAGAGCGGGCACGCCGTCCTTGATGGCTTGAATGAGCTTGCGAATCTCGCGATCGACCCCGGCGAGTTCGGTCCGGCCATTCGAGATGCTCGCGCGATGTTCCATTCGCAAGCGGTTCAACTCCCGGACGTACTCGCGACAGAACTCCTCGAACAGGTCACGGCGCATCAGCTTGTCGCGAAGTGCCACGAGGACGCGTTCTTCAACCTCCTGGCGACTGATGGTGTGGCGATTGGTGCAGGTGCCTCGTGCCCGAGCAGCGAAGCAGGCGAGGCGGTCGTGCCAGTAGACAACGTAACCGCCGCCGCACTCGCCGCATTTCGTCAGCCCCGAGAACAGGAACTTCGGCCGTCTCCCGCGATTGAATCGCGAGGGATTGCCGTTTGACGTGACTCGGCGCATGGCCGCCTGCCGTGCCTTCACCTCGCACCACAGCTCGTCATCCACGATTCGCAAATCGGAAACGCTGGTCGTTACCCACTGTGACGGTGGGTTCGGACGTGAAACGCGCTTGCCAGTATCGGGATCTTTGACGTAGCGCAGACGGTTCCACACGAGACGCCCGACGTAGAGCTCGTTGTTGAGCACGCCGGTACCGCGAGATGGGTTGCCATGAATCGTACTCGGATTCCAGGAGGCGCCACCGGGCCCAGGCACGTGCTCCGCATTCAGTCGCTTGGCGAGCGCTATCGGCGAAACGCCTGCGGCATAGTCGCGGAAGATCCGCCGAATCACCTCGGCCTCAACTTGCACTATCTCCCGGCCACCCGCGGTCGCTTCCCTGGAGCTGGTTGGCCGCGCAACTCGGTAGCCGTAACAGAGCCCGCCGCCCGACTTGCCGCGCTCGACGCGGCCTCGGAGGCCGCGACGTGTCTTGTCCGGGAGGTCCTTCAGGAACAGCGCGTTCATCGTCCCCTTCAGGCCGACGTGCAGGTGTGTAATGTCGCCTTCTGCGAGGGTGACGATGTTCACGCCAGCGAACGTTAGTCGCTTGAAGAGGCCCGCTGTGTCTTCCTGATCACGGCTGAATCGATCCAAGGCTTCGGCGAGAACGACGTCGAATCGTCCATCGAGAGCATCCCGCATCAGTCCTTGGAATCCGGTACGCAGAAGCGTGGCGCCGGACACGGCGTGATCGGTGAACTCCTCAGTCACGGTCCAGCCTTGGCGCGCAGCATGCTCGCGGCAGATCCGCAGCTGGTCAGCGATCGATGCTTCGCGCTGGTTGTCTGACGAATACCGCGCGTAAATGGCGACCCTCAAAATCCGATCCTCACTGGGTCGTTTGCGGGTGAGCCTTCACGTGCGCCTCAAAGGCCTCACGCGCAGCCTGACGCGCAAGCGTGCGGACGAGAGTGCGCAAGCGATGATCGATCGGGCCATTGGTAGCCCGGCGAGCAGACCTGCCTGTTTGTCCTCGCGGTCCGCGTGGTGCTCTTCGCCGTTCGGTCATGATACGCCTGCCCATGTTGAACGTCGATGCGGTTTACGACTCGTTCTATTTCGGTGGGCAGCACTGAGTGCGGCTCCGAGCGCATCACACTGACAGGCGAATGGCCGTGGCAGCGGGACGACCAGGAAGTGAATCATCAGGGAGAAACGAATCGTGACCTGAGGCCGCCGATTCGTTTGCTTCACATCGGGCGATGTGGAGGAAGGCTGCGTGCAGCAGCCGACGATGAGAAATCGAGAGTAGCGCCGTCGCCCTGCGTCGTCAAGACCCTCTCGGCGGGCCGTCGATAGTTGCGATCTGAGGTTCGCGGCTGGCGCGGTCAAGGCCGATAGCCGCGCGCAGCGCGGGCGTAGCGAAGCGCAGCGCCT
>DATJKH010000170.1:0-167400 GCA_035491715.1 Vicinamibacterales bacterium | reverse complement strand
CGTCACCGGCCAGTCCGACACGTCGGTGAACCCCTGGTTCCGATCGAAGTTCACGCGGTAGGCGCTCACCGACCACTTCTTCGCCGGCAGAATCTCGCCCGTCGGCACGAACCACAACCCCGTATCCCCATTCACCGTTGTCGTCGCCGGGCGGGTGTCGGTGGATGTTGTGGGTGGCGGACTGGTCTGAGCTGCCTGGCTGGACGCCGTTGTTGATTGTGCGAATGCCGAAGCTCCCACGGCGGAAAGTAAGACTGTGAGGCCAAGGGTATGGAGAACTCTGATCTGCATCGCGATCTACCTCTACGGTCCCCAGTGTACCATTTAGACCTTGAGCGTCAACCGGACCAAAGTCCGATAGACGTTTCTGGTCTCCCCGGTGCGCGAACCTACTCGGTACTGCGCGGTTTGGCAAACGCCCAGGCGACGACGATGCTCAGTCCGTACAGTGCGAGCATGGGACCCGCCATCAAACACTGGGAGACGACGTCGGTGCCCGGGCTGATCACCGCGGCGATGATGAAGATGATGAGAACCGCGTACTTCGTGTGTCGGAGGAGGAAACCAGCCGACACGAGGCCAAGCCGCGCCAGGAAATACACGATCGTCGGCATCTGAAAGATCAGCCCGAATCCGAGCAGCATCTTGACGTACAGCCCGAACGCTTCCCCGATCGACGGCCTGAACTCCATGTACTCGGTCTGCCATCCAAGGAAGAACTTCCACGTCCATGGAAACGCGACGAAGTGGGAAAACGCCGCGCCGAGCGCGAAGAACGTCGTACAGAAGATGACAAACGGCGCCGCCATCCGCTTTTCATGCGAGTAAAGACCGGGCGCGATGAACAGCCACAGCTGATAGAGGATGAAGGGAACCGACAACATCAGACCTGCGAGCGCGCCGATCTTCATGGTCAACATGAAGGGCTCGAAGCCCGACGTGTACATGAACTTCACGCCGCTGGTGTTTTGCAGATCGTTATAGAGCGGCATCCAGATGAAGCTCTGAATGCGGCCGACAAACAGGAAGGCGATCGCACAGCCGATGACCAGCCCCCACACGCACGCGATCAGTCGCTTCCGGAGCTCATCGAGATGATCCAGAAACGACATCTTCGCGCCCGCGTCTTCGAGGACGTCCGGGTCGGTCAGATGGATGTGTCGATCGTCGTCGTCATCGGGCGCCGGCTTGGCGGCGCCGGGGAAGGGCACGAGTGCCATTCGTTCCGCGTAGTTCCCTGATCCGTGTTAATCCGTAGTGCGTGTTAATCCGTGGTCCCCGACGATCGCCGCGCCACGGTGTCTTGCTCGTCGTGCGTCTCGACGGCCTGCGGACGCGCGGATTCAGGCGCGCGCTGTCGCTCGGTGCTGCGCTGCTCCTCGATCCGGATCTCTTCGTCGAGCGTGTTCTTCAGCTCGTTGGACGCGCGTTTGAACTCGTTGATGCTCCTGCCGAGCGAACGGCCGAGCTCGGGCAGTTTTCGGGGCCCGAAGATAATGAGCGCGATCACGAAGATGATGATCAGCTCGGGCATCCCGATGGAACCGAACATATAGAAATCCTTGAAATTCTGAGAGTTAACGACCGGTCGTTCCTGGACCCGTGGCCCCTTCCTGCATTATAGAAACCTATCTTCAGCCCGGTCAAGGAAAACGGCTTGCCGGCCGCCCGGAAGTCGTTGCCGCATCTATACTTCCTCTGTTACGATCAACAAATATGCGAATTCCCCGTTTCTTCCCGGTGGCAGTTCTTGCGATCGCCCTGTCGGCCATCGCTGGGGGCGTGTTTGGCAGCCGAGCGCTGGCGCGACAGGATGAAGTCGGCCAGCAGTATCGCGTGTTTACGTCGGCCATCGACGCCATTGAGAAGGAATATGTCGACGATGTGCCGTCGGATCGTTTGATATACAGCGCGATCGACGGAATGCTCCACACGCTCGACCCGCATTCCAGCTTCTTCGATCCCAAGTCATACGCGCAGATGCGCGAGCGGCAGGAAGGCCGCTACTACGGTCTCGGCATCACGATTCAGGCCATTGATGGCGACATTACGGTGATGTCCATCTTCGAGGGCTCGCCTGCCTATAAGAAGGGGCTGCGGCGCGGCGACATTCTCGCCAAGGTCGGCGACCTCGATATGAAAGGGTGGACGACCGATCAGGCGGTGAAGAAACTCAAGGGGGCGAAGGGGACGCTCGTCAACATCAGCATCAAGCGCCGCGGCTACGATGGCCTGATCAACATGGACGTCGTGCGTGATGAAGTGAACATCACGACCGTGCAGGCGGCGTTCATGGTCGACAAGGAAACCGGCTACGTCAAACTCGATCAGTTTACCGAGACGTCAGATCGCGAACTGGGCGACGCGCTGCAGAAGCTCAGCGCGACTGGGATGAAGAAGCTGGTTTTCGACCTTCGTGAAAACCCTGGCGGCGCACTGGATCAGGCCATTCGCATCGCGAACCGGTTCCTGCCCAAGGGGGACTTGATCGTCTACACGCGCGGCCGCGTGCCCAACGCAAATCAGAACTACATCGCCACCGAGGCGAGCGACTACACGCATCTCCCAATCGTCACACTCGTGAATCGCAACAGCGCAAGCGCATCCGAGATTGTGAGCGGCGCGCTCCAGGATCACGATCGCGCGCTCATCGTCGGTGAAACGACGTTCGGGAAAGCCCTGGTGCAGTCTGTCTATCCGATCAGCGAGCAGGCCGGTGTTGCGGTCACGACCGGGCGGTATTACACGCCCTCTGGTCGTCTGATTCAGCGCCCGTGGGACGGCACCTTCGACGAGTACCTGACCTACACGCTTCGCGATCAGACGTCAGGCGAGCGTCAGCATAAAGCGACGGATCTGAAGTTGACCGACGCCGGACGCAAGGTCTACAGCGGCGGCGGCGTCGAGCCAGACAAGTTCGTCGTCGGCGCCGGCATGGAGGGTTTCAATCCGACGCGCTTCGGCCGGCTGTTGTTTGCCCGCCAGGAGTTCGCCAACTTCGCCGATCAGTTCCGCGCCGAAGGCGATACACGCTTCAGCGATGCGAACAAGGGCAAGAAACCCATCGCGCGCGGTTTTACCGTCGACGACAAGATGCTTGCCGACTTCAAGGCGACGCTGGCGACGCGCAAGGTCAAGATCGACGACGAAAGCTTCGCCAAGGACGACCTGTTCATTCGCGCGATGATTCACTTCGAGATCGATCGCGCGCTCTTCACGATGGAAGAGGCGCGCCGCAATCTGATCGCGAAGGATCCGCAGGCGCAGTTTGCGCTGGCGCAGTTTCCTGAGGCCGAGCATTTGATCGAGCTGGCGTCAACCAAGTCGACGCGTAACGCCAAAGGCGGTCAGGACTAGCGAGTCCGGGGGCGCAGCCGCTCGGATCAAACATAGGGCATTTGGCCCTACATTTTGCGTTGTAGTTTAGTGTTGCCCCTAGGTATGGGGGCTTGTTAGACTGACGGCCGTTCGTCGGGTCCAGGGGCCATCCCGCTTTGGGTGGGGTGTGGGCGCGACCGCAACGGTCCTTGTCGTCACGTCACAGCCTCCAACAGAACACAAGTCTGAAGCGAACCCAGCCGCTTCCGGGTCCACGTCTGTCAGGACCCGCGGAGCGGCTTTCGTTTTTTCGAGCCTTGGGAAGGAAGTAACCGCATGCGGCTTCAACGCCTCGAGATCACGGGCTTCAAGAGTTTTCCGGATCGATCGGAACTGACCTTCGATCACGGAGTCACCGCGATTGTCGGACCGAACGGGTGCGGCAAGAGCAACGTCGTCGATGCCCTGACGTGGGTGCTTGGTGAGCAAAGTGCCAAGAGCCTGCGTGGCGATCGGATGGAAGACGTCATTTTTGGCGGCAGCGACGCGCGAAAGCCGACAGGCGCCGCGGAAGTGCGATTGAAACTCGGAGGGGTTGCCGCTCGTGTTCCCGGCAGCCCGGGTCGAAATGGCAATGGTGCGCAGACACTCCTCGACGGGTCAGGGGAGCTGGTGGCCGCCTCCGCTGTCGCCGTCGAGGAAGAACCGCTCATGGTCCGCGACGTCGAGGTGATGCGACGGTTGTATCGATCGGGCGAGAGCGAATACCTGATCGATGGCGCATCGGTTCGCTTGCGTGACGTTCAGGATCTGTTGATGGATGCCGGGCTTGGGATCAAGGCGTACGCCGTCATCGAACAGGGAAAGATCGGTCAAATTCTCAGTGCGCGCCCGACCGATCGCCGTCAGTTGATCGAAGAGGCGGCGGGTGTCACGAAGTACAAGAGCCGTCGCCGCGCCGCAGAACTGAAGCTCGAGGCGGCGCAGCAGAATCTCACCCGGGTCGACGACATCGTGTTCGAGGTCGAGAAGCAGCGCGGGGCATTGAAAAGGCAGGCGGCGAAGGCGCGCCGGTATCGGCGCTTGCGCGAGGAACTGCGACGGTGGGAGAAAGTGCAGTTCGCTCAGCGCTACCGCGTCCTCGGCGAGGCGATCGAAACCGCTCGCGCGCAGCTTTCCGAAGCGCGCGCCCGCGAGACTGCGGCTGCCGCGCACGTCGCGGAAGTCGAGGCCATGCTGGAGCGGCTTCGGATTGAATTGACCGAGGCCGACACCCGCACGACCGCGGCGCGTGAGGCGGCACATGCGCACGAGTTGGAGATTGGCCGGCTGCAACAGCAGATCGAATTCGACAAGCAGCAGCTCCAGACCCTGTCGGCAGCCGCAGCGGACATCGACACCGAGATTCGGGCGCTCGATGGGCGTCGCGAGCCGGCTCGGGTCGAACTCGAGATGCGCCAAGAGGCGGCCGCGCGGGCCCTGGCCGAACGTGACGCGGCCGCCGAGGCGCTGCGCGGCGAAGAGGCGGCGTACGGGGATCTCCGAGGAAACATCGAAGGGCTCGAGGCCGACGTCGAAGCGGCGCGGAGCGAAGTCTTTGCCGCGGTGAATGCAGCAACGGCGCTGCGCCACGCCATGGAGCACGCGGCGGCAGCGCACACTCGCATCGCGGAACAGATTGGTCGTCTCGACATCGAGCGCGGTGACCTCGACATCGAAGCGGAACGTGCGTCCCGGGATCGCGGCGAAGCAGGGAGCGCGATGCGCCGAGCTCAGGAGGCGATTGAGGCGCTTCGTTTGACGCGCGCGGCACACGAATCAGAACTCGCAGGCGCGCGCACAGATCGTGATGCGCGTCTGACAGATCTCCGCACTCGCGAGCGCGACCTGGCCGGTCTACAGGCCCGCCTGGCGTCGCTCGAAGAACTCGCGGCCGCGCGTGCGCACTATGGCGACGCAGCCCGTCGCGTGCTGGCTGAATCGAATGGGGACGTCGGCCAGATGGGATCGGTGGCCGATTATCTCGACGTCGACAAGGGGTACGAACGAGCCGTCGAAGCGTGTCTGGGCGACTTACTCCAGCACGTGGTCGTGCAATCGCATGCGGCGGTCGCCGCCGGTCTCGAGTTCGTTCGGACGAACGATGCCGGGCGTGTGGGTTTCCTGGTGGCGAGCGCGCCGGTCGCGTCGGCGGCCTCTCCCGACTTCCCCGAGTCACTGACGCCGTTGCTCGACGTCGTGCGCATCAGCGGTCCGGCCGCTGAGGTGATCCGCGCGGCGGTCGTCTCCACCGCGATCGCGCGCGACTTCGAGTCGGCGCGCGATGCGGCCGAGGCAACCGGAGCGCCGATTGTGACCCTCGAGGGCGAGGTGTTCCGCGGTGCGCATGTCGTCGAAGGTGGGACCCGCGCGGAGGCGCGCGGCATCCTCACGACCCGCCGGGAGATTCACGAGCTGCGCGAGCGAGCCGATCTTGACGCGCTCGCGGTCGAGCGGTTGCGCGAGGAGATCGCGTCGCTCGACGTGGCGGTCGCGACCGCTGAGTCATCCATCCTCTCGCTGCAGGACGAACTGCATCGACTGGAGAAGTCCAGTGTCGGCTTCGAACTGCAGGGGGCGAGCGCCCAGGAAGCGATCGAACGCGTCGGCCGGAAGCAGGATCAGATAGCGATTGAACGCCGGACCGCCGAGGAGGAGCTGCGCGCGCAGGATGCCCGACACGAAGAAGCGCGCGACTCAATCGCCCGCATTCAGTCGGAACAGCGCACCGCCGACGAGCTGCTGAACTCGGCGCAGCGTCGACTGTTCGAAGCGCGGGAATCGATGCAGGCGCAGGCGGCGCGAACCTCGGAAGCCAAGGCTGCGCACGCCGCACTCGTCGAGCGCGCAGGCGCCCTCGCGATCGAGGTCCAGCGGCTGGAGGAGTCCGCCAGCGAACTGGAGAATCGGATTCAGACGCGGCGTGACGATCTGCAAAAGAATGAGACGCGCAGGGCCGGTTTGGTCGAAGGGATCGCCGCGTCCGAATCGACTCTCGATGCCGGCCTCCATGCGTTCGACGATCTTCGCGATCGCGTGCGTATCGCCGACGAAGCATCGCAGGGCCTCAGGGCCGCGTTCGAAGGACTCGAAGGTCGAATTCGCGAGGCGCGGCGCACACTCGAGAACGTTCGCAGCGACGTAGCCCAGCTCGATGTGACGCGGGCCACGGCGGAATCAGATCTCGCGCATCTTGCCTCGTCATGCGTGGAATCCGTTCAGGCTTCGCTGGACGCAGTCGCCGCCGAAGTCGCCGAACTCGAAAACCTGGGTGTCCTGGCGATGGCGCAACCTGTCGATGATGCACCTGAGCCGGCGGAAGAAGCCGAGGGTGAACCGCCGACATCAGGCGAAGCACCCGCGACGCCGCCTTCGACTGCGTCCACCCGCATGCTGACCGCCGACGAAATGGTGGCCGATTTGCGCGCCAAGATTGAACGGATGGGCGCCGTGAACATGATGGCGATCGATCAGTTCGACGATCTCGAATCCCGTCACGCGTTTTTGACCGCCCAGCGCAAGGACCTGGTCGATTCGATCGCTGCGACCGGCGAAGCGATTCGGCGGATCGACAAGACGACAAAGGAACGATTCAAGGAAGCGTTCACCGCCATCAACCAGAACTTCGAACAAACCTTTACGACCCTCTTCGGCGGCGGACGCGCCGGGCTCGTACTGCTCGATGAAAGCGATCAACTGGAGAGCGGTATCGACATCATCGCTCAGCCCCCGGGCAAGCGGTTGCAGAGCGTCCAGCTCCTGTCTGGCGGAGAGAAGGCGCTGACCGCGATGGCGCTGATGTTCGCCATTTTCAAATACCGGCCGAGCCCATTCTGTCTGCTCGACGAAATCGATGCCCCTCTCGACGACGCGAACATCGGCCGGTTCGTCGAGATGCTGCAGGGCATGCAGGAACAGACGCAGTTCATCCTGATCACGCACAACCGCAAAACCATGGAAATTGCCGACCGGTTGTACGGTGTGACCATGGAGGAGCCGGGTGTCTCGAAGCTGATCTCGGTTCAATTGAATTAAGCTTCCAGCTGCCAGCTTCCAGCTGCCAGCTTCCGGCTGCCAGTTTCCAGCTCTAGTGTTTGACGGGGGGATCCACAGGCGCTGGTAGCTGGTAGCTGGCAGCCGGAAGCTCAAAATTGAACGAAGACAAATCCACCCGTTATCACCGGCTCAAACGGCGTTCCGCGGTCGCATCCCTTGCGATCTCTACCGCTGTGCTCGTCGTCCTGCTGACCTCAGGGTTGTCGATTTCGATTGCCGACATCGCTCGCCGCGCATCTCATACCGACCCACTCTCGGACTCTGCGCTGGCGGTCGTGATTTACGTGTTGATCGTCGTGGCGTTACATGAGGTTGCCACGTTCCCCGTGGCGCTCTATCAAGGCTTTCTGCTCGAGCGCCGCTACGGCCTGTCGAAGGAAGCCCCGGGTGGATGGCTCGCGGATCACGCCAAGGCGGCGATTCTCGGTCTAGTGTTCAGCATCGGCGCCGCGGAAACCATTTACTTCTCAATGCGTTTATCGACGACGTGGTGGTGGCTTCTTTCCGCCGGCGTGTTCGTCGCGGCGATCGCCGGCCTGACTCGCTTGGCACCGGTGCTGCTGCTCCCCTTGTTCTATCGATTCACACCATTGTCGCGAGAGTCCCTGCGCGATCGCCTCGTGTCTCTCTCGCATCGCGCAGGAGTGCCGGTGTTGGGCGTGTATGAATGGGCGCTTGGTGAAAAAAGCCGGCGCGCGAACGCGGCGCTCGTGGGAACCGGCACGACCCGGCGGATCCTGCTTTCAGATACGCTGCTCGCGGAATACTCTGAGGATGAGATTGAAGTGATTCTTGCGCACGAGATCGGGCATCACGTGCACCACGACATCCGCAATGCATTTCTCGCCGAATCGGCGCTGTTGGTGGCGGCGTTGTATGCGGGGGCTGCGGCGCTGGCCGTTAGTTGGCGGTGGCTAGGGCTTGCCGGCGTCGCTGATGTTGCCGGGCTGCCGTTGCTCGCGCTTGCCGGCGGCATACTGACGATGGTGGCGACGCCGATCGTCAACGCGGTATCGCGACGGAATGAGCGCCGGGCGGATCGATTCGCCATCACTCTCACCAAACAGCCGGCGGCGTTCATTTCCGCGATGAAGCGGCTGGGGACGCAGAACCTTGCCGAGGAGCATCCCTCGACGCTCGTGCTGTGGCTGTTCCACAGCCATCCGCCGATCGAGCAGCGGATCGAGACCGCGCGCAGTTTCCTGTGAGTCCCGTGAATTGGTCTCCCGCGCTCACCTTTGTTGTCCCGATGTACAACGCCGCCGCGACGATCTCGGCGCTGGTGGCAGACATCGAACGGCAGGACATCGAGGGCGGCCACGAGATCGTTCTCGTCAACGATGGTGGAACCGATGCGACGATGGACGTGTGTCGGAACCTGGCGCGTACGGCACGTGTGCCGCTCATCGTGATCGACCACGCGCGCAATTTTGGCGAGCATAACGCCGTGCTCACGGGTTGGCGTCACGCGCGCGGCTCGCACATCGTCAATCTGGATGACGATGGGCAGAACCCACCGCGTGAAGCCGTGCGTCTTTGGAAGCACGCGAAACAGACCGGGGCTGATGTTGTCTTTGGACACTATGAAACGAAGCAGCACTCACCGTGGCGCAACTTTGGCAGCTGGCTGACGAATCGCTTTACCGATTGGGCGCTCGATAAACCATCCGGCTTCTACCTGTCGAGCTTCCGATGTGTCACCGCATTCGCAGCTCGTCAGGTGGTTTCATACGCTGGCCCGTATCCCTACATCGACGGGCTCCTGCTGCAGATTACCCAGCGCATCGAATCACTGGTCGTCGAGCATGAGCCACGCCGGCAGGGACAGAGTGGCTACACGTGGCGCCGTCTTCTGCGTCTCTGGTTGAGCGCATGGTTGAATTTTTCGCTGTTACCGCTGCGGCTGGCCACGTTTGCCGGACTGACCACGGCGATGCTCGGCGTAGCCGCATTTCTCGTCGTCTTGTGGTTGTGGTACGTGAACCGCGGCCCCGGCTACGGCTTCGGGTGGTTGATGTCAGCGTTTTTGATCTTTTCAGGCACGCAGCTCGTGATGCTCGGTTTGATTGGTGAATATCTCGGTCGCATGTTCTTGACCGTCAATCAGCGGCCGCAAGCGGTCGTGCGCGAAGTGATTGCCACGGAGCTCGGGCCACGGACGAACACGGATGGATAGGCCACGGAAGAACACGGACGAACACGGATTGACAGGCCACGGAAAAACACGGACGAACACGGATTGATAGGCCACGGAAGAACACGGACGAACACGGAATTAACAGGCCACGGAAGAACACGGAAGAACACGGAATTAACAGGCCACGGAAAACACGGACGAACACGGAAATGAACGTGATGATGACACGCACCGCCTGCTCATTGCTGGTTGCCACCCTCTTTCCGTGGGCACCAGCATTCGCTCAAGAGAAGCCCAACATCGTCCTGATCATGACCGACGATCTTGGCTATGGCGATGTGTCTGCGTACGGCGCAACCGCGCTGAAGACGCCGAACATCGACCGCCTCGCGAAGGAAGGACTGCGCTTTACAGACGCCCATTCATCGGCCGCGACGTGCACGCCGTCCCGGTACGCACTGTTGACGGGTGAATACGCGTGGCGCAAACCAGGCACTGGAGTCCTTCCCGGGAACGCGGCGCTCATCATTGATCCGGCGCGGCCGACGCTGCCTTCGATGCTGCGCCGCGGTGGGTACTCGACCGGCGTCGTCGGCAAGTGGCATCTGGGTCTGGGCCCTCAAGGGGGACCGGATTGGAATGGCAACATCGCCCCGGGACCGAACGAAATAGGTTTCGATTATTCGTTCATCATGGCGGCGACCGGTGATCGGGTGCCAACGATCTACGTTGAAAACCACCGCGCGGTCGGGGGACAGGCGGCCGATCCGATCAGTGTCAGTTATGGCGGACCCATCGGCGACTGGCCGACCGGCAAGGATCATCCGGAACTTCTCAAGATGCATCCGAGTCACGGGCACGATCAAACAATCGTGAACGGCGTCAGCCGAATTGGGTACATGACAGGTGGCACGGCCGCGTTGTGGAAGGACGAAGACATGGCCGACGTGTTTACGTCGAAGGCCGTATCGTTCATCGAAGGACACAAAGGTGCGCCATTCTTTCTCTATTTCGCGACGCACGATCCGCATGTGCCGCGTGTGCCGCATCCGCGATTTGTTGGAAAGACGGCACTGGGTCCGCGAGGCGACGCGATTGTCGAAGCTGATTGGTCTGTCGGAGAGATCCTGAACGCGCTCGATCGGCTCAACTTGACCCGCAACACGCTGGTGATCTTTACGAGCGACAACGGCCCGGTGGTCGACGACGGATACAAGGATGATGCGGTTGTGAAACTCGGCAGCCACAAGCCTGCAGGTGGACTTCGCGGCGGAAAGTACAGCAACTTCGAAGGGGGCACGCGCGTGCCGTTCATCGTCCGCTGGCCGAATCATGTGAGTGCGGGAACGTCGGACGCCCTGGTCTGCCAGATCGACTTACTTGCGTCGCTGGCGAAGATGACAGGCACGCCGCTCGCGCCGTCGGACGTTTACGACAGCACCGACACGATCGCAGCGCTGCTCGGACAAGCGAAGACCGGGCGAACTGAACTCGTCGAGGAAGCAGGCGCTCTGTCGCTGCGTCAGGGCAACTGGAAGTACATCGAGCCCAACAACAAACAGAAGATCAACCAAAACACGAACACCGAGCTCGGCAACGACAGCGTGCCGCAGTTGTACGACTTGAGCAGCGATCCTGGTGAGACGCGTAACGTGGCGTCGGGTCATCCCGATCGTGTCACCGCCATGGCGCGCACGCTCGACCAAATCCGGACGCGGTTCGCTCGATGATCCTTGTGACGTCGGATTGTTCCGCGGAGTGGCCAGCCCACGATATTTCGGGGTCTTCCCACGGGGATCCGGACGGTAGCCACGAATCTCCTGCAGCTCGCTGAGCAGACTCGCACTCAACCTTGACGTTTCCCGACCCGGCTCTGCGGCACGAGGCGTGCTGACAGCATTGGACGGTCAGCGAAGGCACTTCTGTTTGCCGGCCACAAACGCCGCCTCACTGCGAGCCCGGTCTGACGCTTAGTGCCCGGCGCTGAGCAGATTCATCAACTCTAGGAGGATGCCATGACGCGTGTAAGGAATGAGGTCGCGTTGGCCTGTGCGATGCTGTGCGTCACTGTCGCACTCGCCTCGGCGCAGCAGCAGACATCAACGACGGAAACCAAACGGTTCGAAGTCATTGCCGTGGACGGCAGCAACCTCGTCGTCAAGCTTCCCGACGGAACCAGGGAACTCACCGTGCCCGACGACTTTCGCTTCACCGTCGATGGACAGCAGCTGTCGGTGCACGACCTGAAGCCGGGCATGAAGGGCACGGCCACTATCACGACGAAAACGACCATGCATCCGGTGACGGTCACCGAAGTAAAAAACGGGACGGTGCGGCAGGTGACGGGGTCGAACGTCATGGTGCAAACCGAGCAGGGGTTCAAGAATTTCACTCAAGGAGATCTGGACAAGCGCGGCGTCAAGATCTACAAGGACGGCAAGGTTGCGGAGCTATCTGATCTGCATGCCGGCGACAAGCTGAGCGCAACGATTGTCACGGCGAGGCCTCCTCGGGCCGTAACCGAAAAGGAAGTCCAGGCGACGCTGGCGCGCGCGGAGAGCGGCGCGCCGTCCGCAGCGCAGGCGGCGCCGGCGCCGGCGGCCGCCGCGACGTCGGGTTCAGAGGCTGCGCCTCCCGCGCGCAAGCTGCCGAAGACGGCGAGTCCGATCCCATTGGTTGGTCTTGTCGGCGTGCTGTCGCTGTTCTTCGGAGTGGCGCTCACCATCAGGCGTCGAGCCGGCGTCGCTCGCTAAGTCGAACCTCCTGTTTGGGCCACGTCTAGATCCAAGGCGTGGTCCGCTTTTTCGCGACGAGAGTCGGGGATAGCGCCTGTACGAGGACAAGGAGGCGAATGGAATCCGCGCGGGGTATCGATCACGCGACCATCGATCGGCGTGCACGGCAGTGGCGGCTCGCAGAAAGGGTTGCGTGGGCCGTCGGTGTCGTGTGCGTCGTCGGCTGGAGTGTCGCGTACATCGATGGCGTCGTCGGTAAGCGGCGGGAGTTGGATCGCTTTGCCGCGCTGCAACGCTCAGGGTTGCGAGAGCCGGATCAACCAGACCAGACCCTTTGGTCGCCCGAACGGATTGCTGCATGGCGGAACGTCGTCAATACCCCGGGTGCGGCGCCGCTGGCTGTCCTCCGAATTCCGCGCCTTCGGATCGAGGCACCCGTGCTGGAAGGAACGGACGAGATCGTGCTGAATCGCGGTCTGGGTCATATCGACGAAACCGCCGCACCAGGAGCGGACGGAAACTCCGGCATCGCCGGTCATCGTGATGGCTTCTTCCGTGGATTGAAGGACATCGTCGTCGGCGATGTCATCGAACTCGAGACGCTGCACGGAACTGACGCCTATCGCGTCGAACGAACGTGGATCGTCAATCCGGAGGATGTTTCCGTTCTCGATCCCACCCCAACTCGTTCGATCACGCTGGTTACCTGCTATCCGTTCTATTTCGTCGGCTCGGCTCCGCAACGGTTCATCGTCCGTGCGGCCATGCGTCAATAGCGCCAACTTTCGCGGGACAGGCTCCGTCGTTTGCCAGCAACTGCACAGGCGTACGCCTGGAAAGCGCGCTCGAGTTTGGATTGGTGAGAAGAATCTGCGCTCGCCACTCAGCGCGGCAGCGCGGTCGTGGGTGGCCCCAGGATACGCTGTACCTCACGAGTCCATTCGAGCGTGAGCGCGGCTTGTACCGGTGCCGATTCACCCCAGCGGCGCGCCAGCAGTCGATTCCCCGATGCGACCCCGGTAATCACGAGGCCATCTGCCATGGGAACGGCGACTGGCGTACTCATCGGATGGCCCGCCCCGTCGATCGAGACACGCATTGTTGCGCCAGCGCGATAAAAGAGCGTGTTGCCATCAGGAGACCACCGCGGATCGAGTCCGCCGGACGATGAGATCGGAACCCGCAGTTGGTCGTCCAGCTTCAGCAGGTAGATTTCCCATCGTCCCGACTCGTCCGACTGATACGCGAGCAGTGTGCCGTCGGGCGACAGCGCCCCATTGGTCTCGTCGAACGGCGTTTCGATCGTCGCGACCAACTCGCCGGTGGCAGTGTTGAGAACCTTCACATCGCCACGCGTGAGACCGCCGCTTTCGGTATATGCCATCAGCCGTCCATCGCGGGAGAAGGACGATGGGAACACATGACGGTGCGATGAGGCCGTGGAGAGGACTCGGTTCGCCGGCTGCGCCGCTGAACTGTCACGCCTCCACGCTTCAAACGCGCCGTCGCTTGCCGCCGCGTAGTAGACGGCTGCGCCATCGCCACTCCAGACAGGGGCGACGTTTGTGCCGCCATGAGTCAAGCGGGTGGTGGTGCCTCTACTGACGTCTCCAACCCAGATGTCTGTACCGCTGACACCGGCGACGCGCGACCCATCCGGCGTGACCGTAAGATCCTGAAGCGTCGCAAGGTCGGTCGAGACCGGAACGCCTGTGGGTATCCACGCCACTGACGGCCGCGTCGCATCCGACGCGATCGAGTACGCGATCGCACCCGATCGAGAAACCGCGAACTGCGCGCGCGCCACACTGCCGATCAAGGCTTGATCCGATCCAGCAATCGCCTGTCGCGCGCGGTCGAAGGCCGCGGCGTGGATCTCATGGCCGCGCGAGAACGCGATGTAGTCCGGCGAAACTGTCTGCGCGAGATCGGCGTTGTCGATGATCGTCTGCCACGCGGCGCGTTGGCCAAGTGGCATCAGCCCGATTCGGGCGGCAGCCTCGTCGTTCGGAGAAGTGGCAATCGTGAAGAGCAGCGCGCGGTCACCCGGAGCAAGTGCTGGCCAGCAATGGCGGACTTCGCCGGCATCGACGGACGGCAGCGTCAGTTGTTCCGTCCTGCCACCGCCCTCTGTGACTTGCATCAGCCCGCCGTACTGAGAGGCGGCAAACACGATGTGCCCGTCGGCGAGCCACACCGCCCCGAACGGCTGCGCCGCGTCGGTGATGACGACCGGCATCCCACCGGCGATGGCAACCTTCCGCAGCTTTCCTGCGGCAAAGAAACCGATCCATCGGCCGTCAGGCGAGAAGAATGGCGCGCTCGCATCATCGGTCCCTGAAATCGCACGTGCGTCCAGCTGGTCGAGGGGCCGGATGTAGAGACGACAGGTGGAGTCGCATGCCGACCATGCGAGGAGACGACCATCGGGCGACAGCGCGAGCGCCGGCGCGCGCCGATCGAAGGCCGTGCCCGAGGTTGGCTCGACTCTGAGCCGCACGATGGGTGCCTCGGGGGCGCCGACATGTGTGTATTGCCACACCGTAATAACGGCGAGGACGAGCGAAAAGGACGCAACCGTCCAGGGCACCAATTGACGGCCGATTGAGATGGCCGGGGGATCGATGCTGGCGGCGGATTTCGTGGGCTCGATCGCTTCGGAGGCGCCGGACAACGGGGACACCGGTGCGACGAATCGATAGCCGCGCCGATGCACTGTTTGGATGTACTGCGGTGCCTGCGGATCGTCTCCCAGTGCCTGACGCAGAACGCTGATCGCCTCAGCAAGCGAGGTGTCGGTGACGAACGCGTCCTTCCAAACAGTATCGATGAGCTCCTGTTTGGGGACGACGGTGGTTGCACGTGAGACGAGCAGATCGAGGACGCCAAGCACGCGAGGTGGCAACGGGATCTCGCGTGTGCCGTTGCGCAGGAGCCCGTTGCCGCGGTCGAAGGTGAAAGGACCGAAGCTGACGGTGAAGCGAGGTGGTGCGGCAAGCGCAGGTTCGGCTGAAAGCGTCACAAAGGTCGGATGTTATCCCGGCTTAAGAACAACTTCTAGAATCGGATTCATGTCGGCACGGCATTGTGGTTGCTAGTCGTCGCTGTCATCTCCAGGAGGAGGCCTGATAGTGAAGCGCAATGTCGCATCTTGGTCGATCTGTTGCCTGATTACGGCGCTCGTCCTGCCACGGTCCGCGGCCGCGGACACTATCAACGTTACCGGCGGGTTCCTGCAGGTGGCTGTAGTTGACGGGCAGCTCAACCTCGTCGGTGAGCGTGGTTTTTTCCTGACCTCGCATGTGATCACCGCCAACGGATTCTACGCGCCACGGATGGAATGCGGGGCCAATATATGCCTGCCGGGTGATGAGGTCAGCCTCCGCGCTGCCTGGAGCGGATCTGATCTGTCTGGCGAACTCGGGTTCGAAGGGCAGGTCTACGGGGATTTGGGGGGAGCGGAGTCGCTTGCGGGAGCCGTTGTTGATTTCACAGGATCGTTCGTCGTTCCGCCGTTCGCGCCGACCGCCACGGTGACGGCCCCCTTCCAGCTCAACGGGTTGTTCTCGATTCCCAACGCGGCCGGTACGGCGTCCATTCAACACATTCTCACAGGCTTCGGCACCGCAACGATCACCATGACGCTGGGGGAATTCCAGTTCGTTGTTGACCGTACCCGTTACGATCTCTCGTCCCAACAGCCCGTGCCTGAGCCGGGAACCATGCTCATGGTCGGTTTCGGCACAGTGGTAATCGTGCGTCGTCTGAAGCGCAAAGGCTGCGGTTGAGCCGACCCACCGGAACAGCCTGAATCTGCGCGGCCCAAAAACATCGGACCCTTCTCGCATCCCGGCTTAAGAACAACTTAAAGGTTGCCTGCGACAGATTCAGCCGTCATTCAGGACTCCATCCCTTCCATCCGGGCACGCTTCGGCATGTCCATATTCGCGACGAAATCCATCGAGCAGATAAAGGAAGAGCAGCTAGGGGAGGGCGGTGGCGGGCTCAAGCGAGTCCTGGGGGTCTGGCAGCTCGTCATGCTCGGGGTTGGGGCGATCATCGGCACCGGCATCTTCGTTTTGACCGGACAGGCCGCTGCCGCGAACGCGGGCCCTGCGATCGTTATCTCCATGGTGCTGGCCGGCGTGACGAGCGTGCTCGCCGCATTCTGTTACGCAGAGTTCGCATCGGCGGTGCCGGTGGCCGGGTCGGCGTACACCTACGCGTACGCGACGCTGGGCGAATTCATCGCGTGGGTCATCGGGTGGGACCTGATCCTCGAGTACGCGCTTGGCGCGGCGACGGTTGCTGTCGGCTGGTCCGGAATTCTGGCGACGCTGCTCGGACAACTCGGTCTGTCGTTTCCCGCTACCCTCAGTGCCGCGCCGGGCACGGTTGTCCAGGTGGCGGGCGGTGACCCCGTGACGGCGGTAATCAACGTTCCCGCGATCCTCATTACGATGCTGGTCACTGCGCTGCTGGTGGTTGGCGTCAGCGAAGCCGCGTCCGTGAATGGTGCGATCGTCATCACCAAGGTCGCGGTTCTGTTGATCGTCATTGCCACTGGCGCGATGTTCATCGACCCTGCCAACTGGCACCCCTTCATTCCACCCAACGCCGGCACGTTCGGAGAATATGGATGGAGCGGGGTCTTGCGCGGTGCGGGTGTGATCTTCTTTGCCTATATCGGATTCGACGCCGTCTCGACGTCGGCGCAGGAAGCCCGCAACCCACAGCGCGACATGCCGCGCGGCATTCTCGGCTCGCTCGCCGTGTGCACACTGCTTTTCGTGCTCGTGTCAGCGGTGATGGTGGGATTGGTTCCTTACAAAGCGATGTTGAATCAGGCGGCGCCGCTCGTGCTGACGATCGAGGCAGCGGCCGACAAATCGATCGGCACGCCCTGGCAGGGGACGATGGCCGTCGTCAAAGTGCTGGTGACGGTAGGCGGACTCGCCGCACTCAGCTCGGTCATGGTCGTCATGATGCTGGCGCAGCCGCGGATCTTCTTGTCGATGGCGAAGGACGGCCTGCTGCCGGCGTGGGCCGGCCGGGTCCACCCGCGCTTTCGCACACCGCACGTTTCGACACTCGTCACCGGCGTTGTCGTAGCCCTGGCAGCGGGGTTCACGCCGATCGGCACACTCGGATCGCTCGTCAGCATCGGTACGTTGATGGCCTTTGTCATTGTGTCGATCGGCATCATCGTGCTGCGACGCACGCGTCCCGATCTGCCGAGACCATTCCGCATGCCATGGGTGCCGGTGCTGCCGTTGCTGTCAGCGGCTGTAAGCCTGACGCTGATGCTCGGCCTCCCACGCGCGACGTGGGAACGGCTCTTGTTGTGGATGGTGGTGGGGGTTGTGGTCTATTTCCTTTACGGCAGAAAGCACAGCCGATTGCGGATTGCGGACTGAAGATTGCGGATTTCGTGATTGACGATTGTGGATTGAGATTGACGATTGTGGATTTGTGGCTCGGTGCCCCAAATCGCCAATCGACAATCTCAATTGCCAATCGACAATCGTCAATCGACAATCTCAAAATCCGCAATCTTCAGTCCGCAATCCGCAATCGATCAACGAACAACTAACTCCCCCTCCATCCGCTTGCACCGATCGTCGATGGTGAGGTTGCAGTAGAAACGGTGGGTGCCGACTTGATCGGCGCGGAACTCGAACACCACGGTCTGACCGGCGGACGCGCGCTTGGCAATGCGGTATTGATCGATGGTGATGCTGTGCGCGATATCTTTGGCCATGAAGGTGATCTTCACGAGATCGTCCTTCTGAACTTCGATGCGCAAGGGCTTGAATGAAAACTGATCACCAGTAATGGTGAATTCGCGGGTCCCCCCCTGGGCTGGCGGCTTGAAGCTAAACCCAGATACCCCGGCCACGAGCAGGCCGCCGGCGATGGCCGACGCAAGGACGGCGCGATGCGGGATGGTGATCATTGGGCCCCCAAGGTCGCAGGCCTTCGACACTCCCGGATGCGAGAGGTCAAGGTTAAGGATAAGACGATTATCGGCCCAATTGGGTTTGCGCGGTAGATGGCGCGGACAGGATGGCGCTGTCCGCGCCGCTCTGCACTTAACGACGCTCCGCTTTTTCGGGCGCTTTGGCCTGGCCCTCTTCCGGCGTCAGAAGCGCCTTCCGGCTGAGACGAATCTTTCCGGATGGATCGATGTTGATCACCTTGACCATCACCTGATCCCCCTCTTTCAGTTCGTCCCGTACGTCCTTGACGCGGTAGTGCGCAATCTCGGAGACGTGGAGCAGTCCATCGAGACCAGGCATGATCTCGACGAAGGCGCCGAAATCAGTGATCCGCTGAACCTTGCCGACGTAGGTCTTATTGAGTTCAGGCGTGGCGGTCAGTTCCTGGATGATCGCGATCGCTTTGGCGGCTGACGCTTCGTCAGCCGACGCCACGTTGACGCGTCCGTCGTCTTCAACATCGATCTTCACGCCGGTGCGTTCGATGATGCTGCGAATCATCTTGCCGCCGGGCCCGATGACGTCGCGGATCTTGTCGACCGGGATTCTGATGGTCACGATGCGCGGCGCGTGGGCCGAGACACTGGCGCGCGAGACCGATAAGGTTTCCTGCATCTTCCGCAGGATGAACAGGCGCCCTTCACGGGCCTGGGCCAGCGCCTTGCGCATGATCTCCATCGTGATGCCGGACACCTTGATGTCCATCTGCAGGGCGGTGATGCCCTCGCCGGTGCCCGCGACCTTGAAGTCCATGTCGCCGTAGTGATCTTCGGCGCCTGCGATATCGGTCAGGACCGCGTACTTCCCATTCTCCTCGTTCATCACCAGGCCCATCGCCACACCGGCCACCGGTGACTTCAAAGGCACACCGGCGTCCATCATCGAGAGTGAGCCGCCGCACACCGAGGCCATCGACGACGATCCGTTCGACTCGAGGATGTCGGAGACGACGCGCACGGTGTAGGGGAACTTTTCTTCGGTCGGCATCATCGGGGCGAGCGCGCGTTCGGCCAGAGCGCCGTGGCCAATCTCGCGACGGCCGGGGCCGCGCATGAACGCGACCTCACCGACAGAGAACGGCGGGAAGTTGTAGTGGAGCATGAATCGCTTCCACGTTTCGCCGTCGACGGTCTCCACTTTCTGCTGATCGTCGGCGGTGCCAAGCGTTGCGGCGACCAGCGCCTGCGTTTCACCGCGCGTGAAAACCGCTGACCCGTGGACCCGCGGAAGCACGCCGACCTCGATGGTGATCGTTCTGATCTCGTCGAACTTGCGGCCATCAAGCCGCTGGCCGCGCTCGAGGATCTCGTCGCGGAGAACCTTTTCTTTCAATTCCTTGAAGATCGCCTTGGCGTCGACCTTGCGCTCGACCTCTTCCTCGGGAATGCTCGCAATCAGATCCGACAGCACCTGGTCGACGGTGCCGTAGTTCTCGAGCTTGTCTTGAATGCGCATCGCGTCGGCAAGCGGCACGAGCACCTTCTCTTCGACCTCGCGATAGAACTCCTTACCGATTTCGCGCTGCGAGATTGCCTGCTTTTTCTTCCCCGCCTGCTGCGCCAGCGCATCGATACTGGCGGCGATGTCCTTGATCGCCGTGTGCGCGTGCTCGAGCGCCTGGACCATTTCCTCTTCGGTCGCTTCCTTCGCTCCGGCTTCGACCATCACGATGCCGTCCTTGGTACCGGCAACGACCAGGTCGATTCGGCTGCGCTTGCGCTGCTCAAATGTCGGATTGATGACGAATTCGCCATCGACGTGGCCGACGCGGACTCCCGCAATCGTGCGGGTGAAGGGGATGCTCGACAACGCGAGTGCCGCCGATGCGCCGGTAATGGCGAGCACGTCCGAATCGTTCTCGGAATCGGCCGACAACACGAGCGCGATCACCTGCGTCTCGTGGCGCCAGCCGGCCGGAAAGATCGGACGAATCGGCCGATCGATCAATCGGCTCGTGAGCACTTCCTTTTCCGTCGGTTTACCTTCGCGCTTGAAGAACCCGCCGGGGATGCGTCCCGAGGCGTAGGTGTATTCCTTGTAGTCGACGGTGAGGGGCAAAAAATCGATGCCTTCGCGAGGAGTGGGGGCGGTGCAGGCGGTGACGAGAACCATCGTATCGCCCAATCGGACGATGACCGATCCGTCCGCCTGTTTGGCAAGGCGTCCCGTTTCAATCGAGATCGTCTGCCGGCCTACGGAGATTTCACGTGTATGCATGTCTGTCTTTCTGTCGTGTGAGCTGCGCCAGCTTTTAATGAGCGCTCATGCGGTAACGAGTAGGAGAACTCGGGGTTCCCGCGCCAGCCGGGTGCTGCGGCCCGAAGAGCTGGACGGGTGCGTGCCCAAACGCTTACTTCCGGATTCCGAGCCGCTTAATCAGGTCGGCGTAGCGATCGGTATCCTTGCGTTTCAGATAGTCGAGCAGGCGCCGGCGCTGCCCGACGAGCTTCAAAAGGCCGCGCCGCGAGTGATGGTCTTTCGCGTGGGTCTTGAAATGTTCGGTCAGGTAGTTAATGCGCTCGCTGAGGAGCGCCACCTGCACCTCGGGGGAACCTGTGTCTGAGTTATGGGTTTTGTACGTTCCGATGACTTCCGACTTGCGATCCTTCGTAAACGCCACGCTGTCCTCCACGTACGGCCCAGATCACGGAGTTCCCTGACCCCGCTCCAGCCCGCCGTTCGCTCGTTTCCTGTTTGCAGGGAAAAATTACAATTCCAAACGACTCAATATTTTACACCAGAACAATGACGGGATGCAAAACCCCGCCTTCGCGCATTTCCGCCAGCGCCACGAGGCGGCCGCTCCCATCGACGAGCCGCCGACGGGTAGTGCCTGCCCCCACGATTTGTCGTGGGTCACCTTCGGCGTGCACATCGCCACCGTGTGCCACACGTTCACGATCGCGCTCGGTCAGGACGACGGCGGGGATCTCGGGCAGCAACTGTTCTAAAGGTACGATCCGCCGTGCCGCGTCGATGCCCTCCTGCTCGAGTGTGCTCAGCATGACCGCATCGCCTTCTGTGAATGTGCCGGCGCGAACTCGGCGGAGTTGCTCGAGATGTGCACCGCAGCCGAGCTTCGACCCGAGATCGTGCGCCAGCGATCGAACGTAGAACCCCGCCGATGCGCGGACCCGGACCACGATCAGTCCATCGCTGTAGTCTTCGATGGTCAGATGATGAACGGTCACACGCGCAGCGGTCGGCTGGACCGGCGCGCGCTTCCGGGCAAGCGTGTATGCACGGACGCCGTCAATCTTCTTGGCTGAGTACGGCGGAGGGAATTGGTCGAAGCTTCCGCGAAAAGCCTCGAGTGCTACGTCCACCTCATCGCGCGTGATTCCAGCAGGAGCCGGCGGAACTGATTCACGTCCGGCGGCATCGTAGGTCTCGGTCGCGAGGCCGAGGCGTATTCCCGCGACGTATTCCTTGTCACCGCCGCTGAAAAGAGACGCAAGCCGCGTCGCACTTCCGACGACGAGCGGCAGCACCCCTGCCGCGAGCGGATCCAGAGTGCCGGTATGACCGATTCGGCGTGTGCCCAGCGCGCGTCGCGCGCGCGCCACGACATCATGCGAAGTGGGACCGACAGGTTTGTCGATGACGAGGACGCCGTTCAATGTCAGCTTCCAGCTTCCAGCTTCCAGCTTCCAGCTTCCAGCTTCCAGCTTCGAGCTTTCGCGTTGCAAGCACCAGCTTGGCGACGATTTGCAATGAGCTGGAAGCTGGAAGCTGGAAGCTGATTCACGGTCTACTCTTCAGCCCATGCTCAATCGCGTCGACGAGCAACTGAATGATCCGAGGCCGAACCTGTTCGAGATGTTCCGTGACGGTAAAGCCGGCGGCATTCTTGTGGCCGCCACCGCCAAACAGTCCTGCAACGGCGCGCACGTCCACGTCGTACTTCGAACGCAAGCTGACGCGCACGTCGCCGGTCGGGCCGAGCTTGAAGAACACCACTGCCTGAATCTCGCGCGCGGTGAGCGGCAGATTGATCAAGCCTTCCGTGTCGTTGTGGGTGCAACCGCAGGCGGCAAGCATCGCCTCGTCCATGTACAGAATGGCGAGCCGGCCCTGGTCAGCGAGCTGCATCGAATCGAGGAGCGCGCCGATGAGCTTTAGCTTTCCGAAACTGTTGCTGTCGAAGACACGGCGGGCCATGGCCGCCGGGTTGACCCCGGCTTCAACTGTCTGACGGCAGATGTCGAACGTGCGCGGCGTGATGTTCGAGTGATGAAACGATCCCGTATCAGTGAGGATCGCGAGGTAGATGTGCGTGGCGATCCCGGTTGTGAGCGCGACGCCGAGTTCGCGGATGACGTCGAACACCATCTCTCCGCACGCCGCTGCCGATTCGTCGTGCCAGTTCACCGCGCCATACAACTTGTTGCCGGCGTGGTGATCGATGTTGATCAGGAATTCCCCCTCGAGCCCTGAAATCCCCGCGCGGGTGAGATCGCTGCATTCCATGACGATCACCGCGTCGACATCCGCCGACACCTGGGTGGCGATCTCGATCCGGTCCATGCCGGGAAAGTCCTGATAGTGATCGGGAGCGGGATCGGCGTTGACGATGCGGACAGTCTTGCCGAGCGCGTCCAGCGCAAACGCCATCGCCAACTGCGATCCAATCGAGTCGCCGTCGGGCCTGGCGTGGGACGTGAGCAGAAAGCGCTGGCGCCGGAGGACTTCGTCGCAGATTCGTCGCACGGCCGCGGCCGCGGTATCTACGCGTTCATTGATCATCGTCGGGCGGACCGAGTGTCTCGTCGTCGGCTTCGGGCCTTGCGGCCCGTTCTGTTTTCAGCTCTTGAAGAATTCGTTCGACGCGGTCGCCCTGTTCGATCGACTCGTCGTAGAAGAACGTCAGTTCCGGGACACGCTTCAGCCGAAGGCGTTGACCGACCTGGCGGCGCAGAAACGGCGTCGCCCGATCGAGCGCACGCGCCGACTCCCGCTTCGCCTTGTCGTCCCCGATCGACGTGTAATACACGCGGGCCTGCTGCAGATCAGGCGACAGCTTGACCTGCGTGATCGTCAGAAATCCGATGCCGGGATCGTGAACCTGTCGCGTCAGCAGCGACGCAAGCTCCGCCTGAATCTGATCGCCGACACGCGAAGCTCTCGAGCCGTGAACCATGACCGCGCCTCTTTACACCGGCGCGGCGACGCGTTCGACGACGAACACTTCGATGACGTCGCCGACCTTGATGTCGTTGTAACGTTCGAAGCCGATGCCGCATTCGAAGCCGGACTTGACTTCCGACACATCGTCTTTGAAGCGGCGGAGCGAACCGATCTTACCCTCGTAGACCACGACGTTGTCGCGCAGCAGGCGAGCTTGCGTGTCGCCGGCGCGAGTGATGCGGCCGTCGAGCACCAGGCAGCCGGCGATGGTCCCGAACTTCGGCGTCTTGAACGTATCGCGTACCTCGGCGGTTCCGATACGCACTTCTTTGAAGGTCGGGTCGAGCAGGCCGGCCATCGCCTTTTTCATCTCGTCGACGACGTTGTAGATGACCGAGTGCTGGCGGATGTCGACCTTTTCGCGTTCGGCGACGTCGCCTGCATTGCGGTCCGGCCGGACGTTGAAGCCGATGATGATGGCATTGGACGCCGACGCCAGGAGGACGTCGGACTCGTTGATCGCGCCGACACCGCTATGAATGATCCGGATCTTCACCTTCTCGTCGGTCAGCTTCGTCAGCGTGTCGGCCAGCACCTCGGCGGAGCCCTGCACGTCGGCCTTGATGATGATCGGCAGCTCCTTCATGTCGCCTTCAGCGATTTGCTGCTGCAGCGACTCGAGCGTCAGACGGGTACCCTTTCCGCCGAGCGCCTTCTCCTTCGCCTGCGTCTGACGGAAGAGGGCGATCTGTCGTGCCTTGGCCGCATCGGTCAACGCCTGGAACGCGTCGCCAGGGGCAGGGAGGCCGCCGAGACCAAGCACTTCAACGGGAGTGGCCGGTCCTGCCGCTTTGCTCTGCCGTCCCCGATCGTCGATGAGCGCGCGAACCTTTCCGACGATCGTGCCGGCAATGAACGTATCGCCAACGCGCAACGTGCCGTCCTGCACCAGAATCGTCGCCACCGGTCCGCGTCCCTTATCGAGCTTGGCTTCGAGCACCGTGCCCGATGCGTTCCGCTTCGGGTTCGCCTTGAGTTCGCTGAGCTCGGTGACGAGCAGGATCATCTCGAGCAGCAGATCGAGGCCCTCTTTCTTCTTCGCCGAGACTTCGACCATGACGGTCGAACCGCCCCACGCTTCCGGAGTGAGTCCGAGATCCGAGAGCTCTTTCTTCACTCGTTCCGGGTTTGCGTTCGGTTTATCAATCTTGTTGATCGCGACCAGGATTGGGACGCCCGCAGCCCTGGCGTGATCGATCGCTTCGCGCGTCTGCGGCATGACGCCGTCGTCTGCCGCAACCACCAGGATGACCACGTCGGTGACCCGCGCACCGCGCGCACGCATCATCGTGAAGGCTTCGTGACCGGGGGTGTCGAGGAACACGACGTTTCGATCGTTCACGGTGACGGCGTAGGCACCGATGTGCTGCGTGATACCGCCCGCCTCACGTTCAGCAACACGCGCCGAACGAATGGCGTCGAGCAGTGTCGTCTTGCCGTGGTCGACGTGGCCCATGACGGTGACGACGGGCGCGCGTGTGACGAGATCCGTTGGATCGATGTCTTCGGCTTCGACCTGCAGCATCTCCTCTTCGAACGTTTGCATCTTGACGTCGGCGCCGAACTCCCGCGCCACCATCGCGGCGGTGTCGTCGTCGAGGGTGCTGTTGATCGTCATCATGAGACGACGGTCCATCAGCTTCTTCAGGACGTCTTTGGCTTTGACGTCGAGCTTGGTCGCGAGATCCGCGACGGTCATACCTTCAGCGAGCGTGATCGTGCGGGTCACCGGAGGCGGAGCGGCCTGCGCGGGCGCCTGGCTTGCCACGCGCGGCACGACATCGCGTCGTGCCGCGCCACCTGGCCGTGGCGCGGCCGGTCGATGGTGCATCGGCGGCCGATACGAGGGCGGCATTCCGGGACGCGGAGGCGTCGCCGGACGGACCGGCTGCGACGGAAGCGGACGAGGCCCGCCGATCGGCGTTCCCGGACGTGGAGGCAATGGGCCGCCAGGCCGTAGACCCGCTGGACGTGCAGATGCGCCCGGCGCGGCAGGTCGCTGTGCCGCCGGACGACTCAGATTCCCGGTCGGTGCCTGAGAAGCCGGCGATGGTGTTGGCGTCGGCGGCTTGACGAGCAGGGGACGTCGTGGCGGCGCCGGTGGCGCCTGACCGGTCTTTGGATCCTCAACGCGAAGCCGGATCGTTGGCGGCACGACGCGTCCTGTCGGTGGAGGGACGGGCGGGCGTGGTGTCACCGGTGTTGCTGTTGCGGCAGGAGCCGGCGCGACCGATGTGTGCGCCTCGGCCGGCGACGGCTGCGGCTGCTGCGCCTGCGCCGCAATCACCGGTTCCTCCTGAACGGGCGGGGGGGCGTGCGGCGGCTCCGGGATCGTCTCGGCGACTGGCGCCGCCTCGACTGGTTCCGGCTCGGGCGTCACGACTTCAGCCGGCGGGGGTACGGGAGGCGGCACGAGCACCGCTTCTGGCGCCGCTGGCGGCGCCGGCGTCGGCACTGCAACAGGCTCGGCCGCCGGTGGTTTTGCCGACTTGACCAGGCGCGGCGGCGGCAGCGATGGTGCCGCCGGTTTTGCCGGCTCCGGCGCTTTGCCGGCAGGCTTCTTTCCCTTGGCCGCTGCCGGTGCATCGGCGAACGAGGCATTCGACGGCACGTTGAGCCCGCGCTGTCGCGCCATGCGCGACACGAACTCACGCGCCACGACTTCTTCGATCGTGCTCGAGGCGCTCTTGACCTCGATACCATGATCGCGCTTCAGCAACGCCATCACTTCCTGGCTCGAGGTGTTCAGCAGCTCAGCGACTTTGTAAATCCGGACTGTTGCCATTCAGTTCTTTGTCTTCAACGTGCCGTTATGGTGTTGATCGTGGCAATACCCCTAGTGCCCGCGATCCGATTCATCTGCCGCGACTGCCGCCGCTTCGCCCGCTTCCTCGGCTTGCGCCGCGACATCGACATCGGTCGGAGACGCGGCTTCAGCAGCGGGTGGCGAATCCGGAGGCGTGTCGGAGCCGGAGGGCTCGTCGGCGGTCGGCGGTTCGCCGAGTCCGCCAAGCTGCGCTTCCACTTCGCGCCGCTTCTCTTCCTCGCTCTTGATGTCGATCTTCCAGCCCGTCAACTTGGCCGCGAGCCGGACGTTCTGTCCTTTCTTTCCGATCGCGAGCGACAACTGCTTGTCCTCGACGACCACTTCCATCACCTTCTCCGCATCGTCGACGATCGAGACCCGCTGGACCTTCGCCGGACTGATCGCATTGGTCACAAACACGATTGGATCTTCCGACCACTCGACGATGTCGATTTTTTCACCGCGGAGCTCACGGATGATCGACTGTACCCGCGTGCCTTTCATGCCGACGCACGCGCCCACCGGATCGACGTCGCGCTCTCGCGAATAGACCGCCACCTTCGCACGATCGCCGGCTTCGCGAACGGCACCACGAATCATGACGGTGCCGTCGTAGATTTCCGGCACTTCCTGTTCGAAGAGCTTGATGAGGAGCGCGGGGTCGGTGCGCGACAACACGATCTGCGGTCCCTTCGCGCTGCGATTGACGCCGCGAATGACCGCTCTGACTCTATCGCCCACGGTGTAGTTTTCGGCGCGCGACTGCTCCTTGCGTGGCAGCTGCGCTTCGACCCGGCCGAGCTCGACGATGATGTCGCCGTTTTCGAAGCGCTTCACCATCCCGCTGACCACTTCACCGACGCGCTGGCTGTATTCGGAGTAGACGTTTTCCCGCTCGGCCTCGCGGACCTTCTGGAAGATGACCTGCTTGGCTGTTTGCGCGGCAATCCGTCCGAGATCTTCGGTCGGTCGTGGAAATTCGATTTCCATGTCGACTTCCGCCTCGTCGCCGTAGAGCTGCTGCGCTTCCTCCAGCGAAATCTGCGTCGACGCGTCGGTCACCTCGGCGACGATCTTCTTCACCGCGTAGAGCTCGAGCTGGCCGCTGTCGGTGTTGAATCGAGCGCGGAGGGCCTCGCTCTTGTATCGCTTCCGCGCGGCGGCTTCGAGCGCATCCTGCACGGCATTGATGATGATGTCGGGCTCGACGCCTTTCTCTTTCGCGATTGCGTCGATCTGCTGCAGCAACGGATTGATCGTAGCCATGTATTTCTCTTAACCCCCGAGCCCTAAGCGTCGAGCCTGGAGCCCTGAGCCGCCGCCTTAAAACTCCACTTCGAGCCGCGCTCGCTTGATGTGGGCGAGCGGGACGCGGTGAACCTTCCGTCCTTCTTCGAGCAACACCACTCCGTTCTCGACACCCGCGAGGCGGCCGGCGAACGCGGACTGCCCCTCGACCGGCTCGCTCGTCACCAGTTTCGCCAGTCGTCCCTGAAATCTCCGGTAATCTGCTTCGTGCCGAAGGGGCCGGTCGAGACCGGGCGATGAAACCTCGAGCGTGTATGCGCGGCCGATCGCTGCAGTCTCGAGGTCCTCCTCTTCGACGTCGAGCAGCGCGCTCAAGTCCTGACTCACGCGCTGGCAGTCTGCAATGCCGACCGATTCTTCTTCGAGCCTGCGCCTGGCCTCTTCCCGCGTGGCCGCCGGCTGTCGCCGCGATGGGCCGCCATCGGGCCGATCGATGATGACCCTGAGGACCGTTCCTACCGACTCACGGCGCAGCTGAACGTCGAATACCTCGAGCCCGTAGCTCCGCGCCACGCGCTCCGCGGCCGCCCGGACGCGTTCAAGCTGTTGACCTGATGGCGTAAAAACGACCCCTGAAAAACAAAAAGTGGGCAACGGCCCACTCGGGTACCTTACTCGAACCTGCCACCCATAAATATAACATGCCGCGGCCTAAAGACGGGCGCCCTGCAACCTTTCCGTTACTGTAGGGCGGGCTCCTCAGACCCCGCCGATCGGGGCGGCGATAAGATCATACCCCTTCGCGTCCACGACCCGCGCACGGATGAGTTGGCCGGCGTGATACGCCTCCGGGTCGCAGTCGGTGAGAAATACAACCGGGTCGATGTCGGGCGCCTGACCTTCGAGCCGTCCCTGCAGCACCAGCTCATGTTCCGGGGAAGCGCCATCTACGAGCACGTCGATCTCGGTTCCGATCCGCGCTTTCTGATTGCGAGTCACTATCTGCTTTTGCTTCGCCATCAAGGCATTCCGCCGGCGTCTCTTCACCGCCGCGGGCACATCGTCCGAGAGCGCAAACGCTCGCGTGCCTTCCTCGTGAGAATAGGTGAACACTCCGACATGGTCGAATTCGGTGTCGATGACGAAGCGCTCGAGTTCCGCGTATTCGTCGGCCGTTTCCCCGGGAAACCCAACGATTAACGTCGTCCGCAGCGCGACACCAGGCACCCGATTGCGGATGCGTTGCAGCAACGCGTCGTACGTTTTGCGATTACCCGGCCGACGCATGCGCTTCAGCACACCGGCCGACGCGTGTTGCAGCGGCAGGTCCACGTAGCGGCAGACCTTCTCACACTCGGCCATCGCGTCGAGCACGTCGTCGGTGATCGTCGTCGGATACAGATAGAGCAGGCGAATCCGGTCGAGTCCTTCGACCCCGTCCAGTTCGCGCAACAGACGGCCCAGTGCTCCACGCTCGCCGCGGTCGATCCCATAGAACGTGGTGTCCTGCGAGATGAGAAGCAGCTCGCGAACTCCGCGTGCGGCAAGCGCTCGCGCCTCGCGCACGATGGATTCGGCAGGCCGGCTTCGATACTTACCGCGGAGTGTTGGAATGATGCAGAACGCGCAAGTGTAATCGCATCCTTCCGCGATCTTCACGTAGGCATAATGCTGTGGCGTCGTCAGCAGGCGAGGGGTGTCGGCGTCGTAGATGTATGTTGGAAGTGAGGCTGGTCGGGATCCCGGATCCGGTGTGCGGGATCCGGTAAGATCTTTCGCGCGAACGAAAGGAAGCGGAACCGCATCGTTTGCAGATCGGATCCCGGATCCCGAACCACGGATCCCAGATTCGATCGCATCCAGTATCCCCGGCACCTCGCCCGTGCCGAGAACCGCATCGATCTCGGGGATCTCTTTTTTCAACTCGTCGCGGTACCGCTCGGCGAGGCAACCGGTGACGACGAGGCGGGCGCAGTGACCGTTCTTCTTGTGCTCCGCCATTTCGAGGATGGCGTCGATCGATTCCTGTTTTGCGCGATCGATGAAGGCACACGTATTGACGACGAGCACTTCGGCATCGGTGGCGTCAGTCGTCAGCTCGTGGCCAGCGTCACGCGCGATGCCGAGCATGACCTCGCCGTCCACGAGGTTCTTCGGGCATCCGAGCGAGAGAAACCCAATCTTCACGGATAAATCCTGTAGAGCATCCGCGGATACGGAATCGCTTCTCTCAGATGTTCAATCCCGCAAATCCAGCTGACGACACGCTCGATGCCCATGCCGAAGCCGCCATGAGGCACGCTTCCGAAGCGACGGAGATCGAGGTACCACTCGAACGCTTCCTGCGGCAGTTTGTGTTCTTCGATTCGAGCCACGAGTAAGTCGTAGTCGTCGATGCGCTGACCGCCGCCGATGATTTCGCCGTAGCCCTCCGGCGCGAGCACGTCGACACAGAGCGCAACTTCGGGCCGCTGGGGATCCGGCTTCATGTAAAACGCCTTCACCGCCGACGGATATCGATGGACGCAGACCGGGCGATCGAAGTTTTCGGAGATGGCGGTTTCGTCCGGCGCGCCGAAATCGCCGCCCCACTCGAAAGGAAGTCCCTTTTCCTTGAGCAGCTTCGCCGCGTCGTCGTAAGACACGCGCGGGAACGGCGGCTTGACGTTCTGCAGCTTCGCCGTGTCCCTCTCGAGTACCTTGAGCTCGGACTGGCGACGTTCGAGAACGCGCTGCACAACGAAGACGACCAGCGCCTCGGCGAGATCCATCACGTCGTCCAGCGTCGCATACGCCATCTCCGGTTCCACCATCCAGAACTCGGTGAGGTGGCGGCGTGTCTTGGACTTCTCGGCGCGAAACGTCGGACCGAAGCAATACACGCGTCCGAGCGCCATGGCGTTCGCTTCGTTGTATAGCTGACCACTCTGGGTCAAATACGCCGTTTCGTTGTCAAAGTATTGAACCGGAAACAGCGTCGTCGTGCCCTCGCATGCCGCCGGCGTGAAGATCGGTGTGTCGGCGAGGATGAAGCCCCGTTCGTTGAAGAAGTCCCTGACCGCGTTGATCACGTCGTGACGCACGCGCAGGATGGCCTGCTGACGCTGGGAGCGGATCCACAGGTGCCGTCGATCCATCAGGAAGTCGACACCGTGCTCCTTCGGTGAAATCGGGAAATTTTGCGACTCGGACACCACCTGCAGGCCGGTGACATCGATCTCGAATCCGCCAGGTGCCCGCGCGTCGGCGCGCGGTGTGCCCTCGACAACGATCGACGTTTCCTGCGCGAGATGGTCCGCCTGCTTGAACGCGTCCTCTCCGACGGCCTGTTTCGACATGACGCACTGGATGAACCCGGTGCCATCCCGCACGGTCAGGAAATGGATTTTGCCGCTCGACCGCCGATTGTGCAGCCAGCCCTTCAGCGTGACGGGCTGTCCGGCGTGTCTCGCGATGTCCTGAATATAAGCCGTCATGACTGTGCAACCGTGCGTTCGAACCGCTGCCGCGCGCGGCGCGCCTCGTCGAGGACCGTCTCGGGAACGCTCGTATTGGCGAGCTCCATCAAATACGTTCCCTCGTAGCCGATTTTCTGCATCGTCATCAGCGCCATGTCCCAATTGATCGAGCCACCATACGGCACCAGATGATCGTCGTTCCGGCGGCGATTGTCGTGAATGTGCGTCGCGATGACATGCTCGGCTGCCGTTTCAATCGTGTCGGCGACATCACCCATCAGATGGGCATGGCCGAAATCCAAACAGATGCCGGCGTGTTCGGCATTCAGATCCTGCTCGATCAGCGACACCAGAGACGACGCCGACGACAGATCGTTCGGGATGACTTCGAGCGCGACACGAATTCCCAATGGCTCTGCAAGCCGGCAAATCTCATCGGCGCTGCGAAACGCCGAGGCGCGATTGTTGTCCCCGGCTTGACTGTAGGCGGTCGGCGTCCCGAGATGCACGGCAAAAACCTGAAACGGGATTTGCCTGGCAATCCGGAGCGCAGCTTCCGACTCGCGCACAGCCTGCTGCCTTTTGGCGTTGTCGCTCAGTGCATTGGAGAGCGGCCCGCCCCACTGGCCGTTGGTCAGACTCTCCGCAATCGGCGCATGCACGCTCGCCAGCGTCAGGCCGGTCTCCGACAGCCACGCACCCAGCTGGGTGATCGCAGCCTCGTCGTGGTAATCGAAGTGAGTCCGGGTCGCAAACAGCTCAATCGCGTCGAACCCGTAAGACGCGATCTGCTCGAGGTGCTGCCGGTCGAGGCGACGGTCGTGGTACAGGTGCGTGCTTATCCCGAAGCGCATACGGAGAACCCCTAATTGTACCAGCAATCGGGTTCCATTCCGTAGAGTTCGCTGTTCGCGCCGATCCCTCCTGAGAGATCACAGACATAAGGAGAAGGGAGGAGCAAAAGCAAAAGATCCTCCTGTCTCCGTTCTCCTGCTTCTTTTTATTTGTTTCCCCGATCTGCGGGTGGCGTAGTTACCGGAATTCCTCAACCAACGTTCCCAGCAGTTCACGCATCTTGCCGAACTGGGGAAGCTGGTCGAGGTTCTTTCGGACGTATCGGAGGGTTCGTGGGATGTACTGGATGTAGACGGGATTACGCCGTGCCGTCGTCTGATAGCCGAACGTGCCGAGTGCTTTCAGGTTTCGCTGCAGCGCCATCATGTCGAAACGCTGGCGGAACTCGCGCGCTTCACCGGTCCGCCCGTTGAGCGCGAGGAAGTAGGCGATCAGTTCGCTCACGGTTTCCTCGGGGAGGTCGACGTACGAATCGCGAAGAAGCGAGACGAGATCGTAGGTGTCGGGTCCCATTCGCGCGTCCTGAAAATCGATGATGTAGAGCTCGCCGCTGTGCAGCATCAGGTTCCGGCTGTGATAGTCGCGGTGACAGAGCACGCGCCGCTCGGCGGCCAGGGTGTCGACGACGACGGCAAATTCGCGCCCCAACTCCTCCTTGAGCGGCGTCGCGATCACGACGCCGCGATACGCCTCGATGAAATGTTTGATGAAGAAGTCCAGCTCCCACGTCAGCTTTTCCACGTCGAACGCGATCGCGAAGGGCACATACTCCGGCGATTCGAGGTCCGCTCCGCGCCGCTGCAGTGTCGCGATTAACGCCACGGCTTGCCGGTAAAGCGCGGCATGCTCAGCAGCACTCGCGGCCCCGAGGTGCGCCTGCAAGGTGACGTCGCCCAGATCCGCGAGCGCAAGCACGCCGAGATCGTCGGCATGACCGAGCACGGCCGGAATCGGCACGGGCATCGCGGCGAGGAGCCGCGCGACGTTGACGAACGGCAGTTTCTCGAACTCGAAGGGGGCGGCGTGCAGCGACAGCACGATCGAGCCGCTGTCGGGCAGGAGAACACGGAAGTAGCGGCGATCCGAGGCATCGCCGGTCAGCGGCACCACGCGCGGTGAGCGCGACGAAAGCCCGCTGCGCGTCAGGTAGCCGTCAATCTTTTCTTTGGCTTCAATGCCGTCACGCTGATCGGGAATAGTGGTCATATTCGGTCCTTCCGCCTAAGACGGAAGCCACAAGAGTGAAGGACGTTAGAAATCGGCGATCAGTAAGTTTCCTTCGATCCGCTGTCGCCCCTTCGGACCATGACCTCGAGCGGGCAGTATCGCGCAGCGCTGATAACGCGCGCCCGCGGGCACTACCGCGCCGTCGCAGAGGATGCATTCGATGAGTTTGGCGCCGGCACCGATCGTCACATCATCCCATATTGCGGTACGGACGGCCGATGCCGTTGGATGAATTCCAACACGGGTTCCGCTCGCCAGACGATCTCCTTCCAACCCGGCCAGGTACAGCGATGTCTCCAGGTAGTCGGCGGGCGTGCCGATGTCGCGAAACGATGCGTCGCACACATATGCGCCGATGCTGTGTGGATCAGCTGCAATCAACCGAGGGTAGATTTGGTTCACGGTTTCCGATGGCACGCCGTCGGTCAACGCCTCGAACGCGCGCGCTTCAGCGATCTGAACACCGACAAAATGGTAGGAGCGGTTCGCTGATCCGGCGCGGGTGAACCCGGTCACCCATTGCTCGTCGGAGATGACCACGCCGCCGTATTTGTCGGGCCGCGGATTGCGGATCAGCGCCATCGTGACGGTCGCGCCAGAGGCCGTGTGTGCAGCGTGCATGTCGGCGATCCCGACGTTTGTGAGGGTGTCGCCGTTGACGATCAGGAACGGCTGTCGGTTGTTGCCTGCTGGCACGTCGAACAACAGCGGCAGGGCGTGTCGTGGCCCTCCGGCCGATCCAAGCACCGGGTTTTCCCACGAGTAGCGTACCCGGGCGCCGAGATCCGAGCCATCACCGACCGAAGACGCGATTGACGCCGGCTGGTGATGGAGATTCAGCACGAGATCGCGACTGCCTTCTGAGACGAGCCACCCGATCACGCGTCGCACGAGCGTGTCGCCGTTGACGGGAACGGCAGCCTTGGCGCGAATGTAGGTCAGCGGCTCCAGCCGTGTGCCGAGACCCGCCGTTAGCACGAGTGCCCGCAGCGCAGTGGCCGCTGCCTGCGGCACGGTCATGCGCCCGGATCGAACACCATGTCGGAACCGTTCAGACCGTACTGTTCGCGATGTTGAAGGAAAAGAGATCGGTACGAATCGACAATGTAGTCGTCGGACGTGCGGCCGATCGCGACGGTCATATCGGCAATGCCCTGCTCGGTGCCCTCGATCTCGACGAAGACGCCAACAGGTGTTTCATCGATCGCCACGATCACGTCCTCATGCGAGAACTCTTCGCGATACTTCTCGTATCGGAACCAGACGTGCAGACCAAGCTCGCCGAAGACACGCACCAGCATTTCGCCGTCGCCAACAACGGTCTCGAGCTCTTCGCGCACCTTCATCGTCGAGACCTGGACCGGGCCTTTGTAGGTGAGCCGACTCTTCCCATTTTCCATGCGCACACGAAGCACACACCGTTGCCGTCGCAGGTGTTCGTCCTCGGTGTCGAGCAACGCATCTTCCTGCAGCCTCCGGCCGTAGAGCGGCAGCGCGCCTGCTGCGAGGACCGCCTCGCGCGCTTCGTCGGCCGAACTGAATCGCAGCTTGATTTCGCGCTCGAGAATCGTCGTGCTCATGAAGGATGGCTCCTTATCGCAACGTTTCCGACGACGGCGACCACGGAGACTACTACTAATGGGGTATTTCTGTCATTGCGATTCTTGCGTCACAAGCCAATCGGGCGTGACGCGGCCCGCCACAACAACGCTCGCACTGCGACGTACATCACGAAACACTCGACCGCAAACGGCGGGAACCCTCCGAACCCGAGAATCGGCATCTCGAAGACCTTGAGTTCCGGAAGGATCGGCACGTTGTACATCCACTTGGTCCCGCTCCAGTAATTCCAGAACTCCCAGATCAGGCCACAGATGAGCCCCGACAGCATCAGGTTGATCAAGCGTCCCGGTCGTCCGTCCCGCAGGTCGCCGAGGATTGACTCGCTGCCGACGCGCGCGTTGAGCGGATCGAGCAAAAAGATGAAGCCGAGCCAGATCGGTGCTGCCAGATACGTCGAATGCACGACGATCGGAGTCACAACCATAAGAAACCCGAGCGTGACCGCGAACCATGCCGCCAGACCAAGGTGCTGCGCGATCGCCGGATGGCGAAGAGCCTCTGACCGCCGCCGGCTTCGATAGGAGGCGACGACTTCAGCGGTCTCGAAGATCGCCGGCGTTATCGTCGCGAACGACCAGATGTATCCAAGGTCGCGCACGATGCGGTTGTCAGGCAGGCCGAGGTAGTACCAGTTGTGAATCGAGTATTTGTTGTAAAGCTCGAACATCACCCAGAGCGGAACCGACGTGGCGGCGACAAAGAGCAGCTCCGCGCGATTGTCGTTGAGCCATGAATTCGCGCGCCGCTTCCACACGATCGCATCCGCGAGAAGGATGTACCCCGTCCAGGCGATAGGCGTGTGCCAGTGGTAGAAGGGTTCGGCCTTCGCGAGCACACCGACTTGCGAGACGACCATGACGAGCAGACCGAACCAGCCGTACAGCGGGAGTTTGCGCATTAAAAAGGCCGGCGGACGCGATGTCCGCCGGCCCTGATTCTAGCCTTCATTGAGTCCGGATCCCGGATCCCGGCCCCCGGTCCAGGATTCTATCGCTTCGTCATCGTGATGAAGTATTCCTGGCCGTCGCGCCAGACGACGATGAACACAGGGCGTCCGGCTGCGGCGCTCTGCAGCGCGCGTGTCACCTGACTCACATTGGCGACCGGCTGACGATTGACTTCGACGATCACGTCGTTTGGCTGGACGCCGGCGTTGGCAGCGATGCTGCCACGATCGATGTCGGTCACGATGGCGCCGCCGCGGCCGCGCGGCAGATCGAGCTGGCGCGCGATTTCCGGCGTAATCGGTTCGAGCTGCATGCCAAAGTCGGTTGCGGTCGGAGCCTCGCGGTCGGGGCCGTTCTGTCGCGGCGATCGACCACCATTGGCTTCCGCTTCGAGATCGAGCTCGTCGGGCGTGATGCTCAGCGTCTTCCGCTGGTTCTCGCGGTAGATCGTGATCGGCACCGTCGTTCCCGGTTTTGTCGCCACGACCATCGATACGAGTGAGTCACTGTCGGTCACCGGACGGCCGTTGAATTCGACGATCACATCGCCGCGCTGGAGTCCCGCCCGCGCCGCCGGTGTCCCTTGAGCGACTGACGAGATGACTGCGCCGTTGGTGTTCGGCAAACCGAACTCTTTGGCCAGGTCCTTGGTGATCAGATCTTTGCTGATCGTGACGCCAATGACGCCGCGCGAGATCTTGCCCGTCCGCAGCTGCGGCAACAGTTCACGAATCGTGTTGATCGGTGTCGCGAAGCCGATGCCGATGTTCGCCGACCGCATGGCGTCGGTATAGATCGCGGTGTTCATCCCGATCACTTCGCCGCGAACATTGAGCAGCGGCCCACCGGAGTTGCCCGGGTTGATCGCGGCGTCGGTCTGGATCATCGGCTGTTGACGCGTCGCGGTGCCGCCAAACGGGCGATCGAGCGCCGAGATCACGCCGACGGTTACCGTGTGGCCAAGGTTGAACGGGTTGCCGATCGCCATGACCCAGTCCCCCTGCTGCATCTGTCCCGAGTCGCCGAATCGCGCTTCCTGAAGCGGCGTCGAGGGCATCTCCGTCAACTGCAGCAGCGCGCTGTCGGTCAACGCATCGTGCCCGACGACCTTCGCCGGGTATTCCTCGTTGCGCGCCGCGCCAACAAACGCCACGGTGATCTTGTCGGCGCCTTCAATCACGTGGTTGTTCGTCAGGATGTACCCACTCTTGTCGATGACGAAGCCCGTCCCGGCTCCCTCGGTGAGTTGCCCCTGGGGCGAGCGGCGGCGAGGCGGTTGTTGCCGTGGTGAATCCGGCATCTGCCCGCCAAAGAATCGACGAAGCAGATCGTCCCCACCCTGGCCGCCGAAGTACTCGGTCAGGTCCTGGGTGCGCTGCCGCGACTCAGTCCGGATGTTCACGACCGTGGGAATCTGCGCTTTGGCGATATTTCTGAACGTGGTGGCGTCGATCGGACCGCCGAGCGGCGTGCTGTTCATCGCCGGCATCGTCACCATCTGTGCCGAAGACGTCGGCGTCAGATCGAGGCGCGAAGCGATGACCATCCCGACGGCGAGCGACGCAATCGCGATGAGGACGGCGTAGAAAAGTGTAGTCTTGCGCGTGGACATTGATATTTCTCCGATGTTCGTGTGTTGCAGATGTTCGTTGTATGTTTTCGGTTGATGTGTCCCGTTGGTTAGAGAAGTGCGATGATTTCCGTTTGCATCGGTCCGGTCACTTCGGCGCGGCCGTCGCCCACATACATATTGATCTCGGTGCGCACGCCGAACTCCGCCGTGTAGATGCCCGGTTCGATAGTGAATCCCGTTCCGGGGATCAACCGGCGCTCATCGTGGGTTTCGTAGTCGTCCATATGCACGCCGTTGCCGTGTACTTCCTCTCCGAGGCTATGACCAGTCCGATGTATGAACTGCGCACCGTAACCCGCCCGGTCGATGACGTTTCTCGTGGCGCGGTCCACTTCGAAGCCGCGTAACTCGCGGCCTTCACGAGCCGCGTTCATGACGAGCTCGATCCCCGCGTTCCGCCCGTCGCGCGCCGCCGCAAACGCTTTTGCATATGTGTCCGGCACGGCAGACCCGGTGAACCCCACCCAGGTGATATCAGCAAAGACTGCGCCGGCCGTGGCAAGCTTGCCCCAGAGGTCCAGCAGGACGATCTCGTCTCGTCTGATGTCACGACAGACGGTGGCGGTCGGTTGATAGTGGGGGTTGCCGGCATTTTCCTGAGCCGAAACGCAAGGCGCCGAGTCGCTGATCAACCCTTCTTCTTTGAACCACTTCACCATCGCCTGCTGGACGTCGTACTCGGTCGTCGGCTGGCCGACGCGCGAACGTATGAGATCGAACGCACGATCCTTTATTCGGTAGAGCCGCTCGGACGCGGCGCGATGTGTCGCCAGTGCCTCATCCGACCAAACTGCCTCAAACCGCTGGATGAGGTCCCCAGAGGACACGACGTCCACCCCGAGCTGCCGCACTGCCTCGACCGTTCCGGCATCGACGCGAGAGACGTACGGGATGGCGTTACCGGGTGAATACTCCATCGCGATCCGCTTCATTCCGTGCAACAGACTTTTCAGTCCTGCCGCCAGTTGCTCGCGGCCGGCATATGGCTGTTTGTCCCCGGGAAGCTTGTCCAGATTGTGACGCTCGATCGCGTGCACCAGTCCCCTCGGCGCCCCTTCGGCCGGGACCAGGTAATACCATCGCCGTGTCGAAAGTTTCGTCGACGACGCCAGATCGGTCAACCGCCGCGCGATCGGATTGGAGCCGTGAAAATCGTAAAGCAGCCAGCCGTCGAGCCCGTCTTTCTTCAATGCCTGCTGCACCGCTGGGATCGGCAACGTCATCTGTTCAGTATAACAAGGCGTAAGTAACCAGTAAGACGACGAAAGTCTTCGTATAGTTGTTAAGTTTGTAAACAGTGGGCCCGTATAATGCAGGCCACGGGCCACGGAAGAACACGGGCCACGGAAGAACACGGGCCACGGAAGAACACGGGCCACGGAAGAACACGGATGAACACGGATGAACACGGGGCCACGGAAGAACACGGATGAACACGGATGAACACGGGCCACGGAACAACACGGATGAACACGGATGGACACGACTGGCACGGCGAGGCAAGCGGGTTTGAACGAAGACGCGACATGTCGCCCAAGTTTCACATCCTGTTGATGCTGGCGATGTTTGCCGGCGTCTCGGTGTCCGGCCAGACGCCGCAAACGCCACCGACGTTCCGGGTCGAAGTCAACTACGTCGAGATCGATGCGCGCGCGACCGATGCGCAGGGGAACTTCGTCGCCGATCTGACGGAAAACGATTTCCAGATCCTCGAAGACGGCGCGCCTCAGGCGATCAAGGTATTCACCCGGGTGAATCTTCCAATCGAGCGCCAGGATGCGCCGCTCTTCAAGACCTCGCCGATCGAGCCAGACGTGCGCAGCAATCGCGAAGAATTCAACGGGCGTGTCTTCGTGCTCGTCCTCGACGATCTGCAGACCGATTTCCGGCGCTCGACGCGGGTTCGGCGTGCGGCGCGGCAGTTCATCGAGCGCTACATCGGCGCCAACGATCTCACCGCCATTGTCTACACGGGCGGCGTCTCCGATCATGGCCAGGAGTTCACCAACAGCCGTGCCCGCTTACTTGCCTCGGTCGACAAATTTTCCGGTAACAAACTTCAGTCGGAGTTGATGGCGAAGCTCGACGACTACTATCGCGCGCAGCAAATGCAGCAGGCGCCGAGGGACACCAGCCTCGCGGAGCGCGGCCACAAGGCTCGCAATTCGCTCATCACGCTGAAGAATCTCGCGCAATATCTGTCAAACGTTCGCGGCCGGCGAAAGGCCGTCGTCTGGTTCGGTGAAGGCATCGACTACGACATGGACAATCCCTTCACGCCGGACGCCAACATCCTGCGCGATACGATGAAAGACGCCATTGCCGAAGCGACCCGCGCGGGCGTCAGCTTCTATGGTGTCGACGCGCGGGGACTGGGGGCGGGACTCGACGATGTGATGGACATCGGGAGCCTGCCTCCCGACGACCCCGCGTTTGCTTCGCCGTCGACGATCATTCAGAACGAAGTCCGTCGCGCGCAGGACCAAATCCGCGTGCTCTCTGAGCAAACCGGCGGCTTTGCCCTCATCAACCAGAACGACTTCAGCTCGGGGTTCGAGCGAATCGTTGCCGACAACAGCAGCTACTACGTCCTTGGTTACTATCCGACCAACGACAAACGCGACGGCCGGTTCCGCAAGGTTGACGTGCGGGTCACGCGACCAGGAATCAAGGTGCAGGCGCGCAATGGTTATTCGGCGCCGAAAGGGAAGCCCGCGACCGCCAACGCCAAGTCGGATCCCAAGGTGCCGCCGGAAATCATCGACGCGCTCGCCAATCCGATTCCATCGGCAGGCGTCGGCCTTTCGGTGTTTGCCGCACCGTTTGTCGGTCCTGGCTCGAAAGCCTCGGTGACGCTTGCGATCGAGCTCGCACCGTCAACGCTGCGATTTGTCGAGCAGAATGGCAAGTTCAACGAAGACATCGAAGTGCACGTGCTTGCAATTGATGCAGCAGGAAAGATGCAGGACGGTGGTCCGACAAGCGTGCCGCTTCGACTGAGCGCCGCGAGCCGTGACGCCGTCGTGGCGAATGGTTTCCGGGTGCTTCGGCGGCTCACAGTGCCGCCGGGGCGTTACCAGATTCGCGTCGCTGCCAAGGAATCGAATGGGAACGCCGTGGGCACCGTGACGCAGTCGATCGATGTGCCGGACTTCTCCAAGCCGCCCCTGCTGCTGAGCGGGATCGCGATCACAGCGAGGTCGGCGATTCGCACACCCACGGCAAATCCGGATCCGCAGTTCAAGGATGTCCTGCCAGGCGCACCGACGGCGAACCGCGAATTCCCTCGCGGCGACACGCTGGCGATTTTCGCCGAAGCGTACGACAACCAGCCGACACCTCCGCACCGCGTCTCGATTGCGAGCAGCATTGTGACCGACGATGGGCGCGAGTTGTTTGCTGCTGCCGATGAACGGTCGAGCGATGACCTGCAGGGAAAGAAAGGCGGCTACGGTTACACGCGTGAGCTGCAGCTCGGTGATCTGCCGCCCGGTCGATACGTGTTGCGAGTGACGGCAAAATCGCTGGCGAGCAATGGCGCAAGTTCGACGAGGGAAGTGGAGTTCCGAATTCGATGACCTCTGCCAGTCTCACCACGGTCGCCAAGGGACAAAGCAGTGCGATCGTCGATGCCGCGCGGCATATCGTCCGCGACGTCGGAGCCTGGCAGGCGCTCTGGTCGGCGCACGGCGGACCAAGTTCAGAACTTCCGCCTGTGGACTTCGCGACCGAGATGGTCGCGGCGGCATTCGCCGGTGAGCGCCCGACGCCAGGACACGAAATCGAGATCGTCGATGCTCGGCACGGCGCGGCATCGCTTGCCGTTGTCGTCCGGGAAGTCCCGCCGCCGCGCGACGCGATCGCCGCGCAGATGATCGTGACCCCCTTTCACATTGTCAAACTGCCGCGTCATGAGGGGAACGTGCGATTCACCGATGCTTCCGGCTCGCCGTTCCGGCAAACGTATTCAGACGACGAGACCGTTCGGCAGCAGCCGAATCCGAATGTCGATCGTCTGTTTGTTCGCACCGCGTCGGACGCGGCCGTGCTGTCTTCAACCGGCCTGGAACCGAACTTTGCGGCTGCGCTCTCTTATCTTGCCGGACCGTTTTCAGGGATCCTCATTCTGCTCGTCGAGCGCAGCAATGACTTCGTGCGCTTTCACGCGTGGCAATCGATCCTCGGTCTTGGAGGCTTGGGACTCCTGTCGGCTGGCACGCTGATCTTTTCCTTTCTCACACTGCTCCTGTCACCGCTTGCGTTCACAGTGATGTATTGGCTCTCGCGGGTTCTGGCGATCGTGTGGGTCGTGGCGTGGCTGGTTTGCGTGATCAAGGCATTCAGCGGGTCGCGGTGGCGTCTGCCGGTCGCGGGCCGCTACGCCGAGCGGCTGGCCGCGGATCGGCGCGGGTAATCACCACGGATAAACACGGATAAAGAACAGCCACTGATGAACACGGATCAACACGGATTTTGGGTCTGTACATACCAAAGGCGGGGCAAACCCCGCCTTCGATTTTGAAACAACCACCTATCCGTGTATCCGTCGACTTACCCTTCCGCCCTCATCCGTGGTTCTAGTCGAATTTCTTTACCCGCTTCAATTTCACTTCGCCGCCGGCGTGTGAGAACTGATACTGGCTGGCGCCGACTCCGTCTTTGTACGGCGACTTCATTGTGATGTCGATGATTTCTCCAGGCATGAACGGTTTCAGATACCTCTGCTGGTCGCCGGTAATCACTTTCGGCGGATTGCCCTTGTCGTACCAGTATTCATCGACTTTTAGCAGCGACACGGCCGCAGTCGACAGGTTCTTGACCTTCAGCACGGTGACGATTTCGTTGCCAACTCTCTTTGACTGGCCTATCTGCATGAACTCGATGTCTGCAGTGCCTTTGAGCGGCTTGACGAATTTTGCCGGTGCGGCCGGGGGCGTCGCTGCTGGAGCCGCCGCGGGAGCTGCCGCCTTGGATGCCGGTGCCTGTGCAGGCTTAGCTTGAGCGAAAACTGAAACCACGCCGAAGGCGAGGAGAACGATAACGGAAGACACGAAGGCGATGCGTTTCATGACCACCTCCCGGAGGATGGGGAGAACCAGGGGACGGGGTGCATTATAGGCTTCTACATCTCTCCATTCCAGTCCTCTGCTTCGGGACTCGATGAGCGAAAGATTTCGAGGTGCCATTTGCCGCCGCCCCAGGGCTCGATCACCTCAGCAGCAACGACGTCGACCAGAATCTCGGCAAACGTCCGGCCTTCAGGGTCCCCTTCGAGGTGGTACGCGGCTTCATCCCACGCAAACGACGGGTACAACACCATGGTCAGGAACAGGTCGTATCCATCGTCGACCACGATCAGCTGGCCGCAGGGGCGCTTCACCGTCGAGTGGTAGATCAGATACTTCTCGGCACTGTGCGCGCGGATGTACCGCTTCAGCGCAAATTCGCGCGCGACGATCTCTTCGACCGCAATCTTCTTGTCCCAGCAGTCGCGGCAATAACGTTCTTCACCCCGAGGCTCGGAGATTTCCTTCGCGCCGCAGAGCGCGCACCGCGTCTGGACGACGGTTTTACGGGACATGAAGGGATTGTACTACGTCAATGCTCAATGCTTAATGTTCAATGTCCCGGCGCCGCATTGAGCATTGAGCATTGAACATTGAACACTGCCGCTACTGCGGTTGCGGCTGCTGCACCACCGGTCCGTACATTTCCTCGGCGTACTGTTTGACCATGCGTCGCGCGCTGAAGCGAGGTGTGACGCTGAGGATCGCCTGGCGCACAACGTCGAGCCATCGCCGCGGAATGCCTTCGGCGTCGCGATCGTAGAACGTCGGCACGATTTCGTTCTCGAGCAGCTGATAGAGCGCCTCGACGTCCGCTGCGTCAACGGCCTCGTGGTCTGCCGAATCCGGGCGGCTTTCAATCAGCCAGCCATTGCGACCGGTGAAGCCTTCGGCCCACCAGCCATCACCGATGCTGAGATGGGGAACGCCGTTGATCGACGCCTTCATCCCGCTCGTGCCGCTGGCTTCGAGTGGTTTGCGTGGATTGTTCAACCAGACATCGCACCCCTGCACCAGGAAGTGCGCGACGTGCAAATCGTAATCGTCGACGAATGCAATCCGCCCGGCAAACATGGGATCGGTCGCGCGCTTATAGACCTGTTGCAGATGGTGCTTGCCCATTTCATCGGCGGGATGCGCCTTGCCGGCGAAGATGATCTGGACCGGCCGGCGCGACGCGTTGAGGATGCTGAGCAACCGTTCCGGGTTGCGGAAGATCAATTCGGGACGCTTGTAGCCGGTAAACCGGCGCGCGAAACCGATGGTCAGCGCGTTGGGATCGAGAAGCGTGCCGGCGGCGACGACGCGCGCGGCGGTGACGTGTTCTTCCTTCCACCGCGACCGCGCGCGCTCGCGAAGAAACGCGAACAGGTAGTTGCGCAGAGCCTGACGCGCGTTCCACAGGTCATCGTCGGGGATTTCGAGGACCCGCCGCCACATCGCCGCGTCATCGTGACGGTCTCGCCAGCCGGCCTCGAGATAGTCATCGAGAAGCTTGGTCATCTCCGCCGAGAGCCAGGTCGGAACATGGATTCCGTTGGTGATGGCGCGAACAGGTCGATTCTCCTCGGCCACGCCCGGCCAGATCGGGCCCCACATGTCGCGCGTGACCTGCTGATGCGTTTGGCTGACCGCATTGGTCGCGCCCGCGGTACGGAGCGCCAGGGCGGTCATGTTGAACAGCGGGCCGCTGCCATTGTCGTAATGACCAAGGGCCATGAACGCGTCGCGATAACCGCCGAGGGTTCCCCAGGCGTTTGCCAGGTGCGTTTCGACGAGATGAAACGGAAACGCATCGTGCCCGGCGGCGACCGGCGTGTGCGTCGTAAAGATGGTCGTCCGCCGAACTTCGTCGAGCGCCGCATCGAACGACTGGCCATGCTCGATGAGATCGCGAATGCGCTGAAGGACGACAAACGCGGCGTGGCCCTCATTGAGGTGCCACGCGACCGGCGCCGAGCCCATCGCCTTCAACGCGCGCACGCCGCCGATACCAAGGATGATTTCCTGCTGGACGCGCGTTTCCCGGTCGCCGCCATACAGTCGCGCCGACAGTTCGCGATCCCAGGGAGCGTTTTCTTCGAGATCCGTGTCGAGCAGATACAGCGTCACCCGTCCGAGGCGGACCCGCCATACCGACACGAGCACGCTGCGATTGCCGAGCGGCACCGCGACGATGCAGGGTTTCCCCTCGAGCGTGGTGGCTCGCTCGATCGGCGCATGTTCCCACGACAATTTTTCGTAGATCTCCTGCTGCCATCCTTCCGGAGACACGCTTTGATGGAAGTACCCCTGCGGGTACATGAAGCCGACACCGATCAGGGGAATGCCCAAATCGCTCGCTTCTTTGCAGTGATCGCCGGCGAGCACGCCAAGGCCGCCGGCATAAATCGGAAGCGACTGATGCAGCGCGAACTCCGCGGAGAAGTAGGCGATGGGACCCGGCGTATCGGGATAATGATGTTGCCACCACGTCCCGCGCGCGCTTCGCGCGGCCTCGAGCGTTTCGACGGCGGAGTCGTAGATCGACAGGTATCGCTCGTTGTCGGCCGCTTGAGTGAGCGTGTCCTGCGGCACGAGCTCCAGCATCAAGGCCGGGTTGTGAGCGGTCTGCCGCCAGAGTTGATAATCGAGCTTCCGAAACACTTCCCGTGCCTGCGGGTTCCATGTCCACCAGAGATCTCTCGCGAGCTCGGGAAGGCGGTGCAGTCGTTCTGGAATCGTTGGGGTACTCAAACCGTTTATGCCCTTTCAGCGGAGCGCGTGAGCTCGGCGAACTTCGCGAGATCGATATTGCCGCCCGAGACCACGGCAACGATCTTTCGATGCCCCCGGGCCTGCATGTTGTCGGAGAGCGCGGCGGCGACCGCACACGCCGCCGCACCTTCTGCGATGACGTGGACGCGATCCGCCACGGTTCGCATTGCGCGCGCGGCATCGTCCAGCCGCACGACGATCGATTCATCCACCCATGTGTGGAGCAGTGGCCACATGCCGTCGAGAACCGATTTGCCGCCAGCACCGTCGACAAATGACGGCTGCCACGCGTCGAAGCGGCACGCTTTTCCTGAGCGCAACGACACCGATAACGGCGCCGCGGTTTCTGGTTCGGCCGCATAGACCTTCACCTGCGGGCGAAGGGCTTTCGCGGCGACACCAATGCCGCTCAACAGACCGCCGCCACCGAGCGGCGCGACGATCGCGTCGACATCGGGAAGGTCCTCGAGAATCTCCAGGCCAATCGTTCCGTTGCCGGAAATGAAGTCGTCGTCATCAAAAGGGTGAACGAAACGGCCGCGCATGCGATCCGAGCCGTGCTGCTCCACCGTGCGCCAGCATTCGTCGTACGATGCGCTGACGATTCGGGCCCCGAGCCGCTCAATCGCGCGCAGCTTGGTTTCGGGAGCCGTGTCCATCACCATCACGCTGCACGGCACTCCCGCAAGCCGCGCGGCAAGCGCGACGCCCTGGGCGGCATTGCCGGCGCTGACGGTCCACACACCGTCTGCCAATTCGTGCTCGGACAGCCGCGCGATTGCGTGTTGCGCCCCTCGGATTTTGAACGACCCAATCGGCTGGAGCGTCTCGAGCTTGAGAAAAATCTCCGGCGCTGCCACCGCGTTTCCCGGCAGATCGAGCCGCACCAGCGGCGTGCGAATAGCGGCACGGTAAACAATTGCTGCCGCCTCGCGTACCGTTTCGAGTGAAATCCGTCGCGTGATGGCGGGTCCGGCGTCACGAAGCACAGAAGCTGATCGTAGACGGCTCATCGGCTACTCGTCAATAAACTCCGAGGGCCTCGGACTCCCCAACACCGTTCCGCCTCCGCGCGAAGCGCTACGGCGGGACTTCGCTGAAGCGTGCCGAAGGCGGGCGCTTTCGGGGCCCCGCAACGCCCCGCTCCGCTCCGGTGGCTCACTCGCTGCGCTCATTCGCGATGGGGTTACACTCTGATCGCTCGCTCGTTTGCTGTGTCTCACGAGCTGTGAAACGGAACGTCTTTGTGGCTTCCGCCTTGAGGCGGAAGGAGGCAGTTGAATGTCGCCGAAAGTGAACCGTCGTGAATTCGTCAAGAGCGGCACCGCGGCCGGCATCGTCGCCGCTGCTGCACCCTCGGTATTTGGTCAAGCGCCCGCGGTGACCACGTCGAGCAAGCCTGTGGTCATCTCCTCGGCGAACGGACACAGGTTCAAGAACGGCGGCGATAAGACCTGCGTGGAAACCGCGTTCGCGAAGATCACCAAGGGGGACGACGTTCTCGACGCCCTCATAGCCGGCGTCAATATCGTTGAGCTCGATCCGGAAGAGGACAGTGTTGGCTATGGCGGCCTGCCGAACGCGGACGGCGTGGTGCAGCTCGATTCCTGCTGCATGCACGGACCAAAGAAGCGGGCAGGTGGCGTCGCCGCCCTCGAAGGTGTGCGGACACCATCGCTTGTCGCGCGTGCCGTTATGGAACAGACCGACCACCATTTGATTGTCGGCAAAGGCGCGCAGGAGTTCGCGCGCAGCCTCGGATTCAAAATCGAAGACGATCTGAATACCGAGAAATCGCGCGCCGCATGGTTGCGGTGGAAGCGCGAGACCGATCCCCTTCACTATCTCGACCCGATCAAACGGCAAGAGGCACTGCGTCGAATCGAACTGCAGATGATCGCGGAAGGCATCATCGATCCGAATCATTTCTACGGCACGATCAACTGCGACGGTGTGAATGCAAAGGGAGAGGTCTGCGGAGTCACGACGACGAGCGGTCTTGCCTGGAAGATCCCGGGTCGTGTCGGCGACTCACCGATTCTCGGTGCCGGCCTCTACGTCGACAACGAGATCGGCGCCGCAGGTTCCACCGGTCGCGGTGAAGCAAACCTGTACAATCTCTGCTCGTACCTCATTGTCGAGGAAATGCGCCGTGGCGCGCACCCGAAGGATGCCGGCATGACGGCGCTGCGGCGGATCAAGAGCAACACGATCGAGAAGCGCCTGCTCAACCAGCGCGGCGAGCCCAACTTCAACATCAGCTTCTATGTGCTGAACAAGAAGGGAGAGCACGCCGGCGTCGCGATGTACGGCAGCAAGACGATGAACTACGCGTACTGTGACGAGAACGGCCCGAAGATCGCCTCACTCGAGCCGTTGTTGCAGGGGCAGGCGTAATTGGTCGTGTAGGGCAGGTCTCAGACCCTGCCCCGACACCAGGAATCATTTCAAACTTGGCTTGGTCGGCGTGGTCACCGGCAGCGTGATGTTGTACTTTGTCAGCGCCGCGTTGAGCGTCTGCGCCTTGGCCATCAGCGCATGCGCGTCGGCGATCGCCTTGGGCAATTTCGTCTTCGCTTCCGCGTACGCCTTCGTCGTCTGCTCGCCGGGCCACATGCCTCCCATCAGGCCGTTCTTGGCTTGAGCGACTTGCGCCATCACGCTCTCGGTGACAGTGCCGCCTCGTCCGCCACCACCACCTGCACCGGCGCCTCCGCCGCCGCGGCCACCGGCGGGCTGCGCAAATTTCGGCATCAACTCGGCGAGTTCCTTGTTCAGTTGGTCGAACGACGCCTTGACATCGGACGGGATGTCGTTGCTGCCGGAGACCTGAGTCGCCAGCTCGGTAAGTCTAGTATTGAGAGGCGTGAGCGCATTGGCCACTTCGACGCCGCGCTTCTGCAATTCGTGCATCTCCATCGCCATGTCGAACAGTTTCTTTCGTTCGACACTCGTCAACACCATTTCCGGATCATCGACAACCCGGAGCGGTTTTGTCTCGATCGTTTTGCCGTCGACGACAAGCGCGACGTTGTAGGTGCCTGGCAGCACGTAGGGGCCGGGATTGCCTGCCCCGCCGCCGAAACCGAACCCGCCGAATCCTCCGCCCGCATTGCATCCCGCACCGAATGGACTCGGTGTTTGTCCACCGCGTCCACCGCCAGTGCCGCCACCGCCGCCTGCGCCCTGGCGTCCGCCGGCAGCGGCAGGAGCCGGTTGCACGCGGAGATCCCAGCACGCGGACTGCATGCCCGCTTTGGCACTATTCGCAAGCGTCGGGCCCGCGATCTCGCGAACCTCCTTACCGACGGCATCGGTGATCCTCAGCTGCACTTCGTTGGCCGATCGTTTCATCACCCATGAAATGACGGCGGCCTGTGGCGGATTCTCACCGAAGAATGTCTGATCGCCCCAGAACTCATAATTCCGATCGCGAGCGGGACGCCGGTACATGGCCGTTGGTGGCAACGTGAACAGCTTCGCATCGGCTGACGTTGACTGCGCCGCGGCGTATTCCTGAATCGGTTCGAGGTGATCCAGGATCCACAGCGATCGCCCGTGCGTCGCGAGAATCATGGCGTTGTCGCGTGGATGCAGTGTGATTTCGTCGATGCGAACTGATGGCAGATTCCCGTGCACGCGGGTCCACGTTTTCGCGCGATCGATCGAGATGAAGAGTCCGGTCTCGGTTCCGAGATACAGGACGTCCTGGTTTCTGAGATCTTCGGTGATCGTCTTCACGACCTCGCCACTCAGGTTGCCATTCGCAGACCGCCAACTCTGGCCGAAGTCGTTGCTGACGTAGATGTAAGTTTCAAAATTGTTCTGGCGATGATCGTCGATGGTGGCGTAGACGGTGGCTTCATCGAAACGTGACGCGGCAACCTCCGAGACGAATGCCCCCTTGGGCGCATTCGGCAATTTCGAATAAACACTGGTCCACGTCTTTCCCCCGTCGCGCGATGCCTGCAGGTTGCCGTCGTCGGTGCCGGCGTAGAGAACACCGGCGCGTTTCGATGATTCCGCCAGCGCAACGACCGTCGGCCAGGCAACGATGCCATCGTCTTTCGCAATGCGGATGTCGCTGCCTTTCACGCCCATCGTGACGATATCGTCCCGCCGCGCGCCGCTCGTCAGGTCGGCGCTGATCGCCGTCCATGACAACGCGCGATCGGACGATCGAAACACTTTTTGCGCCGCGGTGTACACCACCTTGGCATCGTGCGGCGAGAGAATGATCGGCGTGTCCCAGTGCCAGCGGAGAGCGGGCTCACCGGCTGCGGCTTGTGGACGGACTGACATCGTCTCACCGGTCACGCGATCGACGCGGACCATGTTGCCGTCCTGCGATTCGCTGTAGATCACGCGCGGTGATTCGGGGTCCTGCAGGACCACGAAGCCGTCGCCGCCTTGAATCGTCGCCCAGTGATGGTTCGCAATTCCTGACGACCCGCGAACGGCGCTGGGCCCGCACCAGTTGTAGTTGTCCTGCATCCCGCCGCAGACGTTGAACGGCGTCGCCATGTCGTAGCTCACGTGATAGAAGAGCCCGACCGGAAGGTTCGGGACGAACACCCATGTCTTGCCCTGATCGTACGAGTAGGCAAGGCCGCCGTCGTTGCCGATGATCAGATGATTGGAATTCGACGGGTCGATCCAGATGGCATGGATGTCATCGTGGATCGGCTGGGCGATATCGGTGGCGATCGTCTTCCCCGCATCGAGGGTCTGATGAAGACCGACGCCCCCCATGTAGACGATGTCGGCGTCGCCTGGATCGATTCGCACCTGGCTGAAATACATCGGTCGGGGATTCGCGTTGTTGACTTTCTTCCACGTGCTTCCGCTGTCGTCGGAGCGGTAAAGGCCGGTTGGATCGTTATTGAGTGGGCCGCCGCCTCGTCCGAATCCGCCCGCGGCACCCCCACCGGCTCCACGGCCGCCACCACCCTGTGCCGCGCCGCCTTCCGGCGATTCTTCACCACCGGCCGCCGCGCCTCGCCGGCCGCGTCCCGGTGCGACCGGGCCTTCAATCGAGGCATAAAGAATGTTGGAACGCTTGCGCGCAACATCGAGTCCGATACGTCCGAGGGAACCTTCAGGAATACCGGTTTTCAGCCGTGTCCATGTTTCGCCGGCATCTGTCGATTTCCAGATGCCGCTGCCAGGTCCCCCGCCATTCATGCAACACGCGGTGCGCCGCCGCTGATAGGTGGATGCGTACAGCACCTGGTTGTTGGCTCCGTCCATGACCAGATCGTTCGCCCCGGTGTCGTCGTCGACTTTCAGAACCTGCTTCCACGTTTTGCCGCCGTCGGTTGTCTTGAAGACGCCGCGTTCGCCGCCGGGTCCCCACAAGCTCCCGGTTGACGCCACATAGACGGTCTCGTTGTTACGCGGATCGATCACGATGCGATTGATGAACCGAGAGGAGCGGAGACCCGTGAACGTGTACGTCTTGCCACCGTCAGTCGATTTGTAGACGCCGTCGCCCCATGACGTGCTCTGACGGTTGTTCGACTCTCCGGTGCCCACCCAGACCAAATCGGGATTGTTCTGCGAGACGGCGATCGCGCCAATCGACATCAGTCCACGGTCCTGCATCTGCGCTTCGAACGTCGTCCCGTTGTTCACGGTTTTCCACACCCCTCCGTGTGCCGTGGCGACGTAGAAGATCGCGGGGTTTGCCTCGTAGACCGCCAGATCGGAGATCCGTCCCGACATCGACGCCGGCCCGAGCGGGCGGAAATGCAACGAATCGAATGGCCCGATCGCGGGCGGAGTTGCAGGCGACTGAGACTGACCAACGAGGGCAGGTCCGGCGACGCTCAGAGCAAGCACGACGAGCGGGCCAATGAATCGGTATTGGGACATCTGTGAAGTTCCTTGACTTAATGAGCGTTCATCCGGGATCCGTTGTCCCGTTGTCCGGGATCCGACCGTGTGAATCCGTGTTCTTCCGTGGCCAGGTTTGATCCGCGTTGATCCATGTTTTTCCGTGGCGAGCGTTGGTCCGTGTGAATCCGTGTTCTTCCGTGGCCAGGTTTGATCCGCGTTACTCCGTGGCAGAAAGTGGCGCTGATTATCAATCAGCGGCCATATTGTGCGAACAAGTCCCGCAGCGACTCGATCGGGAGTGCTCGAACGGTTTGCCCGTTGCCGATTGTATCCACGGCCTTCAGCAAGGAGTTGTAGACGGCTTCTTCGGTCGCGTCGAGGGCTGCCTCGAAAAGCGGCGACACGCTATCGGTCGTCAGCAGCGTGAGGGTCTGCGCACCGGTCGTCGGCGAGGCGCGCAGGTTTTGATTCGTCGAGAAAGCGATGGCGAAGTCGCCGCTGCCGTTCGAGTAGGTCGAACCGGTTCGCGCCAGCGCGAAAATCGCGCGCGCAGCCAGCCGTTTGAGATCGCGCGCATCGAGCGGCGCATCTGTAGCCACCACAATCATGCAAGACCCATCGGCCGCAGGCACGTTCGCCCCGCGTCCGGCAGGCGATAACGTTTTCCAGACAGGGACGCCGTTGATAACGAGCCGCCCGCCGTAATTCGTCTGCACAAGCACACCCACCGTCCACGTGTCGCTCTGCTGGCGTACCCGCCGCGAGGAGGTACCAATCCCGCCTTTCCAGCCGAACGCAGTCGTTCCCGTGCCGGCTCCAACCGCGCCTTCTTCCACCGCTCCCGTTTTGGCGCCGGCGATGGCCGCCGTCACATGCTCGCGCGTGACGTGCAGGCCTCGGATGTCGTTGAGTGTTCCGTCGTTCGTTTCGCCGACAAGCGCGTTCACCGAACGCACGTTTTCATTCCCGGGTTGCGCAATCGTCCAGCGTACGACTGCGTCGATCGCAGCGCCGACCGAAAGCGTATTCGTCAAGACAACGGGCGACTCGATGGTTCCGAGTTCGTCAACCTGTGTCGAGCCTGCGAGCTTCCCGAAGGCATTGCCAACGAACACCGCGCCAGGGACCTTGTCGCGAAAGACATTGCCGAGGTGAGGAAGGATCGCGGTGACGCCAGTGCGCACGTTGGATCCTTGCACGACGGTTGTATGTCCGACGAGCACGCCCGGCACGTCGGTAATCGCATTGAGCGGGCCCGGTTCCATGACGCCGGGAGCAATTCCAAGTTCCCGCGCGCGTGGACGTGGTGGTGTCGCCTGCATGTCAATGGCAAGTATGCCGAGGAACACAAGTCCCGCCGCGCGCATCGCCCATATAATACGCTCGCGTGCCAGCCAGTATTTCTGTTCGCATCAGAAGACTCTCGCCGTCGGTGCCGCTCCCGCAGTACGAAAGCGACGGTGCCGCAGCGTTCGACCTTGCCGCAGCCGGCGACGTGACGATCCAACCCGGCCAGGTCGCGCTTATTCCGACCGGACTCGTCATCGAGGTGCCGCCCGGAATGTTTCTCGGAATCTTCGCGCGCAGCAGTACTCCGCTGAAACGCGGGCTGATGGTCGCGAACGGCGTCGGCATCGTCGATCCGGACTACTGCGGTCCTGACGACGAGGTGAAGATTGCTGTACTGAATTTCACGTCGGCGCCCGTTCGAGTCGCGGCGGGAGATCGGATTGCGCAAGGCATGCTGCTGCCTGTTAATCGTGTGACCTGGGAGGAGACGCAGGTCCTGCGTGAAGACTCGCGGGGAGGATTTGGGTCAACCGGGTGAGCGAGGTTTCCCTTGGCCCTTGTCCCTTCCTCAGCGAAGACGGTAAAGCCGCAGCCCGCGAGTCCCGACACCCATCAGTTCGAAATCCGCCCGTGCATTCAGCGCGCGGATAACGTCCTCCGCTTCATTGCCGAAGCGCTCCGGGTGCACCATCACGTGCGTAACTCCGGCGCGGCGCATCGCCTCAATCGCGTAATCGCGCGGGAAATACCAGAACGCATCGGCGAGCTTCACGTACGACGACGGAGTGTAGCCGCTGTACCCGTTCATCAGCGGACGCCAGTGTGCCGTTGAATTGAGCACGTATTCAGCGTTCTCGAATGTTGCCTGTCGCGGATAGAAGGGCACTTCAGCCAGGACGACGCGTGGCTCTGTCGCGAGCGAGCCGTAAAGCGGTGGGATCCCGGTGAATCGCTGATACTGAATCGGCGCACGCAGCGACTCCACGTTCGCCAGGATGACGAAAGCGGCTGCGGCAATGGGGACGTACGACGTGCTGGCGCCGCGCGATGCCAGCGTTCGATGGACATAGGCAAGACCAAACCCTGCCAACCCTGCCGTACCGAGGAGAAAGAGATTTCCAAATCGCGCGGCGACGCGCAGACCGTGCATCGGTGGAAACAGCCGATACAGCCAGCCATACACCGGCGTGTGAGTGCCGAGCGACAGAACGAATCCGACGACGGCAATTGCCGCCAGCATCGTCACTCGCTGGCGCGACGGTCCGTCCAGGCGCCGGACCGTCAACAGCCCGACCATCGCGAGCGTGATGACGGCAAAGCCCGGGAAAAAACTGTTAACAGGATCGGTGAAGAATGGCCGGCTCCAGGTTGCGAGGTGCAGTCGGCTCGAGGCCGCCAGGTAGCCGGCTGGCGTGGCCGAATATTCGGTCACCGCCGCCAGCGAACGCACCATCCCCTGTTCGTTCGCCGCGCGCTGATACGGTACCGAGAGGGGAGCAATCGCGACGATGGCGATGAGTGATGCCAGAGCGAATCGCGAGCCGACCGTCCGCGTCCGTGGCAGCCAATCGCGAACCCGGGCAATCATCGCGACGCCAACGAGAACGGCGCCGAAAACGAGAAGGTAGCCGGACGTATAGGCGAGTATCGTCAGCCACAATGCGATGAGCCACGCGTCACGCGTCCGCCCGGTCGAGACAAGACGATCGACTGCGAGCAACACAAGTGGCAAGCCGTAAATATGCAGCGCCTGCATGTGTGGCAGGCGTGTCAGCGTGTGGGTGTTAAAGGCAAACACCGAGCCGGCCAGCAGCGCGGCGATCCGGTTTCCTGTCCACGCAAAGATCAAGGCGTAGCTGGCCAGCGCACTCAGCGTCAAGCCGACGATTGTCAGCAGATTGAAGACCAGAACAGGCGAGCCACCAAACCACGCAATCGGTGCGCCGATCATGGCTGGAACGATCAGCGGCTCTGAAAAAGCGAGCGAGTCGTTGGCCGGATAAAAGATGTTCGCCTGAAACACGTGAAACGGCGCGTGCACCAGCGCGTGCTGAACCCAGGCGAGGATCCATTCGTTCAGTTGCGCATCCGCATTGTCGTTACTGGACAGCGTCGCCGGGTGGACGGCAAGCGGCCAGGTATGGACGACTGCCAGCGCTGCCAGCAGCACCAGCGGCACGGTCCATCCATGGCGTGGAAGTGCGTCGGCTCGTTCCTCGTCCGGCGACGACATGCGTGGGAGGGAAGCATTATCGCCCGTGTCAGACGGCCTGTCGATGATCGCAGCAGTATCGAAAGAGCCCGGCGAACGCAGGAGCATGCCGCTCGAGCAGCATCGTGTCTCCTTCGCAGCCGTCAGGACCGACGCGTTCTTCGACGTATCGCGCACGATCGCGCCATTGAAGCAGTCCGTCGGCGGGACGTCGTGCCTTTGCACTTGGCAGGAACAGGATCAGGCGGCCGTCGAAATAGGGGGGCGCGTACGAGCAGATGGCTTTCATCGTCGCCTGCTGAACTTTGGCAATCAGGGCCTGCGCCGGATCGGGCGTTGCCGTTGGAACCGCATGAGGCGAGGTGGTTACGTGGCTGACCATCTCTCTGAGGTATCGACTGGCGTGACTCAGTGATCCTGTTGCCAGAGCACGCGTGTGGACGTGAAGACGATCCGTGTAATGCGCGAAGCGATGACGGAATTGTCCGAGTCTGCGGAACCAGGTGGGATATCGACCGGCGAACAGTGCGACAAACTGCACCTGTTCTCCCTGCCGGACGAGATGTTGTGCGACCTCGAACGCGATAGCTCCGCCGGCACAGTAGCCGGCAATGATGCACGCACCAGACGAGTGAACCGACTGAATGGCGCTGGAGAAGTGCGCCGCGAGGTCCGGGATGCTCGAAAGGGGTTCGGCCTCGCCATCGAGCCCCGGTGGTCTCAGGCCAAAGAACGGTTGATCCTCTCCCAGGCACTGCGCGAGCGCGCGATAGCAGAATACGTCGCCATTGTGTCCGCCGACGGCAAAGACCGGTGTCCGCGCTCCTCGTGGTTGAATCGGTACGATGGCGTGCGGTTGACGCGCGGCCGCCTCAGCGCTGCGGAGGAATTTCACAATCTCACTTTTGCGTTCGCGCAGTGTGTTTCTGAGCGCCGGATTCAAAGAGCCGGCCGGAGCATTGCAGCGCAGCTGCTCGCCGTCCGGCCACACTTCGATGTCGAGGCTGCGCAGTTCCGCGAGAAACGCGGCGAGGCTCACAAAGCGATTTCCTCGCGGTCGTCGGTCGTTGTCCGCGGCGATTTCGCTACCCACGACAGCCCGTCGATCAGTTCAGCCAGACCTCCGAGCGTGGGCTGTTCAAACACGTTGCGGAGTGAGATGTCGACGGCGAACGTGTCGCGAATCCGCGCCACCGTCCGAATCGCCATCAAAGACTGGCCGCCAAGATCGAAGAAGTCATCGTTCACGCCGATGTCCTGCACGTGCAGCAGTTCTGACCAGATGGCGGCAAGCGTCCTTTCTGTCTCGGTTCGCGGCGGCTCGAAGCTCCGGCCGGCTGTGGAGGGCTCGCTCGTTGATGGCAAGGCCTGTCGATCGATTTTGCCGTTTGCGGTGAGTGGCAATCGTTCCATGAGCACAAACCCGGCAGGAATCATGTAGTGCGGCAGACGCTCTTTGAGATGACGGCGTACCGTCGCAGCCGTCACGATGTTCTCGTCCGCAGGTGGTAAGGGCCGCACGTGGGCGCCAGGAAACTGATGCCTGACCAACTGAGCGCGTTCGTCCGACTGGCGAATGGCGTACACGTAACAAAGGTGCGTGCGCTTCAGAAGGTCGTCCTGTTCCACGGCCACATCAAATCCGTGGTCGGTCAGGAGACTGACGATCGGACGAAGATTTGCCTCGGTATCGACTTCGATGACGAGTTGGCGAATCTTCGGCCAGTCGCTCTCCGACAGCCCATGCAAGACGTCCAGCTCACTCTTTTCGACGTTGATTTTCAGCAGATCGATTTGCCCGATGCCACGCTCCGCGATGACACCCGACAACGTCCGCAACTGCGCGGCAACGGTAGCACTCTGTAAACGCTCGTCGATCAGATCGCCGACTTCGGCGGCGATCCGATCGGTGTCACTTGAATCCGCTTGCTGGTTGAGTACGTAGGCTCTGACGACCTCGCGTTCGGTGGCGGCATCGGCGTAAAACCCGGAGAGCAGCGAGAGTCCGGCAAACGATGTCAGGTCGGCCGATTTGTCCTCGTACGACAGCCCGAACGGAAGACATGTCACGCCTGAGCCATACGCTCGCGCGTTGGCGTCGAGGCACGCGAATGCTGCGGGGTTCGGCTCGAACGCGAGTGTCGTCAGATTGCGCGCGATGCGGTTCATGAACACCGTGAACAGGCCGATGTTGGCGCCGGCGTCGACGATCACGTCGCCGTCATTGACGGTAATGCCATGACGCAGGTACGCCTGAAGGACGAATATTTCGTGGTAGATGTACTCGGTCTCGTTCTTGTTCAGATGGGCGACGGCGGATCCGTCGGGAAGAACATGTAAGGACGCGTTGTTCCACAAGGGCTGATTGAGTTGACTGGGGACGAGGTACGCGACGAGCCGTAGTGCGCCGGCGTCGTCAGGCCGCGGCACGACAATCGCCTCGCGAACGCCGGGTGTTTCCCGCAAGGCGCGCTCAATCTCTGCCGGCTCGATGCGATTTCCGTGCAGCTTGATCTGATCGTCGATTCGTCCGAGGAATTCAACATTGCCATCCGGCAGATACCGGGCGCGATCGCCGGTTCGGTAGATCCGCGACCACGAGCCGTGCGCAGGGTGCGGATCCAGGATGAACTTTTCTGCCGTCTGCTCCGGCCGGTTCAGATACCCGCGGCCGACACCGGCACCACTCACACACAGTTCTCCTGCATCGCCAATTGGAACGATCGCGCCGTCACCATCAACGATCCGAACGAAGTTGTTTGGTAGAGGGCGCCCGAGCGGAACCGTCGATGCCGATGCGGGCGGCGGTCCGTCGACGTGATAGGTGAGAACGCCGACGGTCGTTTCGGTCGGGCCGTAATGGTTGAAGATCTCGCATTCGGGGCGCAGCGCGCGAAGCTGACCGAGCCACTCTGGCCGCGACGCCTCGCCACCAAGAATCAGCCGTTGTCGCGGCATCAGCTGCTCCGGCTTGCCGCCAGTCTGCAGGGCGGAGAAGTGGGAAGGCACGATCTTCAACACGTCGATGCGTTCGCGCGCGAAATAGTCCCCCAGCAACGCGCCGCTCTCAGCCCGTTCCTCTGAAATCACATGCAGACAGCCACCGGTGGCGAGCGACGGAAAGAGAACGGTGTTGCCAAGGTCTGCCGCGACGGTGGAGACGAGGGCATGTTGCATTCCCCGCTCGAACTGGAATCGTTCGGAGACTCCGAGAACGTAATTGACGATATTCCGATGCTCGATGCACACCCCTTTTGGCTGACCGGTCGAGCCGCTCGTATAAATGACGTAGGCGAGATGCTCGGCCGTCACCCCGACGTTGGCAGACATGGAGCGCGAGCCGCTCCAATCGAACGTATCAAGGCAAATGGTCGACGGGATCGTATGCGGCAGGTTTTCCAGCAGCGTCGATTCGGTCAGGAGGACCGTCGGTTGGGCGTCGTCGAGGACGAAGTTGACGCGTGCCGTGGGATGCCGGGCGTCGATCGGCAGGTACGCGCCGCCGGCTTTGAGAATCGCGAGAATCCCGACGACCATTTCCAACGAACGAGGAACGAGGAGCGCGACCAGAACGTCGGGGCCAATGCCCAGTTCGACCAGCCGTATCGCGAGCGCGTCGGCACGACGGTTCAATTCTGTGTAGGTAAGCACTCGCCCTTCAAAAGCAACGGCCGCCTGACCAGGCGTTCGTCTTACCTGGTCCTCAATCAACCGGTGGAGAGTGCGCGCGTCGCCGACTGGCGGTTCGCTGACTTGGTGGTTCACTGGCTCACGGTCGCGATTCATAACGACGCCCCAATGACTTCTTTCATGATTTCGTTCGTCCCGGCGTAGATTCGTTGAACCCGGCTGTCGGTCCACATGCGGGCGATTGGATACTCAGTCATGTAGCCATAGCCGCCATGTAACTGCAGACACTCATCCACAATCCGGCACTCCGTGTCGGTCAGCCAATACTTCGCCATCGCCGTCGTGACATCGTCGAGATCGCCGGCAATGAACCGCGCGATGCAGTGGTCGAGAAAAATTCGCCCGACGTGAGCTTCTGTCCGGCATTCAGCCAGTTTGAAGCGCGTATTCTGAAAATCCATGAGCGGTTTACCGAACGCGCTCCGCTCTTTCGCATGCTTGGTCGTGATGGCCACGGCGCGTTCCGCCGTCGCGATCGCGCTGACGGCAACCGTGAGCCGTTCGTAGGGAAGTTGCTCCATCATCTGAGAAAAACCGCGGCCTTCGACCCTGCCGAGAAGGTTCTCCTCGGGCACCCGCGCGTCGTCGAAGAACATCTCGCACGTATCCTGCGCGTGCATGCCGACTTTCTCGAGTGAGCGACCGAGGTGATAGCCGGGAAGATTGTGCGTCTCGACGATGATGAGCGAGAGGCTTCGCATCGGCGACGCCGTGGGGTTGGTCTTCACCGCGAGACAGATGAGTCCCGCATTACAGCCGTTGGTGATGAACGTCTTTGAACCGTTGATGACGTAGCCGATGTGCTCACGTCGCGCCATTGTCCTGATGCCCTGGAGATCAGAGCCCGCCCCTGCCTCGGTCATCGCAATCGCACCGACCAGGGTGCCATCGGCCAGCCGTGGCAGCCACTTCTGCTTCTGTTCCTCGGTGCCGTACGCCAGCACATAGTTGGCGACGACGCTCTGGATGCTGGAGGCGAAGTCGACGCCGGCGCGCGCGAGTTCTTCGAGCACGACCGCTTCGTGCGCAAACGTGCCTCCGCCGCCGCCATATTGTTCGGGCACCGCCGGCAGCAACAGGCCGGCCCGGCCCGCTGCGATCCACGCGTCAGAATCAGGTCGGTGCTGCTCTCGCCATCTCGCTTGATGCGGCACGAATTCCTTCTGGATGAACTGACGCACCGTCGTGCGAAAACTCCGCACATCGTCGGTCGTCCAGGACGGTTCATGTCCGGTCATGCCGTGGCCCGTGCGGCAAGCGCGGCGATGAAGCCGGATACCGGGAAAAAGCTATGCAGCTGCCAGCCAGAACTTCCGTCAATGCTGCCGAGTCGCAGAAGGCGAGGTGGTTCGTTCGGCATGAGCGAAACGTCGAAACCGTCGAGTGAATGAGAAAGCCCGGATCCGACGGCCTTGACGAACGCTTCCTTCCGGGTCCAGCAGTTCAGAAATCCAATCGGTTTGTCAGAGGGTGGCAGACGCTCGTACGTCTCGTACTCGCGTTTGGAGAACGCGATAGACGCGACGTGATCGGCATCCTCGATGACCCGAATCGCCTCCACATCAACGCCAATATCCGTTCTCGACGCGAAGGCATAGACCGACAGGTCGCCGCAGTGCGACTGGTTGAAGGTGACCCCGGATCGATCGAGGGGGGCGGCGAGTGATGGTTTGCCGTCGATTGCAGTGGATAGACGAACGCGTGCGGCGGCGATTCCGAGCCGTTCGCCGAGGAGCCTGCGTAGTGCGGCGCGGCGTTCGACGAACTGCAGCCGGTGACGCGGAAGGATGAATCGTTGTGCTCGCTCGCGTTCGTCAGCAGACAGCACAGCGATGGCGGCACGCGCGGCCTCCCCGTCAGCCAATCGGCGCATCACGACGACTTCGATTCCATTGTCAGCCGGCACCATTCACCCGAACTCCTTGGAGCGGGAGACGATGTTCAGATTAAAGGCGGGTGGAGAAGGGGGAAATCACCCGGAGGTGACTGACGGGTGTAGCACCGCGGCGACGGCTGAGCCGGAGCGGATATTCAGTCAGCGCGCCGCGAGGCCGCGAATCAGGGTGAGCAGGATATCGATCGCAACCGTGTTGTGTCCACCTACCGGAATAATGATGTCCGCATAGCGCTTGCTGGGTTCGACGAATTCCAAATGCATTGGCTTGACCGTGCCGAGATACTGATCGATCACCGATGGCACTGTCCTTCCACGTTCGGCGATGTCCCGCTGAAGCCGGCGGATGAATCGCGTATCGCCATCGGCATCGACGAAGACCTTGACGTCCATCAGCCCTCGCAGCGCCGCGTCGGCGAAAATGAGCATGCCTTCGACGATGATCGCCTTGCGGGGGAGGGCCGTGACCGTATCGGACTGACGTGCATAACGGGCAAAGTCGTACTTCGGGACCTCAACCGAATGACCTGCTCGCAAGTCATGCAGATGGCGCACGAGCAGATCCGTTTCGAGTGAATCCGGATGGTCGTAGTTGAGCGCCGCGCGCTCCTCGAGACGAAGATCGTTTCGATCGCGGTAGTACCGATCGTGTTCGAGGATGGTCACCTGATCGTCGCCGAGGCTTTCGATGATCCGCCGCACGACCGTCGTTTTTCCTGAGCCTGATCCGCCGGCGACGCCGATGACGAACGGTGCCGGCGGCACCGGGCTTCGTTGATCACTATCCATTTGATGTCTGCATACCATTTCACCATGCTTTACGTCCGTGCTCACCTGGGCGTCGTCCTATAAGTGGCCGATTCGAACCGGGGCCGTTGCTGTAGGCTTGTTCGGAACAGGCCTGCACCCTGTTTCAACCAAGGCCTGTTAAGATGTGGGGGCCCCCACAACCTGGTCACGCCCTGCGGAGGTCGCAGACGTGCTCTTCTGGCTGTTGCTGGCGGCGATTCCGTTCGTCCTGCCGATCGCCTCGTGGATGGCGGCGCGACGTACGCGCGCGCTCGTCGAAGAACTTTCGCGGACCGTCCGCGACCAACAGGATGCAATTGAGCGGCTGTCAACTCAGGTTGGCCAGCTAAGACGAGAGGCTCGCGCTCACGAGCCGGTCGCTCGCGACGCCGCCGCCGGCGCAGTCGCTCCTCCCGCACCGAGCCGACGACCGGCGCAGCCGGTTCCGCCGACGCCCACCACTCCGGCCCCGACGCAACCGCCGCTCTCGGCACCTGTGCCCGTGGCGCCGCGTGAAAATCCGTGGCCTGACCTTGCGCAGCAGCGGCCATCGCCCGCGCCGCCACCACCGCCGGTTCCGAAGGTCGCGCCCAGGGAAAACCCCTGGCCCGAGCTGGCGCGTGAACGCGAACTCGCGCGTCCGCGGGAAGGAGCAGCGCCGACGCCGCCCGCGCGTCCTGCTGCGCCGCCTCCGCCGTCACCGCCGCCACCGCCGCCACCGAGGCGACCTTCAGCGGCCAGTGCGCAGCCACCGGCAAGCTTCGACTTCGAGAGTCTCCTTGGCGTAAAGCTCTTCTCTGCGATCGCCGGTATTGCGCTCGTGCTCGCCGCGATCTTCTTTCTCAAGTACTCAGTTGAACACGGCTGGCTGCAACCGCCCATTCGAGTGCTGATCGGCACCGCGGTTGGCGTATCGCTGCTCGTTGTTTGCGAAATGAAGGCGGCGCGTCGTTATCCGATTACCGCGAACGCGCTCGACGCGGCCGCGATCGCCGTCCTGTTCTCCACCTTTTTCGCCGCTCACGCGCTGTGGAACCTGATTCCTTCGATCGCCGCGTTCGTCCTGCTCGCCCTGGTCACGGCTGTGGCGGTCCTTCTCTCGATTCGCCGTGAGTCGCTGTTCATCGCGGTACTCGGACTGCTCGGAGGGTTTGCGACTCCAGCGCTGCTCTCAACCGGCGAGAACAAGCCGATCCCGCTCTTCGCGTATCTGATGTTGCTGAACATCGGGCTGGCGTGGGTGGCATATCGCCAGGTCTGGCCGCTGCTGACTGCATTGACGGTGGTCTTTACCGCCATCTACCAGTGGATCTGGGTCCTCAAATTTCTTGACGCCGCATCACTTCCGCTTGGGATGGGCATCTTCGCGGTGTTTCCTCTTGCCGCACTTGTTGGTCTCGCGATTGCCCGCGGCCGGGTCCTCGCGACGGAATCCACGAGCGCCGATTCAGCCTTCGAGTACACGGCGCTCAGCGCTGCTGCGATGCCGCTCCTGTTCGCGGTGTATTTGAGCACAGTTCCGGCGTTCGGCGATCGTCCATGGTTGCTGTTTGGATTCCTGCTGCTCGTCAACGTCGGATTGTTCGTTGTCGCGTGTGTTCGCAATCGCGCCCTCCTGCATCTTGCCGGGGCGGCGGCCACGCTCGTCGTGATGGCGTGCTGGTTGGCCTTTTCGTACACGCCGGGCGGATATCTGCCTCCGCTGGTGTTCTGTGCGGTGTTCGTTCTGTTTTTCCTCGGGACGCCGCTTGCCGCTTCGCTCGCAGGGCGTTCGCTGAAAAACAATCCGGCCGACCTGGCTGCACCCCTCTTACTGTTCGTGCCGGCTGTGCTCGCACGGATCGAGCCCGCGTTCGTCGATCCGCAGCTGCTCTTCGTGATCCTCTTTGCCCTGATGATGGCGATTTCATGGCGGGCCATTGCCGATCGCCGAGGCGATCTCTACTTCATTGCGGCGTTCTTTTCGATCGCAACGCAAGCGATCTGGTCAGCAGGTCATCTCAACCTCGATCGGCTGGAAAGCGCCGTCGTCATTTATGCCGCGTTCGGAATTCTCGCAACCGTCGTTCCGATGGTGGCGCGTCGGGTTGACCGTCCGCTCGAACCCCGATACGGTGGCGGTCTCGTCCTGATCGCAAGCCTCGCGCTGCAACTGTTTCTGTCACTCGGAGACATCAATCCGGCCGCGTTGTGGGCGCTTGCCCTTCTCCTCGCGATTCTGAACGCCGGGTTGTTCATCGAGAGCGGAAGCGGTGGACTGCCAGCCGTGTCGGTGGGCGGCAGCCTGCTGTCGTGGATCGTTCTCGCAAGCTGGTGGGTACGTGCCGGAGCCGCGGTTGGTGTCGTGCCCTCGCTGGCCGTTCTCACCGCACTCACCCTCATCACATTTGCCGGACATGCCTGGGTCAATCGGCGGTCGGGACTGGAAACCGCGGAATTCGCTGACGGCTTGTACCTCGGCCTCGTTGGACACTTGTTTCTGCTTTTCGTGTCGACCAATCCCGCGTGGTCCATCCCGCCGTGGCCGATCTTTGGCACCCTCACTGCGCTGACGCTGACCGCAAGCGCGGTGTCGCTTTTGACTGAACGACGCGCGCTTCACGTCGCCGCCGTCGCCGCGTCGGGAACGATTGTCGCCGTGTGGACCTATGCTGCGGGTCCGTCGTGGTCGCTCGTCGGGATCGTCGCATCGGCGGCGACAAGTGTTTTCGCGCTGCTGTGGATCCCGATCGACAAAGACCGGGCCGTGCCGCAAGGCGCCGCGGTGGCGCTGTTTGCTGGAGAGTTGACGACGATCATCGCCGCGCATCACCGGCCATCGTTCCCGTTTGCGATCATCATCGCGGCGCATGTCCTCAACCTGTCGACCCTGCTCGCACTGACGTTCATCCAACGGTGGCGCGGGGTTGCGGTAGCGGCCGTGTTCACCGGCTCGTATGCCGTCGCCGTTCAAACGCTCACGGCCGATCTCGCCGTCGGCTGGTCGAGAGTGCTGGCGCTAGCATCGTCGATCTACGCAGTGTTCATCGCATACCCACTGGTATTGGGACGCCGGGCGCAAGGCGACAGAGATCCGTCGATTGCCGCCGTGCTCGCCAGTGCGATGTTGTTCGTCGCCGGACGCGCGGCCCTCACCGCGGGCGGATACGGCTGGATGGTGGGTGCGCTGCCGGTTGCCGAAGGCGCGGTCATGGCCCTCCTTCTGCGCGAGCTGCTGAAGATGGAAGAGCCGGGTGCTCGCGACCTTGGCCGGCTCGCGTTGGTTGCCGGTACCGCGCTGGCCTTCGTGACGGTGGCGATTCCGCTCCAACTTCAAAAGCAGTGGATCACGATTGGGTGGGCGCTCGAGGGAGCCGCGCTCGCGTGGTTGTTCGGACGCATCAGGCATCGCGGTCTTCTCTATTGGTCACTCGCGCTGTTCGCCGCCGTGTTCGTTCGCCTCGCGATGAATCCAGAGATTCTGCTGTACGAACCGAGAGGCCCGATGCGCATTTTCAATTGGTACCTATATGCGTATCTGGTGTGCGCGACGGCATTTCTGCTTGGGGCATGGTCGCTCGCTCGCTCCGAGCAGGAGGACTCGCCGGAGCCGGTCACCTACTCATCGGTACTCGCAGGAGCGGCGGTCGTCCTGCTATTTCTGCTTTTGAATATCGAGATCGCCGATTTCTACGCGACAGGCCCGACGATCATGTTCCGATTCGGAGTGACCCTCTCGCAGGATCTGACCTATACGATCGGATGGCTGATGTTTGGCATGGCACTTCTTGCCGCCTGCATCTATCTCCATAGCCGATTCGGCCGCGTTGCGGCGCTCGTCCTCATCGCGCTGACGACATTCAAGTGCTTCCTCTACGACCTCGGCTCGCTCGAAGGGCTGTATCGCGTCGGCTCTTTCGTCGGACTCGCCATGTCGCTTGCACTCGTCTCGCTTGCCCTCCAGAAGTTTGTTCTTGCCAAGCCCGAGGAACAGGCATGAGACGAGCGGTTTTGACGGCAATCTTGCTCGCGCCGGCGGCCGCCATGTTCGCGCAGCAACCAGAGCTGGGCGCCCCGCTCGATCCTGCGCTCTTTGCATTTCAACGAACGATTCCCGACGGCCGTCCCGGCGCCGTCGCGCTCGTCGTCGACCCATTGATGCTCGCGCATAGCCGGGGGCCGAGCGAACACTTTGCGGACGTCAGGATCCTGGACGGCTCGCGCCGCCAGGTGCCATACGTCGTCGAACATCGTGATGATCCATTGATCGTGGCGCTGACGCCTGAGCGCTCGGATCCGCCGGCGAGTCCAACCGGAGCCGTCAAGCGTTCCAACTGGTCGAGCTATCGGCTCCAGTTGCCATCCGCGAATCTGCCGGCGTCACAGGTCGCGATCGAGACGTCGGCGCGCGTTTTTCAGCGTGGTGTCCAACTCGCGGTTCTGCGTCCCGCCGATCGGCATTCACGAAATGCGCGACTCGAGATCATCGCCGCGACGACGTGGGGTCACGTCGACTCCGACACGCCGGCGTCTGCGCTGACACTGTCGGTGATGTCTGGCGACGCTTCTGAGCTCTGGCTCTCGATCGATGAAGGAGACAACAGCCGGCTGCCGATTACAGCAGTTCGATTGCTTCTGCCGTCGTACCGGCTTCGCTTTTATCGGCCTGCCCGTTCCTCCTTGTCGCTCGTCTATGGGCGCAGCGATCTCCTGGCGCCTCGATACGATCTGGCGCTCGTGTCCAACGATCTTTTGACAACGGGCGCGACCGAAGTTACCCCGCTCGCCGAACGTCACACGCAACCTGCCCGCCGCTCACTGGTTTCACCGCTCCAATTCTGGGTGTTTCTATCGATCGCCGTCATCACTCTCCTGGCGCTGATCGTCCGACTGACAAGGCAACGCGCCAATCAATTTTAGGGACCCGATGCCCGGGGGGTTGGAACTGGCCTTCACTGCTGCTCGTAGTGGGCGATAGTCGAATGCGCTCAGTTTCGAGATTGAGTTTTATCCTGGCCTGCGCAGTTACCGCCGACCTGGCGGCTGCGTTCTTTCCGCTGTCTTCCTCCCCACGGGCTAGCGATGCGCAGCAGATTGCCGCAGGAGCCGTGCCGATAGATTTCAGCGGCGCTTACGCTCCCCGCGCATACAGCTTTTTGCGAGGCGCCGTCGGTTCCGCTTCAGTGGTGGAGCTTGGCGAATCCATCCACGTGACCGCGGAGTTTCCACTCGCGCGGCTTCAGTTCATTCGCTATCTGCACGAGGAGATGGGATTTGACGTCCTCGCACTCGAAGGCTCATTGACTCAGGCGTGGCTCGCCCAGGAGTATCTCTACCGGTCGCAGGATTCGGAAGAAGACCGGATCGATCGTGCGCAACAGTTCGCGTGGTTCAAGCTGTGGAATACGGTCCAAATGCGTGAGGTCATGGCGTATGTCGAAGCGTCACAGCGCACCGAGCGGCCGCTGTATCTCACGAGCTTCGACGTCCAGACTGGTGCGTCTGCCGAGTTCGGAATGACTCCGGCGGTGCTCGAGACCTTGGCGGACTCTGTCGAGACCTTTGGACACCCGCCACCAGACATACATCTCACGAAGAACGATCTTGTCACCGCACTCAGTCCGGTTGTGCAATGCGAAATCGGCAATCCCGCTGGCCTCGGCGCAGCCACGGCGCGTGCGATGACCGCCATTGATGGTCTTCAACGCTGGATCGACGCGATTACTCCAACGGTCGGACGGAGTCGGCCGGCGGCGCACCTTGCCGCGCTTCGGCTGGTCCCGGACAACCTGCGCGATCACGCAACGCTGTGTGAGCATGCGACCAGCTGGCAGGCCACGCGCGATGAACTGAATGCGGAGAACGCGTTGATGCTCAGAGATCAGGTATCGTCCTCTCACAAGATCGTGCTCTGGGCGCATCACAGCCACGTGTCCTACAACTCTACTCGCGCAAGAGTCCCATCGATGGGCCAGCACATTCGAGACAAAATCAACGGATCCGTATACACCATCGGATTGTTCGCGGGCAGCGGTCGCTTCATCGATGTTGCGCCCTTGTCGGTCCACGAGCTTCCGGCGCTCAACAAAGTGGGAGTCGAACGTCTGTTGGCTGCCGCCGGTCCGCCTTCGTTTTTTGTCAATCTCCGATCACTGCCGACGACCGATCCTCTGTCGGGCTGGCTCGTCCCTCTACGCTCGCGGATGGAAGGCCGCTGGACCCGCTCCACGGTGCTGGCGCGAGATTTTGATGGTGCTGTCTATCTGGAGCGCGTGAACCCTGGCACAGGAATGATGTCGAATGGTGCGGTTACCGCGCTTCGCATCTTTGGATTCTTCGTCGACCACGCTGTCGGCGCGTTTATCGTGACGATTGGGGTTGCCCTGTCGATGGTCGCCAGTGCGGTGCGATTCGTTCGGCGCCGACGCAAGTTCTGGGCGCGAGATACAATTTTTCCGCATCCCATGTAATAGTCGCCCTCCTCGTGCGTCAAGGTTAGTAAGGCGGACGAGGTGAACACAGCCAGCGCGCAAATCTACGAGTTGCCCATATTTATGCCTTCCACGACTCAGGTGGCAGGTTTTGCCGAGCTGTACGAGCGGCACTACGAGGCGGTATTCCGCGCCGCCCTGCGCGTCACCGGAAACCCGGCTGACGCCGAGGACGTTTTGCAGACCGTCTTCCTGCGCGCGTTGGCCCGGGGTGGCGACGTCGAGGCGGTTGAGTTACCGGCGGCGTACTTCAAGCGTGCGGCGGTCAATGCGGCCGTGGACGTCTTGCGCCGCCGTGAGTTTCGCGCCGAATCGAGTTACGACAATCAGGCGTCCCGCCCCGTCGTCCAGCCCTCGTTTGTGCTGAGGGAGCAGCTTCGGCGCGCCATCGCGACCCTGGACAGTGATGACGCAACGCTGTTCCTGCTACGTCACGTCGAGGGTTTATCGATCGAAGAACTGGCCGGGATGTTCGAGATCGAGAAGAACAACGCGACCGTCCGGCTCCACAGGATTCGGCAGCGGCTGCAAGCTGAAATGAAACGTTAGGCGCGAGCGAGCAATGCGAGCGTGCGGGGGAGTCCGAGGGGCGAAGCCCCTCGGTGAAGAAGGAGAAGGGTAATGGCCGAAGATCGTCTGGAACAAGCACTACAGGAAATGAAAGCGGAAGACGTTGACCTCCGTGCGATCGAGGCCGCGAGGGCGCGCGTGTGGGAAAACATGACGAACGTCTCAAGCGCGACCTGTGCCGAGTTCCGTCAGGACTTCCCTGCATATCTCAGGAAAGAGTTGAGCGACAACCGTCGTCTTCTGGTGGAAGACCATCTCAGTCGTTGTCCAGGCTGTCGCGCCCGCATCGCCGAAATGAAGGGCGAGAGAACGGTCATCGCGATGCCGCAACGCTCTTCATCCCGATGGATGCGATGGGGAGGCCTGGCCGCTGCAGCCGCACTGCTGCTGGGAGTCCTCTATCTTGGACGCGGCCCTATCGACGGCATGATGGCTCCCAGCGGTCCGCGGGCCACGGTCGTTGCAGCCAACGGCGGCCTGTACCGGCTGCCAATGGGCTCTCTCGAAGCAGGCGCGGCCATTGGTGAACACGAGTCCGTGCGCACCGGCCCCGGTGCCCATGCGGTATTGCGTCTCGCTGACGGATCGACCGTCGATGTCAATGAGCGAACCGAGCTTTACGTGACCGCCGCCTGGAGCGGCCAGGCCATTCATCTCCAGCGCGGTGACGTCATCGTCAAAGCCGCCAAACAACGCCGCGGTTACCTCCGCGTGCTCACGCGTGATTCCATCGCCTCGGTGAAAGGCACTGTCTTCGCCGTCTCGGCTGGGATGGGAGGCTCGGTGGTCTCGGTCGTCGAGGGATCGGTGGCGGTGAACCAGCCCGGCAGAGAAGTGCTTCTGAGTCCCGGCCAGCAGGCGGCGTCGATTCCGGCGCTGGCGACCTCTGTTGCGAGTGCCGTGTCGTGGAGTCCGGACGCGGAGTCTTATCTCGAGCTGCTCCGCTCGTTCGTGAAGATCGAACGCGATCTTGCGAGTTTTCCCGCCGAGCTGCGGACCAATTCGACGCTGCTCTCGTATCTTCCCGCAGGCGCTGTCGTCTACGGCACCGTTCCAAATCCCGGCATCACGATAGACCGCGCGTTATCGCTTGCCGAGGAGCAGTCCGCACAGAACGCGACGTTCGGGGCGTGGTGGAATTCAGAGACAGGTCGGCTGCTGAGACAGATGATGGATCGCGTTCAGTCGGTGAACTCGCTGCTCGGGGATGAAATCATCTTCTGCGCCAGTGTCCCTGCTCTGAATGAACCCGTGCCGATCGTCATGGCCCGCGTCCAAAGCGGTAAGCGGGCGGAATTGACCACCGCGTTGGAAGGACTGTTCGCGGCGACGGGCGAGTCAATCGGATCGTATTCGGTGTCTGACGATCTGATGGTTGTTTCAAATACGCCGTCGCATCTGGCGTGGGCCCTTGCGCAGCAGGGACAGGGTGCGGGTTCGCCGTTTGCGGCCGCCATCGGTGAGCGGTACCAGCGCGGCGTCGGCTGGCTGATCGGCATGGATGCGCCTCCATTGGTAACGATGGCGTCTGGAGACGACGCGCCTCCGGTCAAGCTCGCGGGGATGATGGGGATGAAGTACCTCTTCCTCGAGCAGCGTGCGCCTGCAGGCGCAGTCGAGAATGAAGTCACGTTCGCATTCCAGGGCGCGCGAACCGGCATGGGGTCGTGGCTGGCGGATGCGGGCTCCGGCGGCGCGGCGGAGTATCTACCGGTTGATGCCCTCGTCGCCGGATACGTGTCGACGCGCGAGCCATTACAACTGTTCCAGGAGTTCACCGCGCAGATCACGAAGGCGGAGCCAGACTTCGAACACGGACTGGCCAGCCTGGACGAGAAACTCGGTGCCGGCTTCGTACAGAATCTGGCCGGTGCGTTGGGTACCGAGGCGGCACTGGCGTTGACCGGGCTCTCGACGAGCGGGCCGACGTGGATCATGACGAGCGTCGCGAACAATCCGTCGGTCATCGACGGCTCGCTCCAGAAGCTGGTCGACACATTCAACGCGGAGCTTGGACCCGAGGATCAAGCCAAGCGAATCGCGCTGACGCAGGAGAGCGTGGGTGGCCGGACCTGGAACACGATCAAACCGGGGGGCGTTCCCGTTGGCATCACGTGGACATACGACCGCGGTTACCTGGTGGCGGGCTCCGATCGCGCGTCTGCAGAGCGTGCCATCGCAACCGCGAACGGCGGTTCTCCGCTCGTGTGGTCACCGGAGTTTCTTGGCCAACTCCCGTCATCTGCCGGACTGCATCCGTCGGCCTTCGGCTGGCTGAACGCGAAAGGCGCACTCGGTATGCTGTCGGCGTTGACATCGAATCCGGCGGTGAGCGAGCTTGTCGCGGGGCGCGATCCGATTCTCGTGGTGTTCGATGGAACGCCGGAACGGATCCATGCGTCTAGCCGTACTCGTATCTCTGGGCTGATCATGGATCTCATGCTGCTCGAGAACCTGGGCCGTCCGCCGTCGCAACCGGTGCAATGAACGATTCCATACCAGTCGTCGAACTCGAGGACCTGAAGGTCAAGCTTGGACGGCGGGAGATCCTCCACGGGATCACCTGCCGTCTTGGCGTTTCGGGTACGGGTAAAGCGGTGGGCTTGCTCGGGCCGAACGGCGCCGGGAAGTCCACGTTGATCCTGACCCTGCTCGGGTTTCTCCGTCCGAGCGGTGGACGCGCGCGAATCCTCGGCATGGACTGCCGCCGCAGCATGGGTGAGGCGCGGTCGCGAATCGGCTACATGCCCGAGAACGACGCGTTCGTGGGAGAAATGACGGCGGTCACCTTCCTTCGTCAAATGGCAGAGTTGTCGGGACTACCGCCCAAGGCGGCGCTCGAGAAAGCACACGAGGTTCTGTTTCACGTCGGGCTCGGAGAGTCCCGTTACCGCGAGCTGCGGACGTACTCATACGGGATGAAGCAGATGGCCAAGCTCGCCCAGGCAATTGTTCACGGGCCGGAGCTGGTCGTCCTCGACGAACCAACCAACGGCCTCGATCCCGCCGCGCGGCGGCGAATGCTCAAGCTCGTCACCGATATGAAGACGGAGCAGGGGATGAACGTCCTCGTCTGCTCGCATCTGCTCCGCGACATCGAGCAGGTGTGCGACGAGGCGGTAATCCTCAAGGACGGCGCGATCGTGCATCACTGCAATCTCGAAGAAGAGCGCCGGTCGAACAGATCATTCGTCGAGCTGGAAGTGACGGGGGATGATCGGAATCTGCGGACGGCGCTGCCGGAAATCGGCGCCGATGGTGTCTCCGAAGGCGCAGGGCGATGGCGAATCGTACTACCGGCTGGAGTGGAAGTCGAAGCGATCTGGAGTCTCGCGGAGCGCCAGAACCTGCTGGTGAGAAAGCTCACACATCGCCGAGACACGCTCGAAGAGATCTTCTTGAAGGCGATGGGTCACCTGTCACAGACACCGGGTGAGAGTGCGGCGCTCGACGTGAGCCGTACGTAAACACATGGCAGTTTACAAACGCGGATATCAGCGATATGCAGGGCCTCTGACGGGCCGCTGGACGCGCTTCATGGTCCTGCCGCGCTATGCGTGGAAAAGACTCTATGAGCAGCGGCTGGTCCTTCTGCTCACGATGGTCTCGTTCATCTGGCCCCTGTTGTGTGCCGGCTTCATCTATCTCACCAATCACGTGGAACTGCTCCAGGGTCTCGACAAGGACTTTCTTTCGTTCATCCAGGTGAACGGCCGCTTCTTCTCGGTCTTCATGTACGTCCAGGCGGGCTTTGCGGTCTTCCTCGCGGCGCTGGCAGGACCCAGCCTGATCGCGCCTGACCTGTCGAACAACGCGCTCCCGCTGTACTTCAGCCGACCCCTCACGCGGTGGAGTTACGCCCTCGCGCGGTTGACCGTGATCATCGGGATGCTCTCCGTCGTAACGTGGATTCCGGGTCTGCTCCTGTTCGGCCTTCAGGTCGGCCTGGCCGGAGGCTGGTGGTTTCTGGCGAACTGGACGCTGGGCGCTGCCGTGGTGATCGGGTTCCTTCTCTGGCTGCTGATCCTGGGCCTGGTGGCGATGGCGAGTTCCGCTTACGTGAAGTGGAGAGTCGTGGCCGGAGCAGTCAGCCTCGCCTTCTTTTTCATCCTGAGCGGCGTGTCCGAGATGATCGACAACGTCTTCAGGGTGAACTGGGGGCACGTCCTGGATCCAGCGTGGGCGGTCAACCGTGTCTGGTGCACGCTGCTCAGCGTGGATCCGCCCGACGGACCGGGCGCTGGCGCGTCCATGCTCTCACTGACGGTGTTTGTTCTCCTGCTCGTCCTCGTGATCGAACGCAAGCTGCGGCCGGTCGAGGTGGTTCGATGAGCCAAGCGCACGAGCGCAGCGAGTGCGCCACGCGGCCGGAGCACGCCAGCGAAGCGGCGCGTGAGGGAGCGTCTGGGGGCGTCCGAGGGGCGAAGACCCTCGGGGTGATTTTCGACGAAGTCTCGAAGTTCTACGGCGAGGTGCTCGGCGTGAACCGTGTCACGTTGAACATCCCGCCTGGAATCACCAGTCTCGTCGGGCCGAATGGCTCCGGCAAGACGACGCTCATGAACCTGATGACCGGGCTGATCTTTCCCGACCACGGCAGCATCTCGATGCGCGGCATCTCGCCGCGCGATCCGGAAGCGCTGATGCGGATGACCGGATATGCCACGCAGTACGACACCGCGCCGCGCTGGGCCACGGGCTTCACCTTCATCACCACTGGGCTTCTTCTTTTCGGATACGGGCGAACCGAAGCAGAGGAAAAGGCGTGGAAGGCGCTCGAGCGCTTGAGCCTGACCGAGGCGGCGAATCGCAAGGTCGCGTCGTACTCCAAGGGCATGCGTCAGCGCGTCCGTCTGGCGCAGGCCATCGCGCACGATCCCCAGCTGCTCGTGCTGGACGAGCCACTGAACGGCCTCGACCCACTGGTTCGCGCCGAGACCATCGATATGTTCCGCGCCTGGGCTGCCGAGGGAAAGCACGTCATCATCTCGAGCCACGTCCTGCAGGAGGTGGATCTGGTCAGCGATCAAGTTGTGCTGATCGCCAACGGCATGATCGTGGCCGAGGGGGAGATCCGCAAGGTGCGCGACGAAATCGATGAGCATCCCAGCCAGTTCATCGTCCGGTGCCGCGATCGGAACGCATCCGGTGTGGCGGCGCTGCTCTTCAATGAAGAGCACATCACCGAGATCAAACTGACTGACGACAGGCTCGGCATGCTGGTGATGACACGCGATCGGGAGCAGTTCTCGCGCGCCCTTGGACGGATCGCGCTCGACGGCCACCGGATCGAGAGTGTGGTGCCGGCCGACGAGAACGTCGACGCGTTGTACGAGTACCTGATAGGCGGTGAGTCATGATGTCGCGTTCCTTCGCTGATCGCGCCAGGCAGACGTGGACGATTGCGAGGATCGAACTGCGACGTGCCTTCTTCGCGAAGCGGTCGTTGTGGGTCTATGCGCTGGCGCTCTTGCCTTCGGTGATCTTTTTCGGGCATGGCCTCGACGCGAAGTTCCGAACCGAACGGCTTGCCCGCCGCGGCGTGATTTCTCCGGCGCTGATGGACAGCATCCAGAATGGAGAATCGGCCGACGCGGTGAAGAAGCGGTTGGGAAAGCCGGCTGAGGAACGCTGGTCAAATCGGAGCCGGCGCGTTCGGCAACGCGCCGGCAACGCCGGGACGACGACGAACGTGATTGAGCCGGCGGTTGAAGCGCGCTTCGTCCGCCTGAATATCAGTCGTCCCTCCTATAGCGGGGAACCGGTTGCCAAGATCTACGAGTTCGAAGTCTACGGACCGGACGGCAAGGTGAACCTCGCGCTCAATCATCCAGCCACGGGAAGTGTGCCGTGCAGCCAGGAACAGGGCCCGGAGAAAGCCGTGAACGGCAGTGTCGCCGATAAGTGGTGCGCCGACGACTGGCCCTTGTTCCTCCAGGTTGACCTCGGGGCCGCTCGCCCGGTGACGCGATTCATCGTCAAGCACGCCAGTGCCGGAGGTGAAAACGAGGACTCCGACACTCGCGACTTCAACATCCAGTTGAGTAACGATGGAAAGACCTTCACGACCGTCGCGTCGTCTACTGGAGCCGGATTTGTAGAGGAGCGGACCGAGTATCGCCAGATTACTTACTTCGACGGGCGGCGGACCGCCTACCTCGTGTTCGTCGATGGCAAGCTGGAGAACAGAAACATCGGCCGTCTGCTCGACTTCGAAGAGGACCGCGCGGTGTTCGCGGGAATTTTCCAGTACTTCTACCTCCGCCTCGCGGTCTTCTTCGGCTGCCTTGGCATATTCATGTATCTCTTCCGCGGCGAGATGAGCAACCGGACGCTGCACTTCTGGTTTCTTGCGCCGGCGCGGCGCGACGTGCTGCTCGCGGGCAAGTATGCGGCGGGGCTGATTGCGGCGGCCGCCATCTTCGGCGGCGGCGCACTGCTCACCCTTGCGGCGATGATCTGGCCGCACGATCCGGTCGAAGTCCAGGCGTACTGGAATGCCGGCGGCATGGGACAGGTGTTCTGGTATGCGGCGGCCGCTGCACTCGGATGCGTCGGCTACGGCAGCGTCTTTCTCGCCGTCGGACTGTATGTGCGCAATCCAATCATCCCGGCGGCGGTGCTGCTCGGCTGGGAGGCGATAAACGGCATCCTTCCGCATGTGCTGCAGAAGATGAGCGTCCTGTATTACTTGCAGTCCCTGTGTCCCGTTCCGGCACCGATGGACAATGATGCCCCTACGCTGATCCGGCTGCTCGCCTCGCCCGCCGCTCCCGCGTCGCGTCCGGGCGCGATTCTCGGGCTGATGCTCCTCACTGGATTCGTTTTATGGATCGCCAGTCTCGCCGTCCGACGCATGCAGGTCTCGTACGGCAGCACCGAGGCGTGATGCGATCAAGGAACCCGTCCTATTGCGGCCAAACCGGCCGCCTTTAATCGCGCGTTCAGCGCGGTCAGCTCGGTTGTCTTCAACGTATTCCAACGCGTGAGTGTGGCCCGGGCGTTCGTCACCGCAGTTTCGATCGTTCTTACCTGCAGCGCTGTCGGTTGGACGTCGGCAGACTGCAGCGTGTTCATCACCGAAGTGAGTGCGTTGCCTGGTCCTGCGAATGCCGATTCGACTCTCTTGTCGAAATCTTCCAACGCCGCGGCAGCGGCACCCGTCGCTTGTCCTTTCAGTCGTGCAACCTCCGCGCGAAGACTCTGCGCCTCGAGCGTCGCTTTCTGCGTATCCACGGCACCCGTATACGCTGAACGCGTCAATGAATAGATGCGCTGCATGACGATCGCCGGCGTCTTCACTCTCGGATCCTGCTTCACGGTAATCGGTTGGGTGTACGACTTCCCGTTGACCGTCAGTTTCACCGTGTAGGTACCCGGCGATACCCATGGAGCAGTCGGAGCAGGGACTGTGTTGTAGGGTACGGCTGCGATGGGAAGTCCGCCACGACCGCCACCCCCGCCTCCGCCGACCGGCTGGTAATGAACATCCCAGGTGAAGCGATGGATTCCTGGCGCTGTCGAGAGAACAGTCGGTGGTCTAAACCAGTAGGGCGGCAGATTTCCGCTGACCGGATCCGGGCGAGCGATTGGATCCGCGCTCGAGTACTGACGCACCAGCCGCCCTTCCGAATCGGTGATCTCGAGTGTCACCGGTGCTGACGCCGACGTCTTCAAGTAGTAGTCGATGATCGCGCCTTCGGGCGGATTGGGTGCCGCCGGTTCATCCGGTGGAAGCGGTGTGTCGGTGTTGGTATTCCACCTGACTCGGTAGGCTGTCTGCGGTTTGAACAAGACCGCGTCCGCACTGAGAGTTGTCTGATCGATCTGCCGGAGCGGGGTGACGTTGTCCAGGATCCAGAATCCGCGCCCATGCGTCGCTGCGACGAGGTCGTCGTCTTTGACGATGATGTCGCGCACCGACGATGCGGCCATGTTCAACTGGAGCGACTGCCAGTGATCGCCGTCGTCAAACGACACATAGACTCGCCGTTCCGTGGCCGCGTAGAGCAGGCCCTTGCGCTGCGGGTCTTCGCGAATCGAGCTGGTTGGTCCGCCATCTTCGAGACCCGTGTTGATTTCCGTCCATGTCGCACCGCCATCGTGCGTCCGCCACAGATGCGGGCGTATGTCGTCGAGACGCAGCGTGTTGACCGCCGCGTACGCCGTCTGGGCGTCGAAACGTCCCGCGTCCATATTGAAGACCTTCATCCATGGCTTGAGTGCCGGCGGCGTCACGTCCTTCCATGTCGCGCCACCATCCGTCGTCGTCTTGATGATGCCGTCGTCGGTGCCGATCCAAATGCGGTTGATATCCACGTACGACGGCGCGATTGTGTAGATGACGCCGCGCTGGATCGCTAACGACGGGTCCGTGTACTTGCCGATCGAGGCTGGAAGCTCATACGTCTTTCGCGTCGGATCGTCACCGAGCCGCGTCCACGTCACTCCGCCATCAATCGTTTTCCACAGGTAGTTGTTGGCGAAAAACAACGTGCGCTGATCCACTCCTGAGAACACGACGGGCAGCGTTCGCACCGTGCGATACGCCGGCGTGCCTGGTGGAGGCGCAGGACCGCCTCTGCCGCCTGGAACAGGCGTGATGTTCTGGTTTTGCGTCGTACGCCGATCGTAGCGAGTTATTTTTCCGCCATAGATGATGTCGGGATTGCGAGGATCCGGAACGGCGTAGCCGTACTCTTCAACGCCAACCGGATGCCACTCGCGAAACGTAATCTGTCCGTCGTTGCCACGGCTCGATACACACGCTGAGCCGCTTTCCTGCTGGCCGCCGCAGACGCGATACGGAAAATCGTTGTCGGTGTTGACGTGATAGAGCTGCGCGGTCGGTTGGTTATACCAGGAGCTCCACGATTCACCACCGTTGAGCGACACGACCGCCCCCTGATCGCTGACAAGCAGAATGATGTTCGGATCGTTCGGGTTGATCCATCCGTTTTGATAATCGTCGCCCCCCGGTGCGCCCTTGTAGGGCACCCACGTTTTGCCACCGTCTATCGACTTGTAGGCGACGGTGCTGGCACTGATCAGCATGTCCGCGTCTTTTGGATTCACAAGCGGCACCGGGAGATCACCGCCGCCAATCCGACCCATCGGCCGATTGTCCTGAGTGACCTGCGCCCACGTCTCCCCGGAGTCGTCCGAACGAAAGAACGACGTCGCGGCATTCACCGCCACGGCCGCGTAGACTCGCTTCGGGTTACTTGGCGCGATCGCCAGATTCGCTTGAGTGAGGGCGCCGTTCTGCGGCAGGCCATTCGTCAATAGCTTCCAGGTCGATCCACCGTCTGTTGATTTGTAGATCCCGCCGCCGGTGCCGCGCCAGACGGCGTTCTCCCACGGACCCTGTCGTTCTTCCCACAGCGTCGCATAGACGATGTTGGGGTTCGAGGGATCGATATCGACATCGTTGCCCCCCGTATTCACATCCTTGAACAACACCTTCTCGAATGATTGCCCGCCATCGGTGGAGCGAAAGATCCCGCGCTCTTCATTGGGTCCGTAAGGATGGCCGGCGACGGCGACAAACAGGCGATTCGCGTTGCCGGGATCGACGGCGATGTTTGGAATTTGCTGACCGTCGCGGAGTCCGAGATGGGTCCATGTCCTACCCGCATCCGTCGACTTGTAGACACCGTCACCGACCGACAGGTCAGGACGGCCGAGTCCCTCGCCGCTGCCGACGTACAAGACGTTGGCATCCGAAGGCGCAACCACGAGTGAGCCGATCGAACCAGTCTGCTGACTGTCGAAAATCGGCTTCCACGTTCGACCCGCATCGGTCGTTTTCCACACGCCGCCGTTACACACGCCTATATAGAAGGTGTAGGGCTGGCTCGGATGTCCCGCGGCAGATTTCGTGCGGCCGGCGCGGTGCGGCCCGATGTTTCGCCAGCGCATTTCCGAGAACAGGGCCGCGTCAACCTGACCTTGAATGGGTGAGCCCTGGGCGGCAGGTCGCAAGTGGGTGGCGCCAGTGACAACAAGTGCCAGGGCACTGATCACGAGTGTGCGTGATGCAATCACGACGGAGATCCTCCGCGCAGAGTCTATCCAATGTTCAATGGTCAATGCTCAATGTTCAATGTTGCCCGGCCGAATCATTGGACATTGGACATTGGACATTGAACATTCGGTCCGAGCGCCTCGTCACCAAAACATTGACAGAAATTGCGACCGCCGGGAAAGATTGGCGGCATGAAAACAACGAGCGTGTTCGCCGTGGCGGTGCTTTCGATTGGGGTGATCGTGAACGCGCTGGCTCAAAACACGAGCGCGCTCGACTCGCTCGTCAACGCCGAGCGGGCGTTCGCCAAAACCGCGACCGAGAAGGGCATCCGTGATTCGTTCCTCGAGTTCTTTGACGAGAGCGCGATCGCGTTCGATCCGGCGCCGGTGTCGGCGACGGCGCGGTTACGCAGCAGGCCGGGACGTCCGTTTAGTGAACTCGAGCTGCGATGGGAGCCGCGAACCGGCGATGTCGCCGCAAGCGGCGAGCTCGGATGGCTCACCGGCCCATCGACGTTCACCGATCACACGAGCCCGACGCCGACGCCTCACCATGGCAACTACCTGTCGGTATGGCGGCGGCAGGCTGATGGACCGTGGCGAGTGTTCATCGATATCGGATCCGATCCGCCAAACGCGGTCACATTTGCCGACGGTTTCACTCGATTCTCGTTGCCGTCCCATTATTCCGGCGCCGATCGAAAGGCCGCGGGGGTTGCGACATTGCTCGAGGCTGACAAATCGCTGAACGCGGGGCTGAGTACAGACGGTCCTGGTGCGGCGTATTCGTCGGTCACGAGCAGCGGTTCGCGACTGCACCGAAGCGGCTTCATGCCATCGATTGGCAGCGCTGCTATTCGCGCATGGTTCGACGCCCATGCTTCCGCCATGTCGGCCTCGACCGGCGCGGCTGAATCTGCGAACTCGGCTGATCTCGGCTACAGCTATGGAACGTACGAGGTGAAAGCTCCGTCATCTCAGAAGGGTGCCTACGTCCGTGTGTGGCAACGCGACGCCGCTGGAAAATGGCTGCTCGTTGCCGATGTTGTGCAGAAATCGTGACGTCCGAGCCCCGCCGTTTGAACCTCGAATGATCACAAGACAACCGAGCCGACGTCACTCGTAGGGACCTCCTACGAGCTTTGCCTTCCGAAGCTTGATCGGGCCTCAGCTTTAGTCAACAAGAGATGGCAGCGCCTTTGAGTAGTTGCAGTCGCAAGTGCTGACGTTACTCGAGAGGACTACAACTAATGGCGTTGAAGATGAAACAGATTGCCGTGGCGACGTTGCTCGCCTTGACCACCTCACTGATCGCTCCAGCGACAACAGTCTCTGCGCAACAGACGACCCCGACGGCGCCGGCGTTTACGATTCCCGTCGTCGGCAGCGGCGGCGGAAGCACGTTCACAGGAACACTGGCGCTTCAGAGATTTGTCGCACAGAACGGCCAGCTTACGGCCATCGGTGTTCTCACTGGAACGCTGACGTCCGCCACGGGCGTCGTTACGAGCGTTCTTCAGAATGTGGCCGTTCCGGCTGCAGTTACGAATGCGACCTGCCAGATCCTGCACCTCGATCTTGGGCCGCTGTCGCTGGATATTCTCGGCCTGAAGGTTGATCTAAGCCGTGTTGTCCTGGACATCACCGCGCAGTCAGGTGCGGGTAACCTGTTGGGCAACCTGCTTTGCAGCGTGGCCGGACTGCTGGACAATCCGGGCGGACTCGCAACACTCCTGAACAAGATCCTCGCAGCGTTGTAAAGGCGAGGGAGAGGCGAAAGGAAGAACGGAAAATCAAACCGTTCTTCCTTTTCTCCTTTGCTGTTCCCTTTGCCCTTTCATCTTTTCCCTTTTCCCTTCTCCCTTTTACAATACGGTTACCGTGCAAAGGAGTGTAACCGCCGTGAACCCGCGCATCCCGAGGCCCGTCGTCCGTTTGTGTCTGATCGCAGGGCTCGGAGGCGTGCTGCACGCTGCCCTCGAGGCTCAGGATCGATTGAAGTCGATGCCTGGATACGCGCGCTACGAAAAGATGTCGCGCGAGATCCCGTCGGCGCTGAAGTCGGGCGGACTTGCGGTGACGTGGACCGATCCTCGTACCATTGAGTACTCCCGCGACGGGAAGCGGTATCGCTACGACATCCAGACGAAAGTGGCGGCCGAACTGGCAGCCGGCGCCGCGCAAGAAACGACAGGGCGCGGAGGGCGCGGCGGACCAGCGCGCGGGCGCCAGTTCGATTCGACCACGTCACCCGACGGCAAATCAAAGGCGTCGTATCACGATCGGAATCTGTGGCTCAGTGATGCGACGGGCGGTGGCGAGACCGCGCTCACCACCGATGGGAGCGAGAAGACTCGTATCAAGTACGGGACGGCGAGCTGGGTTTACGGGGAAGAACTCTCCCAGACGACCGCGATGTGGTGGTCTCCTGACAGCTCAAAGATTGCCTACTATCGCTTCGATGAATCGAAAGTCCCGGACTACTTTCTGCAGACAGATCAGACAAAGATTCAGAGCACAGTAGATACCGAGGCGTACCCGAAGGCGGGGGCACCGAATCCGGTCGTCGACTTGTTCGTCTACGACCTCGCGACCAAGAAGACCACCCGAATCGATGTCCGCGACGGCAAGCCGTTCGACAATTCCGTGGTCGGTCATTACGTCTATCACATCGCCTGGTCTTCGGACGGCACCGAGCTTCTCTTCAATCGCACGAACCGGCGGCAAAACGTGCTCGAGTTCACTGCAGCGAATCCGTCGACGGGAGCGACGCGCGTCATTGTTCACGAGGAATGGCCGACCGGGTGGATTGAAAACAATCCGTCGATCTACTTTCTCAAGGATGGACGGCGATTCATCTGGGAATCGTCGCGCAACGGCTGGACGAACTTCTATCTGTACGATCTCAGCGGCACGTTGATCACGCCATTGACGTCGCACACGTCGTTCGAAGCGGCAAACGTCATCAAGATCGACGAAGCGGCAGCCGTCATGTATTACACCGCTCGCGACGGAGACAATTTCCTCAAACTGCAACTCCACCGCGTCGGCCTCGATGGGAAAGGTGAGCGTCGGCTGACCGATCCGGCATTTCACCATAGCGTCGGCACCTGCGTCGCATCGAGCGGCCGGGGTGGCGGGCAATTTGGCGGCGGCGGTTGCGGCATTTCTCCGGACAGCAAGTACTTCGTCGACGTCTTCCAGACGCACGATACACCGCCATCGACTCAACTCGTCGATGCGGCAACCGGGAGTGTCGTCGCCAAGCTCGCTGAAAGCGACCTGACGAAATTCACCGGGCTCAGTTTGAAGAAAGCGGAGATGTTCACCTATCGGTCGGCGGATGGCAAGACCACGCTGCACGGCACGATACAGTTCCCGTCGACATTTGATCCGGCGAAAAAGTATCCGGCGCTGGTCAGCGTCTATGGCGGTCCGACGTCAGCGAGCAACACGGCGCGGGAGACGTTCATCGTTCCGAGCGCGCTGACTGAATATGGGTTCCTCGTCGTCAACCTCGATTCGCGCGCCGTTCCCGGGCAAGGCAAGCGAACGCTCGACGAGATCTACTTGAAACTCGGACAAGTCGAAATGGACGACATGGCGGAAGGGGTCATGGCGCTTTGGGCGCGTCCGTACTTCGACAAGAGCCGCGTCGGGATCTACGGCACGTCTTACGGTGGATACTCGGCCCTGATGTGCCTGCTTCGTCACCCCGATGTCTTCGCCGCCGCATCGGCGTCGTCGGCGTTGTCGGCCTGGAACCACTACGACACGGTATACACAGAACGCTACATGTGGATTCCTGACGAGAACAAGGCCGGATACGAGGCCGGAAGCGCGATGACCTACGCCAAGAACCTGAAGGGCCGATTGATGCTGTATTACGGGACCGCGGACAACAACGTCCACCCGTCGAACGTGATGCAGCTCATTGCGGCACTCCAGAACGCGGGGAAGAGCTTCGATGTCCAAGTCGGGCCCGATCGCGGCCACAGCGCGATCAACAACGACCGGATGATGGAGTTTTTCATTGAAAATCTGGTCGTGAAGGGGTCGACGGCTGCTTCGACCTACTAGTGCGAGCTTCTTTTTGCCTGGTAAGTAGCTTATTTTTAGCGACTTGTCAGCGTCTCGGCGAGAACCGCCATCGCGCCAGGATCCGCCCCGTCTCATGCAGCGTCCTAAAACTAGGAAGCGGTGTCTCGCGGCTGCCGCTGACCTGACGAACGCCTAACAGCAGGGCTTTCGTCGCACTATTCCAGTCCTGATCAGCTTGGTCTGTCGCTCCTCGTGTCTGTGAGGCGCGACATGTTGCCCTGCGATTGGATATGATGGGCAGTACACCTATGCATCCAGAATCGATTCAGACAGAGCGTCGCCAGAAACGCAGCAGCACCCCGAAGATCACAGTTCCACAGCGCGAAGTCTGTCCGAAGTGCGGTAGTCCGAATGCGCGCATTATCGGCCGCTCGGAATCTTTTCCGATTCTTTACTTCCGATGTGACGACTGCCGGCGGACTTCGGTCGGACCAGCAGTCTAAGACACGGTCAGTTCCAACGCCTCGCTTGTCGCTCTTCGAGCGTCTGACTCGTAGTGTGCGCGGAGGTGTCCGTGGATGACCGGGTCGAGCGACTGCTGCGGCAGCAGCTCGCCGACGGATTGCCGGACGTGCGCGGCGCGCAGGCGGCGATCACCCTCCCAGTTTCGGAACGCCTGCTGAACGAACTCGTCGCACAAACGCTGCCGCGTTCAGCGCCAATCACCGAGCTGCACGTCACGCCTGAAGCCGGTGATCGATTCATCGTGCGCTTGCGCGTCGGATCGTCGCCGCTCGTGCCACGCGTAAAGATCGTGCTTGCCGTGGAGCGCCAGCCCGATCTCCCAGCGTTCCCCGTCCTGGTGCTCAGACTGGAAACAACCGGCTTGATGATGTTCGCCGGACCAGTATTGCGGCTGCTCAACGCGCTGCCGGCCGGCATCACCGTCAACGGCGATCGGATCCACATCGACCTGCGCGCGCTCGCCGAGCAGCGGGGCGCGGCCGTCTATTTCGACTACCTCGATCAACTCCGTCTGAACACCGTCGCCGGCGCCGTCGTCGTGACCGTGCACGGACAAATCTCGTAAAAGGTGGCTGGCACCTTTCAGGGAAAGGTGCCAGCCACCTTTTTCGGTTTTGGACATCGGCTTGCAGCCGAGCTAGTAACGCTCACCCACTCAGCGGTCGTAAAGCACTGTCTAACTGACAGAAATTACGGAACTTGCGTGTTGAGCGCGCCGACAGAAAATTATGTCCGCTGACTTGCAGAACTGTAACCGGCGCACAGGGCTGGGACACTCGGGGTTCACGCTGACCGAGCTCCTGATCGTGGTTGCAATCATTGGGATTGTCGCCGCCATCGCGGTGCCGGCAATGCTCCGTGCCCGGCGGACCGCGAACGAGGCGGCGGCCATCGGCTCGCTCCGCGCCCTCAATAGCGCCGAAAGCACTTACGCAGCGGTCGCGGGGAAAGGCGGGTTCGCGCCGCTTCTGGCGACGTTGGCGACACCGTGCCCCGCAAGCACGGCGGCGTTCATCTCTCCGGACCTGTCGATCGATCCGGCTGTGAAGAGCGGTTACACGATCACGATTGCACCAGGGGCCGCGTCGGTTGCCGGACCGAGCGACTGCAACGGGGTCGCAACCATCACTTCGTACTACGTCACCGCAGTCCCCGTGTCCGCCGGTCTCAGCGGACTTCGCGCGTTCGCATCTTCAGGGTCGGGCGCCATCTTCTTCGATCCCACGGGCGCGGCGCCGACGGAAGCCCAAATGACACCCGGCGGCGGGGGTACGACGATTCAGTAACGTCCGACCGGGATCTCGCGAAAAAGTACCTGCGGTTCGCCATTTGCATCGGCCGCCGATTTACGGATTCAGTTCCGTAATAGCGGCGTCAATTAAGACGTGTCACCCTGCGAGCCCCGTCGTTCGTCCGCCTTTCGGACTTCCCCGTCCGCCACGGAATCGTGTGGCGACGGGGTAGCCGAATCCATCGCCACCAAACTCATCAGGCTGGTCATTGCCGGTGAGCACTCGATTTTTCGCCACGGGCTGCGTCGTCTTCTCGAAGCCGAACCAGGATTCGTGATCGTCCGCGAGGTTGCGGATGGTGCCGCAGCGATCCAGCTGGTTCGCGACCTCGCGCCTGACGTTCTCCTGCTCGGTCTTTCGCATTCGAGACGCCCGCCGGTTGAAACCCTGAAGCTCGCCATCGGATACGCGGCCACAACCAGGACCATCGTGCTGACCGACCGGATCGATCGCGCCGAAGTGTTTGCCGCTGTGCAGTTGGGGGTTCGCGGCGTTGTCCTGAAGGATTCCTCCCCCGAGGTCTTGTTCAAGAGCATTCGTGCCGTAACAGGGGGCGAATACTGGCTCGGTCACGATCGGTTTGGAGCTGTTGTTCCAAGCCTTCGCAAGGTTGAGGCGGCTCGGCGGAAGACGAAAGCGTTCGGCCTGACCCGCCGGGAAATCGAGATCGTTCGATCGGTCGTTGCCGGTTACTCCAACAGAGAGATTGCCGCGCGCTCCTCAATCACCGAAAACACTGTGAAGTCACACCTGACCCACATCTTCAACAAGCTAGGGGCTTCGAATCGAGTCGAGCTGGCGTTGTTTGCCGCGCACCACCGGCTCATCGATGGTGTGTGACCGAACCGCACGCAACGACACCCGTCGCGAACTTGCTCGACATCTATCGAAACAACTCTCCAATCGTTGTGTCTTAGATCAATTCGCTACTGTCAAATCGCAATTCATTCCATGGTTCACTCGGTGAATGCCCAAAAGCACAAAAGCTCGCACCGGCGCCGCATCGACGTTTGCTTGAGCGTGGCGCAAGGTTTGCCTCGCGAGGCGCGGATCGTTTTCGACCGGGCTCTTTGAACGCGGAAGGTGACCTTGGCCGGCAGTACAAACCATGCGAGCTCATCAACAGGTTCTCCCCTCCGCGTCGTTCTCGCCGACGACGAGTGTCTTTTTAGAGCCAGCCTGCGCCAACTTCTCGGCACGCCCCCAGCGATCATCAGCGATGTGTATGGAGTCGACGTCGGCGCCGGATTCGACGTCGTCGGCGAAGCAGGGAGCGGCGAGGACACGATCGCAATCGTAGAGCGCCTTCAACCCGATCTATTGCTTCTCGATCTCTGCTTGCCCAGGATGTCGGGGATGGATGCGCTCCGCGCGATTGGTCCCCGGCAGTCGGTGCGCACGATCGTACTCTCCGGCGACCTTGGCCGCGCCGATCTGGTCGCCGCCCTCAACCTGGGCGCGCGCGGTCTGCTCTTGAAAGATGCAGCGACGACGACGCTCTTCGAAGCGATCGTGTGCGTGGCGGCCGGTCAATACTGGATCAGTCAGGTCCTTCTAACGCTGCTGGTCGAGACAGTTCGTCCGCTTCTTCAGTCTCCGCAAGTGACCGCGATCAGCGGACCCACCGCCAAACTGACACGGCGTGAGCGTCAGGTGCTGAACCTTGTGATCGCCGGCTGTTCGAATCGAGAAATTGCGCAGCAATGCTGCGTCAGTGAGCAGACCGTCAAACACCATCTCACCCGCATGTTCGACAAGGTTGGCGCCTCGAACCGGCTCGAGCTTGCGATGGTTGCGACTCAACACGGCTTCGACACGACCCCTGTCTGCTGAGCTTCCTTTATTGCTGAATTGGTGCCATCCCCAATAGGCACCTTCGAAGGATTCTCCACCACGAGCAGGTGACCGATCATCGCTCGAGTACGGTCCAACGACGGAGAAATCCCTGGTCCACATGGAGCCTCGAAATGCCCAGGATCGTGAACGTCTTTCGATCTTCAGCGGTGGTGTGCGCGCTTGTCGCGTCGGCGGTAGCAGCAGACGCCCAACTCCCATCGGCCAAGTTTGATTCGCTGCTGCAGGCGCGAGCCTCGAGTTTCACCGGGCGCTCGCGTGTGATCGTGCGTGGCACGAACGCGGGGGCGCTTCCGATGCTGACCTTGTTGATCCAGCAACTCGGCGGCATTCCTCGACGTCAGTTGCCGATCCTCGACGCCGTCGCCGCCGATGTTCCGAACGGCTCGCTCAACACGCTCGCGGCGAATGCGCTCGTCCGGAGAGTCGTCCTTGATCGTGTGGTTCGGGACTCGATGGATCGAATGGCGGAAACGGTCGGAGCAACCTCGGTGCGGCAGGAACTCGGCTACGACGGTACCGGGATCGGTGTCGCGGTCATCGACTCCGGCGTGACGTCGTGGCACGACGATCTGATGCAACCCGGAGTGCCAGGCTCCCAACGTGTCGATCAGTTCGTCGATTTGGTCAACGGCCAGCAGACGCGGTACGACGACTACGGACACGGCACGCATGTCGCCGGCATCATTGCCGGGAATGGTTTCGATTCGGATGGTGCCCGAGCAGGTGTTGCGCCCGGGGCGCGTCTTCTCGTGCTGAAAGTTCTCGATGCGTCCGGTCGAGGACGAATCAGCGATGTCATTGCCGCCATCGACTACGTCGTCAGTCATCAGAGCACGTTCAACACACGGGTCATCAATCTGTCGGTGGGCGCCGGTGTGTTCGAGTCGTACAACACGGACCTGTTGACGCTGGCGGTAAAGAAGGCGGTCGATCAAGGGATCGTCGTCGTCGCGTCGTCGGGAAATGCAGGACGGAATTCGCAGGGACGCGACGTTTACGGCGGCACCACGGCTCCCGGCAACGCGCCGTGGGTGCTGACCGTCGGTGCGTCGAGCACACAAGGGACAGCCGATCGGAGCGACGACGTGATGGCCGCGTTCAGTTCGCGGGGCCCCACGGCCGTCGACCGCACGGCCAAGCCCGATCTCGTTGCACCAGGCGTCGGTGCTGAGTCGCTCAGCGCTCCGGGCAGCACACTGTATGCGGCGAGATCACAGTATCTGCTCAATGGGACGGTGCCGACGCCCGCCATGCCGTATCTGGTGTTGAGTGGCACCAGCCAGGCTGCGCCGGTTGTCGCCGGCACCGTCGCGCTGATGCTGCAGGCCAATCCGACCCTCACGCCGAACGCTGTCAAAGCGATTCTTCAATACACCGCGCAGCAGTACGACGGCTACGACGCGCTTACTCAAGGTGCGGGGTTTGTCAACGCGCGCGGCGCCGTCGACCTCGCGCGATATTTCCAATCGCCAGCCACGGTTTCATTCCCATCGAACGTGAACTGGAGTCGTCAACTGCTGTGGGCCAATCACCGCATTCAAGGCGGAGTAATCACGTCGGCGGCCAATGCGTGGAGAGCCGATGTCACATGGGACGCGGCGAAGACGCCGGACGGAGTGCCCATGACCTGGGGCGTTCTGTGCGACGCCGACTGCAATCAGCCGTCGTTGGACACGTGGGGCACCACTTGCGTAACTCTCGACTGCAGCGTCGCGATGTGGGGCAGCGTGACAGCAGACAACGTCGTGTGGGGATGGACGTGCGCCGGAGCGGACTGCGAATTCGGCGGCGTCCCACTGTTCTGGGCGCCGGCGATGACTACGACCGGGACTGTGTCGCCGATGAGTTCAGATGAAGACACCGTTGTGTGGGGAACGGCCGATGAAGGGGACACCGTTGTGTGGGGTACAGCCGACGAAGGAGACACCGTCGTCTGGGGAACGTCGGACGAGGGAGACACTGTTGTTTGGGGCACTTCAGGGGATCAGGACGACGACTTGGATCCGAGCTGTGAAGAACAACAGCTCGCGGTGATCTGAAGGGACGGCCCGCAGATGCGCAACTGGCTTTCGTTCACGCTGCTGAATCCGATGATCGCGCTCGTCGTCCGACCCTGGCGGCGGGTGCAAGCGCTTCGGGAAGACACCGGTTGGACCGCCCTGCCGCCCGCGGCACAGATGTACGTGGCCGCGGTGACGCTGACCGGCGTCGTCCTGATGGCGAGGTTCTTTCCAACCACCTGCTCGCGTCCGTGGATGCTTGCGAGCCTGATCCTGTTCTCGTGCATCACATCGTTGTGGAAAGTCACACTTCCGCTCGGACTCACGAGCGGGTCGACGCTCTCTGTCTCCTACGCTGCCGATCTCATGGCGCTCCTGCTGCTCGGGCCAAACCACGCGATGATTGTCGCGGTCGCCGGCGCCTGGGCGCAGTGCACCTTCCGGGCGAAGGAGCGCTATCCGTGGTACCGCACGGCATTCAGCATGGCGGCCGAGGCAATCACGATACAGGCCACGGGCGTGGTCTTCGGCATGCTCGGAGACTCGTCGACGCTCGTGCCGATGACCTTCCTCGCGAAAGCGCTTGTTGCTGCGATTGCCACCTACTTCGTCGTCAATACCGGCCTGGTCGCCGGGGCGGTCGGTCTTTCCACTCGCCGTTCGGTGTGGACGGTGTGGTACGAGAACTTCCTGTGGAGCGCTCCGAGCTTCATGGTGGCCGGAGCCGCCGGCGCTCTCGCTGCGCTGGTGATCGATCGCGGCAACCCGTGGCTGGCGATCCTGATGATTGCGCCGGTGTACTTGTCCTATCGCAGCTATCACGTGTTCCTCGGACGGATCGAAGACCAGCGCCGACATGTCGAGGAAACCGAGAGACTGCACAGTGAGACCATCGACGCGCTGTTGCAGGCGCGACGCGCGGAACAGTCGCTCGCGGAAGAAAAAGAGCGCCTCGCGGTCACACTGCGCAGCATTGGCGATGGCGTGATCACGACCGATCTCGATGGCAACGTTCTCCTGATCAATCAGGCGGCCGAGACGCTCACCGGTTGGACCGTCGACGACGCGATCGGACATTCTCTCGACCCGATATTCAGGAGCATCGATCCGGAGACGCGCCAGCCGCGGTCCAATTCGACCGCCGCGCTCGCGCGGCAAGCAGAGAAAGCCAGCGTCCAGCGCTCATCGCTGCTGGTCGCTCGCGATTCGTTCGAGCGGCCGATCGAGGAGGTCTTCGCTCCGCTGCGCGACGCCAACGGCCGCACGATTGGCCTGGTTGTCGTGTTCCGCGATATCACCGATGCCTTGCGAGTTCAGGAGGAACGCGCGAAGGCGGCCAAGATCGCATCCCTCGGACTACTGGCTGGCGGAATCGCGCATGACTTCAACGACATTCTCATGGCGATCATGGGCAATCTGTCGATGGCCAAAGCCGCGAACGCGGGCGAGAGGGCGGTGCACGCGCTGGGTGAAGCGGAGCGCGCATGCCTCCGGGCGCGACAGCTGACCTGGCAGCTCCTCACGTTCGCTCGAGGCGGCGTGCCGTTGAAGAAGACGCTGTCGGTTTCGCGATTGGTCAAGGAATCGGTCACGCTCGCGCTGCGCGGATCGAATGTCTCCTGCGCGTTCGAGCTCGCCCCGGACTTATGGGAAGTGTCGGCTGACCAAGAACAGCTGATGCAAGTCGTCACCAATCTGGTGGTCAACGCACAACAGTCGATGCGCGATGGCGGCTGCATCGACGTACGAGCCGAGAACATCATCGAATCGCGGCGCCGGTGGGAGCATGCCCTGCCGATCGAGCCCGGCCGTTACATCCGCATTTCTGTCACCGACCACGGCGTCGGGATCCCGGAACAGCACCTCGGACGAATCTTCGATCCGTACTTCAGCACCAAAGAAAACGGTAATGGACTCGGTCTCGCCACCGCGTACTCCGTCGTCAAGAACCATGGCGGCTACGTGTCGGTGCTCTCAAAACCCGGTGAAGGGACGACGTTGACGGTCAATCTGCCGGTCTCGATGCCCGAATGCGATTCCCGACCGATCACACGAGTGCCGAGCCATGGCCGGCGCATCCTCGTGATGGAAGATGAGGACACGTGTCGATCGCTGACGGTGAGAATGCTGCGGCTCCTCGGTCATTCGGTTGAAGCCGTTCACGACGGCTCGGCGGCAGTCGAACGCTATACGCGGGCGTTGGAGAGCGATCAGCCGTTTGATGCAATCCTGCTCGATCTGATCGCGCCTTCCGGTCTGGGCGGCCGCGAGGCGCTCGAGCTGATTAGCGAAGTCGATCCGTCGGTGAAAGCAATCATGGTCAGCGGGCGGGCGCGGAATTCGATGCCGGCCGACTGCGAAGATCTCGGATTCAAGGCGGTCATTGCCAAGCCGTTTACGCTCGAAGAACTGAGGACCACTCTGCGCACCGTGATGGTTCCCGGAGGCTGGCAGGTGCACTGACCTGCCTGGTGATTATCCACGGTTGGTCCAGACCCCGAGAGGGAAGTCAGCGGACCCTGGAAAGGTGAATGCGTTCATGTCGGTGACCACATCGTCCAACGAACGTGCGTCGGCGGACTCGCCATGCCCGATCAGAGTCTTTCTCGCCGATGACGAATCGCTCTTTCGCGCGAGCTTGCGTCAGTTGCTTGCCGTCCCGCCAAATGTGCTGCGAGACGTTTATGGCGTGGATGTCGGGCCGGGCTTCGAAGTCAGTGGAGAAGCGGGTACGGGCGAAGACGTCGTGAGGCTCGTTCAGGCTGCCCCGCCCGATCTCCTTCTGTTGGATCTCTGCATGCCGCGGATGTCCGGGCTGGAGGCGCTTCGCGAGTTGGCGTCGTGTCGCGATCAGATGCGAATCATCCTCCTCGCGGGCAACATCGACCGCAGCCAGCTCGTGAGCGCCGTCCGGCTTGGTGTTCGCGGGCAGTTGCTGAAGGACGCGCCGACTGAGGTGCTGTTCCAGGCGATCATGTGTGTGATGGCAGGACAGTACTGGCTCGGCCAATCACTGGTCAGCGATCTGCTGGAGATCGTCCGGCCGCTGATTCAGTCGTCGGGCCTGACTGGTAGCGGCGCACCATCAAGGCTCACGCCGCGCGAGCGGCAGGTCTTGAGAATGGTCGTTGCCGGCCACTCGAATAAGGAGATCGCGCAGCAGTGGACGGTGAGCGAAGAGACCATCAAGCATCACCTCACGCGCATGTTCGACAAGGTGGGGGCGGCCAACCGTGTCGAACTCGCGATGCTGGCGACCTCGCAGGGCCTTCTCGATAGCTTCGACACGGACTCGCCGCAGGTGTCATAGCACCGGTGCCACGCAGTGTAGTCACCTGCGTGTGATTTTCTTCCCCTCGCATCCTCACTATTCTCAAATCATCGATGTGACGGCGCCCGAGGGGCGCCGCCACGTCAGCATCCTTCCTGTTGCGGGTTCGACGGTTTGATCGTCAAGGGAGATCAAACCAAAGGGGGCGAAGCCTTGCCAGTAGATGAGCGTCAATGGTTCGCGATATGGACACAGAGCCACTGCGAACAACTCGTCCATGACCAGCTCGCGGCAAAGGGGTACGACGCATTTCTTCCCACCATTCGTGAGTGGTCCCGCCGCGCAGGCACGCGTCACTTGATTTCGGTCCCGATGTTCAGTGGATACCTCTTCCTGCAGCACGCGCTCGACAAGCAGAGTTATCTCGACGTCATCGGTATCCGCGGTGTCGTGCGTATTCTCGGCGAGCGTTGGGATCGACTCGCCCCGGTGGATCCTCGAGAGATTGAGGCCATTCGGCGATTGCAGCAGTCCGAGCTGTCATTGTTGCCGTATCCGTATCTTCGCGACGGCCAGCGTGTCCGCATTGTTGAGGGTTCGCTGGCCGGGGTGGAAGGCATCCTGGTCCGGCGCAAGGCGAACCACGATTTGCTCGTCTTGTCGATCAATCTTCTCAATCGCAGCGTTGCGGTTGAAGTGGAGTGCGGCGCAGTCGATCCAGTCGGCGGCGCATTTCCTGTTGCAGCAGCCGCAGCGTCGCGTCTCGTCGCCTCCGGGTGTTGCTGATGGTGACGCGCCCGTCTCACACGCGCCACGTCTGGCTTGCACTGATCGCGGGGGCAGCACTGTCCACGGCGGTGTTACAGGCGCAGGGCGGGCTTCACGCGACGCCATCGGTCAGCATCAGTCAGCAGTACGACAGCAATGTGTTTTCCACACCGATTGCTCCGCAGGGCGACTTCATCACCCGTGCAGCAATGGGACTCGGGCTCGAGCGCGAATCGGTGCTCTGGACAGCATCCGTGAGGTACGCCCAGGACATGGAGCGATTCACGGAGCATCGTGACCTGAGCAGTGTCGCCGCTCGTCAGCGCGGGACCCTCGCGCTTCGCTATCGTCGGTCGCCGCGGACTGCCTGGTCCGGAGACGCCGAGATCTGGCGGACAGAGACACCCAGCGAACTGAACGAAGTGACGGGACTTACGGTTTCCCGTGCATCGGCGCAGCGCCTCCTGGGGCACGCCTCACTCAATCGACATCTCAGCCCAGTTACAGCCGGAACGATCGATTACACCGTGACGCAGGATCATCTCGCCGGACGCACGTCGGCGACGACGCAGGATGCCGTTGCTGCGGTTGAACGACGACGTTCACCGCGAGACACGCTGACATTGCGGTATCGGTTTCGCGAGTTCCTGTTCACCTCGGCGACCGCAGCGCCGACGTTCACCTCAAACTCACACGCCATCACCGCCGGATTCTCTCGCGCCATCACTCGCCGCCTGCAGCTGACGGTTGAAGCGGGCCCGCGCGTGACCAACACCACAGCGGCGGCCGATGTTGCCGCATCGATCCACTATCAACGCATGCCCGACCTGTCGGTGTCCTACGCGCGCACTCAGGCCACGGTGATCGGGTTTCCGGGTGTCGCAGATGTTCAAAGCGTGAGCGCATCGGTGGAGTGGCCGCTATGGTCGGCAGTTCGGCTGCGACTGAGCCCTGGTCTTTTCCATAGCGAGATGGGGCCTGCCCGAGCCGACGCGTACGCCGTTGCCCTCGACATCACGCGGCCGATCGTGCATGACCTGTCGCTCGATTTCTCGGTGACGAGCAACCTGCAACGCGGTGGCTTCAGTCCAGGAACGCCGAATATGTCGATCGCCAGGCACGTCGCCCTGATTCGATTGATTGCCGGTCCATCTTCTCTCTTGTGGTGATCCATGGGGTTGCATATTCATCGCGGAGCATCGCGTCTGTTCGCGGGTCTTACGGTCGCCGCGGCCATGGACTTCAGTGGCTGGTGTCTCGCGGCTCAGGATCCGACCGCGACGGTCAAGGCGTGTCCGGCTGCGTACGTGATCGGTCCCGAGGATGTGCTCGACATCTCCGTCTGGAAGAACCCCGACATTAGTCGAACCGTGCCCGTACGGCCTGACGGGAAGATCTCCCTGCCGCTGCTCAACGATGTTCAGGCCTCCGGCCTGTCCCCGATGCAGTTGCGCGACGCGTTGACGAAGACGCTTACGGCTTACATCCCCGAACCAGCTGTCTCCGTGCTGGTTCGGGAAGTTCACAGCTTCAAGGTGACCGTGATCGGGCAGGTAAAGACCCCTGGACGATACGAGCTCAAAGATCGCGCGACGGTTCTCGACGTGCTGGCGCTCGCCGGCGGACCGACCGACTACGCCGACCGCAACCGGATTGTCGTGATGCGCCACGACCAGTCCTCGAGCGTCCAGATTCCATTTCCGTACGATCGGGTGATGACCAAACCGGCGGCGAAAGGCGATGCGCCGGACAACTTCTGTGTCATGCCGGGTGACGTGATTCTCGTCCCGTGAACGGAGATATTTCCTTGCTGAGAGCTGGCACGTGGCGTCGCGAGCGGCTGCTGATAGTTGGGCGAGTCGCGCTGACCGAACAGATCCTCTCCGCGCTCGACACGCAATCGACTGGCGTGCCGCGGGTGATTGGCATCGTGGACGACCTTGCACCGGGTGTTGCGCATCCTCCCATGCCTCCGCTGCTCGGACCCGTTGCGCGGCTGGCCGGCATAGTGGAGGAGACGCGGCCGGACCGCGTGCTCGTGGCGCTTGGCGAACGACGCAGCCGAACTCCAATTCGAGCCCTCGTGGAGTCATGCGTCGCGCGCGGAATCGTCGTCGAGGATGCATCCGATTATTACGAGCGCCTCACCGGTCGACTCGCAATCGAGTCACTCGCGCCAACCAGCATTGTCTTTTCCCGCCGCTTCGGCCCCTCATTCTTCGATTGCCTCTTCGCCCGCGCGGTCAGTCTTGCAGTCGCGGCAGCCGGGCTCGTGTTGCTTGCGCCGTTGATGGTCATCATCGCCATCGCGGTGAAGGTTGAATCCCGCGGACCCGTGTTATTCGTCCAGCGGCGAATCGGCGCACGCGGGCGTCCTTTCAACCTGATGAAGTTCCGGACGATGCGTCCTGCGGTTCGCCGGAACTCCGAGTGGGAGTGTGATAACCGCGATCGGGTGACGAAGCTTGGCCGATGGTTGCGAGCATTCCGGCTCGATGAATTGCCGCAGTTCGTCAACGTCCTGCGCGGCGAAATGAACCTGGTTGGTCCCCGACCGCATCCGGTGTCGAACTTCGAATTGTTCACACTCGTGTCGCGCAACGTCAATGACGTCACCGGGTCGGCGATTGCCTACTACACGCTGCGAACGATGGTTCGTCCTGGCCTGACTGGCTGGGCACAAGTACGGTATCGATACGCCAACAACATTGAAGAGGAGATCGAGAAGCTGAAGTACGACCTGTACTACGTGAAGTACGCGTCGGCGGGCCTCGATCTGCGGATCCTTTTTCACACAATCAAAGTTGTCCTGTGCGGACAGCGGGCCACGGCGCCAACACCGTCGACCGACATTGTCGAGACGTCGAAAACGCTTGGCCTTCCTCCAGACGTCACGCGGGCTCATGCGGCATGAGAAAAGGAGCACGGCAGCACGCGTCCTGCGTCGGAAGTGTTGAGTAGACGGATGCCACGATCACGTGAACACACGGACCCCGGATTCGATTTCGTTCTCGACGTCTGGCAGCGACGAAAATGGCTGGCTCTCATCGCGTTCAGTGCCGGCTTTGCCGGGATCGCGAGCCTGGCCCTGTCGCTGCCAAACATTTATCGCGCGAGTGCGACCGCCATGGTCGAACGACAGCAGGTATCGGAAACGTTCGTCAGGCCAACCGTGACCTCTGAGCTCGAGACCAGAATCCAGACGATTCACAAAGAGGTGATGAGCCGCGCCCGCCTGACGGAGGTGATTACCCGGCTCGGGTTGTATCCCGAGCTCCGTGGCCAGGTTCCGATGGACGCCATCGTCGAGCGGATGCGCCACGATGTGGGGTTCTCGGTCAGCGGTGTCGATCAGAGCAGCGGACGTACGTCGACGATTGCGTTCACGATCAGCTATACGGGCCGCGATCCCGTCGCCGCCGCGGAAGTGGCGAATGTCCTGACCGGGTTTCACGTCGACGAAAACACCAAGAGCCGCGAACAGCAGGCCGTTCGCACCGCGGACTTTCTCCGATCGCAGCTGGAAGAAATCAAACGATCGCTCGACTCCGACGAAGACCGAATCGGCGAATACAAGCGTCAGCACAATGGCGAATTGGCCGAACAGGTAGAAACGAATCTTGCCGCGCTCGAACGACTCAACAATCAGCTCAGACTGAACGGCGAGTATCAGATTCGCGCGATGGAACGGAAGGAGCGGCTGGAGCGCGAGGCCGCTCTGGCGGTCGCGACGCCACGGACGCCGCCGGCACAGCCGGTCAACACGCCGGCGTCGGAGCTGACCAAGCTCAAGGATCAACTCACCGACCTGCGCAGAAAGTACAGCGACCAGTATCCCGATGTGATTCACCTGCGACAGGAGATTGCGGCGCTCGAGCAAGTCGTGCAAGCGGACGGCGAGGCCCGTCCTGCAGCGCCTGCTGAATCGCCGGTGGAAGCCGTCACTACTCGCGCAACCGACCAGGCGCTCCGCGAGGTCGATAGCCAAATGCAGTCACTCAAGTCGGAGGAAGCACTGCTGCGCCAGGTGATCGGCACGTATGAGAAGCGGGTCGAGAACGCGCCAAAGCGGCAGGAAGAGGTCCAGCAGCTCACGCGCGATTCGGCGGCCAGCAAGGAACGGTATGAGACGTTGCTCAAGCGATACGAGGAAGCGCGGTTGACCGAGAACCTCGAGCAGGGCCAGAACATCGAGCGTTTCCGGGTTCTCGATCCCGCCATTCCTTCTGCCCGGCCGACGGCGCCAAACCGCATGTGGTTGCTCGGGATGGGATTTGTCGGGTCGCTCGCGCTTGCGCTGGTGACGGTGATCGGCGCAGAAAAGCTCGATACCACCTTCCATAACGTTGAGGATCTTCGGGCGTTCGCGCGGATTCCGGCGATCGCGGTCATCCGCAGGATTCCGACGCCGTCCGACGCGCGCAGCCGTCGCGTCCGCCGTGTCCTGGTTACCGCCTCGGTCGTCGCGGCGCTCGCCTTGATTGTCGCAGGCGCCCGCCACATTGGTTCGGGTAACGAACAGATCGTCATGATGACGGCGCGAGGTCGGGGATGACCGTTGCCGAACAACTCGTCAGCCTTGTGGCCCCCTCGTCGGTCGAAGCCGACCAATATCGTGCACTCCGTCACACGATTGAGCGGCTGCATCGCGATGCCGCTCTTCAGGTCATTGCCGTCACGAGTCCGGGTGCGGGTGAGGGCAAGACCGTGACGACCTTGAATCTCGCCGCATCGCTGGCGCAGTCGCCCGCCACCCGAGTGCTCGTCATCGACGCGGATCTGCATCGGCCATCTGTGGGTTCCTACCTGGGCATCGATTCGGGCCGAGCGCCAGGGCTCGCCGATGTCATCGGTAGCGACAGACCCGGGTTCGGCGACTCGATCCATCATGTCGAACCGTTCAATCTGTCTGTGGTGCTCGCGGGCGAGGTCGAAGCGGGTGCATACGAGCTGTTGAACTCTGCACGGATGGAGTTACTTCTCAGCGAGGCTCGCCAATCCTTCGACTACGTCCTCATCGATACACCGCCGGTCGTTCCGCTGCCCGATTCGCGCTTACTCACGCGCTGGGTCGATGGATTTCTGATCGTTGTCGCTGCGCACAAGACTCCGCGCAAGGCACTCGCGGAAGCCCTTAGCCTTGTCGATTCAGCGAAGACGATTGGCATGGTGTTCAATGGAGACGATCGTCCGCTGTCGCCGTACTCCAGTTATTACGGCTATTACGGTCGGCGTGAAGGTGGCCAGGTCAAGCCATGAGGATGGGTCGCAGCCTGCCACCTGCGGCGGCGCCGATTGGGTGGGCCGATCTTGGCCACGGAGTGATCGGCGCCTTCGCGGCACGAGCGTCCGTCAAAGCGCGCCAGCAGGAGGTTCGCGATGCATTCGGTGTCGCTCATGTCTTTCCAGTGTCGTCGGGAAAGGCAGCCCTGCAGCTGGCGCTTTCAGTTCTGAAAACGCTCTCACCTCGAACCGAGGTCGTGATTCCGGCATACACCTGTTTTTCGGTACCCGCTGCGATCTTGAAGGCGGGCCTTCGGCCGGTGCTGTGCGACATCGATCCGTCGACCTTCGACTTCGACCATGGCCAGCTCGAGCAGATCCTGACACACGACACCCTGAGCGTCGTTTCCCATCATCTGTTCGGGATTCCTTCCGACATTGAACGAACCCGCGCCATCTGCTCGGCACGTGGCATCTTTGTCATCGAGGATGCAGCGCAGGCCCTGGATATCGGCGCCGGCCGCGCAGCCGGAACAGTGGGTGACCTTGGCATCTTCAGCTTCGGCCGTGGCAAGAACATCACCTGCGGGTCGGGCGGCATGATCGTCACCAATTCCGATCGCATCGCCGCAGCGATCGACGAGTCATATCGTCGTCTGCCGTCGCCATCGATCGGGGCGACGCTGAAGGATCTTGCCGCTCTGGTTTTCATGATTGTGTTCATTCGTCCACGGCTTTACTGGATTCCGGCCGCACTGCCGTTCCTCCGTCTGGGTACGACTGAGTTTCCGCGGACGATTGCGGTTCGGCGCCTCTCGGGATTCAAGGCCGGTTTACTGCGAAACTGGCGCCGGCACCTGATGCGATCGAATCAAGTTCGGTCGGCTGCTGCCGCCGATCTTCGTCGCCGCCTGCACATTCGTAGCTCCAGCGATCCGATGCGGCCTCTGTTGCGGCTACCCATCCTGGCGTCCAACGCGCGAGAGAAGCAGCGCCTGTATCTGGCATCGCAGGCACGAGGCCTCGGCATCAGCGTCGCGTATCCCTCGTCGATCGACGCCATTCCCGAGATCCGCCGTACGATAGGTGGTCGGATTTTTCCATGCGCGACAAATGTCGCGTCGCGTCTTGTCACCTTGCCGACCCACCAGTGGCTCCTCGAGCGGGACCGGCAGGCGCTGGCGGATTTGTGGCAGGACTGCCGCTCCGCATGATCACTCCCACATTGTTCTGGTGCTCTTTCGGGCTCGTGGTCTACGCCTACTTCGGATACCCGTGCCTGCTGATTGCCATGTCGACGCTCATCAATCAGCGAGTGCGGCGCGGACCGAACCGGTGCGCAGTGACGTTGATCATCACGGCGTACAACGAAGTCGCTCGCATCGCGGCGAAGATAGAGAACACGCTCGCGCAGAACTACGCCGGCCCCCTCGAAATAATCGTCGCGTCAGATTGCTCGAACGACGGCACCGACGACATCGTTCGCGCCTTTGCACCGCGTGTGCGTCTGATCCGTGCCCCGGAGCGGCGTGGCAAGGAGGCGGCGCAACAACTCGCGGTCCAGGGAGCATCCGGAGAGATTCTGATCTTCTCTGACGTGGCCACGGCGCTGGCGCCCGATGCGGTCGCAACCATCACCGAGAACTTTGCGGATCCGACGGTCGGCTGCGTCAGCAGCATCGATCGATTTGTCGACGCCAACGGGCGGATCAGCGGCGAAGGCGCGTACGTCCGATACGAGATGTTTCTTCGCACGCTCGAGACGCGGGTGAAGACGCTGGTCGGGTTGAGCGGCTCCTTCTTTGCGGCACGTCGAGCCGTCTGTCGCGACTGGGCTTCCGATCGCCAGAGTGATTTCAATACCCTGCTCAACAGCGTCCGGTTGGGACTTCGCGGTGTTCTCGATCCGTTGAGCGTCGGTTACTACCGGCCGATTACTGATCCGCGGTGTGAGTTCCAACGAAAAGTCCGGACGGTCGTTCGCGGCATCGGCGTGTTTGTCGCCAACGTTGGGATGTTGAATCCGCTGCGCCACGGTCTGTTTGCCTGGCAACTGGCCAGCCACAAGCTGTGCCGCTGGCTCGTCCCCTGGGCGATGATCATTGCGTTTGTCACCAACGCCGCGCTCGTGACTGAGTCGTTCTGGTGGGTGGCCATCTTCGGTGCGCAGCTGGGATTCTACGCAGCCATCGCCGGCGGCTGGGCCGGCAAGTGTTCCCTTCGCATCCCGTACTACTTCTTTGTCGCCAACCTCGCCATCCTCATTGCCTGGTTGCGATACGCACGCGGAGAGCGCATGGTCAGCTGGAATCCGTCCGACCGGCCAGCGTCTCTTCCGCAGGTTTCCTGCGCGTTCGACCTTCGCACCTCACGATAAGACGTCGCCAGCGGGGTCATCATGATCGTCAACGTTCTCACGGTGGATGTTGAGGAGTACTACCACGCCGCGATCTTCCGGCGTGGCACCAGCGGTCTCTCGGGCCTGACGCTCGAGAGCCGTGTCGAAAAGAACATGGATCATCTGCTCGGCCTGCTGCGCAGCCATCAGACGCGAGCGACGTTCTTCGTGCTTGGCGAAGTGGCTGCCGCGCATCCAGGTCTGATGCGCTCACTGGTCGCCGAGCATCACGAAGTCGCATGTCACGGAGACCGGCACGAGGATGTCTGCCGACAGACGCCCGAGGAGTTCCGCGAAGATGTGCGCCGGGCGAAAGCGCAGATTGAGGCAGTCGTCGGACGACCGGTGATCGGCTACCGCGCGCCGAACTTTTCAATCGGACGGGCACAGTCGTGGGCGTACGCGATTCTTGCCGAGGAGGGGTTCTCGTACGATTCGAGCCTGTATCCGATCCATCACGATCGATACGGCCAACCCGACGCGCTCCGGTTTCCGCACGAAATCTGGCGAAGCGGCTCCAACAGTCTGACCGAATTTCCGATTGGCACGACGCGAGTGCTCGGCACGAACGTGCCGGTCGGAGGGGGCGGTCTCTTTCGATTGCTGCCGTACTCGTTCTTCCGGCGCGGCATCCGCCGGGTGAATGTCAGAGATCAACAGCCGGTGATGTTCTACCTGCATCCCTGGGAACTCGATCCTGGCCAGCCGCGGCCGCCGATGGCATGGCGGCACCGAATCCGTCATTACGGCGGCCTCGAAACCGAGGCGGGAAAGCTCTCTCGACTCCTCGGGCAATTTCGCTTCGGTACCGTTCGCGAATTCCTGCAAACCCGCGTGTGTCGAATCCGCGTGTTTGATCCCATCGTCGAGCCGATCACCATCGCGGTGTAAGCAGTGACGCGAGCGAGTGCAGCGAAGCATGTAAGGGAGTCCGAGAGGGCGCAGCCGCTCGGAGTAATTGAATGATTCGTACAAGTAACGACGCCGGGACGACATGGCGACGGGTCGTCGAAGCGGCACCCGATGCGGGGCTTGCGCACGCTCCTGAATGGTTGCCAATCATCCAGCGGGTGTACGGCCACGATCCGGTCTATCTGAGCGCCGAAGACGATGATGGCGGACGCGCCGTGCTGCCGGCGTTTGTCGTCCGGCGTCCGTTCTTTGGCGCGGTTGTCACCTCGATGCCCTTTCTCGATAGCGGCGGACCGTCAGGATCGTCGCCTGCCTTGAAGCGCATCCTGGTGGAGCATCTGATCGCCGAAGCCCGCCGGATTGGCGCCAAATCGATTGAGCTGCGTTCCTCGGGGCGTCTCGACATCGGCGGCACGCCAGCCGAACACAAGGTCAACATGACCCTTGCGATCCCCGAGGACGTCGATCGCCTGTGGCGGCAGACCGATAAGGACGTTCGTAATCAGGTCAGAAAGGCGGAGCGATCGGGGCTCACGATTGAGTGCGGTGGTGTCGAACGGCTCGCGGCATTCTACGACATCTTTGCCGTCCGCATGCGCGACCTGGGATCGCCAGTGCACGCAGCCGGCTTTCTTGCGGCGGTGCTTGCCCATTTCGGCAGCCGGGCCCGCGTGCTGATTGCGCTCAAAGGCCGGCTGGCGGTCGGCGGTCTCATTGCGATCGCATTCAAGGATCGGTTGACGGTTCCGTGGGCCTCCTGCCTGAAAGAATATTTTCCGCTCTGTCCCAACATGCTGCTGTATTGGGAAGCGCTGCGGAGAGCGTGTGTCGAAGGCTTTCGGCAGTTTGATTTTGGCCGCTCCAGCCGCGATTCAGGCACGTACCGTTTCAAGGCTCAATGGGGTGCCCATGAGGAGCCACTGTTCTGGTACACGATACCGACCTCGACACGTCTGGTGGATACGAGTGTCGATCGCCGCACCAGCGTGGCATTTCTCTCGAGAACCTGGCAGCACCTGCCGCTTAGCCTGACCCGGCAAGTGGGTCCGCGCCTTCGTGGGTACCTCATTCAATGAACAGTCACGTTGCATTCGACAGGCCTTTGCGCATCGCGTTTGTCGGCGCCGGCCACATGGCGCGCAATCACCTGACGGCGATCCAACGCTTGCAGGTGCCAGCGACGATCGTTGGCGTTACCGATCGGTCGCCAAAGATTGCCGATCAATTCGCGTCGTTGGCGGGAGTCCGTCCGTCTTTCTCGATCGAAACGCTCCTCGCGGACACTCAGCCCGACATCGTCCATGTCTGCACGCCTCCGGCGGCGCATTTCGACGCCGCCCACGCGTCGCTTGATTTCGGAGCCCACGTCTACATCGAAAAGCCATTCGCCTTGACGACCGATGATGCGAGCGGACTGGTCGCGCTCGCGACGGCGCGGCGGCGTCTGATTTGTGCCGGACACCAACTGGTTCGCGATGCCGCATTCGAGACACTCCTTGCCCGGTTGCCAGAGCTGGGGACGATTGTTCAGGTCGACTCACATTTCTCGTTTCGGCCGGTCGCCGCTTCGGCGAGGCGCGGAGACGCGCGAGCTCTCGGTGAACAGGCGATCGACATTCTGCCGCATCCGCTTTACACGCTGATTCACGTTCTGGAGCATTGCGGTCCCGCAGGGACGTCAATCGAGATGCCATGGGCGCACGCTACTCCAGCCGATGTTCATGCGACATGCCGCGCCGGTGATGTCGTTGGCCGACTATCGGTGAGTCTCCGCTCACGTCCGATTGCGTCGTACCTGGCCGTAACCGGAACGCGCGGCTCGCTGACCTGCGATTTCGTGCGGTCGGTCGTCATCGGCGCCGCGAATGCGGGTACCGAGCCGCTGGAAAAGATCCTGAATCCTGTTCGTGAAGGATGGCAGCTGGCGTCGCGAACGGCGCTCAGTCTCGGCCGACGCGTACGTTCGGGGATTGCCTATCCGGGTCTGTCGAGCCTGATCGAGGCATTCTATTGCGCCGTCGCCCGAGGCGGACCGGCGCCGGTCACACCTGAACATCTTCTGCGCGTCACCGGTATCTTCGAGCAACTCGTCGAGCGGATCGAAGCGGCTGCCTTTTCCCCAGCGCTCTCCCGGCCGCGCCCTCACCGCGTTATTCCGGCACCCCGGATTGCGGTGACCGGTGCGAGTGGTTTCCTCGGTTCAGAAATCGGGCGGGCGCTGAAGCGCGTTCGCGGCATTGGTCGTGGATCCTTTCCTGACCGTGCGCACGAATGGGTGGTCGCGGATCTCGGGCATGGACTTCCTGCGGACGCGCTGAAGGGCATGGACGTCGTCGTTCACGCCGCCGCCGAAACGGCCGGCGGATTTGAGGCGCATCAACGCAACACGATCGACGCGACGCGCCATGTGATGCGCGCGATGCGTGCGGCCGGGGTGTCGCGACTGGTGCTGGTGAGCAGCCTGTCGGTCGTGCGGCCGCCGCGCACTCCGTGGGAGCGGCAGAACGAATCGACTCCCCGGGCCCGTGACCCGCGTCCCTTTGGTCCCTACACGTGGGGCAAGACTCTTCAGGAGGAGATCGTCGAGCGCGAAGCGCCTGGTTTCGGGATCGCGACGCGAATCATTCGACCTGGTGCGCTCCTCGACTGGAACGATCTTCCGGGTTTGATGGGCCGTCATCTCTACGGCCGATGGCACCTCGGACTTGGCCGTCCATCGCTGCCGATCGCGGTATGCGATGTCGGCCGCTGTGCTGACGCGATTGCGTGGTGCACGACGCATTTCGACGACGCTCCCGCGACAGTCAACCTGATGGATCCGGCGCTGATGACCAGACGCGCCGTTGTATCGGAAATGCGACGCCGAGGATGGCGCGGCCGGATTGTGTGGATGCCGATCAGCCTGCTATCGATCGGTATCACGACGGCTCGCACGATGATGTCGCTCGGCCACGGCAGATGGCCCGACAGGCTCGCTGTCTGGTCGGTGTTGAAACCGCGTCGATTCGATTCTCGAGTGGCAGCGACCGTTCTCGACCGAGCGGCCGCGAGCGACGCCGATCACGTCGCGATCGGCGCCTGAGAACCTGCGTGTCAACCACGGTCTTTGTCACCGACGGAAATGAGCGATCGGCGCTCGCCATCGTGCGCGCTCTGGGCAGGCGGGGCATGACCGTCATGGTCGGCGAGAGTGAGCACGTCAGCCTCGCGTCGACGTCCAGGTACTGCACGCGGCACGTCACCTACCCGTCGCCGCACCGCGATCGAATCGGGTTTGCGCGGTTCCTCATCGACCTCGTCTCTCGCGGCGGCATTGATGTCGTTCTGCCGGTGACTGACGTGACGACGCACGCGGTGTGCACGCATCAGGACGCGATGCGGGAATACACGGCGACGGCGGTGCCGCCGCTGACGGCGTTCAATAGCGTGTCCGACAAAGCGGCATTGATCGCGCAGGCAGAGGCATGTGGCGTGCCGGTGCCGCGCACGCATGTCGTTGACAGCGCTCAGCAACTACCGCAGGTGCTCTCTGCTCTCGCCTATCCCGTCGTGGTGAAACCAGCGCGTTCGCGCGTTCCGGTGGAGGGCGGATGGCTGAGTACGACGGTGCAGTATGCCGCTTCGCCGGACGAACTGATCGAGCTGTATCAGCGTACGCCTTACCTGCGATCGTTTCCGTCGCTGCTCCAGCAGCGGATCGTCGGCCCCGGTCGGGGCGTGTTCATGTTGTTCGATCGTGGCCGTTTGGTCTCCGAGTTCGGTCACCTGCGGCTGCGTGAGAAGCCGCCCGGCGGTGGCGTCAGCGTGCTGCGCGAGAGCACACCGGTCGACACGACGCTCCGCGACTATGCGATGCGGGTGTTTGGACCGATTGGCTGGCACGGCGTCGCGATGATGGAATTCAAGGAGGAGGCGCGGACGGGAACTCGATTCCTCATGGAGATCAACGGTCGTTTTTGGGGATCGTTGCAACTTGCGATCGACGCAGGCGTGGACTTTCCCTCCCTCGTATGTCAGCTGGCAATGGGCCACGCTCCGAAGATGATGCCGCTCTACCGATCGGGCGTGAAGAGCCGATGGCTGCTCGGTGATGTCGACCATTTGTATCTGCGTCTCTTCAAAAGCGATCGCGCACTTGGTCTGCCACCCTCGGCCCCCTCACGATTCCGTTCGCTCGTCGACTTCATGAAATTCCGGCAACGTGACATGCACGACGAAATCGCGCGACTGGATGATCCGCGACCGTTTCTCTACGAACTCGCTCAATTCTCGAAAGCAGTGGGGGCATCAGTTGGACGATTCGTTCGGACTCTGCCGAACCGGCACGCCTGCCATCCGGCAATCAGTTCTGTTCAATAGCACACGCGAGAACGCATCATGACCGCCATTTCAGAGCAACTCAGGATCAAGTGGACACGTTGGCAACAGGCACAACAGTACGAGCGGGGTTTCTGGGAACGGCTCGGCGCCGGCATTGAACGCGGCGCCGTTGGCCAACTCGACTGGTACAAGTGGCGCGCCGAGCGCCTGGAAGCCTTGCTCGATCGGGTGCCAGGTTCTTTTTCGCGCCGCGGCCGAGTGCTCGAAATTGGCAGCGGCCCGATTGGCATCGTCAACTTTCTCGATTGGGGTGAGCGATTTGCCATCGATCCGCTCGAGTCGTTCTACCGACAACAGGCCAGTTTGGTCACGCTTCGGACTGCCGGGGCGACGTACTTGTCAGGAAGCGGCGAGCAGTTGCCGATTGATGATGAGTCGTGTGCGCTGGTGATTATCGATAACGTCATCGATCACACCTTCGCTCCGGAACGAATCCTTCAGGAGATCTCGCGGGTACTTCAGCCCGCCGGCCGGCTGTATCTCTCAGTCAACGTTCATACGGGGTGGGGGGCGTTCCTTCACAACGCGCTCGCGGTCTTGCGAATCGACAAGGGACATCCGTATACGTTCACGTCAGCCAGTCTTCGTCATCTTCTCGCCTCCGGTGGCTTCACCGTTCTGCTGGAGGAGATCGGTAATTATCGACAGGCCAGGCAGGCCGATCGCGAATCGCACCGTCCGACCGACCGGGTTAAGGGTTACACCGGGCTTTCGGAATTTCAGCATCTCGTCGTGTGCTCGAAAACATCGACAGCAACCACTCGACATGATTCCGATTGCTGAACGCTGGTCGGTCCTCTCCGAACGAGAGGTGGTGCGATCGCTGCAGATTCGTGTCTGCCATTTCATGTCGGCAGACCTGTGGGCCGGCGCGGAGGTTCAGCTGGGCACGGTCGCGTCGTATCTCGCCGCTCGTCCCGATATCGATGTGACCGCCGTTCTCCTCAACGAAGGACGACTGGCGTCGGAACTCAGGGCGATGGGAATTGAAGTCGCCGTCGTCGACGAGCAGCGTTACTCGTCAGCCGCTATCGTGGCGTTTCTCGTGCGATTCCTGCGCGCTCACGACATCCATATCCTCCACACTCACCGCTACAAGGACACGGTGTTGGGAACGCTCGCCGCGAAATTGGCCGGCGTGCCAAGGATTGTCCGCACCGTTCATGGCTTGCCCGAGCCGCTGAGCGGGTGGGAGCGCATTCGATTTCGCACCTACAGCGCCGTTGAAAAGGTGGCGCTCCGTTCGTTTGCCGACCGCGTCATCGCGGTTTCCGAAGATCTGGCGCGGACACTCGAAGCACAGGGTCATCGGCGTTCTGCCGTGGTCCCCATCCACAACGGCGTTGATGTGTCGAAGATCCGATCGACCAGCGATCGGCGGGAAGTTCGTCGACAGTTGGGCATCCCGGCTGGCGCGATAGTGTTTGGCACTCTCGGCCGGCTCTCAGCCGTGAAAGACCACCGCACGCTGCTGCGTGCCGCGCAACGCGTCATTCGCCGGCAGCCGAACGCCAGATTCCTGATCGTCGGCGATGGCCCGCTTCGCGATGATCTATTCATCAGCGCTTCTGAACTCGGTGTCAGTCGCGCGTGCGTCTTTGCCGGCACACGAGACGACGTCTACGACGTGCTGGGCGCCATGGATGTCTTCGTTCTCTCCTCGTTGCACGAAGGTATTCCGATGGCGCTTCTTGAAGCCATGGCACTCGGGAAACCTGTCGTCGCGACGGGCGTGGGTGGTGTCCCTGAGATCGTGACTCACCGTGAAAACGGTCTGCTCGTTCGCCGCCACGACGATCGTGCGCTTGCTGAAGCCTGTCTCGAAATTGCTGGCACGCCCCTTCTCGCGTCGAGACTTGGATCGGCGGCGCGGGAGACGATTGCCGAGCATTTCTCACATGCGATCGGCGGGAACACGCTGGTCGATGTGTATCGCTCGCTCAGCGCGACCGATGGCCGCGACACCCGAGTCTCGGGCCGAGACTTGAGTGCCCCGCGGCTCGCCTGGGAATTGACTGGCGGCTTGATCAGAGTTGTCGGGCGCCGCGCGTCGCGAGCGTTCGGCAATCGGCGCGCGCGACAGGAAATGAATCAGATCCGCCGGAGTCCATCGCGGTTGCAGAGGGCTCTCGAATCTGCGAGCAGTATCCTCGTCGTCTGTCACGGCAACATCATCAGGAGTGCCTTCGCCGGCGAGCTGCTGAAGCAACATTTGGCAGGTACTGGTGTTTGCATCCGTTCGGCGGGACTGGCCGCGGTTTCGGGTAACCCGTCACATCCGATCGCAGTGCGTATCGCAGGGTCGCGCGGCATTGACCTCGAACACCATGCAGCGTCACCTCTTGATGCCGAATCGGTCGCGGCGAGCGACGTGGTGTTTGTCATGGACGTTTCACAACTGGTCGCCATGCGGCGGCGTTTCCCTGAGGCACGACCGAAGACGTTTCTTCTGACCTGCCTCGCGGGCGACACGCCCCTCGAGGTGCCGGATCCCGTCGACGGCGACGATCCGCGCTTCGAGGCCTGCTTCGACCAGATCTCCCAGGCGGTGCGCTGCATTATCGCGGCGATGTCCGCCGTACCAAGGGTCAATGAAAGGCTGGATTAAACGTCTGCTCGGCCGCACGATTTTCGAGTCGCATCTCGATGCGCTCCTGCTGAGAAACAGCGCTGTGATCGTGACATTCCATCGGGTGCTGGACACCGAGCAACCCGAAGGACTCACGGTTGGCGTTGGGCTGTTCGAGGAGTACTGCCGGTTCTTCAAGCGGCACTTCAATGTCGTGTCGCTCGCCAACCTGGTCGACAAGCTGGAAGAGGGCGGACATCTGAATCGCGAACTGGCGATCACGTTTGACGACGGGTATCGGGACAACTTCGAGTACGCGGCGCCAGTGCTGGAAAAACTGGGGCTGCCGGCCACCTTCTTCATCGTTACCCAGTGGATCGGCACCGACGTCGTCCCCTGGTGGGACCGTCAGCAGGGCGTGCAATATCCCTGGATGACGTGGGACCAGGTGCGATCGCTGCACGAGCGCGGGTTCGAATTCGGGGTCCATACACGGACGCATGTCGACCTCGGGACGGTCGTCGACATCGAAGCGCACGAGGAAATCCTCGGGGCGCGCCGCGAACTCGAAGAACGTCTCGGTAAGCCGGCCGAGCTCTTTGCCTACCCGTATGGAAGGCTGGCGAACCTTGCCGACGTCAATCGCCGTCTCATTCGCGGCGCCGGGTTCCGCTGTTGCTGTTCGTGCTTTGGTGGCGTAATCGACGGTGGCACCGATCCTTTCCATCTCAGGCGAGTGCCAATCTCTTCGCGCTATCCCTCTCCACTGCAATTCGGCTTCGAAGTCGCGCTGGGACGAAGCATCCAGCTCGCCTGAAGTCTCCATCTCGCATTCGTTCGAAGGACACGCTCGTGTTGCGCAACGTTGGAAGCACATGGGTCGTTACCCTCATCACAATCGGCGCGACCTACGTTCTCACGCCGTTTGTCATTCACCGGCTCGGGCAGGAGGGTTACGGATTCTGGACGTTGATCACGTCGATGACCGGCTACATCAGCCTGCTCGCGCTTGGTGTGCCGATGGCGTGCGTCCGTTACCTTGCCCAACACGTCGCGGAACGCGATACGAAAAAAGTCAACGAAGCGATCGGCAGCTGTGCCGGCCTGTACCTGATGATGGGCGCCGTGGCGTTGCTCGTCGGCGCCGGCTTGATCGGATTGTTCGTCGTCGTTTACCACATACCGGTCGCACTGGAGCGAGACGTTCTGGTTGCCTGCAGCTTGATGGTGATCCTGGTCTCTGGTGCGTTCATCGGCATGCTGCCGGAAGGGATCATGTTTGCGCACCACGACTTCGTGGTGCGCAACGTCATCAAAATCGGCGGTGTGCTGCTTCGATTGAGTCTGACCATCGGTTTGCTGATGCTCAACGCGTCGCTCGTCGCCCTGGCGCTGGTCCAGATCGTCTGCTTCGTGTTCGATTTCGCGTTGTCGTTGCTGCTTATTCGCCGCCGCTATCCGGGCATTCGCATCAGCCTGCTGGATTTCGATCGCCGGATGGTGCGCCAGATTCTGTCGTTCAGCCTTTACGTCCTGCTGCTCAATGCCGGCGCGCGCCTGTGCTTCGAAACCGACGCGCTCGTCATCGGGGCGTTTGTCGGCGTCGACGCGATCCCGTTCTACGTCGTGGCCAACAGTTTGATCGTCTACCTGATGGATTTCGTGATTGCGATTGCGGCCGTGATCATGCCGATGACGACTCGTCTGCGGACGGAAGGTGATTGGCCGAAGCTCAGGGAGATCTTCCTGAAGTGGTCTAAGGTGGCGCTGTCGCTCACCGTCATGGTCGGCCTCTTTCTCATCGTCCTCGGTCCGAAGTTCCTCGGGTGGTGGATCGATCCGTCGTTTGAGAAACCCGCTGGCCGCGTCTTGCAGATCCTGATGGTGTCCAGCCTGTTGTTCCTTCCTGTTCGCGGAGTCGCAATGCCGGTGCTGCTGGGTCTGGGACATCCCAAATTGCCGACGCTGACGTTTCTCGCCACGGGTGTCCTCAACCTCGTCCTCAGTGTCGCTCTCGCCCGGCCCCTCGGACTCGTTGGTGTCGCTCTCGGCACTGCGATTCCAAATGTGCTGTTTGCCGTCGTGATCCTCGTGGTGGCCTGTCGCGACCTGGATATCTCCCTGTCGCAGTATCTGACCTACGTCGTCCCGCGCGCCGCGCTTGGCGCGCTGCCGGTCCTGGCGCTCCTGCTCTGGTTCAAGGTTGGCCTGGGGGTGGAAACGATCGTCGGGATGGTGGCGGCAGGTTCAGCGATGGTCGTGTTGTTCGGCCTGACATGGATTTTCTTTGTCTATCGCAACGATCCATATGTCGACGTTCGAGGTCACCTCGGGCGATTCCGCGCGTGGGGAAGGGCATGAGCCATCAGCTGGTTGCTGCGGCCGAGTATCGTGCCGCGCGGTCGGTCATTCCGACGATGACAACCGACCGCCTCACTGTCGAAATCCGCCGGCACGTCGATCTGGAACCGCACGACGCCCGCACGCTTGACGCCATGATGAACGGGCGTCCGTACGTCGGCGCGTTTCTTTCTCCGGCGTGGCTGAATGGTTTCTTCACGAGTCCGCCACCAGGCGCCGACATCTTCATCCTGCTATTACGGCAAGGAGTCGAACTGCGTGGCTTGGTTCCGCTGCTGGTGCGTCAAACGCTGACGCACGCCCGCGTCTCGCTCGTCGGCGGTGGATGCGGTTCCGATCGCGTCGACGTCCTCGCGGCCCGTGGTTTCGAAGCGCTCGTTGCCGACACCTTTCTTGGCTGGTTGGCGCAAACGTTTGGCGCCAAGGGTTACCTGCTGGAATTGAGGGACGTGCCGGCAACATCCTCGCTGTGGGGTGCGATTCATCGTGCGGGGGTCGAAGGCACGCTTCGCATCACGATACAGCCGCGCGAGATCTACACACTTCCGTACCTGTCGCTCGATACCGCCGATCCGCCGGCAGCGCTCGATTCCCCCTCGGCGCGAGCGTTGCAGTCGCTGGTCAAACATCGACGATGGCTCGAGCACCGCTGCCGGCTGCACATCGATCTCGTCGAGGACGCAGACGACGCATTGGAAGCGTTCGATCATCTGGGCCGATTCCTGCGTGCCCGTTGGCGAGGCGCAACCAGCTCGGTGCTCGATGATCCCGAGATAGTCAATCGCCACCGCCTGACGCTGCCTGGCCTGCTTGCGGAAGGCCGTCTTCGCATGATTCGGCTGACCGGTGACAGCCGAACGATCGCTGTGTTCTATGGCATCGCGAGCGGAAGATGGTGGGGATATTACCTGGCCGGCTACGACCGTGAATGGGCAGGAAGAATCCGGCTGGGACAGATCACGCTTGCCGCAGCGATCGAATGTGCCCGGCGTGAAGGCGCAACCGAATTTGATTTTCTCAAAGGGTCGGAGCGCATGAAGTACGTGTGGCCGGTGCACGAACGCGCCACCATCGACGCCGATGTATTCTCGGAGAAACCCGGCGCCCAATTCACACGTGCGACGCGTGCGACCCGTGAGGCGGCTGCCGCCCTGTCGAAGTCTGCGAAGGGACTGTTTCCGGCATCGCTCAACCTTTGACCGGTTCGCCGGTCGGGCTCATGGCACAGATCCGGGCGTTCGTCGAAGGGGACATCCCGCGTGTTGCCCGTCTCCACACGACGGTGTTCAAGACGAGCCAGCACGCCGACGCCGAGACTCTGGATGCGTATCACGATTACTTCACGCGCGTATTTCTGAACAGTCCGCTCCGTGACAGCAGCCTGCCGTCACTCGTCTATGAAGATGGCGATTCGATTGTTGGTTTTCTTGGGGTCGTTCCCCGGCGAATGATGATGAAAGGCCGGGCCTTTCAGGCGGCCATCAGTTCTCAATTCGTCGTCGATCCTGCCGCGCGCGCAGGTCTCGTCGCGATGCGGCTCGTGCGGACGTTCTTCGAAGGTCCCCAGTCGCTTTCGATCTCAGATGAAGGCAACGATATCGCCCGGAAGATCTGGGAAGGCCTCGGCGGCATGACGGTACTTCTCCGAAGCCTTCATTGGACGCGTCCGTTGAGGCCCGCAACATTGGCGGTTTCGACGCTTCAGACACGACCGAACCTCGCGCCGTTGGCGCTTTCAGCCCGACCCGTCGCGAGGGTGGTCGACGCGATTGCAACACGTCTCGCGCACAGTCATTTCCACCAGGTGAAGCCCGGGGGATCACGTGCGGAGATGCTGACCGAGCAGGCGGTGCTCGACTTTATCTCGGAACTCGACGCGTCGGGATCGCTGCATGTCGACTACGACGAACGAACCTTGCGCTGGGTGCTGGAACAGGCGCGCCGTCGCCGGGCAGGTGGCTCGTTGCATGGCGCCGTTGTCAAACGTCACGGCAGCACGATCGGGTGGTACTTTTATCATCTCGATTCCGATCGCGTCGCCAACGTTCTGCATTTCGCCGCGACACGCGCGCTCGCCGGTGACGTCCTCGGTCACCTTTTCTTTCAGGCAACGGACCACGGCGCGATTGCCGCCACCGGGCGGCTCGAACCGCGCTACCTGCAGGCACTTTCCGATAACTACTGCCTCTTCCATCGCCGAGGTCCCTGGGTTCTCGTGAACTCGAAACGACCGGACTTGATCCGATCGTTCGAAACAGATGAAGCCCTGTTCTCGCGTTTCGACGGCGAATGGTGTCTGGGGTACTGACTGAATCCCGAGTGTTGACTGCTGACGACGGAGTGTCACTGTGATGCGCGACTGGCTGGCCTTTGCGATCGCATGCCCTCTTCTTGCCGTGTTGACCGAGCTTACCGTGCGATGGTGGATCAGGCATCGGCGGGAATACTTCGTCCTCCCGCCGGGACTGCGCCTACGTCTCGAACCCGATCGAGAAACCCTGCCGCAGCTCGAGCGATTTGTCCGCTTCGACGTCAACGCTGAGGGAGAGCGCGGCGACGATCTGCCGCGATCGGCAGGGCATCTGTTCCGGATTCTCGTCGCCGGTGGCAGCCAGCCCGAGGGCTACCTTCTCGATCAGGACACCGCGTGGCCGGGGGCGCTGCAGCGATTGCTCGAACGGCCGGAGCACCTCGAGACGCTGGGCGCCGATCGTGTGCACGTTGGCAACATTGCGCGCTCGGGCGTGGGAGCTCGCGCCCTCGATCAGGTTCTCGAGCGCGTGCTGCCACGGTATCCGCGCCTGCAGATGATCATCATTCTTGTCGGCGCCAGCGATGTGTTGCAGTGGCTCGAGCACGGCGCACCTGCCGAAGACCCTCCACCGCCAAAAACCTCGGAGATTTTCCGCTGTCACCCAGAGCTCACGTTCGGCTGGAGACCCGGTGGGCTGGCTACGGTGGAACTGCTGCGCCGGATTCGGCAGCGTTGGCTTCGTCCCGTCCAGGCCCACCCCAACGCGTGCAGATGGATCGGCAAGGCGCGCCGCATGCGCGCAGAAGCCACCGAAATGCGAACGGACATGCCGGATCCGACGCCGATGCTGGCCCACTTCGACTGCTACTTCCGGAGCGCGATACGACGCGCCATGGCGCATGCCGATCGCGTGATCGTTGTCCGTCAGCCCTGGTTCGACAAGCGCTGTAGTGACGAGGAAGACGCGATGATGTGGCACGGCGGCGTCGGACAGGCCTGGCGGGAGCAGGTGACGACCTACTACTCATCCGAGGTGCTGTCGCGCCTCATGGCTCTCCTGGACGCCCGTGCCGCGCGAACGGCGCACGAACTTGGAATCGAGCAAGTCGATCTGATGCCGGTTCTCGATCCAAGTGCGCGCACCTACTACGACTTTTTCCACGCGACGCCCGCCGGCGCGCGAATCATCACCTCCGCCATCGGCGCCGCGGTGTTGCGCCAGCCGCATTACCCGGCGGCGACCGTGGCGGCCAGCGCCGCACTCGACAGCAACGTCGACATGCTGAAGCAGAAGGTGTCGTAGTCGTGTGTGGCTTTGCCGGAATCCTGGCCGCTCGCTCTTCGGCGGCTCGCGACCTCACGCATGACGTCGCGAGGATGATTCGACCGCTCACGCATCGCGGGCCGGACGATGAAGGCGTGTGGGTGGACGAAGCCGCCGGAATCGCGCTCGGATTCCGTCGGCTGGCAATCATTGATTTGTCGCCCAGCGGACACCAGCCGATGACGTCCGCTTCCGGACGTTTCCACCTCGTGTTCAACGGAGAGATTTACAACTTCTGCGAACTGCGGCAGCAACTCGAGGGACTCGGCCACCGATTCAGAGGACATTCCGACACCGAGGTCATTCTGGCGGCCTTCGAGCAGTGGGGCATTCGCGAAGCGATTACCCGCGCGGTGGGCATGTTTGCGATGGCCGTCTGGGACACGACCGTTCGAGAGCTGTCGCTGGTGCGGGACCGGCTCGGGAAAAAGCCGCTATTCGTGTATCACCAGTCAGGGCTGGTCACGTTTGGCTCGGAGCTGAAAGCGCTCGTCAGCGGGCCGTCGTTCGATCGCACCATCAATACGCAGGCGCTCCAGTCGTATTTGCGATACCTCTACGTTCCGGCACCGCAATGCATTTTCCAGCAGGTCGTCAAGATCCCAGCCGGCCATATCTTGACCATCCGTGATGCGCGACATCCTCTGCCACCATCGACGAGTTACTGGTCGTTGTCCGATGTCGCCCGTGCCGGACTCGAGAGTCAGTTTGACGGCACCGACGAAGACGCGGTCGATGAACTCGATCGATTGCTCGGCGATGCCGTATGCCGCCGACTGCAGTCTGACGTCCCACTCGGCGCGCTGCTGTCTGGCGGCATTGATTCGTCTGCGGTTGTTGCCTTGATGCAGGAAAAGAGCAGCCGGCCTACCCGGACCTACACGATCGGTTTTGATGACGATGCGTTCGATGAAGCGTCACATGCGGCGCGAGTGGCCGAGTCGCTGGGCACCGATCACACAGCCTTACACCTCACCGGTGAGGACGCCCGTTCGCTCGTTCCGAGGCTGCCATACATCTTCGACGAACCGCTCGCCGATCCCTCGGAGTTACCGACGCTGCTGGTGTCGCAACTCGCTCGGCGCGATGTCACCGTTGCTCTCAGCGGCGACGGCGGTGACGAACTGTTTGGCGGTTACAACCGGTATGTCTACGGCACACGCGTGCTACCTCGAGTCGATCGCATCCCGCGCCCGCTGCGCCTCGCCGTCGCGGCTGGTGTGCGCTGTGTCCCTTCCGGCGCCTGGGATCGATTGGCCGCGCTTTCGACGATCGTGCCCGGCCTGCCTGCGTCACGTGTGGGAGAGCGGATCGGCAAGCTCACCCACGTCATGGCAGCATCTTCGGTCGGCGACATGTACTGCTCGCTGCTGTCGGCATGGCAGCGGCCAGCGCATCTCGCTAACCATCATCGGACTATCGACGATGTGAACGCGTCAGTGCTCGACGCGGCGGAACCCGTCGAGCTTCTCGATCGGATGATGCTCGCCGATCAGATGACGTACTTGCCCGACGATCTACTCGCCAAGCTCGATCGCGCCAGCATGGCGGTCAGCCTCGAGGTCCGGGCTCCGCTGCTCGATCACCGTGTGGTCGAGTTCTCGTGGCGCCTGCCTCGTCGTTTCAAGCTTCGCGACGGTATCGGCAAATGGATTCTCCGGCAGGTTCTCTATCGTCGCGTTCCAAAGGCGATCGTCGAACGGCCCAAGATGGGATTCTCGGTGCCAATCGATCGATGGCTTCGTGGCCCACTGCGCGGGTGGGCGGATGGGTTCCTCAACCTGACCGAGCTCCGGCGCGCGGGTCTGCCGAATCCGACAGAGATCATTCGATCGTGGCGCGATCTGCAGGCTGGTCGCGCCGCAAATGGCACCCGCGTGTGGGCCGTGATCATGTTTCAGGCGTGGCGGGCCCGCTGGACGTCCTGACCAAGCTGCAAGAGAGACTTACCTGAGGCGGAGATCGATCATGTCGACATGCTTGTCCGTAGTTATTCCAGCCTACAACGAAGAGGCCACGCTCGTTGCGGTGACGCAGAAGATTCTTGCCGTTCCGCATCTCCGCGACGTCGTCATTGTCGATGACTGCTCGAGCGACCGGACGGGCGAGATTGCCGACCAACTCGCGCGGCTCTACTCGCAGGTCAAAGTGCTCCACCACCAGACGAATCGTGGAAAAACAGAGGCGTTGAAGACCGGATTCGCGAATACCTGCGGCGATATCGTCATCGTGCAGGATGCGGATCTCGAGTACGACCCGGCGGATATCGAGCACGTGATCGCGCCGATTCTCGCCAATGAGGCAGATGTCGTGTATGGGTCGCGCTTCCTCGTGCGCAGAGCGGCGAGGGTGCTGTACTTCTATCACTATCTCGCAAACAAAACGTTGACGTTCTTCTCAAACCTCTTCACGAATGTGAATCTGACCGACGTCGAAACCGGTTACAAGGCATTTCGCGGCGACATCATCCGCAACATGACGATCAGCAGCAGCGGCTTTGGTTTCGAAATCGAAGTCACCGCCAAAATTGCGAAGCTCGGATGCCGCCTGTTCGAAGTTCCAATCTCGTATCGCGGCCGGACCTACGAAGAGGGGAAGAAGATCGGAACGAAGGACGGCATTGCCGCCTTTTGGTACGTCATCAAGTTCAATCTGTTCTGCAGTCTCGCGAGCTCATATCGTGTCGTGCCGCGCGGCGAACCGATGTTGCGACGGGTGTGATGGCGACCAGTGGTCTGTACCGTGCCTCGCTCGTCGGAGTGGGGCTGCTCTACGTTCTCCTGACCAGCGGCAGCGCGCTGACCAAGCTGCCGGTCTGCGACGAGGCTTGGTACGCAAACCCTGCTTTCAATCTCAGCGTCGGGCGTTCGATGGGGACGACCGTGCTTGAATCGGCGGGAACGCCGTTGCACGGTCTCGATCGGCACACCTACTGGGTCATGCCGCTGTTTATCGTCGGCCAGGCATCGGTATACGAGCTGTTCGGGACAGGATTGCTGCAAACGCGCCTGTTCTCGCTTGCCTGGGGCCTGGTTTTGTTGGCCTCGTGGTTGGTCATTCTGCGCGTTCTGTTTCGCGGGAAAGAGGAACGATACGTCGCCCTGCTCGGTGTATTCGTCATGGCGATCGACTCCTACCTGATCGCTGTCGGATCAACAGGGCGTAGCGACATGATGTGCGCCGGACTGGGATCAGCAGCGCTTGCCGTCTATCTCAGCCTGCGGGATCGCAGCCTCGTCCTCGCGCTTTTCTTCAGTGATGCGCTCGTCGCGGCGAGCGGCATGACGCATCCGAACGGCATTCTTTATCTGGCAAGTCTCCTGTTCCTCGTCATCTATTTCGATCGCGGCAACATCAGATGGATTCATGTTGCTGCGGCGGCCGCCCCGTATCTTGCCGGCGCCGTCATCTGGAGCGCCTATATTCTCCAGAATCCCGCGGATTTCATCGCGCAATTCGGCAGCAACGCACGGACGCGGACTTCAGGTCTCACGTCACCGTGGGCGGTCATCAAAGGCGAGGCTCTGCGCTACGTGAATGCGTATGGGCTCGGTGCGCAGGCGAGCGGCCTGGCGCGCGTCAAAATCGTCATGCTTCTGGCATACCTGGCAGGAGTCGCCGGCGTCCTTCTCAGCCCGAAACTGCGTCGTCACACACCGTCCCGAGTGCTGCTTTCCATGACCGCAACGACGTTCGCACTGATGGTCGTGTTCGAAGGAGCGAAGCAGGACTGGTATCTCGTTCACATCATTCCGTTGTTCGGTGCGTTGTTGGCCGTCTGGGTTGTCCACTGTGTGACCAATCGCGTGCTGCCGACTGGTGTGGTCGCGTTAGCAATGGCGGGGTTCGTCGCGGTGAACGTCGGCATCGTTGGGTGGCTGCTCCACCGCGCCGACTACCAATCCAAGTATCTGCCGGTCGTGAACTTCCTGCGGACCGGTCCCAATGAGCACGCACGAATCATCGGCAGTGCCGAACTCGGCTTTCAGGTTGGGTTCGATCGAGTCAGCGACGACACGCGGTTGGGTTACTACAGCAGAAAAACGCCGGATCTAATCGTGGTCGAGCAGATCTACCAGGGGTGGTTCCGGAAGCATGAAGTCCGGGAGCCAGAAGTCTATCGCCACGTGCGAACGACGCTGGCTGCGGCCCGGAAGGTTTTCGACAACGGCGAGTATCAAGTGTACTCGGTGCGATCACGGTGATCAGAACACGTCGATCTCAGTACATCGTCGCGATCGCTGTCCTGCTATTCGGAGCGGCCGGACTACTGCGTGATCGATTTGCCACCGTGCTCGGCGCGACCGGAATGCTGAGAGGCCGTTTTGTCGTCGATGCGCCGGTTTCTCCCGAACCGTTTTGTCCGGGCGGCCGCAGTCCCAGTCCGAACGTGGTGCTGTGTGACAACTTCGAGGACACCGGCTTCGAGCGGCGATGGGACATTGGCGGCCACCAGGGGATCTGGCCGACGTCCGAGTTTGTCCTGTGTACCGACAATCGTTTCGGGTTCCACGATCGATGCGCCGCCTGGAGCAACAAACTCGTGTTCGATCGCGAGTGGGGGTTCTACGGCTACGACGGACGCCGCGCGTTTACACCGCAGTCGGAGTTCTACGTTCGCTGGTATCAATACATCGGCGATCCGTTCGTCTGGGGCACGCTCGAAGACAAGTCCGTCATGCTCCACGATCAGGCGAATACGCTCGTCGGTTACGTCGGCACGAATCGAAATCACTTGCCCGTCGTTCCGGACAGCGGACCAGGGAAGCCGTTTGTCGCGAACTACCAGGACCTCGACACGCCGGAAACCGGCGGCCTCTATAACAAGGTAAATCGATTTCAGAACCAGGGCAGGAACATCACGCTGCAGCCGGGCAACTGGTATCTCTTCGAGTGGTACCTGAAGCTCAATGATCCAGGCGTTTCGAATGGTGTTACCAGGCTCTGGATCGACGATGCCGGCGCGCCAGTCACCAAACAGACGTTGCGGATGGAATACACGGACATGCGCTGGCTGCGGGCTCGCGATGCGGGCAAAGCATTCGGTGTCGTGCGGCTCACCGTGTATCACCAGCGGTGCGAGATCACCGGCAACACATGCCCGCCTTACTCGCCTGTTGTCCTGGCGCAATCGCAGCGGTGGGACCAGCTCGTGATCAGCAAGGGGCCGATCGGTCCGGAGCAATGAACCGTCCTCGACTGCTGTTCCTGTGTCAGACGCTGCCGTTTCCTCCCGACGGCGGTGTCTGGATCCGCACCTACCATGTGCTTCGACTGCTCTCGCAGGCGTTCGACATAACCGCGTTGTGTTTCGAGCGCGCCGCCAGTGCAGGGCAGAGTGTTGATTGGAAGGTCGCGGCGGGACGCGAAGCGCTCGGCCGGTTTGCCGACGTCGAAGTGTTCGCCATTCCTCAAAAGCACAGCCGGTTGCGTTACGGATGGGATCACTTGCGCAGCGTGGTGTCACGTCGCGTCTACACGACGTACCTCTACGAGTCTCGCAGGTTCCGTTCGCGCGTCAGGGAACTGGTGCGATCCAACCAGTACGACCTCGTCCATGTCGACAGCCTCGATCTCGCCAGTTACCTGCCGGACTGCGGCAACCTGCCGGTCGTGTGCGTTCATCATGACGTTGAATCGGCCCTCCTCGGCCGGCGAGCGGCGCTCGAGCAGAATCGGTGGCGTCGGTCGTACCTGCAGCTTCAGGCGGGATTCATGCAGGGCGTTGAGCGGCGCTGGTGCGAGCGGGTCGCGTTGAACGTCGCGGTCTCAAAGCACGATCGCGCCTGCTTGCAGCGTCTCGCTCCGGGATCGCGCGTCGCGGTCATGCCGAACGGCGTCGACCCGCAGGAGTTTCGTACTGACGGTCAAGCGGGTTCGGGCCTTGCTTACGTTGGCGGAACAACTCCGTTCCCAAATCGTGACGCCCTCGAGTTTTTCTGCGATCGAATTCTGCCGGCGATAAGGACGCTGACGAGCGACGTGCCCGTTCGCTGGATCGGTCGCGCCACGGACGAAGAGCAACAACTTTATCGGGATCGATTCGGCATCGAGTTGACGGGATACGTGGAGGACGTACGGCCGCTAATGCGTCAGGCCGCGTGCCATATCGTTCCACTCAGAACCGGCGGCGGCACGCGTCTCAAGATCCTCAATTCATGGGCGATGGGGAAGCCGGTCGTCGCGACGTCGGTCGGCTGTGAGGGTCTGGAGGCGATTGACGGGACGAACATTCTGATTCGTGACAACCCCAGCGACTTCGCCATCGCGGTGCGCGCGGTGCTCGAGAACCCGCGCCTGGCGCAGCGACTGGTTGACGGCGCTCGCGAGACGGTCGACCGGTTATACAGCTGGGACGTCGTTGGCCGCGAACTCATCGAGCGTTACCTCACTACTGCGCATGCTTGTTCACGAGACATCGCACCCGCCATTCGCATCGGCGAGCACCCTCGTTACGGTCACTCCTGAGGCCGCCGCCTCGGCGCCGTCAACGGTAGCCGATGCGCAGGACTCGGAATTCGATGGCGTCGATCGACCGGATCGCAGGTGGGATCCGCTGCTCGTCGCTGTTGCCGTGTACATCCTGACGGCAGTGGGCCGCGTGCACCAGCTCTTCCCGATCCTGGACGTGGTTCATCCCGCGACGATGGCCGGTCTCGTGGCGATCGCCTGTTACGTGACCAATCGACGGACTGAGCGGCGCTTCGCGGACATCCTCGTTGGACCGACGAAGTACATCGCGGCATTTCTCGTGTGGATGATTCTGTCGTTGACTGGCGCGCTGGTGCTGGAAACGAGCTTCGATGTGGTCTTCGGCAACTTCGTCAAGACCGCACTCATGTTCGTGATCGTCGCTGGTGCGATTCGCGGGTTTCGAGATCTCGAACGTCTGGCGATGGTCTACCTGATCTCAGCCACGCTTTATTCGGCCGTGGTGATTTCACGTTTTGATCTGGGAGCGGGAGACGCGTGGCGCCTTGGCCACCTGTATTACTACGACGCGAACGACTTCGCCACGTTCGCTGTTACCGCGCTGCCGTTCGGCCTGTATTTTCTCCACGCGGCGGAACGGTCGTCGGTTCGACTCTTTGCTGCGCTCTCGCTCTGTATTCTCGCTTTCGCCTTCGTTCGCACCGGCTCCCGCGGCGGTTTCATCGCGCTGGTATCGGTGACGGTCTTCATCGTGTTGCGGTACACCGCGATCGCTCTGCGCTGGCGCATTGCCGCCACCGCCATCGTCGCGCTAGTGGTCGTCGGCACGGCAAGCGAGCAGTACTGGACGCAGATGGGAACAATCCTGTCGGACGCCGACTACAACCGCACCGACGAAAGCGGCCGGATGCAGATCTGGCGTCGCGGGATTGGCTACATGTTCCAGAACCCGGTATTTGGCGTCGGCCCGGGGAATTTCCAGGCTGCCGAGGGCATGCTGTCGTCTTTCGCCGCCCGTCAGCAGCTGGGGTTTGGTGTTCGGTGGAACGCTGCGCACAACAGCTATATACAGGTCGGGGCCGAGTTGGGCATACCTGGGCTCGTCATTTTCATTGGAATGATCGCAAGTACGTTTGCGATGTTGCGTCGAGTGAATCGATCGCCTTGGGTTGACGGCGACGAATGTGAAGAGAACCCGCGCGCGTTGACGAATGCGCTGACGGCGTCTCTCGTCGGCTTTGTCGTCGGCGCATATTTTTTGTCCCTCGTGTACGCCGAACTGTTCTACACGCTCATCGCAATGAGCGTGGGATTGTGCAAGGTGGCGTATCCCACCCGCTCACAGTGCGATTGACGTAATGCTCGCGCGTCGAACGTCTCAGGCCATGCGCCTCGCCGCTCCACTCTGTTACCAGGCAGTGCGGATGCTTGGTCTCCCGGCAATCAACCGGCGGTTGCACGATGCCGGACTCATCCTCTGTTACCACAACGTTGTGGCGAGCGGGTCGCGCACAGTAGGTGATCCTGGCCTGCATATGCCGCGCGATCGCTTCGAACGGCAGATCCGATGGCTGGCTGGTCACTATACGGTCATCGAGTTGAGTGAGTTCGTCGATCGGTTATCCGCCGGAAAGTCGCTTCGCGCGGTTGCGGCGTTGACGTTTGACGACGGGTATGCGGGTGTGTTCGAGCATGCCGTGCCAGTACTTCAGGCCGTCGGCGTCCCTGCCACCGTCTTCGTCGTCGGCACCGCGGGACGACGAATGGGATTCTGGTGGGATCAAAAAACGATTGTCCAATCCGCCAACCCTGCTTTGCGCCGCGATCGCTTGAACACGCTGCGCGGCGATGAGAGTGCGATCGTGAAAGCCGCGACCCCCGACGATCTGCCCGCGTCACATCGGCCGGCTGATTGGAGTGCCGTCCGGACGGCTACTCAGTCCGGCATCACGATTGGCGCCCATTCGGTCACACATCGATCGTTGCCAACGCTGAGCGACAGCGAACTGGAATTCGAGGTCGTCACCGGACGGACAATGATTGAACGCGCCATCGGGGCACGGGTCGAGTTCTTCGCCTACCCATACGGATTGTGGGATTACCGCGTGAGGTCACGCGTCCGTCTCGCCGGATATCGCGCCGGGCTGACGCTGAACGCCGGGCTCAATCGTCCGTTTGCAGATCCCTGCAGCCTGCGGCGACTCAACGTGCCGGCCGGAATTTCCCCGGCTGCATTCGAAGCATGGGCTGCGGGCCTCACGATCACGCAGCACTCGTGATTCACCAACTCACCAATTCACCAAGTGCAGGGACATGGTCACTGACTCAACGTTGCGGCTGGCGCACTTGATCGAGTCAGACGGCCCGGGTGGGGCCGAGCGCGTTGTTGCGGATCTCGCGAGTGAATTCCAGGCGAGAGGCGCGACCAGCGTCGTCTTCCTTCCCGAGAAGGGCGATGGGTGGCTGGCGCGTCAACTGCACGGGACCGGAGTCACGATCGAGTACTTCCGAATCAATCGACCTTTTTCGCCGGCGTGTGCGCGGTCGTTGGCGGATGGATTCCGCCGCCATCGAATCGATCTCGCACACAGCCACGAGTTCTCCATGGCGGTGTATGGCGCCTGGGCCTCGTGGCTTGCCGGCGTCCCGCATGTGATCACGATGCACGGGAGCCGCTATTACGCTGCACGTCTGCGCCGGCGCCTGGCGATGCGGGCCGCGATTGCCGTCAGCGGCCGGACGATTGCCGTGTCAGACTCGCTCGCCGGGAACCTCAGTCAAGACCTCCGTATCCGCCGGTCGCGAATAGACACGATTCTCAACGGCGTTCGCCCTTCCCGGCCGACGCCGTCCACCTTACGCGAGGAGTTGCGACTCGCCGACGATGAACGGTTGATCGTGTCGGTGGGAAATCTCTACCGCGTCAAAGGGCACGAGTATCTGATCGACGCGCTCGGCATGCTTGCCGCGAATCATCCGCGGCTGCATCTTGCCATTAGCGGCCGGGGTGACATGGCGACCGCTCTCGTCGCGCGCGCACGGGCGCAGGGCGTGAGCAACCGTCTTCACCTGCTCGGACTGCGGTCGGATGTGCCGGCAGTACTCGCCGCCGCCGACATCTTCGTGCTTCCATCACTTTCCGAAGGCCTGCCGCTCGCACTGCTGGAAGCGATGTTTGCGGCGTGTCCGATCATTGCGAGCGACGTGGGTGATGTCGCCGTGGCGCTCGCGCAGGGTGACGCGGGAATTCTAGTGGCGCCCGGCGACGCCTCTGCACTCGCGCGGGCGTTGGATCTTCTCCTGAGCGATCGGACTCGCGCGCGACAACTTGGCGAGCGCGCCTTCCGTCGCGCCGGCGCTGAATACGACATCAGCCACATGATTCGGCGGTATCGCGCCGTCTACGACCAGTTGCTCGGTCGGACGGTGACCAACCCTTCGGGCCCGACGGATATCCGCGGTCGATTTTCCTCCATTCTCTAGCACCAACTAACAGACCACCACGTTCGCGCCGTAAGGAGAAACGAATGACTACCGCCGGTCGAAACTGGACCGCCCTGGCCTCGAGCCTGTTCGCACTAGCCATAACCACCGGTTACCCGGCGGCGCAGGCTCCTTCCATCACGGTTGCGCCGAGCAACCCCACGCTCCTCGTTGGCCAGTCGCAACAGTTCACCGCGACCGGCGTATCGGCGCCGGCCATGATCGCCGGTGGTGGCTATCACACCTGCATGCTGATGTCGGATCAGTCCGTGCGCTGCTTCGGCGAAAACAACTGGGGTCAGCTCGGAAACGGCGGGTTCGCCAATTCCTCGACGCCGGTCGCCGTAAGCGGCATGACGACGGCGATCAGCGCCGGCGCCGGCATCGAACACTCGTGTGCCTTGCTGGCTGATGGCAGCGTGCGTTGCTGGGGAACCAACTTCGTCGGTCAACTGGGGAACGGCACGATTGGCGGAGGCTCGGCAGTCCCCGGCGCCGTGCAAAACCTCAGTGGAGTTGCCGGCCTGGCCGCCGGCGGCTTTCATAACTGCGCGATTCTCTCCGATCGCACCGTTCAGTGCTGGGGGCGTAATCAGGACGGCCAACTCGGGAATGGCAACAACACGACCGATGCTGGCACGCCGCAGGTGGTCTCGGGTCTCGGCGGCGTGACCGCGTTGGCCGGCGGTGGCTATCACACGTGCGCGCTGCTCACCGACGCGAGCGTGCGTTGCTGGGGGCGAAACGATCGCGGCCAGCTCGGCGACGGCACGACGACTTCGCGATCGACACCGGTCGTAGTCAGCGGCATGACCAATGCGCTCCAGATCACCGCGGGCCTGTATCACACGTGTGCGCTCCTTGGAGATGGCACCGTGCAGTGTTGGGGACAGAACGACTCCGGCCAGGTCGGGAACACGATGGTCTTTTCATCAGTGCCGCTCACCGTCAGTGGGATTTCCAATACGGTCGCAGTAAGTGCCGGCGTCTTTCATAGCTGCGCGTTGTTGTCCGGCGGCACGGTGCAATGCTGGGGGCAGAATGGAAACGGGCAGCTGGGGAACGGCACGACGGCGAACTCGTCGTCACCGGTCGTGGTCAGCGGTTTGAGTAATGCGAGCCGGGTGACCGGTGCCGGCCTCCACACCTGCGCGATTCTGTCCAACCAGTCTGCGCGCTGCTGGGGTTACAACGTCTATGGTCAGCTCGGTAATGGCAACACGGCGGATTCACCGGTGCCGGTGTCGGTAACCGGGACAGGCGGGGTGACATGGAGCAGCAGCAATCCTGCGGTCGCCACCATCGATGCGGGTGGTCGCGCGACAGCTGTCGGACGCGGTACGACCACCATCGCGGTGACCGACGGATCGGGCAACAGCGGCAATACGACGCTGACCGTAGCCGAATTGAACGCACTCTCGGTTGCGCTCGCCGGCACCGGCGCGGGCACTGTGACCTCGAGCCCCGCGGGGATTAACTGCGGCACCGACTGTGCCGAGACGTATTCAACAGGGACGACAGTCACCTTGACGGCGACGCCGGTCAGTGGATCGCTGTTCGCTGGTTGGAGCGGCGGAGGATGCTCGGGAACAGGTTCGTGCACGGTCACGCTTAACGCCGACACCGCGGTCACGGCACGATTCGATCGGGTCACGTTCGCGCTGACCGTCAGTCGGAGTGGTGGCGGCTCTGGTACCGTGACTTCAAACCCGGCCGGAATCGACTGCGGCCTGGATTGCGCGGAAACGTTCACGAGTGGCACGTCCGTCACGCTGACGGCTTCGGCGAGCAGCGGATCAGTCTTTGGTGGGTGGTCTGGTGGCGGCTGCACCGGCACCGGGACATGCACCGTCACTGTCGCGGCCGCGACCACGGTTGATGCTCGTTTCAATCTGATCACCTATTCCCTCGGTGTCACTCGCACCGGAGCCGGGTCAGGGAGCGTTACCTCGAGTCCCGCGGGAATCAATTGCGGCACTGACTGTAGCGAGACCTATGCGAGCGGCACGGCGGTCGCGCTTACTGCGACTCCAGCGAACAACTCGACGTTTGCCGGATGGAGCGGCGGCTGTTCGGGAACTGGATCGTGTTCGCTCAATATGACGGCGGACACAAGCGCGAGCGCACGGTTCGACCTGATCACGTTCCCTGTCACCGTCAGCCGCGCCGGCAGCGGCACCGGGACCGTGACATCGAATCCTGCCGGTATCAACTGCGGCGCTGATTGTTCAGAGCCGTATGTCGTCGGATCTTCCGTGACGCTGACGGCGGTGGCGGCGTCAGGTTCCGTTCTAACCGGTTGGACTGGATGCAATACGACGTCTGGTGCGACGTGCACTGTTACGGTCAATGCTGCACGCGCGGTGACCGCGACGTTCGCCAGGATCTACACACTGACGGTTCAGAAGAGCGGTCTCGGCAGCGGCACCGTCACTTCGAGTCCTGCCGGAATCAGCTGCGGCAGCAATTGCTCCGCGTCATTCATCAGCGCCACGACCGTCACGCTGACCGCAACGCCAGGAATGCTCACCATCTTCACCGGATGGAGTGGTTGTGACAGCACCTCCGGCAATACGTGCACCGTCAACATGAACGCTGCGCGTTCGGTGACTGCGAATTTTCTTGGACTCCTGGCTCCGTAAACTGAATCGCTAATCACTGATCACTAATCCTAGATCCGTGAATCCCAATCGTGAATCCTCGAGTCACTAATCCTGAATCGTTGAATCCTTGAATCTCCCGAGAGGGATTCGATGATTCAGCGATTCGACGATCCAAGGATTCCAGGATTAGGGATTCACGGATCCACGATGAGTGATCAGTGATTAGCGATTCGTATCTTGAGGCGTTCCCATGAAGACCATTTCCAGGTTTGTACTCGCCGGCATGTTCGGAACCGTGCCGGCCGCGATGCTTCTTGCACAGGCTCCTGCGATCACCATGACTCCGGCGAGTCCCCAGATACTCGCCGGTCAGACGCAGCAGTTCTCGGCGACGAGTCCGTTGACGCCGACGGCCATCGCTGGCGGCGGCTATCACACGTGCCTGATGTTTCCTGATGCGACGCTACGCTGTGCCGGAGCAAACAGCTGGGGCCAGTTGGGAAACGGCGGGTTCGCCAACGCCGCGACGCCTGTTCCTGTGACCGGCATCACGACGGCAAGCCTCGTCGGCGCCGGCATCGAACACACCTGTTCCCTCCTTGCCGACGGCACCATTCGCTGCTGGGGCACGAACTATGTGGGACAGCTCGGCGACGGCAGCACGGCGGGGCTGTCGGAAGTGCCGAAGCCTGTGCAGGGCATTACCGGCGCAATTGGCCTCGCGGTCGGCGGGTTTCACAATTGTGCGCTTTTGTCCAATCGCACCGTGAAGTGCTGGGGAAGGAATCAGGACGGGCAGGTCGGCAACGGCGATAACACCACCGACGTCAGAGCGCCGGATTTACCGGTTTCCGGTCTGAGTTCCGCCGCCGAGATCACCGCGGGTGGATATCACTCGTGTGCGCTGATGCCTGATTCCACGGTGCGATGCTGGGGTCGTAACACCCGCGGGCAACTGGGCGACGGCACGGGCAGTCTCTATGCGTCGACACCGGTCGCCGTCAGCGGCATGACAACGGCGGTCTCGGTAAGCGGCGGTTTCTATCACACGTGTGCCTTGTTACGTGATGGCACGGTGCAGTGCTGGGGGGATAACGATTCGGGTCAGATCGGCAATACGCTCGGTTACTCGAACGTGCCGATGACCGTCGCCGGCATCGCGAATGCGCTCGCGGTCAGTGCCGGCGCGTATCACAGTTGCGCGCTGCTGGCCGATACGACGGTGCGATGCTGGGGAAGGAATACGAACGGACAACTCGGTAACGATGCGATCACAAACTCATCGTCTCCGGTTCTGGTGAGCGGGTTGAGTGTGCCGGGATTTCTCGCCGCCGGCGGAATCCACACGTGCGCGCTGACAGGAGATCGTTCAGGACGTTGCTGGGGCTGGAATGTCTACGGCCAGCTTGGCAATGGCACGACGACCGATTCTTCTGTCCCGGTGAAAGTGACCGGGACCGGGCTCACATGGGCGAGCAGCAACACGAGCGTGGCGACGATTTCCGCCAGTGGACGCGCGACCGGTGTTGGCCGAGGCGTAACGACGATCAGCGTCAGCGACAGTGCCGGCAACACTGCGAGTACTTTGCTCACCGTCAGGACGATGGAAACGCTGACCGTGACCCGATCGGGAGTGGGCAACGGCACGGTGACCTCGGCGCCATCCGGGATCAACTGCGGCACTGCGTGCTCGGCAACCTACCTTGATGGGACGACCGTAACGCTCACTGCGACGCCAGGCGCCCTCTCAATTCTGGTTGGTTGGACCGGCTGCGATTCCGTGTCCGGGAACACCTGCACGGTGACCATGTCGGCCGGCAGATCCGTGAACGCCGAGTTCCTCGGCGTTCCGATGAATTGACCGTCCGACAACGTGCGTTCTCAACGAATAATCCGAAGGTTTCCCGGCGCTGAAGGCAGGCGCGGTGTTGCGGTGGCCATGCACCCGATGTAGCTCTTCGCGACCACGACATGATCGAACAGCATGGCACTGGTGACGCCCACAGGATCGCTCGGCGAATAGTTCTGCAACCAGATCCAATTGAGATTGAGATTCGCGTCGCTGCGCCAGCGGAATCCTTCGAATGGAGTGCCGCTCGTCGTTTGCGTGAAGTTGCCTCCGCTCCACGTGCCGTTCGGGAACCCCTGACCGAGGTGGCTCACCTTGGTGCCGTTGATCCAGATGGCATGCTCGCCGTTGAACGCGGTAACGGGGTTGTTCAGTTTCACCATCTGCTCGACACACGCCCATTGGCCGGCCGTCACCTTCACGGTCGGGTTGTTCAGCAGCGTGTTGCCCCAGTACTGGCCATCGCCGGCGACCCGCATGTTCATCCAGTAGTTGTAGTGATCGAAATGCGTCCGATCGTCGGTCTGCTCCGCAGCCGCGGAGAAGCGGTCGTTGCCGGCAGGCTTGATACCAGCCTGCGGGTCGGGCCAGGAGACTGGCGGGTTGTGGCCGCCCATCCAGATGCCATCGTGCACGTACGCACCGTTGGTGGGGTACTTCACGTAGTAGCGCACGTACAAGGTATCGTTGACACCCGGGCTCAGAAGCTTATACAGGTGTCCACCGGTGTTCACGCCGCCGCCGACCGCGGGAATATTCAGCGAGTGTGTTCCCGGGCTGCCCGGTGGCACATCCGAGCTGAAGATCATGGCAGCGCCGTTCAGGATGTCGCTCCATCGGCTGAACAGATCGGTGAGGACGTTTTCCTCGAACTTCTCCACGAAGACGACGTTCGCGTTGTTCTCGATTCCCACATCGCCTGGATACGATGCCGCGATTGGCGTCGGCGGCGGAGGGGCGGCATTCGACACCGTCACGCTGACCGCGGTGGTCGTCGTCTGATTGCCAGCCGCATCGCGCGCGACCGCGGTGAGCGAATGCGTTCCGTTGGTGCCAGCGGTGGTGTCCCACGAGACCGAGAACGGAGCGGCCGTATCCTCGGCGCCAAGCGGGGCGCCATCGAGTTTGAACTGGACACCGGCGACGCCGACGTTGTCGCTCGCAGTGGCCGCGACGTTCACAGCACCCGATACCGTCGCGCCCGGTGTGGGCGAAGTCAGAGCGGTCACCGGCGGTGTCGTGTCGCCGCCGCTCGCTGGAGTAACGGGTCCCGGCCACGTATCCGAGCGAAGTTGAACGCCAGAGAAATACCAGTACTGGCCGGTATCGGCGGCACCCTGCTGCCCGTTGTTTCCGAGACCGAAATCATTCGTCCACGCCGGGTCGACACAGAAGCTGTACCCGCCGGCGTAGTACGAGGCGAGCGTCCAGTCGTCGCGTCCATTCCACGATCCGCCTGCCCTGTAGTCGGACTGCTGGAATTCCGCGTCCGACATGATCAGCGTGCCGGCCGCATTGTAGACGCGTGGATGCACTTGCACGTGCGTCGCGTCGACAAAGTGCACGAAGTACTCGAATCGATACCACTGTCCGTTCGACAGCTGCTGCGCCGCCGTCCAATGGCCGATCGGATAGGTGTAGCCGCATCCGTACAAGCTCATGACCGCGCGGAAGCTCGATCCGCCGCCATACTTTCGCATGAAGGTGAGGTTCGGATACTGATAGGTATCCACGGTGACGATGTGATCGCCGGCCGACGACGTGTCGTCGTTCTTCATGTAATAGCGAAGGTAGTAGTCGGTCGATGGTGCAATGAAATTGTCGATTTGAAGGTTTGCTGCAAACGACGAGCCTCGCTGTTGGACGCGGAGCGCGTTGTGGCCGCTGACGCCGCCCGACACAACCGACAGCAGCTGCACGCTGGAGCCGCCGTTGAACTCCCAGTAGTTCGGCCATTTGCCGCCGTCCTTGACCGCGTTGGCGGCGAGGCCAATCGCCGTATCCCAACTGCTTTCGAAGACGATTCCAGGTCCTGCCGCGATCGCGTGGGCGACATAGACCAGGACCATCAACGCAGCGGCGACGCCGGCGAACCGGCTGATGAGAACTGAACGAGGAGTGGTGCGAAACCCGAATGGGACCATGAAATCCCCCAAACGCGTGGAGGGGTCCCTGGGTACGATCTGTCCCTTACTAACGCCGGCAGCTGCCCACGGGGTGAACAGTCCACGACTCTGCAGTCCTGTCTTGCAACAGGCCCGCTTTCGGTAAGAGACCCCTTCTTTTTCAAACCGCAAGACGCAAGAGAGTTGCCACGACGGTCTGGGCAGCTATCCGTGCAAAAAAGACGATGATTGATGCAGCCCTGGCCCGGTTCGACGTTACGCGATTACAAACTGGACGAACCGCTACCTGATTTGCATTCGGAGAATACGCCCGGAATTACACGATTACATCGTAGCCCTCTGGAATAATTTCACTCGGCGAAGGTTTTCGCCCTTTCTCGAAAGGTCGGAGATTCGTGGAACCTGTTGCGATCACTGGACCATTCAATGCCAGCGTCGAGACGATGATGATCTCGTCCGATCGCGACATCGTCGCAGCCCGTCAGCGGGGACGGACTTACGTGTTGCAGCTCGGGTTCTCTTCACCCGAGGCGACGCTCGTCGCCACAGCCATATCGGAACTCGCCCGCAACATCGTGCTCTATGCGCAGAAGGGGGAAATCGAGCTTCAGCCGGTCGAGGAGAACGGCCGTCCTGGCGTCCTCGTCATTGCCCGCGACGATGGACCGGGAATCTCCGACGTGCTGCGCGCGGCCATCGATGCGCCGTCTGACTGCGGCGGCGTCATGGGCTTGCGCGCCATGAAGTGCCTGGTCGATGAATTCGAAATTGAATCGCGCGCCGGCCATGGCACGCGGGTGGCGGTGAAGAAGTGGAAAGCGTGAACTGAAAAGCAGCGATTCGGTCCTAAAAAAACGGCGGCTCCGATTCTCGGAAGCCGCCGTTTGTCTTTGAATGGGCGCGGTCTTAGAAGACGAACCGCAAGCCGAAGCGCATCGTCCGCTGGCCGCCGGTCGTTCCCTGAATCTGCCCGAACGTGTTGCCGGTGGTGGCGGCGCTGAACCCGGTGTTCGGATTGCCCCACCGGACCGAGTTGGTCGTGTTGTACATGTCGACGTGAATCTCGGCGTAGCGCTTCTCGCCGACGCTGAAGCGCTTGAACAGCGACGAATCCAGTTCCCAGAAGCCCGGGCCTTCCGGACCGTCGTTACGCGTCAGGTTTCCCTGCGTCGCATTCGCCGGCTGCGCGTACGCCTTCGGATCGAAGTAGAGCAGACCAGGTCCGAGGCCGCCGAGAATCGTCTGCTGACCCACCAAATCGGCATAGGCGGTGTTACCCGGCGTGTTGAACAACGTTCCGCTGGCGGTGATCGACAGCGGCACGCCCGACTGGGCGATGAAGATGTTGCTGATCTGCCACCCGCCGATGATGTTGGCCAGGATCCCCTCGGTCAACCACTTCTTCCGCGGTCCCCACGGAAGCTCGTAGATGACCGTGTTCACGAAATTGTGCGTGCGGTCGAAGTTCGATCGTCCCCAGCTGTCGTTGAAGTTGATCGGCGTGGCGATGCCGCCGTTTTCGTTGACGTAATCCATCGACTTGCTCAGCGTGTAGGAGTTGGTCACCAGCAGGCCGTTGCTCCACCGGCGGTCGATCTTCATCTGCAGCGCGTTGTACTCTGTCTTGTTGTCGTTGGTGCGCGTGCGCGACGTGCCAGTACGATTGAATGTCGCGAACTGCGGGCGTCCAGTGTTGCCGGATCCGTAAACCATACTCGCGTTCGTGTCGACGTCCATCACGATGTTCACGCCGCGATTGCCGACATACGCGACGTCGACGGTAAACCGGTACGGCAATTCGCGCTGGTACGCGACGTTCCATGAATGCAGCGTGCCTTCGCGCAGACCGGTCGGAATCACATCGAACGTCGAATTCAGCAGACTTCCGGTGACCGGGATGACCCCGTCGGACGGGATGTTCAGCAGGACAGGATCGGGGAACCCGGTTGCCATGGCGCCCTGCCGCTGGAACCCGTTCGCGGCGGTGCCGTTGTAGTTCTGCTTCACCGGGTAGTTGAAGGCATAGCGATTGTCGGGGAACGGAATCGTGCTTGCGCCGTAACCGGCTCGAACGACGTTCTTGTCACTGAGACGCCACGATACGCCGGTGCGCGGCGAGAAGTTGGTGAACGTGCGCTTGACGTTCAGGGCATTGTCCTGATTCCCGTACCCGGCCACGCGGATGGTATTGGTCGACGGATCGTAATTCGCAAGCGTCCCCTTGCCCTCGAGCCCCTGGAGCGGCGTGTAGTACTCCCAGCGGAGACCCATGTCGACGGTGACGTTCGACTTCGCCTGCCACTTGTCGTGCGCGTAGAGGAACGTCCCCATGTGTTGCGTGCCAGGCTCGTCGATGACCTTCAGGTCGCGCTGCACGGTGCTCGGCCAGTCGAGCAGGAACGACGCGAACGCGTTGGCAACGCCGAGCGCGGTCGACTGATCCGCGGGAGTGCTCGTGCCCGAGGAGTTGAACGCAAACCGGCCCCGCGGGCCGCCCGCATCCTGTGTCTGCAGGAGCATGTCGCGGTTGTGACGCCACTCGCCGCCGAGCTTGACGGTATGCGTGCTCATCATCTTGGTCAACGTCGTCACCACGCTCCACGTCTTCTCGGAACGATCCCACGGCTGGCTGGCCGAGAACCCGAGCAGCGGATCGGTGTAGCTGCCAATGCTGATGGTGGAGATGCCGCTCGTGTACTCGTCGAGGTTGGCGCCCGGAATGCCGACGTCAGTGCTGGTCGTCAGGTTGTTGCCAGTCGTCGCGGTGACATTGTGGTAGTAGTTCAACCCGCCGCGCACGTCGAGCACCGTCTGAGGACCGAAGACCCGCGTCCAGGTGACTCCCGTGCTGCTGCTCGTGTTCGTGCCAGTACCCGCGAATCCGCCATTCGCCGGACCGCCGTAGTCTCCAAACGCGCCGGGATCGAACACGACCGGCCGCATGAAGCTGACGCGGTACGACATCTGATCCTTGGCGCTGAGCGTGTAGTTCACCTTGGTGTCGAAGCCGTCGGTCGTCTTCTCGCGGACCTGCGCCTTTTGCCAGTTGTTCTGACCGAGATTCGCCGCGATGTTCGGCTCTGGAATAAAGGCGAGAAGCTTGCGCGCGATCGGGCTGATTCGATTCTGCGGGATGACGTTGCCGTCAAAGGGCACCCGATTCGCGCCGCTGACATCGCCCGTGAACGGGTCGTAAATCTTGCTGGCGGCAGCGCTGAAGTCGCCGTTGCGCATCGCCAGGGTGGGAACCGTCGCTCGGACGACGTAGCCGTTGTTGTCGAGCGTGCGTTGGTAATCACCGAAGAAGAACAGCTTGCTCTTGACGATAGGTCCACCGAGCGTGAAGCCGCCATTGACGAATTTGGTCGGCGCCTTCTGATGCGAGAAGTAGTCGCCGGCGTTGGTCTTCTCGTTGTTGGCAAAGAAGAACACGCTGCCCTTGAGGTCATTCGTTCCAGACTTCAGCGTCACGTTCGTGACGGCGCCGCCGGATCGTCCAAACTCTGCATCGTAGTTGCTGGTTGAAATGCTAACGGTCTCGAGCGCGTCGGCCGCCGGGATGATCACCTGCAGCAGTCCGGTTTTCTGATTGTCGTCGAGCCCTTCGATCAGCGTGTTACTCGCCATGCCCGGCTGCCCGTTGACCTCGTAGCGCAGCGAGTCCTGAGAGTTGAAAAACTGCGAGTGCTCACGATGCGGGCGGGTGATGCCCGGCACCGTCATCGACAGACTCTGGAAATTACGATTGAAGGTGAGCGGCAGCTCCGACACCATCTTCGATTCGAGGATGCGTCCGGTGTCGGTGCGGTCGGTTTGCAGAGCAGGGGTCTCGGCTGCGACCGTGACTTCTTCGGTCATCTGTCCGACGCTCAATGCCAGATCGACGCGGACGGTGGTGTTCACATCGACCTTCACGCCCTGGCGCGCCGTCTTCTTGAATCCCTGGATCTCCGCATCGACGGTGTAGTTGCCGTTGGGCAAGCTGTTGAAGATGTAATACCCCGACTCGTTGGTGACGGTATTGCGGCTGATGTTCTTGTCGACATCAGTGGCCGTGACTGTCGCTCCGGGAAGGGCGCCGCCGCTTGAATCGGTGACGTTTCCGAGCAGGGTTCCGGTGACCGCCTGTGCAGCTGCGGTCGTCGGAATAAGCATGAGTAGGGCGCTCAGGACGAGCGCGACAAGCGTTGGTCCAAGCAGACCTTCGGACGCCGCACGCAAACTGCGTCGCATCAACCAATCCTCCTAAAAAGAAAAGCCCAGCTGGGCACAAGCCGCGGGCGGTGCCCGGCAGCGCTGGTTACGGTACTCCCGGAATGCACTGGATGTGCCGGAATGGTAGCATCCAGGTTCGTCGGCCATTGTTCGCTTCTCGCTGCTGGCTGCTGGCGAATTCGTTGATTGTCGCGACCGGCGCACTCGGGATCCGTGGTGCGGGATCCGGGATCCGCGATGACGGATCCGGGATTCTGGATTCGGCGATTCAAGGATTCGCGGATCGGTGATTAAAGGATCGGTGATCCAGGATTAGTGATTCGCGATTAGTGATCAGTGATGAGGGATTCGAAATGCCCTATACCGTAACCAAAGACATCGTCCTCCCCAGCACGGTGACCGGCTCATGGCCGAGGCCGCGATGGTTCGACATGAGCATGTGGGCAAGACCGCTCGACACATGCATGATGGACGTGCGGTTTCGCGAGAAATTCCAGGATGCCCTCGCGGTCGTCATCAGTGATGAGGAGCGGGCCGGGCTCGATATCCTCACCCACGGAGACTTCCACTGCGACGAAGACTTTGCTGGCCGCAGCTGGCACCATTACCCGCTCCAGCGGTGGGCTGGGTTCGAGGGAGATCTGCTCCAGTCCGAGGAAACGCGGAGCCCGTGGCTTCGCTATCCGCCGGGAACGCTGCTCAACGAGATCTACACCGCCTGGCGATGGCCCCACGTCACCGGCAAAATCGAACATCGCCCCCTCGACTATCCGAAGATCTGGCGAATCGCGCAAAGCAAGACACGCAAGCCCGTTCGCTTCGGCACCTGCTGCTCGCAGGTCATGGGCCTGTTCCTCGACATCCACACGAAGCAGTACAAAGACAACCGCGAGGTCGTGTGGGACATGGCCGTCGCGATGAACAAAGAACTCCTGGCGTTGCGCGACGCGGGCTGCCGCTGCATTCAGATCGAAGAGCCGACGCTGCACTTCATGGCCAACACCTTCGGCGCTCGCGACGAGAAGGTGAAGTTCATGGTCGAGTGCTACAACCGCGAGGTGCAGGGGCTCGACGATGTCGAGATCTGGATTCACACCTGCTGGGGTAATCCCAACATGCAGCGCGTGATGGAAGACACCAGCTATCGCGCGTCGTTCGAACTTTATCTCAACGAAATGCGCGGCGATGTCTGGACGATCGAGACCAGGGATCGTAATTTCGCCGACATCGAAATGTTCGGGGCGTTCAAGGGAAAGCTACCGAAGAAAATCTGCATCGGTGCGGTGAGCCATCGTGTGCTTCAGGCCGACAGGGCCGAGGATGTTGCCAACGCGATTCGCACCGCGTTGAAACACATCGCACCGGAGCAGCTGATCGTCTCGAGCGACTGCGGCTTCGGACGGCAGGGCGCCAATCGCGAGATCGCCTTCTACAAGGCGAGCGCCATCGCGCAGGGGTGCAATCTGGTGCGGAAAGAGTTGGGGCTTCCGACGACATACGTGCCGGCCGCCGACCCCACGCTGCAGATGGATATCGTGCCGAAGACTGCGATTGAATCGCTAATCACTGATCACTAATCCTCAATCGTCGAATCACCAATCCTCGAATCCCGAATCGTCGAATCGCCAAATCTCGAATCGGATTCGCGGATTCGGGGATTCACCGATGAGCGATTCAAGGATTCGCGATGAGTGATCAGTGATCAGTGATTAAAACAGCCAGCCATTCACCAATTCTTCTTGGCTTCATCAATGAGCGCGTTGTTCTGCTCGTACGACACCGCGCGTCGTACGCCATCCGCCGGTGGGTACTGATGCTTCGCGTACACCGGATATGCCTCGGTGCGCAGGTGAGCGAGCATGCTGTGGGCGCGGCGTGTATCGCGCTCGTGCCGCAGCGCGGTGATGTCGATCGGCGCGACGACGATGCGTTCGCCGGGTCCCGGTGAGGCTTCGGCGAGCATGCGTCCGTCGAAGTCGACGATCTGACTGCCGCCGGGCCATGAATACGGCGGGTAGTGTTTGAGGCTCGCGCCCTGGTTAGCGGCAACGACAAACGCGGTGTTCTCGAGCGCACGACAGCGATTGACGATCGTCCACCAGTTCATTGGCTCAGTCGCACCCCACGGATCCATGTACGCGGACACGCGGATTAGCACCTCAGCGCCGTTGGCGGTCAACTGGCGAATCGCTTCAGGAAACAGCCAGTCGTAGCAGATCGCACATCCGATCCGGCCGATGGGTGTGTCGGCGACCGGGAACAACGGATCGACATATCCATCAATCTCATGCGGGCTCGAGTGCACCTCGTAGGGAATCCAGGGGTTCACCTTCCGGTACTTATACAGGATGCCGTCAGGGCCGATGAGGCAGGTCGCGTTGAAGACCACGCCCGGCCATTGCGGATCCGATTCGATCATCGATCCGGATTGAATGTAGATGCCGTACTCGCGCGCCTTGGCGTGAAGTCGATCGGTGTGTTCGTTTGGAATCGGCACCGCGAGCTTCCGCAGGAGTTCGTCGACGGTTGGATAGACCGGGGCCGCGTGCGCGAATTCGGGAAAGACGACGAGGCGCACCGGAAGAAATGGCGCGCTGCCGGCCACCGCCGCGTCGATCATCTCGAGCATGCGATCGGTGCTGGCGCGCATCTGCGATCGCTCGAGCGGGTTAGGAAGATCGGTTTGGCAGGCGGCGGCTGAGTAGCGAATTGGAGTCATGGTCTTGCGATTTGACCCAAGGTCTTGTTGATCGCCCGAGTGTTGTAACGGTCGAGGTATTCACGATGAGCCGGAGTATCCGGATACTGCTCATTCGCCCCATAGGGGTACTTCGTCATCGCACGGAAAGGGAGCGGGCCGACAGTGTCGGGACTCGCTGACCGCGGGTTCATCTCCTTGCTGTACCCGTGCGCATAAAGAAGGAACGATCGGATCCAGCCGGTGCGCAGCGGTGGCAGCGTGTTGGCGTCGAACGACAGTGCGATCTCATCGCCCGGACGCGAGATCACGAACATGTCATCGACGGTTCGGACCAGTTCCCGTACATCTCCTTCGCGCGTGTAGCGGCCGACGAACATCTTCCAGGGCATCGCGGCCGAGACCTGCTGATAGTCATAGCCGATCGGTTCGCGTCCGTCGGGAGTTGTTTCGCCTGAGAAACCGCGCCAGTGAAGATCGGCTGATACCGGATCGAGTCGTGTGAGCCCCGGCATCGACCCGTCCGCATCGGCAACGAGAATTTGATCCCAGTAGATTCGCATGTTGGTCAGGATCCGAATCTCGCGCGAAGACGACAGGAACTTACCCGCGAGGTTGACCGCAATCGTCTGCGGCCGCCCGACCGGGAATCCTGCGTCGGCGATGACTGTCCGCCAGGCGCCGGACGGATCCTTTACCTGTAGAGAAGGCGGCGACATCTCGATCCGAGCTTGCGAGGCGGCGACGTTGTCGTTCGAGAAGGCGTAATCGGTCCACCCGGTCAGCAGCAGAACGGAGTTATCACTCTGCGGCCCGAGATCGAGTGTGAGGGAGTGCGGCGCCGCATAGCCCCGAATCGGCAGTAGAGCGAAATCATCTGGATAGCGCCGGTCGAATGACGCGATCCGTGGCAGAACGTCGTGGCCGTGTTCGTCAATCGCCGTGCGCAGCGGTCGAGCGTTCCGAATAGAGATCGGATGGAATGGTTGACGCGGCGGCTGGCGCAGTCCTTCGTTCGGGTACACCGACACGTCCGCTCGATGATCGACGGCAACGAGCTGGAGTCGATCGACGAACAACACCTCTTCGAGCTCATTCGTGATGCGCAGCTCGTACCGGCCGTTTTGCGGCTTCAGCTGGTCGTCTCGAATGCGGACGTACTCATCCGGATCTGGCTCGTTCCACAATGCCGGCGCGATCCAGTCGCCCATCTCACCGCCACCCATGAAGTCGGTCACGAATTCGAATCGGGAGCCATTCCACGTAAAGAGGTATGGGCACGACGAAGGCTTGCGATCGAGTTCCGTGACCGGAAGTACCGACGCGCGAGCGGTTGTCGAGGCTGGCGCTTCCGCCTGGACGATACCGGAGGGCCAAAGGATGCGAATGGCATCAGCCGCCGCTCTCGAGCCGAGCCCGAAGATCACGTCGGCGGGCGCGACAGCTGGAGACGCCGACGCGGTTTCGATCGTCTGCCGCAGGCTGCCGGCGCGGAGATCCACTTTTGCCCCGATCGCGCTTCGATTGCTGACGCGCCCGGTCAGCCGCAGGCGCAACGACGCGTTGCGCTCCCCGCCAGTATTCCGCCAGGCATGCAATCGGCCGCTCGACTCGCGAACGATCACGTCGTCGTCGCCATCGCCATCGAGGTCGCCGATCGTCATGGATTGAAAGGTCGCACCGGTCGCGGGAGTCAGACTACCGACACGTGCTGCCGTGCTGAGGTCCGCCCAGCTATCGCCGATGTTCCGGAATACCCGGGCCGCGCGTTCCGACAACGTGAGCAGGTCGAGCACGCCGTCGTTGTCGTAATCGAGAAACTGCGCCGCAATTGTCGCATCCGCTTCGCCCGGGACAGCGCCGGCGCGGAAACGTCCCTTCCCGTCGCTCAACACCAGGACGCCAGCGCCGTGGCGGCCGAAGAACATGTCCGGATACCCGTCTTTGTTGACATCGGCAACCGCGAGCGCGGTCACGCCGTCTGCCTGTGGCAGTCCGACATCGGCGTTGGCCTCTCGCAAGGTGCCGTCGCGCATGTTGCGATAGAGCAGCGCGCCTCGCGTACCGCCGGCGACGAGCAGATCGATATCGCGTCGATTGTCGAAGTCAGTGGCGGCGATGGCGATCGCCCGTCCCGCCAGCGCCGCGCCCAACCCGGCGTCCGAGCTGATGTCCGTGAACTTGCCGTCGCCGTTGTTACGCAGCAGTTGCAGGGCGGTACTCGCCGCGGCGATATCGAGGTCGCCATCGTGATCGACGTCGACGAACGCGACGGTTGTCACCGGTCCAGGTGCGCGAGGAATTCCGGCTGTCGATGTCACATCGTCGAATCCGCCAGTGGCACCCTGATGGAGCAGTGCGTACGCACCGCTGCCGAAAAGCAGCAGGTCTGGACGCGTATCGTTGTCGTAATCACCAGCGACCACCCCGGAGAGCCCTTCTACGTGGACGCGATCGAGGCGCGACGCCGGTGTCCGATCGGTGAATCCGCGGTCATCCTTTCGCAGTAAACGCACTGCGCCGGATTCCACATCGATGATGTCGAGGTCGCCATCGTTGTCGATATCGACCAGCGCAACTCCGCCGGCGATGGCTTTGCCTGGCTGCTGGCTGTTGGCTGCTGGCTGGTTTGAGCCGTCTGAAGAGGAAGGGAGAAAGCCTGCAGGAGCTTCACTGAAACTGACGGTGGGCGCCGCCTTGTTGACAAGCGATGGTTCGCTGCCTGTCGATGTGAGCGCCTCTGCGTATCGGCCCTGTGACAGATACGTCTGGGCGTAGGTGACGCCGTAGGCACTTCCGCGCAACGCATCGAAGCGCTGCATCGCCTGGCGCCCTTCCTCGGCCCGTCCCGCGCGTGTCAACGCCAGCGCGAGGCTGTATGCAGCGGTGACGTTGTACGGTTCCGCTGTAAGCGCCCCCTGAAACAACGAGATCGCATCGTCGTAGCGCCGCTCCTGGGTTCTGATTTGTCCCAGCTGGATCCTGGTGCCGGCGTCGTTCGGATCGATCTTCAGGACGCGATCGAACGCGGTAGCCGCTTCGTCGACACGGTTATCAGTCTTTGCAATCAGGCCGGCGACGTAATGACTGGTTGGTGAGGAAGGCAGCGCATCGGCAGCCGCACGCGCGGCTTGAGCTGCCTCGGTGCTCTTGTTGCCGTAGAACAGCGCGATCGCGAGATTGACGCGGGCGATGCCCAGCTCGGGCGCGATCTTCAGCGCTTCGCGAAACGCCGTCGCCGCACCGTCATAGTTGAATTGTTCGAGCAGCGCGACGCCGCGGTTGTTTGCTCGATACGCCGGCTCGACATCACGGCCTTGGCTGCCCAGGCCTCCGGTCTGTTGCAGGAGACCGAGCACGATCAGCGTGAATATGACAATGATTCTCACGACTTTGGCTTGGTTGCGAACGGGACGGATTTCACAACGCCCTTGCCTTCAACGATCGTGAGGTTCTGATCGCCGGCGACACCAGGCAGCCGTTCGACCTTGCCGGTGGGCCAGGTGATCTCGATCCCGCCAACCTTGGTCGCGGCAGCGAGGCCGATCGTGAGGGGGCGTTCGCTCTGCGATAAATAGCTCGATCCGGTCTTGACCATTTCGAGCACCGGCACGCCTGACACGCGCGTCACTCGAACCTTGGCGCCGATGGCATCGCGATTCGACGCCGATCCCGTCAACGTCAATCGCAGTTTGTGATTCGCCGTCCCGTCATTGCGGAACAGCCGCGCCGGCCCGTTGTTCGCCGTGACGACGACATCGAGATCGCCGTCGTTATCGAAGTCGCCGTACGCGGCGCCGCGAGCAACAGCCGCCTTGGCGAACGCCGCGCCGACGCGCGTGCTCACCTCGTCGAATTTCTTGTTGCCCAGGTTGCGGAAGAGGTGTGGCGGCTGCGCGTAGGTGATCGTCGGCTGGACGGTGTTGATATCGTCGGCGACGTGTCCGTTGCCGGCGAAGATGTCGGGTAATCCATCGAGATCGAAATCAAAGAAGAAGCACGAGAAGGTGAGGCGAAGCAGCGACGCTTTCCCGATCGTCGACGTCGGGGCCTCGTCGATGAACAGGCCATTTCCTTCATTCGAGTACAGCGCCATCATCTCGTTCGAGAAGTTGCCGATGATGAGGCTTTGACGGCCCGACCCGTCGTAATCGGCGGCATCGGTTCCCATTCCGGCACGCGCGACGCCGGCTTCGTTGAACGCAATGCCCGCGGGAACGCCGACGTCGGTGAACGTGCCATCTCCCTTGTTGCGGTACAACCGGTTGGGCTGCGTATCGTTGGCCGCAAATACATCAATCAGACCGTCGTTGTCGTAGTCGATCAACGCGAGCCCCAGCGTCTTTGCTGCGGGATCGTAGACCCCGGCCTTGCGCGTGACGTTCTCGAAGGTGCCGTCGCCGTTGTTGTGGTAGAGCGTCGGACTTTGCCCCTTGTACGACTCGGGGGTGCAGTACGACTTGGTCTTGCCGTTCAACGTGCAAAACAGGTCTTTGTCTGCCGACCACTCAACGTAGTTGCCGACGAACAGGTCGAGTTTCCCGTCGCGGTCGTAATCGAACCAGACTGCGCTCGTCGAAAATCCCGGATCACCGACTCCGGCCCGCGCCGTCACATCCTCGAACTTGCCGCCGTTATTGCGAAACAAGTGATTCGGCCCGAGCGCCGTGATGTAGATGTCGCTGTCGCCGTCGTTGTCGTAATCGCCGACGCTGACGCCCATGCCGTACATCTCGACCGCAAGGCCCGCGGTGCGCGTGATGTCGGTGAACGTGCCATTGCCGTTGTTGTGGTACAGCGCCGCATAGGCAGGGACGCCAGATTGCCCCGGCCAGTTGCGTCCATTGACGAACAAGAGGTCCTGCGAGCCATCACCATCGGCATCGAGAAACGCCACGCCCGCACCGAGAGTTTCAGGAAGATATTTCTTTCCGAACGCTCCGCTCGTATGACGGAAATGGATGCCCGCGGTCGCGGTGACGTCGGCGAACTGCGGGAGAGCAGCCGAGGGCTGCGCCCCCTGTGCCGCTACGATAAGGACACCAGCGCCGCCAACAGCCAGAACGGCTCGTCTCAAGAGTTCTCCTCTTTTTAATGGCTGCCGACACGGGCCGGCGCGGATTTCTCCTCGGCCTGGATCGTCGCCGTCGCGTGTTCGTGGATCTGCTGCCGCTCGTTGTTGTCGTCGGCGTGAAGCTGCCGGTACGGGCCCGTAATCGACTGCGACGATTCATCCGCTTTGAACCGTTCGTACAGGGCGCGCTCACGAGAGGCGGCGGTCGCCTCGCCCAGGCCCTGGTAGCACAGCATCAGGTTGTAATGGGCCTGCAGATCTTCGGGGTCGATCGCCAGCACCTTGATGAACGCGTCAATCGCGTCCTTATATTGACGCTTCAGGAACAACACGCGGCCGAGCTGATTGAGGACGACGCGGTCGCGGGGGTATTTTCCATTGGCAATTTTGAGATGGTCGATCGCTTCGTCGTAATGGCCAAGCGTCTTCAGCGCTGTCGCGAGGAAGAAGTGCGTCTTGGCGAGTTCAGGGTCGAGGCCCAGCGCTTTCCGGAGCACATCCTCGGCTCCCGCCATGTTGCCCTCCTGCACGCGGGCACGCCCGACATTGACCCAGCCGTCGACGTAGGACGGCTCCATCTTCGTCACCTTCAGGAACGTCGCTTCGGCATTCTTGATGTCTCCCTGGAGCAGGAGCCCGATGCCGTAATCGTTCCAGCGTTCACGAACCGTCGGATCCATCACCGGCGCAACATCCGGCAGCGTCGCACCTCGCGCCACCACGCGGAGCGTCGCGGTGTTCTCGGCCATGACCGTCGTCGGGATATCCGGAATCGCCTTCACACCGCCCGAGACGCGCGACGTGTCGCCAGTGAATACCCATTTCCCATCGTCGTGCGATGCCGTGATCGAGGGATTCTTGTCGGCCGGATCGCGAACGCCCGCAAACGCCCACTGCGTGTTCCACCACGCGAACTTGCGGTAGTTCACCTTCGCCTTCAGATAAATGCGATCACCGGCATCTTCCGGGATCTGCACGCGGTAATGGATCGTGTCGGCGGCGCCGGGAGGAATCAGCCTGACGTAGGCGACCGACCGCGCGGACCACGCATTGCGCTTGTTGATCTGGTTGCCGTGCTCGTCGAGCAGCAGGCTCCGATATACGTGGGCGCCGCTGTCCACCGGGCCCTTCCCGCCGTCCGCGGCGACGCCGCTGTGAAACAGCGTGCGTCCGCGATCGTCGACCGCTTCGAGTTCGACCCAGACGTCGAACGCATCGACCGTGCCTCCGGGGAAGAAGTGGCCGACCTTGCGAGTCCGAACCACGACTTCGACGCGCACTGAATCACCGCGCCGCACCGCTGCATCGACTTTGCCGAGCGGCGCGATGACTTCCGCGGCCGGGGCCAGGAAGTTCTGGGCCGCGCCAAAGTTCATCGACTCCTCGCCGACCGCGAACGTGCTTGCCGTACGCGGCTCGGAAGACGCTTGCGAGCGCCCCGCGGCCGAGGCCTCGGTTGCCGTCGAGCGGACGATCCCGAAGACATCGACCGAGATCTGGCCGTCGCGCAGGAAATCCTGCACCGCTTTGAGCTGGACGGCGTCGCCGTTGACGAACGGAATGGCGGTGTTCGCGGCGGCAAATCGATGCGAGCGAACCTTGCCGTTTTTCGCCGCGGGATCAGTCGAGTCGACGAGCGGCATGTGGCAGTCGGCGCATTTCGACGGCTTCTTCGGATAGTAGAAGGAGCGAGCGCCTTCGCCGGAAACGCCCGATGCCTGCCAGTTGTCGTAATCGTTGAAGCCGCGGAACCAGCGATACGAATTCACCGGCACATCGAGATGAACCTTGTGACAGCTCGAGCAGAACTCCGGCGTCTGTTCGCGGTGGAACGGCTTCAGGAAAATGTCCTTGTGCGGCTTGGGATCGATGTAGGTCAACTGGTCGTGCACGAAGCGGAGCACCGCGTGGTTGCTCGCCGCCAGGTCGTGCAGCGGCGGATACTCGATCTCAAAGTCCCCTTGCCCCATCGTGCTTCTGACGTGGGTGATCGAATGACATGACGTGCACGCCAGGCCGGCTTGCGCTTCAGGCGTGTCAATTTGCTCCTTGATCGGCCGGTCGAAACGGCCGTTGAAAAACACCGCGTGATCGTGGCACCCGGCGCACCACTTGGATGGCTTGGTACCGACGGTGTCCTGCATGTACTCGATCGACTTGCGATACCACTGGTTGTTGAATGAGGAGAAATGGTGCGTCGACGATTTCCACTGTTCGTAGATGTCGGTGTGGCAGCGCCCGCAGCTATCGCTGGTCATGAAGAAGTTTGCGGGGATGGTCCGATGCACGTTCGTATCGCCCGATGAGGGAAAGAACGGGCTCGATGATCCCGCCCCTTCGTCGTTCATTGACGCCGGGACGATTGACGGATTGCGAATGATGTTCGTGTTCTTCGCTCGCGCGGACGTCATCGTCGCGGCCACCGGGGCGGCAACTGCGGCGATGGCGGCGATTGCACACGCGATGGCTGCTGGCGCGCGTTCCTTGAGTGTGCCGCGGATCGCTAGAGCTCCGGCAATGGCGAGCGGCACCCCGCCGGCAAGCGAGAGAACGATATGGACGGGCAGCAGCCACCGCCATCGTCCTGCCGCCCCGACGACCGTGATAAGGAGGCCGAATGCAATGCCGACAGCCAGGATGGTGTAAGCGATCGTGTAGGGCGCGGCCTTAAGACCCCGCCGATCGGCAAGGGCCTGGAGTCCCTTGCCCCACATTAGCCATGCGACCACCAACGCAATGCCGCCAACGATGTGAAGCACGACATTGCCGTAATAGAAGATGGTGGGGCTTGCGGAGACCGCGAGATAGGCGGTGTTTACTGCGTATATCGAGAAAAGGACCGGGATCCACCAGGACCGGTTCCTCCTGAGCGTTTCCATGGACTTAAACTCCCAATCCGCAAGAGCCTAGGCCGGGTGTCCTGAGGGGTCAATAATAGGAACAGGGCATTGACGTTACTGGACGAACCGGTGGCCCGGGGGTAGTATTTGCACCGCCGTGCAGACCCAGGGAACCCGGGCGATCCTGATCGCTGCAATGCTGTCGGGCATTGCCAGCGGAGCCGTTGCCCAGGAACGATCCGCACCCGATTTGCCGGTCCTCACTGCCATCAAAGACATCCGCGCGCTGTCGCAGAATGACGGGGAGCGCGGCTACCCCGTGCGTATCCGCGCCACGGTTACCCACTTCGACCAGGAGCTCAAGACAACTCTGATCATTCACGATGGCGCTTTCGGCCAGTTCGTCCAAACCCCCCCGAGGGACAAGATCAAGTCGGTGGGCGATTGGGAAAACCTGCAAGCCGGCGATCTCGTCGAGATCGACGGGTCCACGATCCACGGCGGATTCGCGCCCGACGTCATGCCGACCCGAATCCGAAAGATCGGTCGCAGCGCGATGCCAGTCCCAAAGAGCCTCGCGTTCTCTCAGATGCTCACGGGGCGATTCGACTGCGATTACGTGGAGGTCGCCGGCGTGATTCAGAGAACCTGGCCGGCCGGAACAAAAGACTCGCGCGTCATGTACGCCGACGTGGCCATCGAGGATGGGCTCGTCCGCGCCGCCGTGTGGGATTCGTCGGCGGCCGACCTGTCGCGCTTCATCGATGCTCGCGTCAAGCTGCGCGGGAACATCGGCACCATCTTTGGCAACACCGGACAGCTTCGCGGTGTGTCGCTTTTTGCCGGACGCATTCGCGATATTGAGGTCTTGGAGCCCCCTCCTGACCCGTTCTCCCTTCCGGAACGATCGATTCAGAAAATCTACAACTACTCGTCGGCCGGCGAGGTGATGCGTCGAATCCGGGTTCGAGGGGTGGTGACGGCGGGCATCCAGGGCCACCCGGTCACCATGCAGGACTTCACGACGCGCGCGACATTTCAATATGTGGTGAACGTTCTGTATCTGAAAGACGCGAGCGGCGACGTGCGGATAGAGACGGAGGCCATCCCCAACGTTCAGCTCGGAGACATCGTCGAGGCGGCCGGTTTCCCCGGCGTCACGCCCGGCAGACCGATGCTGCGGAATGCGGTGTTTCGGGTGGTTGGCAAAAGCACGGAGCCGACGCCGATCGCCGTCGCATCCGAAAACGTATTGACGCCCGATCATGATGCCCAGCTAGTGCGTATGAACGCGCAACTGCTGAGCGTGATTCCGAACCCGATCGAACGAGTGCTGGTTCTGCGCGCGGGGAACACGGTATTCGATGCGCGACTCGACGCGACGCATGATGGCGTCGGGATCGACGACATCCGAGCGGGTAGCATCGTGATGCTCACAGGTGTCTATTCGTACCTGAGCGGACCGCCACCTTCCTTCCGGCTGTTCCTTCGAACGCCCGCAGACGTTCATGTCGTGAAAGCGGCACCGTGGTGGACACTCCGGCACTCGGCTGTCATGGTGACAATCCTCGCACTTGCCGCTGGCGTCGGTGCATGGCGGATGCGTACTGTCACCGCACGCAAACGGCGGGCGTATCAGGCGGTTCTGAACGAGCGTTTGCGTGTCGCTCGAGAGCTTCACGACACGGTCGAGCAGGGACTGGCCGGCATCGCATTGCAACTGGAAGCGGTTGACGGATCGTTTGAGACAGCACCGGGAGCGGCGCGTGAATCGTTGAACGTCGCGCGCCAGATGCTGCGGTACAGCCTGGAGGAAACGAGACGATCGGTGATGGACCTCCGCTCGCAGGCGCTCGAAAGGAGCGATCTGGCCGGTGCGCTCGAAACGCTCGCGCGTCAGATGACGCTGAATACGACGGCCCAGGCCTGTGTTCGGGTGAATGGTTCGCTCCGGCGTCTCGATGCGGCCAAGGAGCATCATCTTCTGCGCATTGGACTCGAGGCTTTGACCAACGCGTTGAAGCATGGGCGCGCAACGCGGATCGACATCGAGCTGTCATTCACACCCGACTCCACGCGCCTGCTCGTCACCGACGACGGGCAAGGGCTCGAGTCGGCGGAGCGCGCGTCGGGTGGCGCGCACTTCGGTCTGCAGGGAGTCAGAGAACGAGTCGACAAGCTGGGCGGCGTCCTCGAGATCGACAGCTCCCCTGGTGCGGGAACGCGTCTGGTTGTGACCATTCCTGCGCGGCTCGAAAGCCAACCGCTTTCGCACGCGCAGTTAAGTGAAATATGAGCACCAAATTGAAAATCATGCTCGTCGACGATCACTACCTCGTCAGGATGGGACTGGCGAGCATCATCGCGCTCGAGCCGGACATGACCGTCTGTGCAGAAGCGGCGACAGGGGAGCAGGCGCTCGCCCTCTTCAGAGTGCACAACCCGGACGTCACCTTAATTGATCAACGATTGCCCGGCCTGACTGGCTCGGAGACGACACAGAAGATTCGCGCCGAATACCCAGGCGCAAGAATCCTCGTGCTCTCGACCTACGCATGCGACGAGGAAATCTACAGAGCGCTCCACTGTGGGGCAATGGGGTACTTGTCGAAGTCAGTGCAACGTGAGGAACTGACGCAGGCGATTCGCAAGGCCGCGAGCGGGCGCCGTCACATTACGCCTGAGGTAGCCGCGCTTCTGGCTGAAGGTATGTCACGGTCTCGTCTATCGACTCGCGAGCTCGACGTGTTGCGACTGCTGGTCGGTGGAAAGCGGAATCGAGAAATCGCGTCGACGCTCGATATCACCGAGGGGACGGTGAAGCTCCACGTCAGCAGTATTCTCGGCAAGCTCGCCGTCGCGGATCGCACTGAAGCCGTCACCGTCGCGCTTCAAAGAGGGATCGTGCAGCTTTAACTCTCATTGGGTCATCATTACCCTAAGCTCCGCCAGCCGCCACTATGTCTTTGGACATACTCCCTTCCATTTCTTCAGCTACTTCCGTCCCAAGACTCATCAGCCTAGTATCTACGCACTATTGCGCCTGTCACGGGCAGGTGTGTGTCCGTCACGGCGTTGGGTGGGGTAGGCGGAGTACATCAAATGGTGAGAGTTCCGTCGCCGGGTGTGAGGACGATGGCCGTCACTGGCCATCAAAGGAGAGCAATGCTGCGAGCATGCGCAACGCGCGCCAGCGGTTCCACGAGGATGTGGACCGCCGCACTTCTCTGCACACTGCTGCTGTTGCCGACCACAGCGCGAGGTCAGGGCTCCACGACCGCGACGATTCGCGGAACCATCCAAGACTCGAGTGGCGGCGTTCTTCCGGGCGCAACCATCACGGTGACCAACCAGGGAACGAAAGGTGTGCAGAGCACCGTCAGCGACGATCGTGGTCAGTATCTGGTCGTTGGTCTGTTCCCCGCCACGTACGACATGCGTGTGGAACTCTCCGGCTTCAAGTCGTACGAAAGAAAAAACATTTCGCTCAGTCCGAACGACGTGCGGGGCATGGATGTGCGGCTCGACGTCGGGCAGCAATCCGAGACGATCACCGTCACCGCGACGCAGGAAGTTATTCAGACGCAGACCGGCGCGCGCGAAGGCGTGCTGACCGCTAAACAGATCGATAACCTGTCGGTCATCGGTAGAAGTGCGCTCGAACTGCTCCGCATTCTCCCCGGCGTCGTCACCGACTTCAACCAGGGTGAATCGGTCAGCTTCGGCGGTGGCGGTAACAACACCCAGGCCTACACCGTCAACGGCATCCGCTCTTCGGCGAACACGGTTGCGCTCGACGGATCGTCGCTCATCGACATCGGCAGCAACAGCGGCGTCATCGTCTCCCTGAACAACGACATGATTCAGGAAGTGAAGGTGCAGAGCTCGAACTTCGCTGCCGAATATGGCACGGGCGGAATGAACATCAGCGGTGTCACCAAGTCCGGCAGCTCCAGGTTCCACGGAGAGGCCTACGACTATTGGCGCGACTATCACCTCGCCGCCAACGATCGATCGAACAGCATCACCGGCACCGAGAGGCCCAAGAGCCAGTACCAGTATCCGGGCGGCAACATCGGCGGTCCGATCTCTTTCGGCGACAACTACACGAAAAACCGCGATCGACTGTTCTTCTTTGCTGCATTTGAAGTACAGCGACAGCAGGTCGATACTGGATCGCACTTCACCCGCACGCTCAGCCCGGCGATGAAGAACGGCGACTTTAGTGCCTTGCTCGCGAATCGCGGGTCGAACCTGAACAGCGTCCCACAGCTCAAAATTCCGAGGGGCTTTCCTGGCGCGGGTGAGCCGGCACCGAACAACGATCTGCGGCCGTATGTGACCGCGACCGGCAAGTACTTCGCGAGTCTCTATCCGAACCCGAACTTCAACGACCCGAACAACCTTTATAACTACGTCTACCAGGCGCTCGAGCCGACGAACCGAACCGATTTCAAGTCGCGCTTCGACTGGAATATCAGCAACAAGACGAAGGCGTACGTTCGCGTCGCGCATGAAACCGAGTACACCGAGAGCGCGCGCGGTGTCTGGTGGGCGCCGCCCGACGTCGTCGCGTTGCCGACACCGAATGTGGGTGAGCACGTGGGACGTTCGTACGCGGGCAACGTCGTCACGGTGCTGAGCCCGTCGATGACCAACGAAGTGGTCGTCAGCTACAGCCGGCTCACACTCGACAACCGCTACAAGGATCCCAGCATTCTGAAGCAGGGAGCGGGCGGCATCACGTTCAACGGGATTTTCCCCGCCGGAACGACGAGTCCGTATCTGCCGGATGATTTGTTGCACGGTTGGGGAACTGGAAACGGCCAGGTCGGTCAGCTGTGGGCGAAGGCGAACGACATGTATGCGCATAACGATGCGCTGCAGTTCAGCGACAAGCTCACGAAGTTGCTCGGGTCGCACGGCATGAAGTTCGGTTTCGCGATCGAGCGAGGTCAGAAGCAGCAGAATTTCCAGAACACCGAGTCCGGCCAGATTTGGTTCGGCACTGACAACGGTGATGGCACGGGGAACTCCGCCGGCGACATGCTTGTCGGTCGAGTGGGACAATTCACGCAGGGCACTGCCGCACGAGGCAATCCGGCACCCGGCCAGCCCTTTGGTGAGTGGCGCTACTGGAACATCGACTCCTTCGCCCAGGACAGCTGGAAGCTGAAGTCGAACTTCACGCTCGAGTATGGCGTGCGATTTGGTTACTGGACGAACAACAACGAACTGAACAAACTCGGCGGCTACTTCACCCCGTCGCTCTACGACCCGTCGAAGGGATCCTTCCTCGACCCGGGAACCTACCAGCGGGTGAACGGCGAGTGCTATGTCGCGACAGACTGCGCGCCGGGAGGCATTCTCGACAACCGCGGACCATTTGCTCTGCCACGAGTCAATGCTGCCTGGGATATCGACGGCAAAGGCAACAACGTCGTCCGCGGCGGATACGGGTTGTTCTACAACCGGAACATGGGCAACGTTGAGTACGACAACACGCTCCGGCTCGCGCCGAACGCGTATGTCGTAAACACCGATTTGTGGGTTGGAAACGGCTACGGCGGCGGGACGGGCTTGACGTACGACACGATCCACGAAGCCACGCTCGCCAATCGGATCGGCACTTTGGCGATCAATTCGTTGACGCCAAATTCTTTCCTGTGGCCAAAGACTCACAGTTACAGCCTGTCCTACGCGCGGCGGATTCCATGGAACCAGGTCGTAGAAGCCAGCTATGTGGGAACGCGTGGCCGCGATCTGGTCAGTCGCAGCAACGGCAACGTCATGCCGTACGGGGCGATGCTCACGGGTAATTTCAACGGCATCGATCTGTCACAACCGGTGAACCGATATGCGGTCGCCACCGTTGACGCCAATCTCGCGACCTTCCGGCCGTACAACGCGCTCAGTGGCATCACGCTGTATGACTTCCGCGGCGTGTCGGACTATGACTCGATGCAGTTGACCTTGAGCCGTCAGACCGGCCGTAATCTCCAGTACTTCGTGGCCTACACGCTCGGTCGGACGAAAGGCTCGCTCGGCGGCGAGTACTCGAGCATCGATCCCTACGATCCGGCCCGAACATATGGTGTGCTCGATCAGGATCGCACCCATACGCTCAACGTGTCGTGGAATGCGTTCCTGCCCGATGGGGCGCAGGGAGGCATGAACAACGCGTTCGGCCGCGGTCTGTTAAATGGTTGGCAGCTCTCGGGCATTTCGTCGATGGCAAGTGGAATCCCGTACCGCCTCAGTTTTGCCGGCGCGGCCGGGAATAAGCAGACGGCGACTGCCTACTTCGGAACAGCCGATGTGGTCGGTCCCAGCAACACCGGCGGCAACGGTCTCTCACCGAAGTACACGTGCAACCCCAACCTTCCCGGCACAAAGGTCGGCGAGAAAGTGCTCGACATCAACTGCATCACGTTTCCAGCGTTTGGCGAGCAGGGCGACCTCGTTCCGCCCTACAACGTCCGGCAGCCTACGAGGTTCAATCACGACCTGACGTTGTTCAAGAACTTCGAGATTCAGGGCGACCAAAAGATTCAGTTCCGGGTCGGATTCTTCAACCTGTTCAACCAGGCGTACGCGTCGACCGGAATCGATGCGAGCGACATCAACCTGTCCCTGGACACGACGTGCAATGTCATCGTGCCCAACACTCCCAATGGCGCCGGCGGCTCTGTCGATGCGTGTGATCCCTCGAAGGGCTTCAGCTTCACGCCGCAGACGAAGGCGAACTTCGGTAAGATCAACATCAAGCGCGGCCACCGTGTGGTTGAGTTGGTGCTGAAGTATTACTTCTGAGACTGGTGGCGCGGTCTAAAGACCGCGCCTTACACCGCGGCTGTATGGAACCGCAGGGCGGGGTCTTAAGACCCCGCCTTTTTTCTTACGACCCGCTACAATTGGATACCGACCTTCAACCTGGTATGCCACGGTTCCAAACGCTCCTCCTGGTCTTGATCGTTGCGCATGCGCTGCCGCTCTGCGCCCAGACGCCGACTGCACCGACCTACGAACAACTGTTCAATCGTGCGCTCGAGCTTCAGCAGGCCGGGGACACCCTCGGGGCGATCGACACATATAAAGCGGCACTGGCGCTTTCGCCGGATCGCCCGGACGCCTTGACCAACCTCGGCGCGGCGTACGTACGGCTCGGGCAGTTCGACGATGCGATCAGGCAGTACGAGGCGGCGCTGAAGGCCGATTCCGCCAGCGTCGCGGCGCGATTGAACCTCGCGCTTGCGTACTACAAGTCAGCTCGGCCCAATCAGGCGATTCCGCACTTGAGACAGGTCGTCGCGACCGAACCCGAAGCCAGGAATGCCTACCTGGTTCTGGCCGATTGTTATCTGCAGACCGGACAGGACACCGAGGTCGTCGCGCTGCTGAAGCCGCGCGAACGGATGTTCGAGAGCGATCTGGCGTATGCCTACATCCTGGGGACCGCGTTGCTACGCGCGAACAATACGACCGAGGGACAGACGTATATCGATCGCATCTTCGGTGCTGGTGAGACGGCCGAGGCGCACCTTCTGATGGGCATCGCACATTTGAGCCGCCAGGACTATCCCGCGGCGAAAACCGAACTCGCGCGAGCAGTGCAGTTGAATCCGAAACTTCCCACCGCGCACGGGCTGTATGGTCGATCGATGCTCGCGCAGGGCGACCAGGAAGGCGCCGAGCGTGCCTTCCGTGAAGAGCTCCAGCTCAATATCAACGATTACGAAGCGAACCTTCAGCTGGGGTACATGCGGAAATCAGCGCAAAAGCTCGACGATGCCTCGGCGTATCTGCAACGCGCGTTGACCATTCGTCCCAACGACCTGACGGCGCGAAAACTGCTCGCGTCGTTGCGGCTGCAGCAGGGAAAGGTCGAAGAGTCGGCGCTGATGTTCGAAGCGATCGTCAAGGAGGCGCCCGACTCGATCGACGCGCACGTGCAGCTCGCCACCGCGTACAGTCGCCTGAAACGAAAGGAAGACGCCGATCGCGAGAAGGTCATCATCGATCGATTGAACGCCGAGGCGCAGGCGAAACAGCGGGGCGGGAAGGATTGAGGATGCCGAGATCGCTGACCGCGTCGTTGGTGGTGACTCTGATCCTTGCCGCCGCACCCGTCGCGGCCCAAACGAAGCCGGCGCAGCCGCAAAAACCTCCGGCCGTTCAACCGAAGTCGGATCAGGCGTCCGCATCGAAGAAAGCGGCGACGGGAAATGCCGCGGAGTTCGATCGACTTGTTGCTGCGGCGACCGAGGCGCGCAAGGCGCAGCGTTGGGAGGACGCGATCGCCTTGTACGGCAAGGTCGTCAAACTGAAGCCGGGCTACGTCGAAGGGCACTGGTATCAGGGCACGGCGTATTACTCGCTCGACGATTACCCGAACTGCCGCGATACGTTTCGTAAGGTCGTGCGGCTGGCGCCGAAAAACGGTGCCGCCTTTGCGTTTCTCGGCCTCTGTGAATTCGGCATGAAGGACTACGACCGAGCGCTCCAGCACTTGCTGCAATCCCGCATCCTCGGTGTCGGCGACGCGCCGGAGCTTGGAAGCGTTGCGCGTTATCACGCCGGCGTGCTGATGACGCGGGTCGAGCAGTTCGAGCAGGCTCTCGAAACATTGGGGGAATTCACCCGCGAAGCAGATGACAACCCGCGAGTGATTGAAGCGATGGGCCTGGCGACCCTGCGGATGCCGCTTCTACCAATCGAAATGCCTCCCGATCGCCGCGAGATGGTGTTGATGGCCGGTCGTGCGAGTTATCTGATGGCCACCCGCAACACGGCGGCATCTGACAGAGCATTCGAGGCGCTGGTGGCGCGATATCCGGAGACCGAGAACGTTCACTATGCCTATGGCGTCTTCCTGCTGGGAGAAGAGCCGGACAAGGCGATCCAGGAATTCAAGCGCGAGCTCGAGTTGCAACCCGATCACCCGTGGTCACTGATGCAGATTGCGTACGAATACCTGAAGCGCGGGGATGCCAAGGAAGCGTTGACCTGGGCGCAGAGGTCGGTCGCGGTCGCGCCCAATGTGTTTACGTCGCATAAAGCCCTCGGCCAGGCGCTTCTCGAGACCGGCGACGTCGACGGCGCGATCAAGGAGTTGCTGATCGGGATCAAGCTTGCGCCCGAGAGTCCGGGCCTGCATTTCACGCTGGCGCGCGCCTACCAGCGCGCAGGGCGGATCGAAGAAGCGACGCGCGAGAGGGATGAGTTCACGCGACTCGATAAGCTTGCGCGTACGATGCGGACCGGAGCGCAGTCAGTGGGTGGACGGTAAGGCGCCCGCGGCCCGAGCGAGGCGAAGTCGCTGAGTGAGAGCGCGTGGGGTGGGGCCCCATGCGCATTGAGAAATGCGGACAGAATGCTGAAAAGACATGTATTGCGCGGACGAAAATCAGCGCTCGCGGCGCTGCTCGCGATCCTCGCCCTCACACCGGCCGGCGCTCAACAGCAGCAGGCACCCGCGCGCGCGGACAAGACGCTGAATGAGGGCGTCACCGCTGTCCTGGTCGACGTCGTCGTCCGCGACCGGCGCGGACAACCGGTCTCCGACCTTTCACCGGCTGACTTCGAACTCACCGAAGACGGCACGGCGCAGAAGATCGGCTCGTTCACGCCGATCTTTGCCGACGCGACGCCGGTACCCGCGCCGACGCCGAGCACTCCTGCAGCGTCAACCGAGGCCGTGGCTGGCTCGGCCCCGGCGGTGAATAGCGGACCGCTCATCACGGCGCTCGTATTCGATCGTCTCGGTCCCGAGTCGCGGCAAATTGCCGTCCAGGCGGCGCAGTCCTATCTCGGTAACAAGAGCGAAGCATCCAGCTACATCGCTATTTTCGGAATCGACCTGGGATTGGCGGCGTACGCACCGTTTACGAAGAACGTCTCCGTTCTCAAACAAGCGCTGTCGACGATGTCGCAGCGCGCTTCGGCGAGCTTCAACAACGCCGAGCAACGGCAGCGGAAACTCGAATCGGATCAACAGGCGTCATCGGCAAATCAGGCCGCTTCGAGCGCGGCGGCTGCCGGTGGTCCGGGGGCGTCGGGCGCGATGGGTACCGCTCCGGCGGCGGCGATGCTCGCGCAGATGCAGTCGAACATGATCAAAGACTTCGACGTGATGGAGCGCGATCAGCAGGGATACTCCACCACCAACGGTCTTCTCGCCATCATCAACGCGCTGCGCCGATTACCAGGGCGGAAGAGTCTCGTGTTTTTCTCGGAAGGTCTGGCGGTTCCACCCGCGGTCCAGCGTTTGTTTCTTGGTGTGATCGATGCGGCAAACCGGGCAAACGTCGCCATCTACACGATGGACGCAGCCGGACTGCGGGCGGAAAGCGAGCAGGCAAAGATTCGCGACGAGGTGAATCGCGCCGCCGGCGGCGGCACCGGAATTCAGGGCTCGAGCGGTGGAAGTAACGATCCATTAAGCAAGGCGCTCGAGAGAAACGAGGACGTGCTTCGCCAGGATCCGCACAACACCCTGGGCACGTTGGCGCGGGACACGGGCGCCGTGATCTTCGACAGCACGAACAGCCTCCGCCAGGGCTTCGATCGGATCGACAGCGATTTGCATAACTACTATCTGATTGGCTACACGCCAACTAACGAAAAGTACGACGGCCGTTTCCGCGCGATCGACGTCAAGGTCAAGCGCCCCGGGCTGACCGTGACCGCACGCAAGGGATACTTCGCGGTTCGCAATCCGGGTGTGCCAGTCGATCCCTCTGAAGCCGCGGCCCTCGTCGCCCTGACGCAGAAGCCGGTGCCGAACGCATTCCCCGTCCGTGCCGGCGCTTTGCTGTTTCCGGAGCGCACGCGCCCCGGCCTGGCGCCTGTCGTCGTCGATCTGAAGACCGCGCCCCTCACGTTTCAGCCCTCTGGCGACGGGAAGACGTATACCTCCGACGTCACGGTGCTGGTTCGGTTTATCGCCTCGAACAACGAGGTGGCCAAGCAGATCAGCCAGCATTACGAGGTGAAGGGACCGCTGGACATGCTCGATCGAGCAAAGCAAGGGGAGATCATTTTCTACCGCGAGCCGGAGCTCGATGCGGGTGTCTACACGATGGAGACGGTCGTGCACGATGTCCCAACGGGCAAGTCGAGCGTTCGCATCTCCACGGTCGAAGTGCCGCGGGAAGACATCGCGGCGCTGCGAATGAGCAGTCTCGTGCTCGTCAAGCGTGTTGAAAAAGTTGATGCGAAGGACCGCCGCCCGTCGAATCCGCTGCTCGTGAACGATACGTTGATCTATCCGAATCTGGGAGAGACGGTCAGCAAGTCGGTAAAGGAGATCGGCTTCTATTTCGCGGTTTATCCGGCACAGTCCGGCCCCGCGCCTGACGCGACGCTCCAGTTGCTGGAGGACGGTAAAGCCATTGCGGAGCTGCCGATTTCGCTGAGCGGCGCGGATAAGTCCGGCCGCATTCAGCAGGTGGGGCGTTTACCGCTCGATCGGATTGCCCCGGGAACCTACGAGCTGCGCGTGATTGTGAAACAGGGACAACAGCAGGTCTTCAGATCGGTGATGTTGTTCGTCACAGAGTAATTCATGAGAGGTCGCGCCGCCGCGTTCGTCGTTCTCCTGGCTGCGCTTACCCAACTGCGTCCGTCGGCGCAGTCTTCATCACGTCCGGCTGAGCGACAGTCGTTCATGTCGACGGCGACAGCGATCCTCGTCGACGTCGTGGTGCGGGACAAGAAGGGGCACCCGGTTACCGATCTGTCCGCCGCCGACTTCCGGGTCACCGAAGACGGCATTCCGCAAAAGGTCGATAGTTTCACGCGTGTATCGCATGGCAGTGGCATCGGCATAGACGTCGCGTGGCGATCGCCCGCGCCGGTCGTGGCAATCGCCGGAGCAGGCACCACGTTATCACCGGCGGCTGCCGAAGCCGAGGCGGCGACGACGGCCCTGGTCTTCGATCATCTGTCGGCCGAATCGCTGCGGCTCGCGCAGAAGGCCACGCTTGAATTCGTGCCGATGGCCGGTGAATCGTCGGCGCGGGTCGGCGTGTTTGCGACTGACCCTGGCGTCAGGGTCATCCAGGCCTATACGACCGATCGGACGCGAATCCGACAGGGAGTCGAGAAGGTGATGGCGTCGGGGACCTCCACCGAGGAGCAGAAGGCCCAGCGCATGGACGAGTTGCTCGATCGGCGGCGTGAACTCGCGACCCAGACGCAGTCCGCCGAATCGAGTGCGGCCTCCGCACTCGGCGGCGCCGCGACGCGGGTGGCCTCAGAAATCGGCGCACGCGAGACCGAGCTTCAGCTCCTGCAAACCGAGCTGAACATGATCCGCTCGTTCGATTATCTCGATCGCGGACACAGAGGCTACGACACGTCCTTGGCGTTGTTATCTGTCATCGAGACGCTCGCCTACACGCCAGGCCGAAAGACTATCGTCTTCTTCTCCGAGGGCCTGCCGGTGACGCCGGCGTTGTCGGCAAAACTCGACGCCGTCATCGACGCAGCCAACCACGCCAATGTGACGACCTATGCGATCGACGCCAAGGGGCTGCGATCGAAGAGTTCTCTCGCGAACGTTCGGAAAGAGATGGAGGCATTTTCGGAGGAGCGGCTGGGTCAGGTCGTGACCGGCACCGACCGATCGCAGCAGCCGTTGACGATGGGCCTGGAGCGCGTCGAGGACACGCTGAAGCTCGATTCTCGAACCGGCCTGGCGCGCCTGGCGGAAGAGACCGGTGGATTTCTCGTCGACGAGACCAACGACCTGTCGTCTGCATTCCGTCGCATTGACGAGGAAAACCAGTTTCATTACCTGCTGACCTACTCACCGACCAACACGGAGCTCGATGGCAAATTCCGCGCGATCCAGGTGAAGGTGAAGCGGCCCGGCACGCAGGTGTCCGCGCGGAAGGGATATCGCGCCATCCGTTCCGCGCTGCCGGCGACAACCGACAGCTACGAATCACCGGCGCTCGCGCTCCTCGCCAAGACACCGCTCCCGAATGCGTTTCCCGTGCACGCAGCGGCATTCAGCTTTCCCGATCCAGTCCGCCCCGGCCTGACTCCGATTCTCGCGGAGGTACGCACCAGCGCGTTACGGTTCGTCGTCGACACGCAACGCAGTACGTATGAGGCGCGAGCCGCGATTGTCGTTCGGCTGCTGGATGGAGCCGGGCATCTGGTGCAGAAGCTCAGTCAGCAATACGTGCTGACCGGCGAGGCCAAGGATGTAGAGGCGGCAAAAAACGGCGAGATTCTGTTTTATCGCGATCCCGATCTCGCGCCGGGCGTCTACACGATCGAGACGATCGTCTTTGATGGAATGGCGCATCAAGGCAGCGCGCGTGTCACCACGCTCAGCGTTCCCGCCGTTCAATCGCCGTCTCTTGCGATGAGCAGCCTCGTTCTCGTCAGCCGGATCGATCAGGTCAATGATCCCCCGTCATCAGAGGCACGAAGTGCGGCCCCGCTCTATGTCGGGAACCGTTTGTTCTATCCGAACCTCGGCGAGTCGATTCACCGCGCGTCGGTGTCCGAACTGCCATTCTTCTTCACACTCTATGGCACCGACACGATCCACCCGGATGGCGCCTTTGTCCAGTTGCTGCGCAACGGTCAACCCGTTGCCGAGGGGCCCCTCCAACTCGCCGCCGCCACGGGCGCAAGGATTCAGCACGTCGGGCGATTGCCGGTTGGATCGCTGCCCGCGGGGACGTACGAGTTGAGAGTTCGCATTGTCACGGCGGGAAATGAAATCTCGCGCACAGCGTTTTTCACGTTGCAAGACTGATCTCACAATCAGCGCCATTCCACTGTCACACGGCGATCGAGTCATACAGATAAACAGGAGAATGGAGAAAGGAGGAGCATTTTTATCTCCCTTCTCCCTTCTCCTGTTCATCGTGTTTCATGTTGCAAGACTGATCTCACAATCAGCGCCATTCACTGTCACACGGCGATCGAATCAAAGAGATAAACAGGAGAATGGAGAAAGGAGGATCATTTTTATCTCCCTTCTCCCTTCTCCTGTTCATCATGTTTCACGTTGCAAGACTGATCTCACAATCAGCGCCATTCACTGTTACACGGCGATCGAATCAAAGAGATAAACAGGAGAATGGAAAAAGGAGGATCATTTGTTATCTCCCTTCTCCCTTCTCCTGTTCATCTCCAGGCTCGATCGCAGCGTGACAGTGAAGGCTGTTGATTGACGCTCTAGTCGCCCGACCCCCCTGCGACCCGTGTCGCAGGTGTTGCGAGCGGAGTGCGGAACAACAATCGTTCTCCCTCGGCCGCCGCGAGTTCGAGATCGAACGCCTCCCGGGCAAACTGAATCAATTCCGCCGAAGCGCGCGATGTGTTGACGACGACGTAGCCGATATTCAACTCTGGCAGGATCTCGTGTGCTCGGCGAACAGCGTCGGCGCGGCGTTTTGGAGTGAGCGCCTTGCCCTCGCTGAGATCGATAAGTGCGGCGGTGACTCTGCGACGCGTGTACTCGGCGACATCGGCCGATGGCAGGCGGGACACGTAACCGCCGATGAGGCGCTTCCCGTGATGCGTCTGAAAAAACTGAGACGCCGGACTGGGATTGCCAAATGCCCTCATGCCGTCCCGCAAACCAAATGGCAGTGAGAGGAGAGCGACCGGTCGCGGATCGGCTGCGACCAGGTCAAAGAAGTGAGGCACAGCCGCGCTGTATGTAGTGCGCGGAGCTGGAAGCAGCTCCAGAAAGAGTAATGCTCCGGCGACACTTGCCATCAATGCCGGCCGTCGTACTCTGGTCTTGAGATCGCGGATCGCGAAGGCAAGTAGCAGCGCGACCCCGAGCATGACGACCGCCGTCATGCGTGGTGGCATTCGCGCCGCCCCGACGACAGGCATGTAACGCAGAAACGCCCAGGGTGTGGGTATGTAGAGGTTCTGGCCGCCTGCGTGAACGAATGGTCCGAGCGACAGCGAAACGAAGAAAGCCGTGAACACAAACCAGTAACGGGGAGTGAGCCTCCTCGTCCACCATGTCGCCAGCGCGACAATTCCGATGACCGTCCACGGAATCGAGGCAACGTTCTCGATCGGCGTGTGTGGTTGGCTCTCGAACCACCCGGCAAAGAATCGTCCGAACAGCGGGTGCAGGGGACTGGGAGTCACCAGTGTGACCAGGTCCAATCCCGCCGCGCTGCTGCGCCAGAACACCTTGGGATTGATCCACTGACGCTCGCCCGCTGGCGCAGTCACAGGCACGATGACCGGGACAAGCAGCGCCGCACACGCGATCCCAGCGACGACGATGCTGCGGATTGGCGGCAGGGCGGACGGTATAGTCCAGCGTATCCGTGGTTGCAATGACACCCACACTCGAAGAGCCACTGCGAGCGTGAGCAGGAGCACTGGGGTGTAGAGCTGGGTCATGCTGACCCGAGTGCCCCCGACAATGAACTGTCCCCCGCCACTGATGACAATCCACACCACGACGGCGGTACAGCACGCGATGAGCGCATCGAGAATGACGCGAGCGGTGCGCGACGGCGCCGATGCCTGGTGCGCATCGTCCAGGGTAATTGCGGAATAGCCAATCGCAACAGCCGCCATCAACAGGCAGTAAACCGCGTAGTAGGGATCGCACAGGTATGCGACAGCAACCGTTGCCCCTGCCGCCGCGGCGACCCGCAGGCTCGAGCCGCTTCGCACTCGCTCGAACAGCAGGAGAAATAGCACCAGCGGTGCGGTCTGGACGAGACTGAAGTGTTCGGACGTCCTGGCACTCATGAACGGCGAGAAGCCGAAGAGCAGCCCGGCGAGCCATCCGGCGCTGACGTCGCCGGTCGCACGACGCGCGAAGATGAACATGACGTACGCCGACAGCACGCCGCTGGCGATGATCAGCAGGTTGAATGTGCGGATCGTGCCGAGCACCGGAAGGAGCGGGAACGCGATCGCGTCTGCAATCGCCGTGTAGTTGTGCAGCGCGAGCGGAACGGGTGCCGCAAGCGACATGATCTCGTGCGTCGTGAACGGCAGTTCATGGTGCGCGACGATCTGGTGGCGAAAGACCCACAGATTCCAGACGTACACGCCCGTGTCCTGCGAGACCGGCCCGGGCAGGGTGCTCGAGAGATGCAGCGGCAAAGGCCAGGCAAAGGTAACCGCCACACACACGTAGGCCGCCACGACGAGAAGGTGTAAAAGGAGCGGGCGGGCGGTCCTGGTTGATAACGCCGGCGTCAAACTCATCTGGCGGCATAGGAGCATATCCGAAGAGGCACTAAACTTGTACGCATCCTGCGCGCTCGAGGTCGAACCTGACGATCCTGTTCACGCTGAACCGTTGGTGGACGCTTGTCCTGTTGTTTCCGCTATGGGCCATTTTTTCGTTGCCGATGTCGGCGGCGACGGTCGTACGCGCCGGTTCGGCGAGCATCTCGAACGATCCAGACGCCGGCACATGGACGATTCGATCGGCAGGAACGTCGCTGACGCTGGGATTCGACGCGACCCACGACTTTCGCGTCATCCGTCTCGCGTCACCGGCCGATGAAACACGTACACTCGGTTCTCTTCCCGACACGCAGGTCATCGTCGGCGGAAAGACGTTGCCGTTTGGCAATCGCACGGCCGGATTCGTCTTTCAAAACGTCTCGACGTCGGTTGACGGCTTCACGGTAAGGCTCGACGTCACCTACGACGTGCCCGCGGTGCGGCTGCGAACGACGCGCCACTATGTGGCGGCCAGCGGTTCTCCGACGTTCGAGACGTGGACGACGTTTGCGCCGCTGGGATCGCCGGTCACCGTGTCAGATCTCAATGCGTTCGCATTGACAATTCCGGCAGGCACGATCCACTGGGTAAACGGCCTTCAGGGAGACAGTGTCGAAGTGTCGCGTGAGTCGGCGTTCACACTGCAGCACCGCGCTCTCACGAGTGGTGAACGCCTGACGTTGGGGGCGGCAGGGCGCGCATCGGAGCAAGCCGTGCCGTGGTTTGCCGTCGATACCGGTCGCGATGAGTTCTACGCCGGACTGTTGTGGTCAGGAGCATGGTCGCTGACTGCGGCACGGGACGGTGACAGCCTCGAGGTGAAAATAGGTCTGCCCTCGATGTCAACGAGCGTGTCGTCGCCGATAGATGGTCCGCACGCCTTTTTTGGTGTCACTCGCGGTAGTCTGGCAAACGCATCCGCCGCGCTCCGTAGATTCATCCTCCACGACCTTCGCCGCGATCGAGCGTTAAATCCGCGCGTCACCTACAACACGTGGTTCGCGTACGGTGTCCAGATTGACGAATCGTCGATGCGTGCTGAGATTGATGGCGCTGCACGGCTCGGAGCGGACCGATTCGTGGTCGACGCAGGATGGTATGTCGGAGCCGGGCGGGCAGGCGCAGGGGATTTCAGCTCCGGGTTGGGAAGCTGGCAGGTAGACCCGGCGCGGTTCCCGTCCGGACTCGGGGCACTGGCCGACTATGCGCACGAGCGCGGCTTGACGTTCGGGTTGTGGGTCGAGCCTGAACGGGTCGCCCTGTCCACGGTAGGACGGACCGGGCTTGCGCAGGAAACATGGCTGGCGAAAAACGACGGGAAATACGGGTCGTCCGAATCGGCGCAGCTCTGTTTCGGGAGTGCCGGCGCCCGCCAATGGGTGTTCGATCGATTGACAACCCTCATCGACGCCGCCCACGTCGATTATCTGAAATGGGACAACAATTTCTGGATCAACTGTGACCGCTCCGGCCATGTGCACGGGGCGACCGACGGCAATTTCGCGCACGTCAATGGTCTGTACGATGTGCTCTCACGGCTGCGCGATCGGTATCCCGACTTAGAGATTGAGAACGTATCGGGAGGCGGCAACCGCCTCGACCTCGGGATGATGCGTTACACGGATACGGCCTGGATGGACGACCGGACGGCTCCTTCCGCAAAAGTGCGCCACAACATCCAGGGACTCAGTGCAATCTTTCCGCCCGCCTATCTGATGTCGTTTGTCCTCGCCGACCGGGAAGAGCCGTTGAGGGGCGCGTCGGACCTGCCGCTCATTTTCCGCAGCCGAATGCCGGGAATTCTTGGTTTGTGCTTTCGCACCACGGATCTTGACGACGAAGAAGCCGACGCGATGCGCCTCGAGATTGACACCTACAAGAACCTGCGGGAAACGCTCATCGAGGCGTCAGGAGCGCTGCTGACGCCGCAAGCGTCGAATGTGAATGGACCAGCGTGGGACGTCCTGCAGACGGCATCTGACACCATGCATCCGGTTGTGCTGTGGGCCTACCAGACCGACCCGGGAGTCGCGCGCACAGTTGTTCGCCCAATCGGCCTGCAGTCCGACTTGATGTACGACGTGCAGTCGTGGAACCACGGGTCGCTCGGCGCGATCGCGGGATCGTCGTTAATGGCCGATGGCATAGAAATCGTGGCATCGCCCTATAGCGCCGCAGACACGATTCAATTGTTTCCCGTCCGGTCGAGGTAACCAGCCCTCAGCCCTGGACTCCCGGCCCGTCTCATCGCACATCAAAATCAATGCGGCGGATTGCGGCTGCCCTCTGCTTTTTGTGTGCCGAGTCGGCGAGCTTCGCGGCAATCTCGAGCACATAATCCCCGGCAGGCAAGGCGTCTCCGAGTTTGACGCCGCCGCCTGCTGCAAACCGTTGAGGCGAATCATGAGGCGGGACAAGGATCGAGGGTTGGGTCGACAGCACCTTGTCTTTGCCACGCCAGATGGTCATGACCGCTTCGACCGGCACCGGCGCGTTGTAGACCTCGTAGGTATAGGAAAGCCGGGCGCCGCGCGGGTAGATCCGAAGGGCCTGCATCGGCGTCACCGAAAATCGATCGGCTTCATCGAGGCCTGGAGTGACCGGATCGGCGTCGCTTCGCAGGACAATCCCTGAGAGCGCAAACGCACCGCTTGCGGCGTCGGGCACCTCGACATACTCGCCGGCAGAGCCGATCGCGCCCGACTGCCGATCGCGAATCGCAAACCGAACCTGATACGCGCCTGATTGGCGTATCGGGATTCGCAATGTGTAGGCCAGACCGTCGCGGAGTGCGTCTTCCGTCCCCTCGCGCGTCAAGGCAATCGAGAATCCCGTGCTCAAATGCGCCACTTCGATGCCGTCTTGATCGAAGACCATCCCGAGCACATCGGCCGATGCGGTCCGCTTACCGGTCTCATCATCAATGAATGTCAGCCCTCTCGCGTCGATGTGGAGAAGCGTGCGGACGTACGAACCCTTATCCGGCGTATAGCCGGGCAGCGTTGTGGCGCGCAGGGCGACGGTGGTTTCCGCGAATGGCGACGTCGCCGCGTGCACGAGTTCCTGTGCAGCCGTCCTGGGACCGATCGATTCGGCGGGATCGCTGATTCCGAGAAACTCCTTACGCGTTTTGACCTGGAGTCCGGGCCGCTTCACCCTAATCGAGATTTTGTGCAGGCTTGGTTTCTTGCCTTTGCCGACGAATGTGCCCGCTTGCGGCGTGTATCCGATGACGTAGTAGTCGCGAACGTCGCTGGTGATGCGTCCGAGCCCGTCTGCGAGGTCATTGCTATTCATCACCGCGAAGCCGCCGGTTTGTTCGGCCAGGTATGCCATGCCTTGCTGCGTGTCGCGATTGAACTCGACGCGCTCCTGGGCCGTGTTTCGAATCCGTGCATCGAATCCGTCCGGCTGCAGCGGGCCGACCTTGAGATTGTCGGCCGCGTGCAGTGCTGCTGATTGCAGGCCGCGACAGTCCAGCGAGTAAATCACGACGCCCGCTCGAGTGGCCTGCTCGATCACGCGATCGAGGTGGCGTCTCAGTCTCCAGTTGGGCTCCGCTCCGTTGTCGTGTGATCCCTGCTCGAGCAGTTGAAATCCTTCCGATACGAGAACGATCGCCTTTCGACCCGGCAGATCTCGAGCTCCCTGGACGACGAGATTGAGGGCGCTGAACGTGCCCTGGGCCGACATCGATCGTCGAACGATTTCGACCAACGAGAAGTCAGTGAGATCGCCGAGCCCCGATCTGTTGTCAAACGTCTGGAACATGTTCACCGGATCGTACGGCTCGACCCCGTTGCGTGAGAACCCGTTCCATTCCAGCCGATCGATGGCCGCGTGCAGCACACGCCGATCGACAGTGAAGGGTTGCATCGCGCCGAACGATCCACCTGTTCGCACGAGCGCGACAAGGTCGTTCGGCCGGAGTTCGCGGTCGACGAAGGTGTGCAGTGCGCGTCGTGCGTACTCGACACTCTCGAACGAGAGACTCAGATCATCGACGACGATCGCCAGTGTCCGCTGGACGTTGTCACGTGTTATCTGCGGAACTGCGGCCGGTGGTGCCTCCGAGATCGCAGCTGATGCCCGCGGCGAAGCAGCGGCGACGGCCGGCCCGGTGAGCACCGGTACGAACTGCGCAAAGAGCAGCTTCTGCAGCTTCCCGTCCTGACGGACTTCGAAATCGTCTGCGGTCAAATCAGCAACCACGCGACCGTCGCCATCGGTGACGACCGCGTCGATTCGCACTCCGTCCGCGGCGACGCGGAACCGTGGGGTGTTAGGGCTGTCCTGAGGCGGGGCAGATTGTTGTGCGCTCGCGATCTGAACGACTGTCAGACCAAGGGCGATGACCAGTGCGCGCATAGAACGCCTCTATTTCTTTTTTCCCTGATTCACCCACACATCCACCCATGACGGAGACGATCGATCCATCGAGAAGAAACCGACGGCGATGTCGGCGTCGCCATCGCCATCGATGTCGGCGACATCCAGGGAGGCATGCCGCGGAAAGCCCATTTCGATCGTGTGCCGTGTGAAGGTTCCCGGTTTCGTCTGTTCCAGCCAGACGAGCGCGGGCAACGTGCTCTCGTCGACGTCGGAGCCGGCGGCAAACAGTGCGCATGCGACGATGTCGAGGTCGCCGTCACCGTCGAGGTCGGCGGCCATCGCGCGATGGACCCCTGGCATCTGGGCCAACGTGTGCTCGACAAACGGATAGGTCCCGGTGTTTTCGAGCCACTGAATGCCGTGATACGGCTTCACGATCCCGTCATCAAACGTGTCGCCGTGAGTGAGGAGCACATCGAGATCTCCGTCTTTATCGAGATCGATCAGCTGAATTCCAGACGAGCCCCAGTTCGGGTGTGGCGCCGCATACACAATTTTCTGCTCGAAGGAAAAATCTCCAGCACCTTTGTTGATGTACGCGAGGACCGTTTCATGTTCCTGCGCGAGTAGAGTGACGAAATCCATCTTGCCGTCGCGATTCAGGTCACCAGGAACCACGTTGATGCCGCCGGGACGAGCATCGATCACATGCCGGACAAATTCCGGCCGAGAAGGAACGGACGTGCGGTTTTCTGCAATCGTGATCTGACCAGTCGTGTGCCAGCCGAATGCCGCGATTCCAAGATCAGTTTTCCCGTCGCCATTGAAATCGGCAGCCTCGACATCGGCGACGCGGGGCCACTCGTCGAGCCAGAACGCGCCAAACTTGCCGCTCGCCTGGCCGCGCAGCCAGATGACCGCCCCCTTGTTGTGATCGGCGGGGAAGAATTCACCCAGCTCGGCGATGAGCAAGTCGCGAAGGCCATCGCCATCAAGGTCAGTCACCACCACGTGAGCTGGATGCGGAACACTGGCGACGACCGACAGCGGGTCTGCGGTTGTTGGACGGCCAACAAAGACGACACCCTGTCGCATGTCGCTTCCGACCACGTCGACTTTCTTGTCGCCGTCGTAATCCACGAACTCAACGTGCGAGACAGCCGGCGTGCCGGTCAAATCCGGCATCGGCAGGCCGCGCTTCTCGAAGCGGAGGGGTGATTCGCTTGCCTCGGGCCAGCGTTCGGGGGCAGCAAGATGTTCCGGGGCACGATCCAGGTAGAGCCCAAGGACCTGCTCCATGTCGGGCGGCAGCTGAATCGTTCGATACGCGTCGGCGCCGATCGGCGGCACCCGCTTCTCGCGCAGGAACATCATGCGGATGAATTCCTTGCGCCACGCGTCGCGGGGAAGGATTTCCGGTGCGGGGAACGCATGACAACCAGCGCAGGTGACGCGTGCCTGCTGCTCAGCCGCGGACGCGGTCTGCGGTCTTGCGTCCCGGGCCACGACCAGGACCGCGGCTAATAGAAACGTGGACGCGAGCCACCACCGAAGAACACGGAATTTACGCCACGGAAGAACACGGAATTTACGCCACGGATTAACACCGATGAACACGGACGCGTCCGTTCGATCTGACCATCGACTCACAACAACAAGATCTTATCCGTGTTGATCCGTGTTTTGCCGTGGCTCTTTTATCTGTGTTGATCCGTGTCTTTCCGTGGCTCCTGTATCGGTGTTGATCCGTGTTTTTCCGTGGTTCTCTTCAGTGTCTTTCCGTGGTCACGACACGAGTTCCAGCCCGGGTATGTCGGCGAAGTCGCGAGGATTCAGTGTCCAGAGAGCCGCTTGCTGGATAATCGCGCAGGACCGCGGCTAATAGAAACGTGGACGCGAGCCACCACCGAAGAACACGGAATTTACGCCACGGATTAACACCGATGAACACGGACGCGTCCGTTCGATCTGACCATCGACTCACAACAACAAGATCTGATCCGTGTTGATCCGTGTTTTGCCGTGGCTCTTTTATCCGTGTTGACCCGTGTCTTTCCGTGGCTCCTGTATTGGTGTTGATCCGTGTTTTTCCGTGGTTCTCTTCAGTGTCTTTCCGTGGTCACGGCACGAGTTCCAGCCCGGGTATGTCGGCGAAGTCGCGAGGATTCAGTGTCCAGCGAGCCGCTTGCTGGATAATCGCGCAGGACCGCGGGCTAATAGAAACGTGGACGCGAGCCACCACCGAAGAACACGGAATTTACGCCACGGATTAACACGGAATTTACGCCACGGATTAACACGGATGAACACGGACGCATCCGTTCGATCTGACCCTCGACTCACAACAACAAGATCTGATCCGTGTTGATCCGTGTTTTTCCGTGGTTCTCTTCAGTGTCTTTCCGTGGTCACGGCACGAGTTCCAGCCCGGGTATGTCGGCGAAGTCGCGAGGAT
>DATJKH010000169.1:0-8495 GCA_035491715.1 Vicinamibacterales bacterium | reverse complement strand
TCAGTCCGTCGAATACGCCGGATTCTTCTTCCCCTGCAGCCACTGATCCATCCAGCCGACGATGTGCTGCAGGCGCTCGACGCGATGCTTCGGCTCGCCCGAACGCGAGAGCTCGTGGTTCTCGCGCGGGAAGCGCACCATCACCGTCGGAATCTTTCGATACTTCAGCGCCCGGAACATCATCTCGCCACCCTCGCCCGGCGGCGTCCGGTAATCCTGATCGCCAAGCACGAACATCGTCGGTGTGGTCACGTTCGCGACGTGCGTGATCGGCGAGCGCGCGGCGAAGTCCTGCGGATCTTCCCACGGTGCCTTGCGAAACCAGGTCGGCTTCGAGAGCCAGAAGTCAGCAGTGAACCAGAAGCCGTACCAGTCTGCGATGTCGCGTTGGGCGACCGCGGCTTTGAACCGTTGCGTCTGAGTAATCGTCCAGTTCGTGAGCAGTCCGCCGCCGCTGCCGCCGGTCACGCCCATCCGATTGGCATCGATGTATCCTCGCTTCAAGAGTTCGTCGACGCCGGCCATGAGATCCTTAAAGTCGTCGCCCGGGTAGTGATACTGAATGATGTTGCCGAACTCCTGTCCGTACGACGTGCTGCCGCGAGGATTCGTGAACAGCACGACGTAGCCCTTCGCCGCCATCCACTGGAACTCGTGCGTGTAGACGTTGCCGTACGCGGCGTGCGGTCCACCGTGGATCTCGAGGATCAGCGGATACTTCTTGCTGGAATCGAAGTCCGGTGGTTTGAGAATCCAGCCCTGAACGTTCTTGCCGTCGAAGCTCTTGTACCAAATCTCCTCTGGCTCGCTCTGCTGGATGTCCTTGAACAGGTCCTCATTCACGGTCGTGATGCGACGCGGCTTCGCGTCGATCATGAAGAGATCGCCGACGTTGGTCTGGGTCGAGATGGTGGCTGCGATCTTCGCGCCGTCTGGCGTCGCCGTGAACGCTCCGACAGCGTGCTCGCCGTCGGTCAACGGGTCGAGTTTACCGGTCGCGATCGTGAGACGCTTCAGGTTCGCGCTGCCGTGTTCTGCCGAGACGACGATAAGCGATGCGCCATCTTTCGACCACACGAGACCGCTGCTACTCGAGCCACGGGGCGGCGCCTGATCTCCGCCAATCCCGCTGGCAATATCGAAGTCGTACTTGTCCGTGAGATTTCGCGGGGCACTGCCGGGCGCAGCGTCGACGACAAACAGATCCGACTGGCTGTAGGAACGGACTGGATTGCCGTGAGGAGTTCCGACGAATGCGATTCGATGTCCATCAGGCGACACGCGCGGGCCGTTGATCGTGCCATCAATGCTCGCCACTCTGGTTATCGTTCCACCAGTTGCCGCCACGCTATAGAGATCGGAATCGTTCGCCTCGTAGTACGCCTCGGGCACGCGCGTGGATACGAAGTACAGCTTCGAGCCATCCGGTGACCACTCGATCTCGCGCTCGTCGTACTCGCCGTCGGTGATTTGTTTCGTCTGCGGTTTGTCGGCGCCGTTCGTCGCAGCGACCGTGAAGATGTGCGTATGCCGGCCGGCGTCGACGTAGGTCGGGTTGCCGTTTGACCGATACACAGCGCGCGTGATCACCTGCACGTCGCTCTTGGCGTCTTTCGGCTTGTCCTCCTCAACACCTTCGACGGGTGCCGTGAACGCCACCGTCTTGCCGTCGGGTGACCATTCGATCGAGGTCACGCCCTTGGTGTCCTGTGTGAGCGCATATGCCTCGCCGCCGTTCAGGTCGAGCACATAAACCTGTCCCGGCTGAGGCTTTCCATCTTTTTCAACCGAACGTGCGAACGCGATTCTTCGACCGTCAGGCGACCAGCGCGGCATCGTGTCGCGGACGTGTGACGTCAGTTGCCGCGGCGCCTCCGCGCCACTTGTCGGCACGGTGAATAGCGATGTCTCGTAACGGTTCTCCTTCTCGTTGACGGTCACACGGACGAACGCAATCGCTGAACCATCCGGGGCGATCTGCGGATCGGCAATCCACGTGAACTTCAGGAGGTCCTTTTCGGTAATGAACCGCTTCTCTGCTGCGCGAGGGATGGCGGCGAGCAGCAGAAACACGAGGACAATTGACGTCCGCTTGCGCATGAGGACTCCTCTCGAGCCACGCGATCTTAGCGCGTCAGAGCCTCGCCGTGCACGCGGGTGTTTTGCGACTTGCCGAGCTCGTCATTCCAGCAGCGACATGCTTGATGTGGTCACGTGAGGGACCACTTTATGCCTAGCCACCGTCTCCAACGTGATGCATCTTGCCGAGCTCCGGTGTCGAGCCGGTGAGCCACCCTTTTACCAGCTCGAACAGAACGACCGGTTGCGGTTTGTTGACCTCGAGAAAAACCGCGGCGTGCACGTCGACACCGATGAGCACCATCCGTGGATCGTCCTTCGTTCCATGACGGGGATCGTCCTCTTTTGGAAACCACACCTTCCAGTCCGGCGCCCAGAGCTCGGCGATCTTCTCGCGGTCGCGCGTGATGCTGGCAATTCCTGACACCGAGATCCATTCGCGCGTGCGGTCTTTGTAGTACGCGAGGTTGACGTGCGGGTCAGCGGCAATGTCGTGCACCTTGGATGTGTCTTCCAACGTCACAAACCACAGGTCTGCCCCTTCTGCCCGTTTTTGCGTCGCCATCGCCCGCGACTGCAGATGTCCGTCGGCACGGCGCGTGGTCAACATGGCGATTTCGATATCTTCAATGTGGGTGTAGAGCTTTTCCAGTTCGTTCTGCACTCGTCCCTCCGGCACGGCAACTTGCATATCGCACGCCGCTTCGGGCTCATCGATACCAGTTCGCAGCCTCGCCGCCATTGACAAGACGTCACCTGCGCGGCACGATTGCGCCGAACCCAACAGCAAATCGACTCTCGGGCGTTACTGGAGGTTGAATGATCGGCCACCCCGCAGTGAAGGAGTCCGTTGATCGGCGGCTTTTCGATCGCCGGATGTTCCTCGTCGCCGCCATCTTGTTTCCGCTCCTCGTTCTCGCCGGTTTCGCCCGCACGTATTACCTTCGCGGCTTGTTCGACGTGCCACCGCTGCCGTCCCTGGTCGTGCATCTGCACGGGCTGATGATGACCGCGTGGGTCCTCCTCTTCGTCACACAGGTGTGGCTGATCTCGTCGAAGCGCGTGCGCGTGCATCAACGGCTCGGATATACGGGGATCTGGCTCGCCGCATTGATCCTGCCGGTCGGTTTCGTCACCGCCGCTAGAGCCGCCAAGTACGGATCGCCGTCTACGCCGCCGGGCGTCTCCCAGCTGGGATTCATGATCGTGCCGCTTTTCGATCTGGTGATGTTCACGATCTTCTTTGGCGCGGCGATTTATTTGCGGAAGAGACCCACCGAACACAAACGGTTGATGCTGTTGACCGCGATCAACTTCATTCCGCCAGCCATCGCGCGGATCCCGATCGCGAGCCTCCAGGCCGCGGGGCCGCTCTGGTTCTTCGGCTTCCCCACCGCGCTCGCCCTCGTTTGTCTGGGACTGGATACCTGGCGCTACGGAAAGATGAACAGGGTCTTTGTCGTTGGCATCGCGCTGCTCGTCGCGTCGTATGTCGCGAGGCTTGCGCTGATGCCCAGCGCCGCCTGGCTGGCCATGGCTCAGTGGCTCACGAGTTTTGTCTGAAGCGTCTTTACTTTCGATAATCCAACGCCGGCTTTCGATCCCCGAGCCGCGTCTTGTAGACGAAGTTCGGTCCGCGCTTTTGATCGAACTCCGCCTTCGCCTTCTGGATAAGGGTGGCGTCAGTGAATAGATCGACCGTCGTCAACGCCATCGACTTGGCTGCGACGATCATCCCCTTCTGACCAATAGTCCCTCCGGCGCAGGCGGTTGCCTGCCAGCTATGCGCCGGCACGCCCGGAACGAACGTGGCCGTCGTCACCGACACTGTTGGCACGTTCCAACTGACGTCGGCGAGATCCGTCGACGAGCTGGCGACCTGCCCTCCGCGTGACGGCTGAATTTTTTCCTGCGATCCAATACCCACGGTCGGCGACTCCGTAAGCGACTTGCGAATCTCTTCGGCGAACGCGGCTTCTTCTTTCGTATAGGCGAATCCGCCAACTCGCTCGAGATTCTTGTACATCACCGCCGACAACGTCTCGTTCGGCAGGACGTTCCAGACCGAACCGGTAATCTCAAAGTCCATCGTCGTTCCGGTACCGAGGGCCGCGCCTTTTGCGGCGTCGACGATGCGATCCCAGACGCCTTCGAGGATGCGCATATCGGGCTGACGCGCGTAGTAATAGGCCTCGGCGAAGTCGGGGACGATGTTCGGCGCCGCGCCACCGCGCGTGATGATGTAGTGGATGCGAGTCTCCTGCGGCACGTGCTCGCGCAGCATGTTGACCATGTAGTCCATCGCCTCGACCGCATCGAGCGCCGACCGTCCGCGGTGCGGCGCCGCCGCCGCGTGCGCCGCGACACCATGAAAGCGGAACTTGCCGGTGATGTTCGCGAGATTGGTGGACGGGCTGGCATCGTTGCGATCGCCCGGATGCCAGGTGACGACAGCATCGACGTCGTTGAAGAGCCCGGCGCGGACCATGTAGACCTTGCCCGATCCACCCTCCTCTGCCGGCGTGCCGTAGTAGCGGAGTGTGCCGGGGTGACCGGCAGCAAGCCACTCCTTGACCGCAACCGCCGCACCAAGTGCGGCAGTTCCGAGCAGGTTGTGACCGCAGCCGTGGCCGGCGCCGTCGGCAACGACGGCGCGGCGAGTCGACGCAGCTTCCTGCGAGAGCCCAGGCAGCGCATCGAATTCGCCGATGATCGCGATCACCGGCTTTCCTGATCCGAACGTCGCCACGAACGCCGTCGGGATATCGGCGACGCCGGCCTTTACGGAGAATCCATTCGCTTTGAGTTGCTCCTGGAGCAGCGCGCTGCTCTTGGTTTCCTGGTAGCCGACCTCGGCAAATGACCAGATCTGTTTGGCGACATCGACGTACGTGGATCGCTTCGCGTCGATGCTCTGCAGCAGCGTGTCAGGACCTCGGCGGTCTTGTGCGTGAGCAATTAGTGAGCACAGCAGGAAGACGGCGGCGAGGCTTCGGCGCATGCGCCATTATGCTGTAAGGCAGGAGACATACACATCATGTCGACGCACAAGGACGCAGCGAAATCGTTTCTGCAGATGGCTGGCACTGGCAAAGTCCAGGAAGCGTACGACCGGTACATCGCACCGTCGTTCATCCATCACAACGCGTACTTCAAGGGCGATCGCCAGTCGCTATTGACGGCAATGCAGGAGGCGTCGAAGACCAGCCCGAACAAGTCGATCGAGGTCAAACATATCTATGAGGACGGCGAAACGGTGATCACTCACTCGCTCGTCACTCGGCAGGATCCCAAAGCACCAGAGATCGCGGTGGTGCACATCTTTCGATTCGAACAGGATCGCGTCGCGGAACTTTGGGATGTGGGCCAGCCGATCTCCGAGGATTCACCAAATGCAAACGGCATGTTCTGACCAATCAGGTGCAAGGGTTATCCGTCCATCGAACGACGCCGGCCGCCCAAATCACTGCTTGTCGTACACGACCTTGGTCTTCTCGTTCGGTCCTGTCGCGGTGCCGCTCTCGGTCAGGGTCTTGCCATCTGCCGACACCGAGTACGACAACTTGAACAGCAACTTGCCGTTGTTCTTGATGTTCATGTCCAACCCGCCCGGACCGGCGTGGGCGAACGATGCCGTCCATCCGGGGCCAAGCGTCGGCCCGGCGCACGGATGATCCTTGCCGTCGAACTTGCCGTTGCACGTTAGATCCATGTCGACAATCTTGAACACCACGCCGTCGGCTCCTGACGACGCGATCTCGAGCACGCTGGGCGCGGTCGACTTCACATTCTTCGTCTTCCACTTCCCGGCAAGCCCGGAGCTACCCGAGACCCGCTCCGCGATGACGGTGTCATCGAGCATTTCGCCGTTCGGTTTCTTCCCTTTCGAGTTCACCGACATGGCCTTGCCGTCGGGCGACAGGGTCAGCGTGTCGGTCGTCAGCACTTTCCCGTTCAACTTCCACGTTGTCTCCCAACTGTTCGCGCTCAGCGTCTTCCAGGTGGCGGTACTGCCGAAGGTCGCCGGGTACTCTTTGCCATCCAGCTTGAACTTGTACGACACACCTGCCTGGGTCGCCTGCATCTCGCCGGACGGCAGCTGTTCGTAAGTAACGGTGGTCTCTCCGAAGTCGCTCTTCGCCGGATTCATCTTCCACTTCCCAATGTAGGGAGGGTCGGCCGCCGCGACGACGGCCACGGCAGCGATCGCGAAAACGACAATAGGCACGTATTTGCGATGCATAGGGTCGACTCCTTTCATCAAGATTCTTGCATACCGACCACATCGTGCGACTCCTGCAGCCACGCTTTCAGTTCGAGCTCATCGACGGATCGGATCGGCACGAAGTGAAGGCGCCACGCAGACGAGCCGTGTTTTCTGCGGAATGATTTGTACGTCGCCGAGCGTGCGCAGGATGCTGACGAATCGTCGCGCCAGCCCGAGGACCGATGGATCTGAGCGGGCAAAGAGCGCCTCGAGTGTGAAGCGTCCACACGAATGCGACAGATTCTTCGTGACAAGGCACGCACCACACTGCGGGCAGATCCGCAGTGACGGTTTCGAGCGCGGCACGCGCGTAGTCTACCAGCGACTGAAGAATGCCTTTTCGCTTGCTATGGTCCCGGCAACGTGCACAGAATCATATTTTTGCGGGGAAGAACTTACCCGCAAGAGGAGGTTAAGCAATGAAACGACTACTTCTTGTTGGAACCGTCGCCGTTGCGCTGGCGGCGGGTGCCGCGTTTGCCGGCGAGGTGAAGGGCCCGCCAAACACCATAAACAATACGAACGAGACGGGCGCGCTGGATCACGCGAACTCGGCCTGCGCTGCCAGCGGACTGAACGATTTCGACACCGAGGATCCGATGGGCCAGATGGAATCGCAGGTTCAGACTGCGGCGGACTCCTGGAAGTTTTACGGGCTTCCGAAAGGCGCCCCGGGCAAGCTCGGCCTCTGCAGGGGCGGAGCAGGCGGCGGCGAGTAGTCGGCGCATTGGGGGGCCCGCGACAGCGGAGCCCCCCGGATCTGTCAATGCCGCAGCGCGTCCATCGGGTCGACCTTGGTGATCCGCCACGCGGGTAAGAAACACGCCAGTCCCGCAACCCCTAACAGAATGGCGGCGACGACAGTGATCGTCAGCGGGTCGTAGGTACTGACGCCGTACAGCATCGACCTCGTGGCGTCGGTCAGCGGAATCGTTGCGGCGAGTCCGATCGCGAGTCCGAGCAACGCCAGCCGCATCCCTCCTTTGAAGATCAACATGCGCAGATTGCCCGCGCTGGCTCCAAGCGCCGCGCGAATGCCGATCTCGCGCGTCCGCTGCGCGGCAGTGTAAGAGATCACGCCGTAGATACCCACGGCGGCCAGTAGGAGCGCAACGAAGGCAAACGTTGTGAGCAGCATGTTCACGATTCGGTTGCCGAGCATCGATTGATCCACGATCTGTTCGAGCGTACGGACATCGCTGAATGCCTGGTCTTTGTTGACGCTGTCGATGGCCGACCGAATCGCCCTCTGCAGCGACTGCGGAGGTGTGCCGGCTTGCACAATCAAGTTGATGTTGTAGGTCGGGCTCTGCTGGTTCGAGACGTACATGCCAGCGCTGATCTCATCGCCGAGGCCAGTGATCTTCTCACCGGCAATGACGCCCACGATTTCCCAGGCGATCTCCTGTCCGAGCTCAGTCTTTCCCGGTACAATTTCTTGCACAACGATGCGTTGACCGATCGGGTGTTCGTTGGGAAACTCCCGCTTCGCCAGCGTGTCGTTGATCACCGTGACCCGCTGCGCTCCCGCGCCGTCCGTGTCGCTCAACAGCCGTCCGGCAATGAGCCTGATGTCCAGCGCATCGAAGTACGATGGGCTGACTATCTTGAAGAACGCGCTGCGGCGATTGGTCGGATTGACGACCTCACGACCGGCGATCAAATAGGGCACGCCGAACCCACGGCCTTGCAGCGGTAACGCCGAAGTCATCGCCGTCTCGCGAACGCCAGGCACGGCTTTCACTGCAGCATTGATCGACGCGAGATATGCATTCAGGCCGACAGGATCCGGATGCTGTTGTTGATTGATCGGTAGCCCTCCAGTCAGGACATTTGTCACATTGAATCCAGGATCGACGTCGAGCAGCTTGTAGAAACTGCGCATCAGCAGTCCCGAAGCGACCAATAGCACGAATGCGAGTGCGATTTCCGCAACGACGAAACCGTTGCGCATGCGTCTGCCCGGGCTGGCCGTCGTCGTGCCATGTGCGCCTTGCTTCAGCGCGCTGACCAGGTTCGGGTTCGTTGTCTTTGCAGCTGGTGCCACACCGAACAGCACGCCGGTTGCGATTGCGACAACCAGCGTGAAGAGCAAAACGGACAAATCCATCCTGATGTCCACTGCGGGCGGCAGGCTGTAAGGAGGAAT
>DATJKH010000168.1:0-22624 GCA_035491715.1 Vicinamibacterales bacterium | reverse complement strand
GGGCACGCCTCGTCTCCGTCGGTCAGCGCCAGCACGACTCGCCTCCCGGGCTGCGCCGTCAGCGCAATCATCCCGGCGCGCAACCCGGACCAGAGTGGCGTGCCGCCGCCGGGCCAGATTTCCTCCTCCGTGACCCGTTTCAGGATCGCCTTATCGCTCGTCAGATGCGGGCTGACTGCGACCTCGGCGCCGAATGTCCCAATGGTCGCGCGATCTCCCTCCCATAGCTCGTCAACAAATGCGCCTGCGGCGGCTCGCACGCGCCGGTAGTTAGCAGCCATGCTGCCGCTCATGTCGAGCATGAGCGCGACGACAATCGGAACGGGCTCGTTCGAGAACACGACAATGTCAGTGGCCTGACCGTCGTCGGTGACCGTGAAGTCGTCTTTCGTCAGGTTCGGAACGAGGTGGCCGCTCGCGTCGCGCACGGTCGCGTACACCGCGATCGTGTTGACATCCGTCCGAAACGACGGCCGTTGCTGGAGCACGAGCAGGTACGCGCAGGTACACAGCGCGGCGCGGGCGATGGTACTCATCGCCCACACGCCTCTCGTGACTGTGAGGTGCGGGCCGAAATGCCCGCGGCGAGCGCGACGGCGGAGAGGCGAGTCAGCGTCATCAGGATCGCGCGCGGAAGGCGACTCCGTTTCGTGACTCCCGGGATTCTAACCGAGGGTCCTGCGTCGTCGCCAACGAGTGCGAATACCGGCTGTTCGATGCCGACTACGGGCGCCTACTCGAAGCGGTTTACGGTAAATGGGTAACGTCCCCAGCGGGATGAGCCCGCGTGTGACATCGTGCTCTCACGGTGGATCGCGGCGTGATTTTACGGCTGCGGTTTCGAGGCTTGAGACAGGCCCCGCTGGACTCGTGCAGGAAGCACAAACATGAACTGTCCGAGCGCCAGCGAAGTCAACGGCCCGCCTTGCATCGTCTGTGGTCGGCAGCGGGGCGGAGTCGTCAGCGTGGTGTTGATCCTTCGCGTCCAACCGAACATCATGGGCCCACTGTGCCATCTCTGGTGTGATCACGTGTTTCTTCGCGGCTTCATCGATCCGCGCATAGAGACTTCCGGTTGTGAAGTTCTTTGCTTTAAGCATCGCGTCGACAGCGCTGGCGGCGAGCATGACCGATCCGGCCGGTGCATGCTGCGTGTCAATCGCTTGCCTCAAGTAGGCTCGGGCTCGATCAGGTATGGAACTGTCAACGGTCTGCGGCGGCGGATAGCACTCCGCGATTTCCACTCCAAACGACGCGGCACCTGCCAAAATGACGCCGCCGCAACGGACGCACGCGTAAACGCCCCACTGCCGCTGATACTGATTCAGGTGATTGACGGTCTGGACGTTCGTCCGAAGGTTGAGGGTCGGCTTATCCGTCGAGCAATGGGGACAGCGCTCAAGCTCAAGGTGGCTCTGATTCAGCGTAGGCATGGCAACGGCGGTAGCATAGATCACAACTCGGCGGGCTAGGCTGATCCCCGAACGGCACCGACCCCGAACAGTGCCCGCCCGCCGGTTCGCTCTTTCATTCGTTCGGGGGCTGCATCGAGGGCAGCGATGACGGTCGAAACGGTCGAGCAGTTCGTCGTCCGCCACGCGGAGGCTGAACTCCGCAACGTGCGCCGTCGCCTGGCGCTCGATGCCCGCCGCGCCAGCAACTTACGTCCCCGTCGTAAACGCCCGCTGTGGCTGCCCCGGCGCCCGCGGGGGCGCCCCGAGCGGTGGCTCCGGGACTACTTCACGAACCGCGCGATCGATCGCCTGAGAGCCGAGCGCGGGCTGTCGGTGCGCGAGGACGGCGGTGTGAGGAGACGCGCAGGAGCGGTGTCACGCAGGAGCGGTGTCACGCAGTGAATCGTGAATTCGCGAGTGCGAGTACCACCCACTCGTTCACGATTCACTGCCTGACACCACCGGCGCTCCACCGGCGCGAAGCCCGGTACACGGCTCGGCCCCTATCAGATCATCAGCTCGATCGGCGCGGGCGGAAAGGGGAGGTCTATCGCGCGCGCGATACAAGGCTGAACCGAGACGTCGCAGTCAAAACCCTGCCGGAGTTGTTCGCAGCAGATCCCGACCGCGTGGCGCGGTTCGAGCGCGAAGCGCAGACGCTGGCCGCGCTGAACCATCCGAATATCGCAGACGTCTACGGCGTCGAGGATCGCGAGCTGGTGATGGAACTCGTCGAGGGACAAGATCTTGCCATGCGAATCGCACGCGGACCGATGCCGCTCGACGAAGCGATCGCAATCGGCAGACATGTCGTGGAAGGTCTCGTGTCCCTAGGAGGACAGAGATTCGGACGTTGTACGAGAATTGGCGTCCCCAACGCCTCAATTACCAACCCAGCTTTGAGGGGGTTTGGGTGTCCGATCGCCAGGCCGCCTAACTAGCTCTCTTTTGGGTGCTCGCGGTCTTCGGATCGCAACGCTGGTCGGGAGAGCAGACGCTCACAGTCAGGACGAACCCGCGCTCGTTGCCTGTGAGCCTCGGAATCTTGAACCGCCATTGCCATGTCGCCGCCTGCGCCGCCTTGTCGAAGTCTTCCCGGAGGCTCCGGATCACGCAGGCGGAGACCACTTCACCTTGAAGATCAACTCCAAGCTCTATGATCGTCGCACCCTTGGGCAACGGATGTTTCAGCCTTTTCGTATTGGGCTCAACGTGGCGAGTCAACGTCGGCGGTGTCTGATCAGCGCAGCCTACTCGACAAAAATTCTGTAGCGACGATGGCCGGCACAGTGCGTCGGTTGCTTCCGCTGGGGATGAGAGAGGCCGTGCGGGCGGCTGTTGCCAAGTCGCTAACGCAGCCAGGGCGAGTACGAATAACACTGAGGGAAACGACACGATGATTTTCTACTGCGTTAGCCGTCGTGATTCAAGGAGGACCGACGGCTGAGATGGGATTCGTCCCCAACGGGAACCGGCATTACGTCGTCAGCGTGGCGATCGGACCGCGCGGCCTGACTAAGGGTTTATACTGACGGCCGTTGACCTGTGAGGACTGAAACTGACTGTTAATTAGGACGCTGCGGGAGGTGTGCTGTGATGCGGCTTCGCGGTGCAGGCGTTCTGACGATCGGCCTCACCTTGCTCGGACCAACAGATCTCGTACAGGTTCAGTTCAGCCCGGCCACCGCTGAGTGGCACGTTCGATCGACTGATCATTTTGAGATTTACTACACGGAAGCACCCGATCTGAATTCAATCGTCCGCGAAGCGGAGCGAGCCTACGATCGCGTCAGCCACGACATGCGGCGTCAAATGTCCGCCAAAGTGCCGCTCATGCTGGTGCCGACCAGTCACGATCTGCCACGGTCGGAGGGAGAAGCGGGCGTGATCGTTCGGGCGAGCGGTGCGCCGGATCGCGACCACTTGTTTTTATCCATCGAGCCACGTAATGGTCGAGAGAAGATGCTGGCGAACGGGCTGGCGCACGTCCTCAAGTTTGAAGGGCGTCGAATCGAATAGCTGCTCGCGGAAGTCCTCACTCGGCATCGTGCAAAGCTGGCGTCCCCAGCGGGATTCGAACCCGCGTCTTAGCCTTGAAAGGGCTATGTCCTAGGCCTCTGGACGATGGGGACCCGAGTGAGAGTGCACGCTTCGCTCTTGTCACGGGGCGTGCAACACCCGATCATAACAGGTGACCTGCTGTTCTCAAAACAGACGGCGCGCTCCCGACAAGCGGCGCACACGCCGTGAGCCCGCGCAAAAGCAGTCACCGCGCTTCGGCAGAACGCTCGATCATCATCCGCGCGATCCGCTGCATGCCGGGCTCGAGATTGGGTTCAAACGCGGCGCGGATATTGTCCACGTAGCGAGCGGCGTTCCCGCCGCACAACTGCAAACGCTGCGTCAATCTGGTGCGAAGATCCGTCAGCGGATCGAATCGCCACTGAACGATCAGCGATGCATTCTCGAAGAACGAATCTGCCTCAATGGTGTACGCGCGCCCTGGATCGATGTCGCGGATCATCCAGGAATTCGCCGGTTGCCCGGGCATCTTGGTCGTGCCGCGCGTGCCGGCCGCAAACGGGCCGTCGAGCGCGAACTCCGCCGGCGGATCGCTCCAGTTGCGAACATCAGTCATGAATTGCCACGCGAACGCAACCGGCACGTCGACATCGACCGATTGCTGACACGTCCAGATTGGCTCGCTGTTCATCAAAACCCGACGAGAAAGAAGATACTTGATCCTGGAATCGTTCCACCCTCTAGGCTGTCTCTGGAGGTCACTATGCATCGTATTGAGATTTTCGGTGGGCTGGCGGTCCTGGTGTTGACATCGGTGCCTGTTGCGGCACAGCAGCAACATGGCTCGTCACACGACCGCGGGGCGAGCGTGATGGGATTCGAGCAAAGCCGGACGACACATCACTTTTCGTTATATCGAGATGGCGGCGCGATCGAGGTCACCGTGAAAGACCCGGCTGACACGACCAACCGCGATGCGATCCGTTCTCATCTGCCGCACATTGCGATGATGTTTGGACAGGGCAGTTTCGATGCTCCCATGTTGGTACATGAATCGACCACTGTCCCGGGCACGAAAGCGATGGCGACGCTCAAGGATCGCATCCGCTATACATACGTCCAGACTCCGGACGGTGGCCGCGTGAACATCATCACCACCGACTCGCAAGCTGTGGCGGCAGTACATGAGTTTCTGATGTTCCAGATCAAAGAACATAAGACGGGCGATTCGATCGCAGTGCAATCACGATGACAGATACGGTTACCGCGAAAGCGGCCGCCTGTGCCACCGGCGTCAGCACCGACACGCTGCGCCACTACGAACGGAAAGGACTGCTGCCGCGCGTCCATCGAACAGCGTCCGGACATCGCCGCTATTCGCCCGCGACGATCGAACGCGTCTTGCTCATCCAGCGAGCTCTCGTCGTCGGATTCTCGCTGAACGATTTGAGTCGCGTTCTGGCGGTGCGGGATCGAGGCGGGGCTCCCTGTCAAAATGTTCGCGTCATGGTGGGTGAGCGGCTCAACATCCTCGAACGCCAGATCGAGGATCTCCTTGTCCTCCGTGACGAGTTACGAAGAGTGCTCGCGGATTGGGACGTGATTCTGGCGCAAACGCCACCCGGCAAGCCCGCGCGTCTTCTTGACGGCCTCGCCGCGCGAAAGAGGATCGCGCAGGCGCTGCAGAGACGCCAGCGCCCGCGCGATCGACACTAGTGCTGTCGGTCAGTGAGGATGCACCAGATTCTCCACCGCAGCGACGAACGCCTGCACGAATGACGCGCCGCCCGTCATCAGATTCGTTCGGGTCATGTAATCGACGGCAATGTCAGGACGAACGCCGATGTTCTCGACGTACGGTGCAGGAGGGAAGTCGGGCGTCGTGATCACTTCGCCGCGGTTCATCAACGACACAGTGACGCGGAAAATGCTCTCGGTGAACGCCGGGCCGTTGAAGGCGACGACGGTGCCGCCGGCTCCCATGGTGCGCCAGCCGAAAACGGGACCGCGATGATTGGTTTGGAAAATCGCCGGCAGCATGTCACCGCCTGACGCGGAGAATTCATCGGTCAACATCAGAATCGGTTTCGTGTAGGCGCCAGCAACGGGCTGGAGCTGGAGGCTGCCCGTCGAGTTCAGTGACACAGGCGCGGTGCGGCCCCGGTTTTCATTGAACGCGCTCATCACTTCGTTGAAGTTCGCCTCGAGATTCGCCAGGACGGCCGGCGGTGTTGCCGGGTTCAGTCTCGCGTTGGTCAGTTGCGCGGCAAAGCTGAACAGCCACGCGCCGGTCGAGCGGATTTCAAAACCGATCGCGTGGAACGGGGCCGGGATGAGACGTTGTGACACGGCTTCGACAAACGACACGAGACCGCCAGGGTTCCTCGTCACATCCACGATCAACGCGTCCGTCGTCGCCGCGAACTGCGCCATGGCCCGATCCAACTGGGTCAGCGCGATCGCCGCGCTGGGCGGCGACATCGATGGAATTCGAATGAACCCGACGCGGGTTCCAGCAGCGGTCGTGAAGGTTCCGACGAGATAGAACACCGGTTCCCCCGGCCTCACGATCCCGGTCGGAGTGGGCAGGCTCATATCAACGAAGCCAGCAGGCAACGTGAAGATCGGGATGCGGCTGCCGAAGTTCAGCACCGAGTAGTAGTCCTTCGACACGCTGGCGTTGAGCAGCGGTCGCACCGGATCCATATACGCGGGCAAAGAGTCGTCGGACGGCCCGCCGTCGGCGACCTTGAAAACCGACGAGGTGGCCGCTGCCGCGCTGAGAAGGTCGGCATTGATGTCGCGTCCGTCGGTCGAGAGGAACATGCGCCCGTTGCCTCTCACCGGACTGGGGACTGGGCCCTGCGACAGCATCGGGATTCCGATCTTTGTCCATGGAATCGTGTAGGTGCCGGTCGCACCGGTGCTGGCGAGTTTGATGACGACAGTCGCCGAATTTCCCAGCTCCACGATGTGCGGCATGATCTGCTGACTACGGTTGACGAGGCGCCCAGCCGCGATGCGATCGGTGCTGCGCGGGTTCGCCGCGATCGCGTATTTTCTGAACGCCTGGATCAGGTCCTGGACCGGCCGGCCGTCCATCGAGACCAGTTCGTCGCCGATGCCGAACGGGAACTGCGCGATTGGCAACGCCGTGCGGTTGATGGCATCAATGAGGACCTTGCCGTCGTAGATGTCCACGCTCATCGGCAGCGATGCGCTGAACGTGGTCGGGAACGCGATCGTGTCATGCGCGTCGTTGAGCGAGGCGACGTACTCGATCAACGCTTCCTGGAAATCGAGATCGTCCGAGTGCGCGATGCGCTGCAGCCACGGCGTCACGCGCAGCAAGTCGAATCCCTGGACATCGCGCTTCCATTCGTACGGTCCATAGTTCTTGGCGTACTGACTGGCGAGCTGAGTCAGATCCGAGTCCCGTTGCTCTCGAGTGAGCGCATCCTGGGCGAATGCAGTCGTGACGCAAAAAGTCAGAAGTAGAACCGCTGCGAAGACGCGACAACGCATGCGAAGCCTCCCTATGCGAATGTGAGGTCTCCTGAGGCGGTGAGCCCGGAGGCCGACACACTAACGTCCCGTCGAGCGCACGTCAAGATGTACCAAGGGTTCAGATCGTGTGCGCAGTGTGCGGGTGCTTCCGCCTGAAAGCGGAAGCCGCGGGACTCAGAACGGATCAGCTGCTGCGCGACCAACGGACTCGGCACGCTGCATGGATACGTCCACGTCGGCAAATGTAAGGAGGACGTGTGGGAACGACCAATGCGTTGACGCGTGTGACGGATCAGCCGGCTCTCGATCGCATTGCCGAGCCGCTGAGCAAAGGGATTCGGCAGGCCTACGAATCCGCGGGATCGGTTGGGAACGAAGCCAAGAATGCGCTGCATGGAGTATGGCTTGGCCACCCGCTGCACCCGGTGTTCACCGACGTGCCGGTCGGTGCATGGACGACGGCCCTTGCGCTCGACTGCTCGGGAGACGGTGATCCGGGAATGCGGCGAGCGGCAACGTTCGCGTTCGGCGTGGGCCTCCTCGGCGCACTCGGCGCGGCGATCACGGGCCTGACCGACTGGAGCGAAACCGATGGACAGTCGCGGCGTACGGGACTGGTTCATGGACTGTTGAACATCGTCGCCACATCGCTGGTCGCGACCGCGTATCTGCAACGACGGAGCGATTCGAACGCGACCGGCAGGGCTTGCGCGTGGACGGGCTACGGAATCGCCGTCGCGTCCGCCTACCTGGGCGGCGATCTGGTCTATGGTCAGCGAATTGGTGTGACGCACGCCGATCAGCCGAGCACCGACGACTTCACGCCTGCTGCCAACAGCGCTCAGCTGGCCGACAACTCGATGATGAAGGTTCGCGTCGGCGATGCCGACGTCTTGCTGGTCCGTCAGCAGGGACGGGTATGTGCACTCGCGCACTCCTGCGCACATCTCGGTGGTCCACTGTCTGAAGGCACGCTGAAAGACGGCTCGGTTGTGTGTCCATGGCACGGATCGGAGTTCGCCCTCGAAGATGGCCACGTCCTGAACGGGCCGTCGACGCACGATCAGCCATGCTACGAAGTGAGGGAAAGCGGCGGAAGGATCGAGATCAGGTAAAAGGGAAAGGGAAAAGATCAATCAAGGGACGATTCGGAAAGCGGAGACGGTTGTGTGCTCGCCCGCTGCAGTCACGATCGTCGTCTCGATCGCATAATCGCCCATCGCGAGCGGTGCCAGTATCAGATCCGCGGTGAGCCAGCGTTGCGTGGTTGCGGGGTCAATACGGTCGCCCGTAGCGAGCGTCAGTGCGAGCGGTTGGCCCGTCTTGTCGAGGAGTCGCGCGACCCGTAGAGCGTCGGTGGCGGCGACAGGGATCTCGAGGTGCACCCGTTCGGTTCGCATGAAGCGTTTCGATGAAGCCGGCTGCAGTCGATTGCCCGTCATCGGTCCGCGCCGGAACAGAAGCGGCGAACCGCTGCCAGCGGCGAAATCGATCCGAGTACTTTCGCGATCGGTATCAGGCGTGCCGGCGACATGCACGCGCACGCTCAGGGCACCGTCGGCCATTCTGGCCGGCAGTTTCACTGGCGTCACGAACCCGCCATTTCCAGGAGCGAGCGTCACCTGCGACGTAGCGCTGGTGCCTTGCGCGGTCACCTCGATCTCGGCTGTCGTACTGGCCGCTGTTGCACTGGTCAGGCCGCGCGTCAGCTCTCCGGCGATCCACACGGTTGCGACCGGGCCTTCCTTCGTTCCAGGGATCGCCGCAACATACAATCGTGCATCCGTGCGAATAGTCCCGAGCGCCGCAATGGCCGCAGCAACGAGTGAAACAGCAGACGCCGGTGCAGCGGTAGATGGAGCCATAGAGGTGATCTCCGCCTCCGTCGCCGCACGATAGCCGCGGCGCGCGCGCACGTCGATGCCGGGTTGTTTGATCCGAACCTTCAGCGCTCTGAATTTCCCATCCAGTTTCGAGTTCGTCGAGTAATACCCGAGCAGATAGTACGACCGGCCATCGTCCGAGATGCGACGAAGTCCCCGATCGAGATCGGTATTCATCACGACGATGCCGTCGGTGTTGGCGGCGAGCGTGCGCAGAACATCCTGCCGGCGCCCTAACCGATCAATACTGGCGGACGCAGGTTCGCCGGGTATGTTAATGATGCGAGCTTCGGTTCCCGAGCCGGAAACGACGGGCTTTCCACGCGTGCTCTTCTGTTCCAGTGAGGTGTCGAATACGGCAACACCGCGCGGGTCGATGACGTAGAACGACGCGTTCGCGCGATTCGATGCATCGATCAACTCCCGGAAGAACCGCTCGTCGTCGATCGACGACAGCCGGATGCGCTCCCGCTCGCACGCACTTCCGTGCGGTACGAGCTCGGTCTTGCCGGTGCCGGGATCACCAGCCAGCTTCATCAACTCATCGGTCGGGCGATAGAGCTGCCAGCCTTCGGTGATGGTCAGAATGGCCTTCCGTTCGTCGCGAACGATCCGTAAGTGATCGACCAGCTCTCGAAGCGCTTCGAGCGTCGCGCGTTCGTTGGCGCGAAGCGCCATGTCGCGACCACGGTCCTGCGCAACCACGGACGCACAATCCGCATAGATCTTTTCGCTGTCGGTCTGTAATCGCTTTCCCCACGGCACACGCTCGCGGAGCGACGACTGAAGCAACTCAGTCTTGCGTCCGAACACGAGGTCGGATGGTCGCATGGCCGGTGTCATCACCCCGATGAGATCCTCAGGCTGCAGCAGCCGGTCGAGAAGATTGATCAGCGGTCCGGCGGTATCGCGCGAGGCTTCGGGGCTCACGTGCGGCAAGTCCAGAAAGAGCACGAACAAGCGGCTCCGCGGATTGGCCGCACTTCGACGCGATTGGTCCGCTGTGCTGGGCTCCGCGCGCGACGCACCGTTCTCTGTGCCGATGACGACGTGCTCGAATGCGGCAATTGTCTGCGGGGCGCCGTCCTCGAGTACCTCGAAGTCTTCGGCGCGGAGATTGTCGACCGGCGTACCGTTGCGGGTCGGATAGACGTCCACTCGAACGAAGCTCGCCTGACTCTTGAAGGTGGGGGACTGTTCCTGTGAAGTGACGGTACTTGCCGGTTGGGGTACGAGGGCTGCAAGTAACAGCACCGTGAACGCCCGTCGTGTGACGACGCTGCGTCTCATTTGTCGGACCTGAGAATTCGCACGAACCAGGAGCACAGGAAGTCCGCTACCGCGTCGAGCAAAGTTCCGAGGAGCGTGATCACTTGATGCTTTTCCCCTTTTCTTTCCGCCCCGAACGGGCGGCATCGAAGGTGCCCCACAGCCGTCGGGGAGCGCGACTTCGCCGCACCCACGTTGAAACGCTGACGGCCGTCGTTACCGTTGTTTCCGTCTCTTGACAGGCCGGCGCGAGGCCACGGCGCGCGTCGCCTCCTGCGCCGCCGTCGCTCCGTTACCTGTGAGCACATACAGGCGCCGGCCGGGACGGTTCTCGTTGGCCGCAATCTGCGGATCTTCCCAATGGCTCTGCAGCAGTCCCATCGTTTCAAGGCGGGAGAGCGCCCGATACAGGGTGCCGTGAGCCGTCAACGATCGCCGGTCCGATTCTTCAGCGACATGCTTGGCAATCTCGTATCCGTGAAACTCGGCACTGCCGGTGCGCCAGAGCCGAATCGCAGATCGGAGGATGGCCTCTTCGACAGGGAGGAGTGCACCAGGTTTGCGACGCATGGCGAATTGTGAGCAGATATCTGCTGTTTGTGTCAAGCGGGCGCGCTCACGTCAGCGGAACATCCGCCTTGAAAATGATGAAGACGAGCGCGATATCCAGAATCGCGACATACGAAATGAAGAAGCCATCGGCATGGAGGTAGGGCAGTCCGAATCGCGCCGTCAACCAGAGGACAAGGAAGACAGTGATCGTGGGCGGGTACAGTTGGTCGACCGCCCATCCGTAAACCAGCAGGAACCAGAACGCGATGAAGGCGATCCAACCCGCGACCATGATTGATCCCATGACCCGATGAGTGTAGTCCCACCCGGACCGAACCTTCTGCGACAACCTCCGTATTGCGGTAAATGGGCTTCAAACACATCCTGAGGCGGCTGCTTCGAACACCGCTCTTCACCGCGCTCACTGTTCTCACTCTCGGCATCGGCATCGGCGCCAATACCGCGATCTTCAGCGTCGTCGAGGGCATCCTGCTGCGGCCGTTGCCGTTCTATCAGGCCGACCAACTCGTGGCGGTCGATCACACCGCGCCGGGAGTGAACCTGCAGAACGCCGGCGCCGCGCCGTTCCTGTATTTCACCTACCGCGAGGAATCGAAAACATTTGAGGATGTCGGGTTAGTAAATAGCGATACGTCGAGTGTGACGGGACTCGCTGAGCCGGAAGAGATCGGAACACTGAACGTGACACCGAACGTGTTGTCGATCTTGAAAGTGCAGCCGCTCGTCGGGCGAGCGTTCTCGGAGGCCGACGGCAAATCAGAGCAGCCGTTGACCGTCATGCTGACCTACGGCTACTGGCGCTCCAGGTTCGGTGACGATCGCTCGATCGTCGGTCGAACGATTACCCTCGACGGACGTCCACGTGAAGTCGTCGGCGTCCTGCCGGAGAACTTCCGGTTTCTCGACCGGCGGCCCGCGGTCGTGCTTCCCATACAGTTCGATCGCAGCAAGATACTTCTGGGTCGATTCAACTTTGGCGGAATCGCTCGCCTGAAGCCGGGAGCGACGATCGCGCAGGCAAATGCCGACGTTGCTCGGATGATTCCGATCGCGATACGGGCGTTCCCGGCTCCTCCCGGATTCAGCGCGACGATGTTCGAGGACGCACGGCTCGGCCCGCTGGTTCAGCCCCTGAAGCAAAGTCTGGTCGGTGAACTGAATGCGGTCCTATGGGTCCTCATGGGCACGGTTGGTATCGTCCTGCTGATTGCCTGTGCGAACGTCGCCAACCTGCTGCTCGTACGAGCCGAGGGACGGCAGCAGGAGTTGTCAATTCGAGCGGCGCTGGGCGCGGGATGGGGGCGGATCGCGCGCGAGTTGCTGATCGAAAGTCTGACACTCGGCGTGGCCGGCGGTCTGTTCGCGCTCGCGCTCGCCTATGGTGCGCTGGCCGTGCTGAAGTCGATGGCCCCGGCGAACCTCCCGCGGGTCGACGAGATCTCGATCGGTGCGCCCGTCCTGCTGTTCACCGCGATTGTCGCGCTTGCCGCGAGTGCGCTGTTCGGGATGGTTCCGGTGTTCAAGTACGCCGGACCGCAGCTTGGAACCGCGCTCCGCGCCGGAGGTCGATCGCTCAGCGACAGCCGCGAACGTCATCGCGCACGGAGCGTCCTCGTCGTCATTCAGGTTGCGCTGGCGCTGGTGCTCCTCGTCAGTTCCGGCCTGATGATCCGCACGTTTCAGGCGTTGCGTCATGTCGATCCGGGGTTTCTGCGGCCGCAGGAGGTCCAGACATTCCGCATCTCGATACCTGAGTCCGCGGTGAAGGAGCCTGAGGCTGTGGTGCGAATGGAACAGAACATTCGCGATCGACTGGCGGAAATTCCAGGCGTGACGTCGGTCGCTTTCACGACGGTGATTCCATTGGACGGAGGCAATTGGCACGACCCGGTGTTTGCCGAAGATCACGTCTATAAGGAAGGGCAAATACCTCCTCTTCGTTCGTTCAAGTTCGTATCCCCTGGCCTTCTTTCGACGATGGGCAATCGCCTGATTGCCGGCCGCGATCTCACCTGGAGCGATACCTACGAGAAACACAAGGTCGCGCTCGTCTCGGAGAATCTCGCGCGCGAATTGTGGAAGACGCCACAGGACGCCATTGGCAAACGGATTCGCGACAATCTGAAGACACCGTGGCGCGAGGTGGTGGGGGTGGTCAGCGACGAGCGCGTAGATGGCCTCGATCAGAAGGCGCCGACGATGGTGATTTGGCCAGTGCTGATGGACGAGTTCTCGGGTGACGACGTGTCGGTCCGTCGCGGAGTCGCCTATGTGATTCGCAGCTCGCGGACGGGATCGGCGGGGTTTATCGACGACATCAGCCGCGCGGTGTGGTCGGTCAATCCAAACCTGCCACTCGCTGGCGTGCGCACGCTTCGGGACATCTACGATCGTTCGCTTGCGCGCACATCGTTCACGCTGGTGATGCTCGCGCTGGCCGGAGGGATGGCACTGCTGCTTGGCATCGCCGGTATCTACGGCGTCATGTCGTACTCGGTCTCGCAGCGCACGCGCGAGATCGGTATTCGCGTCGCGCTCGGCGCGCCGAGGGAACAGGTCGTCGGCATGTTCGTGTCATATGGCGCCAGGCTCGCGGCGATCGGGATCGTTTGTGGCCTTCTAGCGGCGGCGGGCCTGACTCGCTTCCTCTCGACACTGCTGTTCGACGTAAAGCCAAGCGATCCATTGACCTATGTCCTCGTCTGCGCGGGCCTCGTGAGTGCGGCGGTGATTGCCAGCTATGTCCCGGCTCTTCGCGCAACATCGATTGATCCGGTCGAGGCGCTCCGGGCGGAGTGAATGGAATCTAGGGCGCGGTCTTCAGACCGCGCCTTGGCAGACCCTGCCCTGCATTCGCACTCCTGGCACCCAAGGCACCCGTTGGAGTAGTCTTTCCCGCGTCATGACCACACTCCGACGCCTCCTCATTGTTGCCGCTCTCATCAGCCTCGGCGCCGCTCCTCAGCAAACTGAATGGAAGTCGCTCTGGAACGGCAAGAACCTCGACGGCTGGACCACTTGGATGCAGGCGCCGTCGCCGACATCGGACGTTCCCGGGTTGAAGCGGGACGCCGATGGCAAATACCTCGAGCCGATCGGATCGGGTCGCGATCCACTCAAAGTATTCACCGTCGCCGAGGACGTGGACGGCCGTTCGGCGATTCGCATTTCTGGTGAAGCGTTCGGTGAACTGCGGACGAAGGAATCCTTCAGCGACTACCACCTGAAGTTTCAGTTCAAGTGGGGAGAAAAGAAGTGGCCGCCGCGCGATCGTGCCGAGACGCGCCGCGACAGCGGACTGCTGTATCACGTGCATGCGGAACCGGGCGCGCAGGGACGCACGTGGGCGCGCTCGATCGAGCTTCAGATCCAGGAAAAGGATGTCGGCGATCTCTATGCGGTGGGCTCGACGATCGGCGTGCGATCGAAAGTCCGCCAGGGCACCAACCCTCCGCTTTACGACTACGATCCGACGGGGGAATGGTTTTTCTTCTCGCAGAGTCACGGGTCTTCGGGCCGTTGCATCAAGCAGCCGGATGCGGAAAAACCGAACGGCGAATGGAACACCGTCGAGCTGATTGCCTTCCGCGACGATGCCATCCACATCGTCAACGGTCAGGTCGTGATGCGTCTGCACGGTCCGATGCGCATCGACACGGATCAGCCGACACCTGTCATGTCCGGAGCGATCATTCTTCAATCAGAAGGGGCGGAGATTTTCTACCGCGACATTCAGGTCAGACCGATCAAGGCTATTCCGGCTGAGTTTGCCGAAAAGAGATGAACGTCACGAGTTGGCCAGTTCATCGAGGAATCCCGTTAACACGTCCAGCGCGCGCGTGATGTCCTCCTCCGTGTGTGCGACTGACAGGAGCCATTGCTCGTCAAGGCCCGGGGGAAGCAGCACGCCGCGGTTGACGCCATAGATCCACTGCGCGAACGCCAGATCGAAATCGGTCGCGAGATAATCGCGGAAGTTCCCGATCGGTGTGCGGGACCAGGTCACGCAGCCTTTGGCGCCGCATTGAACCACATGCGCGGGGGCGTCGACGTTTGCGAGCAGGGCCTGGCAATCGGCGACGAATCGTGTGTTTCTCTCGATCACTCGCGCCGTTTCCTCCGGTGTGCAGATCTCTCCGAGGACAGCGCGCGCCGCCGCCATACAAAGTGGATTTCCGTTATATGTGCCGACGTGCAGGACTCGCCCGGTCGAGATCGCGTCCATCCACTCTTCCGCGCCGCCGAACGCACCCAGCGGCACGCCTCCGCCGATCGATTTCCCGACCGCGATCAAATCAGGCAGAACGCCGTGACGATGTGCGGCCCCGTGCCAGCTGGCGGTGATGCCGGTCTTCACTTCATCAAACAGCAGCAGCGTTCCATAGCGACTCGTGAGCTCCCGGACCGCTTGCAGATATCCAGGAGCCGGCAGACAGATGCCGATGTTCTCCATCACCGGCTCGACAATGAAGCACGCGACGTCCCGCGCCGAAAGCACTCGCTCGAGCGCCTCGGGATCGTTGTAGGGGACGACGATCGTGTCGGCGAGAACTCCGGGAGGCAAACCTTCTGTCGACGCGACTGTCTTCGGCGCCGACGCCGGTCCAGCCGCCTCGGCAGACGGTTTCGTCGACACCAGGACCGAATCGTGGTGCCCGTGATACCCACCTTCGACCTTGACAATGCGAGGCCTGCCGGTAACGCCGCGCGCCAGACGGATCGCGTCCATCGTCGCTTCGGTGCCTGAGTTGGTGAAGCGCCACTGAGGCAATCCAAACCTGGCGGCGAGAAGCTCCGCGACGGCCGCATTGTCCTCGCACGGGCTCACGAACAACAGGCCGCTGCGCAGCTGTTCCGTGATGGCGCGGCACAACACTGGATGCCCGTGCCCGGTGAACAGGGCGCCGTAGCCCATCGTGAAATCGACGTATTCGAAACCATCGAGATCTTCCATCCGCGATCCGGCGGCGCGTTTGGTGACCAACGGATGCGGCTCGTAGAACTGAAAACTCGAGGCGACACCCAGCGGCAGGAAGCGTTCGGCGCGCGCCATCGCCTTTTCGGATACCGGTGTTCGCAGTACGTACTCAACGAGCTCACGCTTCGAGATCTCGCGTGCCGCAGCAGACAAATCGTCATCCACATTGTCAAAGGCCGGCATGGGGTCCATTCGCTTCTCCTGGGTCGGGGTAGGCAACGAATCTATACCAGAAAGAGCATCAGCTCAGCCATTCACGAATTCAACCATTTCCGATCGTCCTCCGCTTAGAATGCGAGCGCCCATGTCACCGGCGCACCCGTTGGAGCTCATCAAAAAGCTCAGCCTCGATTTACAAGATCGCGCTGAGGTAATGGAGCCGCTGCTCGATCTTCTGCCCATCGGTATCGCCATCGCCGACGATCCGCTCTGCAGCGCGACGCGGATTAATCCTGCGCTGGCGCGTCAGCTCGGCCTCGAGAATGCCGATCGGATTTCGCTCGGCAATTCGGCATTCGCGCGGCCGCCGTTGAAGTCGTCCACCAATGGCCGGGCGATGACACTGGAAGACCGGCCGATGTATCAGGCGGCACGAAGCGGCAGCGAGGTGAAAGGGAAAGTCATTGACGTCGTCCGTGCCGACGGCAGTCACCTGACGCTGATGGAATACGCCACCCCGCTCTTCGATGCCTCGGGCCGTGTGCGCGGCGCGATCGGCATCTTCATGGACATCACCGAACACCGCCGCATCGCAGAGGAGCAGCGGTTTCTCGCGCATGCGAGCGCCTTCCTCTCATCGTCGCTCGATTACGAGACGACGTTGCGGGCGCTGGCGAGACTCGCGGTGCCGATGTTCGGAGACTACTGCGCGGTCGACGTGCTCAAAGAGGACGGCGCGTTTGCTCGCGTCGATCTCGTGGTCGACGATCCGAACCGGCGCGGCGTCGCTGAGGCGCTGAAGCGTTATCCACCGAAGCTCATGGTCGAGGGGCCGGCGGTTCGGGCAATCAAGTCGGGCGAGCCGTTCATCGACAACGACACCGGGCCGGAGAAGGCGGCGCGAAGCGCGCAAACGCCGGAGCACCTGGAGCTCCTTCGCCGATTCGGCGTCCGTTCGTTTCAAATGGTCCCGCTGCGAAGCCGCGGGCGGACGCTCGGACTTCTCACGACCGGGTCGTTTTCCGGCCGTCAGTACACCGAGCACGATCTCGCGCTGGCGCAGGAAGTCGCCACTCGCGCGGGCCTGGCGCTCGACAACGCGATGCTATACCGCACAGCTCAGGAAGCGGACCGCCTGAAGGAGGATTTTCTCGCGACGCTGTCGCACGAATTGCGCACCCCGCTCAATGCGCTGCTTGGCTGGATGCACATTCTGAAAATGCCGAGCGCCGACGATCCCACGCGCAAGCGCGCACTCGAGAGCATCGAGCGGAACGCGCGTGCACAGGCCATTCTGATCAACGATCTGCTCGACGTGTCGCGCGCCATGCGCGGCAAACTGCGCGTCGAGTCCTCTCCCGTCGACCTGTCGGCCGTCATTCTCGCCGCGATTGACTCGATCCGACCGGCCGTTCGCGCGCGCGACCTCGACGTCAATCTCTCGATCGGCACGCTGTCAGGTCAAGTCTGGGGAGATGCGGATCGCCTCGAGCAGGTGATGTGGAATCTGCTGTCGAACGCCGTCAAGTTCACCAAGCCCGGCGGACGGATCGACGTCACCGTAGACGAGTCTGTCGATGAGGTGAAGATCACCGTTTCAGATAACGGGGTCGGGATCGATCCGGCCTTCCTCCCGCACGTCTTCGAGCGATTCAGGCAGGCCGACAGCAGCAGCACCCGTACGCAGACGGGGCTGGGTCTCGGCCTTGCCATTGTGCGCAATCTTGTAGACCTGCACGGCGGCACCGTCACTGCGCACAGCGCCGGTCTCGACCAGGGCGCTTCTTTTATGATTACCCTGCCGACCGAACGCGCGGCATTGCCGACCGACGCCGAGATTCCCACGACCAGCACACCCAGCTTGAGCGGAATTCGGGTGCTCGCCGTTGATGACGATCAGGATTCCCGAGAGCTGATTCTGCTGACCGTGCGCGCCGCCGAAGGGAACGTGATGGTGGTCAGTACTGCGTCGCGCGCCCTCGATGCCGTGGCCACGTTCCGCCCCCATGTCATCATTTCAGATCTGGCGATGCCAGGTATGGACGGGTATTCGCTCGTTCGGGCAATTGCCGCAACTGTTCCCAATCCGCCGCCGGTGATCGCGATGTCGGGCCACGTCAGCGAACGGGATGTGCAGCGATCACTCGACGCAGGGTTCGCGCGACACTTGGGAAAGCCGGCCGACTACCAGCGGCTGGTCGAGACCATCGCCGAGCTGGCCAAAAGCGTCAATTTTGCTGAGTAGGAATTACGCAGCTACACGCCGCAGGCGGGACAGCATCCGCTGAGGCAAGCGCCTTCCACGGAGCAGCCGAACGATTGGAATGTGTGCGGTGGTGGGGCACACCGTCAGCATGCGAACGGTTTCGACGGCGTCGATCCCGGCCAACGAGTCATCGAGCAGGATCACGTCGGGCGTCTGGCAAGTCGCTTTCACGATCGCCTCAAAGCCCGTTCGCGCGACGAAAACGCGAAGTCCCGCCGAGCGGAGTTGTGCCTCTCGGATGTCTCGCGAGACCGCATCGCCATCAGCGATCAGCACAAGTGGCGCAGGTGCAGACGCAACCCGCGGCGTGCTCGCCACGAGAGGCTGGACCGGTCGTGCCGATGGAGATACCGTTTGCGTGCGATGCACGCCAGCGACGCGAGCAAAAATGGGGCCGGACTTTCCCCGCTGTGGTCGCTCCTCGCTGTTCGCGTTTCGTTGTTGGCGCGGTGCCGTTCACGAATCGCTGATGGGCATTAGCGACGGCGAAAAACTAGACGACCGCGATCGATCGAGGGCGGACGCGCGAACCTACCAAGCGAGCCTAGAGAAGCGAGCTGCGGAGAGCGAGCAGCGGGGAGCGACCAGACGGTCATTACGGAGTCCGTAGTGCGCGGTGCAATCCAATTGCGATTAACGCACCTGCGATCACAGAAATGGAATAGTCAACGTCGGTGATTTGCCCGGCCCGGTCGAAAATTGCGACAACGAGCAGACCGATGAATCCGCCGCCGAGCGCAACGGCCATCATCTCGGCCGCGACAATCGTCGATCGTCGAGGGCACTTGTGCGAGTCGGTCAGATGCCCCTTGCATCGGGGACAGGTGGCCATCTATCAGGGCTATCGGATGCAGCGGACAATAGCACAGCTTGATCACTTCCGAGCGCCAAAACGGGGCATCGGTTACCCTGGCCACCTCGTCCGTACCGGAAATGCACGGCTTTGCCTGCGGGTAAATCGCGTATGATGACGCGCTGAACACACCATGGGTCCTCTCAAGCGAGCGTTTTCGTCCATCCTGCTCGCGGGCGGTATCGTCACTATCCTCGCAGGTCTGAGTGCCACATTCGGGTTTACCACCGGCGGGTTCGTGACGAGCATCGCACTAGTCGCGGCGCTTCTTTACGCCGGCGGCCTCTGGTTCGGCGGCTCATCGCAGATTATCAGCGCCCCCGGCGCCGACGTCGTCATCGTCTTCGACCGATCGCTGAGAGTCACGGCCGGACCGGCACCGGGCGCGTCCGTCATGATGCAGTTTCCGGAACCTTTGAGATCGGAAATTGAAATGCGCTGCCGCCTCGCGCTGCGCGGGGAGCACACGCACTTCGAATGCGAACACGCGGGCGCGCGCCTGGCGTTCGACGTCGCGCCCATTCAGAGCATTCAGGGCGTGGTGATGTATGGCGTACTGATTAGCGGGTCGGGCCTTATTGCGCCCGCCGCCGCGACTGCGCCGCTGACGACGGTGGCGTAACGGTTACTTGGTCTCTTTCAGCGCGAGTTCGATCAAGTAATCGAAATACTGAGGCGGCGTAATCGTGTCGCCAATCAACTTGCGGCCGTTGATATAGTAGGTCGGCGTCTGACTGACCTTCAGGGTTGCGCCAAGATTCGCATCCGCTTTCACTTCCTGCAACGTGGTCTGGTACTGCGCATCGAAGTCCTGAATCCCTCCGATGTCCTTCGCGGCAGTCTTCACTGCTTCAGGCGTCAGGCCGATCTGATTTGAAAAGATCCACTGCTCGAGTTTGTCGGCCGTGCCTTTCCCCTTCGCCATGATGACCGCCGCGGCCGCTTCGCACGAGGCATAGTGGTTGTTCGGCGCGCTCGGGTTGCATTCCGCCTCGAGCGGGTAGTGCTTGACGATGTAGCGGACGTTGCCGGCGGCGAGATATTTTCCGAGCACCGGCTTGTAGAACTCGTAGGTCTGGCGGCACGCCGGGCACATGAAGTCGCTGAACTTCACGACCAGGACTTTTGCGCCGTCGTTGGGGATCGGCAGGTCGACCTTCGGTTGCACGGCCCACCATTTCTCAGTATCCGCGCGTTGCTGATCGGTGAGCGGCGGAAAGGCGGCAGCCTCGGTTGTGACGGCCGCGCTCTCACGCGGAAACCACGCGATGGCGGCAACGATACCTGCGACGACCACGAGCATCACTGCAAGCGCGCCGGGAGTGCTACCAAGCGATCGCACGTCGGCGCCCACACGTCGCGGGAGAGAGGCGACCGGCACCGTCAACGCTCCACCCGACAGGATGAAGATCGCAATCACCGCGATATAGGTCGTGGCGCAGAAGAGACAAACCGTGTGCAATTGGAAGAACGAGGCCCACGCGAGATACAACACGATCGCCAGCCCGATCGTCGACATGAGAAAGATGTAGCCGGGAATCGCATCGCGCGCCGCCGATCGCGAGCGCGCGCCAATGACGAGAAACAATACGATCGCGAAGAACAGCACGCCCCACAGCGCCACTGGCACTCCCCACAACGATCCGAAGCGGCTCAAGTACGCCTGCGTGCAGTTCAGCGATGCGTTCACATCGCAGAAACTGGTGTAGCTCGCATCGGTCAGCAGGCGGTAATGCACATAGGTCGACATGGTCGACGCAGCAAGACCGATGATGCTGAAGGCGAGGAGGAGCTTGTGGCGGAGAGAAGTCACGGGCATTCAGTTGTAATCGGGGAAGCCGCGCGCGGTCAAGCGGCAGGTAACGACGATGTGACTAAAAGCACTCTCACCGCACCGCAGCTCCGGATCCGCAATCCGGACTGTCGCCGCGCCTCGTCGCGTTTATGATGCTGCGAATCGCATCGACAACGATTTCCGGCTGGTCGATCTGCACCAGGTGACCGGACTGCTCGGCAACGACTTGACATCCACGGTCCGAAAGCGTGACTTGATCGCGCTGCAGTTGCCGCCATGTCGCGTCGGCGCCGCGTCCACCGGTCACCACAACCACCGGGATCGAGAGCTTTCGACGCGAGCTCCTGACCTCGGAAGCGCTTGCCTGTATGTGCATGATTTCGTCCGCGGCCGCCTGGTATCCGGCGGCGCGGAATCTCGTTGCCGCGGCGAATCTTCGATCCGAAGGGGAGAGTATCGCCGGATCAAGACCGAACGAGATGCCGAGCAGACGCAGGATCCCCAGTGACGAGAGCAGAGGCACCCAGCGCGCAAGGCCTGGCACGTCGTGGGCTTGATCCTCGTGGGAGGCATCTATGAGGACCAGACCCGCCACGCGATCGGTGTGGTCAGACGCAAAGACGCGCACGTCGAAACCACCGAGGGACGCCGCGACGAGCACGACCGGTACGGCCATACCGCTGCGATCGATCAGTCCGGCAAGCTCGCCGGCGATGCGGCGCGCTGTCCGGGGTGACGGCCCCCGATCGCTGTAGCCCATCCCTGCCCGGTCGTAGGAGCAGACGCGTGTGAATCGTGCGATCTCGGGTTGAACGGAACCCCAGCCGGCGCTCGAGCCGCCCAGGCCGGCCTCGAGAATGACGACGGGAGTGCCGGCACCCGTGCACCAGAGATGCAGTCTGTGCCCTCCGACGTCGACGAGTTGTCCCGGCGGCGGAGTTGACGCCAGCTCCCTGCGCGTCGCGCCCCATTGATAGGTCGCGCCGCCCACGGCAGCGACGATGACCAGGCCAAACAGCCCGACCAGAATCCGCCGTATCGAGCGCCACATGCGCACGGTCCTCGCGGTTATCGCCCTGCGAGAATGAGGATGCCGGCGAGCAACGCGAGCACCGACAGGATCGGCCCGCCGAGCGGTAGCGCGACGAGTCCAGAGAGTCCGGCAAGGATGAGATAAACCGCCAGCAACAGCATCCCGAGATTCCGTCCGGCCGCCAGTGCCATTCAGCCTCCTTCTCCCGCGCAGGTCGCGCGACGAGGAGTATAGCCGCGGCAATGGCCTGAGATGAAGGAAGTGCGCGGTTGAACGGAGGACTTAGCGACGCCGTTGGGGATCGGTTGCGTCCGAGATCTGAGGGGACGGCTGGCCGGAATCCGGCACGTCTCGACCGGAGAGTTGTGAAGCGGAGTCGCTACCTGGGATCGCCCACTGCTCGGCGATGAGTAGTCTGGCCTCTCGCGGCTGCAAGTTCAGCAGGTCTCCCACCGATCGTCCGGTCAGATCGACGCCGTCGATTTTCTCTGCAAGTTTTTTGATGAGGCGCACTCGCATTGACTTTGCAACTCGATACGCGCACCGGTGCAATCAGTACGCCTAATTCACGCACGAACGGCGGTGGTCTTTGCTGAGCTCGATCGGCACGGCGCAAAATTGAGCATCAACTGCGGTGCGGGTGGAATCCACCTCCCGGATCGAAGATGCCGCGATGGCTTTTGCACTGGTCGTTCGCCAGCGTGATCGCCATGCATGGCATCTGAGTGGTCGCCTCCGGAGCGGCGCGCAGGACGACCGTTTGGAAACGTGCAGTAAACGGCGGTTGACGCGTCGCAAATCGATGAGGTCCTGTCGTAATGGTAGGATCGGG
>DATJKH010000167.1:0-15934 GCA_035491715.1 Vicinamibacterales bacterium | reverse complement strand
CAGCCACCGACCGCTGCTCAGGACGCTCCTTCAGCCACGGACGAGCTCCAACACGGGCCACGGATGAACGTGGATGGCACCGATCAAACTGCCACGGATGAACACGGATGAACACGGATCAAAACAGCCACGGATGAACACCGATGAACACGGATCAAAACAGCCAAGAGGGTCAGAATTTCGTGTGCACGGGTGAACTCATGACCCGCTGTCGTCACTGAGCCGCCCTGCTAACGAACACCAAGTCTTCGTCATCGATCCCTCTCGTGTACACGAGTCCGAAGTACTTCGGCTCGCGAATCAAGACACCTGGACCGTGCTCTCTCATGTGCCAGTCAATTTCCGGGTCACCGACGAACCCGTCTACCACGTATTCAATCTCTCCGGGTTCTCCATGAAACAGGACGCGGTCACCCTTCCGTACTTCTTCGCCTGATAAGTATTTCAGCGGCATAAAAGAACATGTCTCCCACCAACCACCCTAGTCGATCTGACGATCAATTACCCGGGCGCCGCCGTGCACTTCTTCGGTGCCCTGTTATCCGTGTTCATCCGTGTTTTTCCGTGGCGAGTTTTCTCCGTGTTCTTCCGTGTTCTTCCGTGGCGATTCTTATCCGTGTTCATCCGTGTTTTTCCGTGGCGATTCTTATCCGTGTCCTTCCGTGTTCTTCCGTGGCGATTCTTATCCGTGTCCTTCCGTGGCCGGGAACAGGGAAGCCTTACGTCCGTCTAAGCTCTGGACAGTTCAGTCAGGAGGTCCGTGGTGCGACTTGCCGACGTGCGCTACACCCTGCGGCTCTGGCGCCGACATCCAGCCATGGTGGCGGTGGCAGGGCTTTCACTCGGACTCGGTGTCGGGGCGACCACGACGATGTATGGCGTGGTGAATCGTGTGGCGAACTACCAGCTTGGCTTCGCCGACGCCGATCGCCTCGCGGTCGTGTGGACCGGAGACACGGAGAAAGGCATCCAACAGCAGCCGCCCAACTGGAACATCGTTCAGGCAGTCCTCGACCACGGGCAGTCCTTCGAGTCGTTCGGGTTCTTCCAGGGGTTTGGCGCGCCGGTCACACTGGCGACCACAACCGAGGCGACCCGCGTCTCGCAGCTGCCAGTGGACGTGAACGCGCTGTCCATCGTCGGCGTCAAGCCGGTGCTGGGGCGAACGTATCGACTGGAGGATTTCGACGATCCGGTCAAACAAAAAGAAGCGCGCTCGATCGTCATCAGCTTCGAGACATGGCAGGAACGGCTCGGCGGAGCCGCGGACGTAATTGGCAAGCCCATTCACGTGGATGGGGAAACGCGGTCGATTATCGGCGTCATGCCCAAGGACTTTTCGCTCGTCCCGTGGGAAGACAAGATTGCGTTCTGGATTGCCAACGACTTGAGAAAGATTCCCGAGGCGCGGTGGATGATCGCTGTCGGTCGGCTGAAGCCCGGCGTGTCGCTGGCATCCGCCCAGGCGGAAGCGAACGTGATCGCGCGACAGGTGATCGAAGCACGAGGGGAGAAACCGGGCGGCACGAAAGCCGAGGTCGTGTCGTTGCACGACGCGTTCTTCCGCGGCGCGACCACCGGCTTGAGCTTCTTTCTGGGTGCCGTGAGCTTCGTCCTCTTGATCGCGTGCGCGAACGTGGCCAACCTCCTGCTCGCCGCCGGGACCGCGCGCAAAAAAGAGCTGGCGCTTCGCGCGGCAACAGGAGCGGGGAGAGGCCGATTGATGCAGCAGTTGCTTACCGAGAATCTCCTGCTTTCGCTGGTCGGTTGTGGGCTCGGTTTGATGCTCGCGTTCTGGGGCACCCGATTGTTCGCACTGGTCATTCCCGTCGGGTTTCCCGAACTGATCAAGCACATCCCGGTCGACACTCGCGTCCTCGGATTCGCGGTAGCAATCTCTGTTGCTTCCAGCCTGGTCTTCGGCCTGCTCCCCGCGTTTCGTACGTCACGCGCTGACCTGAACGAAGTGCTCAAAGAAGGGACGCGCGGCTCGAGTGGCAAGGGAAGTGGAGGCCGCAGCGCGCTGCTGGTCACCGAGGTCGCCCTGTCGATGGTGCTCCTGGTCGGCGCCGGCCTGATGATGCGCGGCTTCCTGCGCGAGCAACGCCACCTGCCAGGCTTCGATACCACGCGCTTGCTCACAGCAGACATCCTGCTCGGCGGGACGAAGTATTTCGACAAGACGCCGCAGGACATGAATCTGGTGACGGCGCAGGCCGAGATCTTCTTCGATCAGGTTCTCGAACGCGTACGCGCGATACCGGGCGTCACTCGTGCCGGCGTCATCAGTCATCTGCCGTTCGAAGTGTGGTATCAGCCGTTCACGATCGTCGGCCGGCCTGTCCCGGAGCCCGGCAAGGAGCCGCTTGCCGATGTCAACGAAGTCGATGCACAGGCGCTCGACACGCTGGCGATCCGGTTGCTCCGCGGACGCCTGATCCAGGAGCGCGACACCGCCTCGTCACCGTGGGTCGCCGTCGTCAACAAGACATTCGCCGATCGTCATTTCGCCGGACAGGATCCGATTGGCCAGGCGATACGAGTCTCGATCGGTCCGCGGGGGGAGGCGGTCGCCGAACCGCAGCCCAGGCAAATCGTCGGCGTCGTCGCCGACGTCACCTATCCGACCTTCGAGCGAGAAAAACCGGCGGCCGTCTACATTCCGTTCCGGCAACACCTGTCGCAATACGGGCGCGAGGATGAGTGGATCCATACACGCAAAGTGCTGGCGGTGCGTGCATCTGTCGAGCCGCTCACGCTGGTTCGTCCCGTCCAGGACGCGGTGGCCAAGGTCGATCGCGATCAGACGGCGCACGATTTCATGACCATGGAAGAGCGCGTCACGTCGTCACCGTCAGTGACCAACAGCCGTTTCTTCGCCTCGCTGCTCTCAACGTTCGGGACGCTGGCCATTCTGCTGGCGATGGTTGGCGTCTACGGCGTGATGTCGTGGGTCGTCGGTCAGAGAACAACGGAGTTCGGCATCCGCATGGCGCTCGGCGCCCGGGCGCGTGACGTCGTCGCGATGCTGATGCTTCAGTCGCTCAAACCGATCCTCACAGGCGTGATCCTCGGCGTCGTCGGCGGGTTTGGTCTCAGCCGCGTATTCAACAGCATGTTCTGGCGCATCACGACGGTGGACCCGTTGGTGATGGCGGTGATCTCTGCGACTATGCTGGCGGTCGCACTGCTCGCCGCATGGGTACCGGTGAGTCGCGTGACGCGCATTGATCCCCAGGCGGCGTTACGGGAAGGCTAGTTTTACCGGTCCAAAAACCGCGCCCTACACCAAATCAAATCCTCAGGAAGATTTTCCTTCGGTACATCCAGAACAGAATCAACCAGAACACGACCAGCACCGCGGCGCCGCGCAGGACCGGTTCGAATGGCGGGCCCATGACGGCGAATGGCGCGCGGCCAAGGTGACGCACGAGTGCCGATGAAATGAAGTGCTCGATCGTCCAGCTCATCACGTAGATCGCGATCGAATTGGCACCGATCACGAGCAGTGGGAACGACCACCGTCGCCAACCCTTCCAATCGATCAGCGCGTAGAACCCGGCGAGAATCAGAACGACGAGGCCACCGCTGTAAAGCGTGTACGACGAGGTCCAGATGCGCTTCACGATCGGGTTGATGTGCAGCCACTGAAGGATGAGCCCGGCAAGCGTCAATGCCACGCCGGCGACGATGAGCCCCTTCAGTTTTTCCACGGTCGGACGATTGGTCTGCAGCCAGCGCCCCGTCCACAGGCCCAGCATCATCGTTGCGAGCGTCGGGATGAAGCTGAGTGTCGACCAGCCACCCGAGTTGTACAGAAATGGCTTCTCGCGCGGGAAGAGATTCAGGAACCAGACATCGAACGCCCACGACACATTCGAGTTCTTATTGAAGTGCGCCAGGAACCCGGTGTAGAGATACGGCCAGTCGGCGCGCACGCCAACCTTTGTGTAATCGAAGTCTGGACCCGGCAGCGGATACCAGACGAACGCTCCCCAGAATCCCACGAGGATCGCGACAAAGACCGCGATCTGCACGCGCAACGACGCAAACGCCAGCAGGAACAGGACCGTGTAGCCAAGCCCGATCTGGGTCAACGTGTCTTCAAACGTCCAGTAGGTCTGCTGACGCTCGAGCGAGCGCAGGAAGATGCCGAGGCAGATCAACGCGACGCTGCGCCAGATCGCGTGGCCGAGCAAGCGCTGGAAGCTTTCGCCACGGGCGCGGCGGTTGATGAGCGAAAAAGGAAGTGCTGCTCCGACGAGAAATGAAAACGCCGGTTGAATGAGGTCGTGGAGCGAGCATCCCTGCCACGGCACGTGCGACGTGTTGTAGGCGATGATCGACCAGAAGCGGCTGTCAGGGAATGCGTTCCGGAGCGTCGGCAGCCGCATCGCCTCGGCCAGCATCAGGAACATCACGAAGCCGCGAAATGCGTCGATTGCGGCAATCCTGATCGTGGCGGGCGGAGCCATTGGCGCCGCTTGCGCGGGCTTCGGCGCCTGGCGCGTGGCTCGACGCGTGAGGGTGACCGTCATGATGGTTTCAGCCTCTAGGGCTGCCCTTTCAGCGAACTGAGATAAGTCACAATGTCGGCGACCTGCTGGTCGGTCAGCTTGCCACGAAGAGAGGGCATGAGTCCCTTGTCAACAATCGTATAGTCACGAAGCGACGCACGCATGTAAGTTTTCAGCTCTTCCTTGGGCGTCAGCAGCTGCACGCTGAGTGCGTCCTGGTTGAGCAATCGGCCCGTAATCGTCGCGCCGTCTTTCGTGACGAATCGAACATAGCGATTTTCGAACAGCACCTCCTCGTCAGGCTCGAGGAGCGCCTGCTGCAGGCGTTCGGGTGTGCGACGGGTGCCGATGTCGGAGAGATCCGGGCCGACGCGGGAGCCGCGTTGATCGATGCGATGACAATCGAAGCAGGCGTTTGATTCGACGAGCGTTTTTCCTCGAGTCGCGTCGCCCGAGACTTGAGCCAGCGCTGCGGCACCGCTCACCAGAGCAACCGCCAGACCGACGAAAACCACCACTCGCGACAGGTTCATGGCCGCCCTCGCAGCGCGGAGGATACGCGAGTCGATGGGTCTTGACAAGGGACGGCCTGATCGACAATCTCTCCCCAGCGATTCCCGGCCCTTTGAGAGGTGCTGCCATGATCGTCCGCATCCTGATTCTCGCGCTCCTCGCCGCTGCCTCAGAAACCCTTGTCCTGAGCGAGCGTGAATCCACCAGAGCCGAAGGGCTTGTTCTGAGCGAACAGGCGGCCACCAGAGTCGAAGGAGTGGTCACTTACGATCGTCTGCTCCGCGCGGATCGGGAACCGCACAACTGGCTCAGCTATTCGGGCAACTATTCCGGCCATCGCTACAGTCCGCTGACGCAGATCAACCGGACCAACGTGAAATATCTGCAGCTCAAGTGGTCGTACCATCCGCTCTACGCGAAGAACTCGAACGCGCAGAACAAAATGGAAAACACCCCGCTCGTCGTCGACGGCATCATGTACACCGGCACGGCGCTCGAGGCCGTCGCACTCGACGCGGTGACAGGCCGTCAGTATTGGAAACTCGCGCGGCCTCTCGATCCAAAGGCTTACTACAACGCGTACGAAGTGAACAAAGGGATGGCGATTGCCGGCAACACGCTCTTCTGGGCGACGGTGGATTGCCATCTACTCGCGATCGACGTCAAAACCGGCAAAGTGATCTGGGACAAGCTGCTGGCGGATTTCAAGAAGGGTTATCAATACAACGTCGCGCCACTGGTCATCCGAGACATGGTGCTGCTCGGGCCCGCGACGAATGAGGCCGGCGCAAATTGTTGGGTTGCCGCGTATGACATCAAAACCGGCAAAGAGATCTGGCGATTCAATACAGCCCCCGCGTCAGCCGATGAACCGGAGGCCAAAACCTGGGTCGGCGATTCCTGGAAGCACGGCGGCAGTCCGATTTGGAATGGCGGCAGCTACGATCCGGAAACGAACCTGACGTTCTGGGGCACGGGCAATCCGAACCCCGGATGGAATGGCGACATTCGCACACCCGCCGACAATCTCTATTCAGATTCTGTCATCGCGCTCGACGCCGACACGGGAAAGCTGAAGTGGTACTACCAGTTCACGCCGGGCGACGAATACGACTGGGATGCCACGCAAGTGCCAGTTCTCGTCGACATGGTGTGGCAGGGCAAGCCACGGAAGCTGATGCTCTGGGCGAATCGCAACGGATTTTTCTACGTGCTCGATCGCGTGTCGGGTCAGTTCCTCACGGCAAAGGCATTCGTGTACCAGACATGGAACGACGGCTTCGACGAGAGCGGCCGACCGATCAAGAACCCGAAATTCTGGCCCAAGCCGATGGGCGGCATCGTCGTCAATCCGGGCACGCAGGGTGGCACCAACTGGTATCCGCCTTCGTATAGTCCTCGGACGGGACTCTTCTACGTTCCGACGTGGGAAAACTCTGGCGGGCGGTCCGCAAAGTATCCTGTCCCGGAGTGGGTAGAAGGGCAGCGCTATACGGGATCGACCGCACCTCCGGGAACAGTCACCACTGGTGGTCGCGCATCGCGGCCGCCAGCCACCTACAGAAAGGAAGAAGAAGGATACGGCGCGATTCGCGCGCTTGATCCGAAGACGGGCGACAAGAAGTGGGACTTCAAAATGGTGAACTACACCGAGTCCGGCGTGCTCTCAACAGCTGGTGATCTCGTGTTTGGCGGTGGGATGGACGGCACCTTTGTGGCGCTGGACGCCAAAACGGGTGAGCTGCTGTGGCACGTCAATCTCGGTGGCCCAAACGCCAGCGGCCCAATCAGCTACGGCGTCGACGGTAAGCAGTACATCGTCGGAACCGGTCAAGGCTCGATGTTCGTCTTCGCCTTACCGGACGACAAGTAAGGCGTTCATCCAGAACGCCGTTCGCACCGGGCACAGATCGTGCGGTCCAGCCCGGCGAGTTTGCACTGAACTGAATACTGTTCGCAATTTGCGGATTCAAGCAAGCGTGTCGCTTGTCTGAACCACGACATTCCGTGAGGGCGACCGGTCATCACGACCGGCCCGCCAATCGGGGAGGTGCACAGTGAGAGTGTGGAGAAAGTTTCTTCCGGCAATGGTCGGCCTGGCCATTGTCTCGATCGCGATCGTTTTCCTACCGCGCGCAGCGTCCGCGCAGGTGCTCTACGGCTCAATTGTCGGAACGGTCACCGACGACACGGGTGCTGGCGTGCCCAAAGCGGTGGTGATAGCAACAAATACATCCACTGGACTGTCGCGTCAGGCGACAGCGGACGAGACGGGCTATTACTCAGTCCCGAACCTGCCTGAAGGTGTGTACGACCTGTCGATTTCATCGGGCGGCTTCAGACCGTACTCGGAAAAGGGAGTCACCGTTTCGATCAATAGAGTGACGCGCGTTGACGCGAACATAAAACTCGGAGGGCTTACCGAGCAGGTCAGCGTCGAAGCGAGCACGGCTATGCTTCAGACGACGAAGTCCGACGTCAGCGTCAGTCTGGATACGCAGGCGATCGAAAACCTGCCGCTCTCCGGGTACCGCAACTTTCAGTCCCTCATCAATCTCGTTCCTGGCGCGACGCCCGGACGTTATCAGAACGCTGTCACCGACACGCCGGGACGCGCGCTGACGACCAACGTCAACGGTCAGGAGCGCGGTGCGAACAACACACGCGTGGATGGTTCCGCCGATATTCTCGTCACGATGCCTCATCACGCGGTCTACGTGCCACCGGCGGAGAGTATCCAGGAAGTCAACATCGCGACGAACAACTTCGATGCGGAACAGGGGATGACCGGCGGTGCGGCGGTCACGGTCATCACGAAGTCAGGAACGAATACCTTCCGCGGCAGCGCGTTCGCGATGCACGACAACAGCGCACTGCGTGCCTTCACCTGGGACGAAAATCGCAACGGCGTGACCGAGAAACCGGATGGGAAGCGCAACATCGATGGGGCCAGCATCGGTGGACCGATCAAGAAGAATCAGTGGTTCTTCTTTACGAACTGGGAAGGGACCTTTGAACGCGTCAGCAACTCGGTGCTGTCCTCGGTCCCGGCGCTCGATCTGCGCGGCGGAGATTTCAGCCGCATGCTCGGGAGTCAGATTCTCAATGCGGCAGGGAACCCGATCCTCGTACCAACCACCGAAGGTGGCACGACACCTCTGCGTGAGGGAATGATTTTCGATCCGTTCAGCGGCAACAGGGATGGAACCGGCCGTTCGGTGTTCTCGAGCGGCGGACGCGTCAACGTCATCCCGCAGTCGCGGCTGAATGCTCCGATGGCGAAGATGATGGCGTTGATTCCGCAACCGAATCAGGAGGGTGACAACGCCAATTACTTCAACACCGGCACGCAGAAGTTGAACCGAAACAACATCGACGGGAAGGTCAACTGGAACCGGAACGAACGTCACCAACTGTGGTTCAAGTACAGCGTCATGGACGCGCTTGTTCACGGCGACTTCAGCCTTGGCGATGCGGGAGGAAATTGCCTATGCGCGGGAGGCGGTCTCGGTGATGGCTCGACACTTGTTCAGATCGCCGGTATGGGTCACACCTATACCGTTTCGCCGAACCTCCTGATCGATGGCGTCTTCGGCTGGACGCGATTCGGTCAGGACGTGGAACCTCCGGATCTCGGCACCAACTTCGGATTGGACACGCTCGGCATTCCCGGGACAAACGGACCGGATCCACGCGAGAGTGGCATGCCGCCGATGTATATCTCCGGGTTCTCGGACCTCGGAAATCCCGAGGGCTGGAATCCGCTCTATCGCAACGATCAATCCTACACGTTCAACACCAACGTCAGCTGGAACAAGGGGACGCATGATGTGCGGTACGGCTTCGACTTCGTGCATCACCTGATGAATCACTGGCAGCCAGAGTTAGGCGAAGGCCCGCGCGGTGCATTCCATTTCGATCCAGGCATCACTGCCCTGAATCCTGATGCGCTCGAAGCCAGTGTCGGATTCCGCGGCGGCACACCATCGTTTGAAGACGATGCGAACGCATTGGCGGCGTTCGAGCTCGGCGTGGCGAGCGCGTCGGGAAAGAGCAGTCAGTTCATCAAGATGGACAGCCTCGAGAACCAGTACGCGCTTTACGTTCGCGATCGATGGCGCGCCACACCGCAGTTAACTGTCGATCTTGGGTTGCGGTGGGAACTCTATCCGAATAGAACGCGGTCGGGTGGCCTGGGCATCGAGTCATACGACCCGAACACGAACGAAGCGTTGATCGGTGGACGAGGCAACATCCCGCAGGACAACGACGTTGGTTTCAGCAAGAAGCTGTTCGCACCGCGTCTTGGGTTCGCGTATCAGGTCGATGATGAGACGGTCATCCGCAGCGGCTACGGCATCACCTACCACTCTCATCCGTGGGGGGCGCAGGCACTGCGCGGCTGGTATCCGCTGACGCTCGTCGCGGCATTCTCGGGAGTCAACGGCTACCAGCCAGTCACCACCGATCCTGCGTACGTGGCGGCTGGTGTCCCGAATGCGCCGCTCGGGCCCAACGTCGGCATTCCTTCGATCTGCTGCCCCGACATCAGCACAGGTCGAGTACCGTTGCCTGAGGTTGCCGAGACGGGATATCCCAGAGCGAACGAGCTGCTGCATCGCGGCTACATTCAGTCGTGGAACCTCGTCGCCGAGCGGAAGTTCCCGGCACAGATTGTCGCGACTCTTGGCTACGTTGGATCGTCATCGGTGAGAGGCTTCGCGTTCCTCGACATCAACGCCTCGCAGATCCCGGGATCAGGAGACGAGGGAAGGCCACTGTTTGAGAAATTCGGCCGGACCACGGCAACCAGAGAATGGGACGGCCGAACACACAGCAACTACCATTCGCTGCAGGCGACGCTGAATCGACGATTCTCGGACGGCTTGCTCGTCAAGAGCGCGTACACCTTCTCGAAAGCCATCGATGAGGCCACTTACTCCGACTGGACGGAGTTCTCGTGGAACGCCCTCGATTACATGTATCGCAATCGTGCGCTAGCGTCGCACGATGTGCCGCACAATTTCCAGCTCGCGGCGGTCTACGAACTGCCTATCGGTCCGGGCAAGAAATGGGGGCAAACCGGTACGACCGCTGCGATCTTTGGTGGCTGGCAGTTGAACGGTATCTTTGCCGCGTACTCGGGGCGTCCGTTCCAACTGACAGCGTCCGGCACATCGCTGAACATGCCGGGCAATCTGCAGACACCCGATCAGGTCAAGGACAAGGTCGAGATCTTTGGCAACGTTGGTGACGACGGAACGTACTTCGATACGACCGCGTTCAAGCGGGTGACGGAAGTGCGTTTCGGCAACGTCGGCCGGAACACGATGCGAGGGCCGGGAGTTGCGAACCTCGATCTCGGTCTCTTCCGAACCTTCAAGCTCGGTCCGCAGACCAACCTACAGTTCCGCGCGGAGGCCTTCAATGCGACCAACACCCCGCATTTCGGCAATCCAAACGGCAACGTGAACAGCTCGAACTTCGGGAAAGTACTCGCCACGCAAACGGCATACGCGACCGGCCGTTCGCGGGAGTTTCGGTTTGGTCTGCGGTTAAGTTTCTAACGTAACCGTGCGCCCGGGCGCAGGCCACCTGGCCTGCGCCCGTCCCGCCGTAGCCGCGAAGCGCGAAGGCGGGTTACCAGACGCGCACGCGCTTCTCAGGCGGTAAAAACATCTTCTGCGTCGGCGTGACGTTGAACGTTGTGTACCAGGGATCGAGGTTGCGCACCGTCGCGGCACGGTATTCATCCGGCGGATGGCCATCCGACGCCACCAGCATGCGCACGAACTCCTCGCGGCTCTTGTCCCGCCAGCTCTGACCAAAACTGACAAAGAACGTCTGATCGTCTGCCGGCTTCCCGTTGAGTGAGAGGTGATACGCGTCATAGGCGGCCGCGAGGCCGGCAAGATCGGCGATGCTCTCGCTCAGCACCTGATGGCCGTTGAGTGAAAGATCGGGAAATGGACGATACGCGGAGTATTGAGCCGCGAGCGCTTCCCCCGCGGCTTTGAAGTGCTCGAGATCCTGCGGCGTCCACCAGTTCGCAAGCCGCCCCTGCGCGTCGAACTGGCTTCCCATGTCGTCGAAACTGTGGCTGATCTCGTGACCGATCGTGCCGCCCATCGCACCGAAATTCGCCGCCGGGTCGCGGTTCGGATCGAAGTAAGGCGCCTGAAGAAATGCGGCAGGGAAGTTGAGCGCGTTCTGGAGCGGCAGATTGACCGCATTGACCGTCTGCGGCGTCATCCACCATTCAGTGCGATCGACCGGCTGTTTCAGCTTCGCCAGCTGGCGGTGATACTCGAACAGCTCCGCGCGCTGGAGATTCCCGAGCGCGTCTCCTTTGACAATCTCGAGCGCTGAATAATCGATCCACTTGTCGGGATAGCCGACGCCGACGTAGAGCGTCTTCACCTTGTCTTTTGCCTTCGTCTTCGTCTCCGGTGTCATCCACTGGAGCGCGTCAATCCGCTTGTCGAACGCCTTTGTGAGGTCATCGACCATCGCGCGCACTTTCGCTTTCGCGTCGGCCGAGAAATGCTTCGCGACATACAACTTTCCAACCGCTTCTCCGAGCGCACCGCTCGTTGCGTCGACGCCGCGCTGCCATCGTGGACGCTGCTGCGGCGTTCCATTCAATGTCTTTCCGTAAAACGCGAAGCCTTCATCGACGAAGGCTTTGGGAAGAAAGCCGGTGACCTGGTTCACCACATGAAAGCTGAGCCAGTCCTTCCAGGTCTCCAGTGGCACCTTGGAGGCAAGCGCCGACAGTCCCGTCACCGCCGACGGATGCCAGACGATGAAGCTCGGTGTTTCGTTTAATCCTGCCGCCCCTAGCAACGCCGGCCAGTCGAGGCCTGGTGCCTTTGATGGCAGTGCGTCTCGCGTCCAGACCTGCGGCAGTTTGACGTCGGCCGATTGTTCGCGCGTCGCATGAACGCCGGCCATCTTTGTCTCGAGATCAACGACACGCGCCGCGCGCGCTGATGCGTCTTTGAAGCCTGCAAGTCCGAGCACAGCGGCAACGTGCCGCTTGTAGTCGGTGCGCACAGCACCCATCTTGGGGCTCGTCGACAGGTAGTAGTCGCGATCCGGCATCCCGAGACCACCCTGCAGCAGGTAGGGCGTGTTGTGGACCGGATCGGTCAGCCCCTGGGCGACGAACACACCGAAGAGATGCTCGGTCTGGAAGTTCGTCGCATTGAGTGGATCGACGTCGGCGCGCAAGGTCGAGCCGATAACCTGAGACAGCGTTTTCTTGTCGGTGATGGCGGCGATCGCATCGAGCTGTGGTTTCAGCGGCGTGACGCCCTTGGATTCGATGGCAGCTTCGTCCATGAAGCTCGCGTAGAAGTCGCCGATCTTGCGCGCATCCGCGGAGGCATTCGCACCGGTGTTTGCCGGGTCCTGAATGATGTCGACGGTTTGCTGGCGCGTCCGATCGAGCAGGACGCTGATGACTCCGTACGTTGGCTTGTCGGGCGGAATCTCGGTCGCTTTCATCCACCCGCCGTTGGTGTACGCATAGAAGTCGTCGCCGGGCGCGACCGACGTGTCCATCCCGGCGGTGTCGATGCCCTTTGGCAACGATGCGGCGTTCGACGGCGACGACTGCGACTGCGACGAGCACCCTGTCGAGACGGCAACGACGAGGGAAAGAACGGTAACCGGCAGCCTCACATTCACGCTCCCTTCGAGACCAGAAACGTTGAATATAAGGTACACCGGCGCGGTGGGTCGACTGTCCTGGGGCCAACGCTTGCGCAGTCGGGACGAACGGCGCCTCGGCGAAGCGCGACGTCGGGTCCTCAGCGCCGCGACCGCGAAGGCGGACTCAGCGACCCAGATTCAGCCTCACACCGAACATCGCGCGCCGCGGATCGACGAAAGCTGTCGGCTGGCCAAACGTACTGGTGCTCGCAATGTTATCCGTTGCCAACCGCTCTTCGGCCGTGTCATTGAGTGCATTGAGGACGTCGGCGAAGAGTTCGACGCGCGTGGTGGCACCAATCGAAAATGCTTTGGACACGCGCAGATCGACGAGCGTTTGCGACGACAGCCGGCGCGAACCTCGCGGCTCGATCAGAACTCGTTGATCGCCCTGTGGGAGGGGAGACAGCAGTGCGGTAGCGGCCCACGGTTTCCCGCTCAAGTACTGCGCGTTGCCAGCAACGGTGAGCCGTATGCGAGGTACCTCGATGCTCCCCATGATGCGAAGCATGTGGGGTCGATCATTCGGCAGCCGCCCGCGCGCGTTGGTGAGCGTATTCGGATCCTGACCGAACGTGAGGTAAGGGGACCCGGCAATCGTGCTCACTTGCGGATCCGAGGCGAGTCCGTTACTTGCAACCTGCAGTCCGGACGCACGCGAGTAGGTATACGATCCAAACGCTTGCCATCCACGCGACCGCCGCTTCTCAACGGCCATGACCACTCCGTTGTAGGTGAGCGAATAACCCGAAGGATTGGTCAAGAGGAATCGTCGATCGGCCGTCAAGTTGACAAGTACGAACGCCGGCACCGTTGCACCATTCGCAACTTGTCTCGTCTCTTCCGTGTATTGGCCACCGACATCAGTCCAGCCGATGAAGTCGCCGCCGTGCTTGCCGACATAAGCGAGCGCCGCGGAGAATCCACCGCCGATCTCACGGTCGACGCCGATTGAGTACTCATCTGTGTGCGGGGTTCGCATCGCTGGATCTAATTGAAGATTAGTGTTCGGATCGACGACTGAGATGACCTTGGTGTAACCGCCTGTCGCCGGATCGAAGGCGGTGCGCGTGGTCAGTGCCGCGGCCGGGTGGAATGGCGCGAGTTCACCAGTCAGCACACCCTGATTGAATCTGCCGTAGCTGCCTCGCAGGATTGTTCGGCCGTCGCTCGCAAGTTTCAGCGTCATGCCAAGGCGCGGCGACCATACATTCCACGTGTAGAGCGTGCCGGCGCCCTGAACGATGTCATCGGTCTCATTGCCTTTCGCATCGAGCACTGGAAGATCCTGGCTGATCGCGCGACTGTGATCGAAGCGGAGGCCGGCGTTGATCGTCAGCGACCGCCCGATGGTGATGGCGTCGCTGACGAACGCGGACGCCGTGATTGACTCGCCACCCGCAATCGACGGATCGCTCGACACCGCCTCCGACGGCTGACTGTTCTTATCGACGTACCTGACTCCAGTCGGGATGATCGACGATAAGTGATGCTCACCCTTTTCCAATTGGCCGCCGATCTTCCACTGGTGATCGGCACCAAGCAGCCCTGGCTCGTAGTGGTTGATGGTGCCCTTGGTCGTTGTTCGAATGAGCTTCAACCTGCCGAACGTCTGCGGCGCGCCGCTTGACACGCCGGTCACACTGTCGAAGCGCCCGGGAATCGTGACGTCGCCGGTGCTCGGATCGTCGTCGCGCGTATAGACGAAGCGACCAACGCGCACGTCCCATACGGTGTTGGATGACAGGGTGTGGGTGAGATGCCCGAACGTTACTGCCGGGACCGATGCATGACGACGCTGAGTCGCCTCAAACGGCTTCACTGACGTGGGAAGCTCGGGATTGACCCAGAATTCCTGGTGATAGCTTTGAAGCAGCTGCAGTCCAGGAGCAAGTCGCCACGTGAGCTTGCCAAAGAACTTGTCCTGCTCGTATGTCCGCGGCTGGGCAGGGTCGGTACCTGGCTGACTGTCGTAGTCGCGCAGGTGCTGATACCCGGTGAAGAACCAGACGCGATCACGAGCGATCGGACCACCGAGATTGGTCGTCAGATCGTGATACTTGACGCGTTCATAACCGCTCTTCGCCTTGGCAGGACCGGGATACACCAGCTCCACCGGATGACTTGTCAAGCCAGCCGTCTGCCCGTAGTACGACGTGTCGTACAAAAAGCGATTGCTTCCTTGTCTGGTGATGACGTTGATCACCGCACCCTGCATGTTGCCAAACTCGGCCGACGAACCTGCCGACTGCACCTGAACCTCCTGGATGAAATCCACCCCTGGTTCCGAGCGTGCCTCGCCACTGCACGGGCAAGTGAAGTTGGTGCCGTCGATCATGAACGTGTTCTCGTTGGTGCCCGAGCCGAAGGCCGAGATGCTATTGGTCGAGCCGCTCCCTGGCGAGGTCGCAGAAACACCAGGCGCCGCTCTGACGAAGTCAAACATGCTGAAGCGCCGTGTCGGAATCACGCCAAGATCCTCCGGCCCGAAACGCGTTTCGAATCCACTGTCGCGCGCTTCGAGTCTCGACCCGGTTCCATCGACCAGCACCGTTTCGGCGACGTCCTTCAGGTCGAGTGCAATCGATCGTTCTATCGTCGCGCCAGTCGCAATGCGAATGTTCCGCTCGTGATACGCCTTGAATCCATGCACCTCGATGTCGAGTGAGTACACACCGGGAGGCAGGGCAGGGAATCGCAACTGGCCTCTGGTGTCAGTAGTCATTTCCTGAGCGCCGCCAATCAGCGCCGGCGAGCTGATCTGCACGACTGCACCGGGGAGAACGCCGCCCTGGGTATCAGTGAGGGTGCCAATCAATGCGCCGCTCATCGACTGGGCACCGAGTTGGCGAGACTGCACGGTGCAGACAACGGCAAGAACGACAACGAAAAATCTGCGATTCATAAGAACCCCCGCTCGTCTGAACACCCAAACCCGCCCACGGATTCGACGCCCGTCACATCTGACGGGCGGTCAATGCTCGTTTCGTTACTGGTCGACGTTCAGCGGCTGCATCGCGTTCTGAATGATGTAATTCGCGACGTTCTCCCCCAACTGATTGCCGACCACGACAGTGCTCGGATAGTGCATCCCGCCCCAGACCCGCGCGTTGTTCCCGTCCGACCGGGCCTGCGAGATGCTCGTGTAGTCGCGGCTGAGCACGTCAGTCACCACCCCGGCAATCACA
>DATJKH010000166.1:0-45633 GCA_035491715.1 Vicinamibacterales bacterium | reverse complement strand
ATTGACGAGTGCGAGCAGTGCGCCCGAGTCGTTGCCGGTTGCAATCTGTACGTTCTCACCCAGCCCGAGCGAATTGAACTTGTCGGACCAGTTGTAATAGTTCGAATCGGTTGCCGCCGCGTCGGTGTTTCCCGGGTAATTGGGTCCGGGCACCGTGTAGAGCGTCCAGCCTTCCGGACACAGTTTCCCTTCCGCGGCCGTCGGACCATTCAGTGGCCCTTTGCACTTTCGACGATCGAAGCTGGCAAGGTGGCCGCTGGCGAGGACCGCCCATGCGACGCCGTCACGATCGACGTCCATGCCGCGCGGCGAAAATCCCTGCGCCGACGCCTTCGGTTCATTCCACGGCACCATATAGATCTCCGCCATCGCCGTCTCCGGCGGATTCGGTCCGGGATCCATCCGCACCAGTCCGCCGGGGAATCCAAGGAACGATCCCCAGACGGAGTTGTCTGCGGGACTCGGCATCACGCCATAGAAGCTCGAGCCGATCCGCTTGTCCTTCGCCGGATCGACCGGTTCGTTCGGCTCGACGTAGGCGTCACGCTTGCCGTTCCCGTTGGTGTCGACGATGAGCGGCACCCAGCCTTGAGCCTTCCCGACGTCATGCGTCTCGTCGAGCACTTTCGTATTCACCCAGCCAACCAGACCCCCGCCGCCGCTCCAGATCGTGTTGTCGGCATCGTTGTCGAAGTTGAGGTGAAACGTGCTGAAGCACGTGTCGACGATGTCGATCTTCTTGGTCTTGGGATCGTAGACCGTGTACTGGCGGCCGCCGCCACCGCGTCCGCCGCCGCCGATTGGATAAACCTTTGCCGAGGGGTTGCTCGATCCTTCCTTGCAATACGCGGGAAGTTCTGTCGCCGTCCGCGTTCGAGTCGTGTTCCACACACGCCCCTTCTGATCGATTTCGTTGCTGTGGCCGCTCGTCACCTGATTCCAGATGATCTCTTCACCCCAGTACGGCGACCGGTTCGGCATGGCTCCGCCCGACGGATTCAACTGCGCCGCGGGATTATGGGGAATCTCGACCTGGGTCCACGAGTTCTTGACCGGATCCAGGATGGTCAAATGATCGGACGAGTTTTCGTGCAGTCCATACACCGGACCGTAGGGCATGACCGTCGGGTTGCGCTTATCGCTCGCGATGACGTCGTGGAAATACTCGCGCGGATCGGCCCAGTCCCACTGCGTGATCACGAGGTTGCGTTCGGCGCCCTGCGGCCGCGGCGGTGCCTCTTTCGGATACTCACCAGCGGCGATGCGATCGGTCCAGTCGGCAAACATCTTCAGCGCGCGCTGACGCCCCAGCTGACCCATCTGCTGATCCATCTGTGAGCCGTCGTGTCCCGACGCGACGCGGCGCGCCCACGCAGCCACCGACGAATCGAACTTCCCGAGACTCGGCGGAATTTCACGAGTCGCCTTGTTCCCAATCTGGTGGCACGACATGCACCCGTCGGTCTTCAGCTGTTTCAGGAACTCACCCTGGCTCCTGCCGGCAGTCGCCCCCTGCTCCTGGATTGGGAACTCGCTCTTGTCGGGAATTTTCAGCAGCGACAACCAGTAATTTGCCGGGTAATACTCAGCCGCCGCCCGCGGATCCGGCGCAATCACCGCCGTAAGATTCAACTGCTTGCCAGGTGTGCCCGGCACTTTGGGCGAATCGACCAGGCCGTACCCTCTGACGAATACCTGGTAGGTCGCTTTCGGCAGATCGGGCACGACATACCGGCCCCGGTCGTCTGTCACGACGACACGAATGAAGCCGGTCGGCAGTTCTTTGGTTTCCGCTACGACCCAGACGCCGGCCTCCGGACCTTTGCTGCTGGTGACGACACCGCCGATGTCATCGTTGTCGATCGCGACGGCATTGCCGCCCGCCTGCCGCGCCCCCATTGTCGCGATGGCCGACGCCAGCAGAGCCGCGCCGCAGATCCCCGGATACAAAAGTTTTCTCATGGGCGAACCTCCGATGAGGCGCATTTCAGACGGGGTCGATTCTGAGCTTTGAATTTGCGGCCGCGCCGAGGGCGCCGCCGATCGTACCGAGGATCAGGGCGGGAACAACCATCACGATCGGCAATGTGAACACTTCAGCCAGACCGCCGCTTCCCTCGATCGCAGCCAGCGTTTGCTGATCGTGAAACACCGTCAGCATCGCGGCAGCGCCGGCCACGCTGACGATCGCGCCGATGAGAGCGGCACTTGCTGCGGAGAACGTCCCTGACGTGGTCGATCCGGAACGCCACGCGGACCAGAAGCCGGTGGCAAGGAGCAGACTGATGCCGACGTATGTCGAGATCTGGGAACGGACCGAGAAATCCGCTGTCGGGACAAACCAGTCGAGCGCGGTTCTGGCGAGGAACGCGCCACCGAACAAGGCGCCGCACACGATCACAGTGGGTGTCACTTTGGAAGCCATCAGCTTGTCGGCCGCATTGTAGAAGTTGATGTCGCTCGTGTCCAGAAGGTGCCGGGACCGGCATCCGGGCCTGCGGGCGCACGGGCGCGCCTGTCGCTTGTCCCTTTTCCCTTTTTAGACGATGCTATGCGCCAACTGGGAGGCATTCACGCATGACATTCCTCTTGAAACGAGTTGGCGCCGCGAGCGGTGCGACCATTATCGGCACCGCTGGACTTCTTCTGACTACAACGCTGACCGTGAACGCGCAGTCGCCAGGCTCGTGGAAGCCGCTGTTCAACGGCAAGGACTTTTCGGGCTGGACCGTGACCGGAGGCGGGCGCGGACGTGCCGCCGCTCCCGGAGCGCAAGCCCCGGCAACTCCGCCTGCGCCCGCTTCGACCAATCCGGAAGAGCGCGGATGGAAAGTGGACAACGGCGTCATCACGAGCGTGGCGCCTCCCGAAGGCCAGCGAAGCGGCAGCCTCACGACCGTCGACAAATTCAAGGATGTCGAGCTCGAGTTCGATTTCCAGTTGGCGGAAGCCGGGACCAAGTGCACGCCGAAGCTCGGAGAGAAACAGGCGAATCTCAGCGAGGATAAGACGTGCACGTTCAACAGCGGCGTGACGCTGCGCACCGCCTATCAACTGAATCTCGGACGTCGTGAGGCGGGTGAATATATCGGCATCGTGGTGCACCGAACGGCGCCCCAGGCGATTCGGGGCAATGTCCTTTGGCTGTCGTCGGGAGACTGCGGCGCCAAGCCGGGATACCTCGAAGACTGCGATAAATTCCCGATGCTCCGCAAGAAGGGTGACTGGAATCACGTCCGCATCTCGTTCAAGGGCCCGCATCTGCAGGTGTGGTTGAACGGAAAGCAAATCAGCGACGTGACCGATGATCCGACCGACCCGGCGGAAGCCAGCTGGAAAGAGGCAGCGCCGATCACCTTCCAGTGGCCGCCGGCCGGTGAGTCGGGTGGATTCGCCGGAAGCGTCAAATACAAGAACATTCGCGCGCGTGAACTGTAATGTCGGCGATCGATCAACCAAAGAAGGAGCCACTGATGGCGGGAATATCACGACGAGACTTCTTCAAGAAAGCGGGAGCGGATGCGGCGGTCGTTGGAATTCTGGCCGTAACGGCTGACAAACTGTATGCGAATCCGCTGGGACTTCCGATCGGCAGCCAGACGTATCCGCATCGTCAGATGATCGTCGACGGAAAATTCCCCGACCTGCTGAAGACGCTGAAGGACCTCGGCGTCGAGCGCATCGAGTTGTGCTCCGCGCTCGGCTACAAGGAATTCGCCAGCCTCTCGGACGCCAAGCAGACCAAGAAGATCATCGGCGACCATGGCCTCAAGTGCGAGAGCGCACACTTCAGCATGGCGGAGCTTCGAAATACCCAGGACAAGAGCATCGAGTGGGCGAAGGAGATCGGCATCAGCCAGATGATCACGGCCACACTCGGCATGCCGCCGAACCAGGCACCTCTGGACATGGATTACGTCAAGAAAGCCGCCGACGAATACAACAAGATCGGCGGCATTGCCGCAAAGGCAGGAATCCAGCAAGGCTTGCACAACGAGGGATTTGAGCTGGCGATGCTCGACGGCAAGCGTGTGTACGACACCCTGTTCGAGCTGCTCGATCCAAAGCTCGTGAAGTTCCAGTTCCAGATGTCGACGATTTCGTCAGGGCTCGTCGGCGCCGATTACTTCACGAAGTATCCAGGCCGCTTCATCTCGATGCACGTCCAGGACGTCGACATGAACGCCCCCGTGCCTCCTCCAGCGGCACCCGACCCGAACGCCCCGGCGGGACGGGGTCGAGGCGGACGCGGTGGCCGGCCGCAGAAGCCCGTCGGTCAGGGAACGATCGACTGGGTGAAAACGTTCAAGGCGGCGAAGGTGGGCGGCGTCAAGAACTACTTCGTCGAGCAGAACATGGACCTGACGAAAGAAAGCGTCGCGTTCCTGAAGAACCTGAAGGTATAACCATCCGCCGCAAGGAGCCTGCGATGAGTGTGATCACGAGACGTGAGTTCTTCCAGAAGACCGGAACGGGCGCAGCGGTCGCCGGCTTCCTTGCGGGAGGCGGATTAAAACTGCACGCCAATCCGCTGGGGCTCCCAATCGGGAGCCAGACCTATCCGCATCGGCAGCGGATCGTCGACAACGATTTCGCGGGCCTGCTGAAGGATATGAAGGCGCTGGGCATCGAGGTCATCGAGCTGTGCAACCCGACGTATAACGAGTACAAGAACCTCGCTGACGGAAAGCAGACCAGAAAGATCCTCGACGACAATGGGATGAAGTGCATCAGCGCACACTTCCAGATGAATGCGCTCCGGAACGATCACGCCAAGCAGATCGAATGGGCGCAACAGATCGGGATGACGCAGATGAGCACGGCCGACCTGGGCGGCCGAGTGGTGAATGGCGTCACCAGCATCGACGAGGTCAAGCGGGCAGCCGATGAATACAACAAGATCGGGGCCGTCGCCAAAAAAGCTGGCCTTCAGCAGGCACTGCACAACGAAGGCTTCTGCAACTCAAGGCTGGAGGATGGACGCCTGACGTATCCGGTCCTCCTCGAGCATCTGGATCCTGATCTGGTGAAGATGCAGTTCCAGATGTCGTCGATGAGGACCATTGGCGATCCGATCGTCTACTTCGCCAATCACCCCGGCCGATTCATCTCGATGCATCTTCAGGGCGTCGATACGACGCAGGGCATGGCGCCGTCGCGCGCGGGCCAGTTGACGGTCAAACCGACGCCCGAGGAAGCGGCAGCCGCCGCCGAAGGGCGCGGGCGCGGCGGGCGCGGCGGTGGCCGCGGCGCGGGAGGTCAGGGTGGCGGCGGACTCGCCCTCGGCGAGGACACGGTGGACTGGGTGAAGGTGTTCACCAACGCCAAGACCGCCGGCGTCAAGAACTACTTCGTCGAGCAGTCGTGGGACCTGACGGTGAAGAGCGTCGCGTTTCTGAAGACGCTCAACGTGACGTAGTCACGCAGTCTCGGCACGGGCGCGGTCTTACGACCGCGCCCGACATTCTCAGACTGTAATCATCCGCGCGCGAGCGACGACCTGCCATTTTTCCTCGGCGCGCCCATGCCTGATCACCACGGCTTCCTGATGTAGCGCAACCGTCGGACAGATGTGCCACGGGATCCCGTACAACGGTGAACCGACCTTGTAGTCGCCGGCGTGGTCGGTTTCGACTGTGAGATGTTCCTCACTGTGACCTGTGGCGCGCGCATCGGGAAGTCCTAACAGCTCAACTCGCGGATGCGGTCCTTCGGACGCGACGGCTTTGTGTCCGAGGTCCAGGCAGAGAATTCGCGAAGACGGCTTACTGATGACCCGCGTCAACACGAGAACGGCCGGAAGAAAGTCGAGATCGGGCAACAGCGTCTCGTAGCCGAGATCCCAGAACACGCTGGTGCCAGGACTGCACTGCACGCCCGATCGCTTGGCATGAATGGGAAACGTCGGTGTGCCGCCGGCGACGATCAGCGGAACCTCCAGGCCGGAGTCCACGAGCTGCTGGCGCACCGATTCGAGCTGAGCAAATGCGGCGTCGCATGCAGCAGCGCGTCGCGCGAGATCACTATCGCGAATGTGCCCGTCGTAGACGTGCAGGCCCGCGGCGCGCAATCCGGGCGAACGCGCAAGCAACCGATACAACGCCACCGCGTCTGGTCCTGGCGCGATGCCGGTGCGATGCATGCCGCAATCGAGATCGACAAACAGATCCAGCGTGACGCCTGCCGCGGAAGCGGCTCGCGACAACGCCTCTATCGCTCCCGCGTCGTCGACGAGAGCGGAGAATCTCGTTGCCGGGAACTTCTTCACCAGCTGCACGAGCCGCTGAACGTTCGGACCAACAGGCTGGTACGCGAGCAGCACATCGGGAACTGCACACGCAGCCGCAACTTCCGCTTCCGCGATCGTGGCGCACTTGTATTTCATGATGCCCTGCGCCATCTGCATCCGGATCACTTCGGGCAGCTTGTTCGTCTTCATGTGCGGCCGCAGACGGTCGACGCCGCCGGCAATCTGAATCATCCGGCGGATGTTCTCTTCGACGCGATCGGGATACACCAGCAAGGCCGGCGACGCCACATCGTCGACGTTGCTGACTTTGTACCAGTCGGTGCGCGGTGTTGTTTCAGTGGTAGTGCTCGACATTCCCTTGTCCCTTTTCCCTTATCCCTTTTAGCGAGGCACAAACGCTGCAAACACGTAGGCGTAGAGCATCGCAATAATGCCCATGACGATCATCAGCAGGATGCTGTGCTTGATCGTAAATCGAAACAGGCGGCTCTCGTCAGCCGTTGTCATTCCCGTGGCGGCGACGGCGACGGCGATGCTCTGGAGCGAAATCATCTTTCCGACCACGCCGGCGGCGGAGTTGACCGACGCGGTCAGCACTGGATTGATGCCCAGCGCGTTCGCGGTCACGACCTGAAGATTGCCGAACAGAGCATTGGCCGATGTGTCGCTGCCGGTGAGAAAGACGCCGAGCCAGCCCAGAGTGGCGCTGAAGAACGGAAAGGCGCCGCCCGTCGCCGCGAGCGCCAGGCCCAACGTTGACGTCATCCCAGAGTAGTTCATCAGATACGCGAGTCCAAGCATGCAGGAGATCGTCACCATCGGCAGCGCCAGTTGCTGGAAGGTTGCCTTGTACGTCCTGGCAAATTGCCGCGGGGATACGCGGAGCATCAGTGCCGCCAGGATGGCCGCCGCCAGGCACGCAGTACCCGCTGCGCTCAGCCAGTTCAGTTCGTAAACCGCGGCGTACGGCGACGGCTTCGCGGTCACCGGCGGGATGCGCGCGATCGCGTTGTGAAGGCCTGGCACGAGCAGCCCGTTCAGAACCGTGGCGCTCTTCGGGAGAAAGGCCGGCCACAGGCTATCGGTCCAACGGTTCATCGCGGCCTTGATCGTCGGTGCGCCAAAGACGAGAACGGACGCCACCAGCAACATGTAGGGCAACCATGCAGCGAGTAGTTCCCCGGTCGAGTGCTGACGAGGGGCGGCGGTAACGGGCGTGTCTCCATCGAGTCTGAGAATGCGCGCGGGCTGCCACATTTTCAGAACGAGGACCATCACGGCAATACACGTCAGCGAGCTGGCGATGTCGGTGAGTTCTGGTCCCCAATAGTTGGAAACGTAGAACTGCATCCCGGCAAACGAGACGCCGCACGCGATGATGGCTGGCAGAACTTCGAGCGCGCGCTTCGGACCGCTCATCACGACGATGAGGTAACCGGGGATGAAGAGCGACACCATGGCACAGAGCCGGCCGATCATCGCGCTCAGCGAAAGGAGCGGCAACCCGGTGATGTTGGCCAGCGTCGTTACCGGTATCCCGAGCGATCCAAACGCGACCGGCGTCGTATTGCCGAGCAGACAGATTCCGGCAGCGTAGAACGGCGAGAAACCGAGCCCCGCCAGCATGGCCCCCGAGACGGCGACCGGCGCGCCGAAGCCCGCCGCCCCCTCGATGAACGCACCGAATGAAAACGCGACGAACATCGCCTGAAGACGTCGATCGTTGGTCAACCCACCGACGGAGTCTTTGATGATCTCGAACTTTCCCGTATCGACGGCAAGCCGGTACAGGAGGATCGATCCGAAGCAGATCCACGAAATGGGAAAAATGCCGAAGGCCGCGCCGAAGATGATCGACATGACCGCAAGTTTCAAGGGCATGCCAAAAGCGGCGAGTGCGACGACAAACGCTGACGCCAGCGCGCTCGCGGCGGCCATCCAGGTCGGTTTCCGCAGAATCCCGAGCATGGAGAACAAGACGACGATAGGGATCGCCGCCACCAAAGCCGATACCACCAGACTGCCGCCTACCGGTTCGTAGTTGTGCTGCCACATGAGGGGGCTGTTATACACGAATTGGTGAATTGGCAAGATCGCACATAATGACGCGGTTGCCGGCAACGCAGTATGACAAGGCCTATCCCTCGATGAACAACCCCGCCGCTCTGCAGACCCGCACGCTGTGGTTCTTTTTGGTTGCTGCGATCGCACTAGTCGTGGCCGCCCCCCGTCCTTCCGCGCGTACCGATGACGCGCAAACCCCGACGGCCGGAGCGCCGCCGGCACAAGGACGCGGCGGTGGCACTCGCGCGGGCGGACCGGGGTTGAGTGATGCGGCCAACGTGGGCGGTGATTACGGACCGAAGGCGCCGATTGTCGCGTTGACGCCGGAGGACCAGGCAAAGCGATTCATTCTGCCGCCCGGCTACAAACTAGAATTGGTCTTGTCTGATCCGACGATCATCAGCCCCGCTGTCATGGCCTTCGACGGGAATGGCCGTCTCTACATCGCGGAAGAACGCAGCTACATGCTCGACGTCGATGCCGGCCGTCAGCACGAACCGATCAGCCGCATCAGCCTGCACGAAAGCACGAAGCGCGACGGCGTGTTCGACAAACATACGGTGTTTGCCGACAACCTGCTGTTCCCGCGGATGATTCTCCCGCTCGACAAGGGCATTCTCACCAACGAGACTCATTCAGACGATGTGCTGCTCCTCACCGACACGAACGGCGACGGCGTGGCCGACAAGCGGCAGGTGTTCTACACGGGCGTCGGCAATGGACGAAGCGGCAACATTCAGCAGGCACAGAGCGGCTTCGTCTGGGCGCTCGACAACTGGATTTACAGCACCTACAACCCGTTTCGTTTCCGGTGGACGCCGCGCGGCATCCTGCGCGAACCATCTGGTCCGCCGGGAGCCGAGTGGGGCATGTCGATGGACGACGACGGGAAGATCTGGCTGGTGAATGCGGCAGGCGAACGTGGGCCGGCAAACTTCCAGATTCCGATTCAGTACGGTGCATTCCTCGTGAACGATCAGTGGGAAGCTGGATACGAGATCCCATATCCGGCACCAGGCATTGCCGATATGCAGGGCGGCCTCCCGCGCGTGAGGATGCCGGCGGGCAGCCTGAATCATTTCACTTCGACGACGGGACCCGAGATCGTTCGCAGCGATCGCTACCCTGCCGATCTGAATGGCGACCTGCTGTTCGCCGATCCGGTCGGGCGATTCATTCGCCGTTCGAAGATCGTCAAGACCGAAGGACTCACGCAGGTTCGCAACGCGTATCCCGGATCGGAGTTCATCATCAGCAGCGATCCGCTGTTCCGGCCGGTCAACATCAAGCAGGGACCGGATGGCGCGATCTACATCCTCGACATGTACCACGGCATCATCCAGGACGCGAACTGGACGGCGCGCGGTACCTATCTGCGTTACAAGATTCAGCAGTATCAGCTCGACAAAGTGATCAATCACGGGCGCGTGTGGCGGCTCCGCTATGACGGTGTGCCGGCCGGCGAAGCGGAGAGCGGGGGTGGCCAACCTCCGGTGCCGCCGATCGAACTGAATCCCACGTGGCCACGCATGAATGACGAAACATCTGCGCAGCTCGTCGGCCACTTCACCAATCCGAATGGCTGGTGGCGGGACACCGCGCAGCGGCTGCTCGTGTTGAGGCAGGACAAGTCGGTCGTGCCATCACTGCACGAACTGACGCGCAGCTCGAACAATCCGCTGGCGCGGTTCCATGCAATGTGGACGCTCGAGGGATTGGGAGCACTCGATGCGGCGCTCGTTCGCGAGCAGATGAAGGATCCGAATCCGCGCATCCGCATCCAGGCGATCCGCGCCAGCGAGTCATTGTTCAAAGCTGGCAATCGATCGTTCGATGCCGACTATCGCGGATTGGCGAAGGACTCCGAGACCGACGTCGCCATCCAGGCGTTGCTCACGCTCGCCCAGTTCAAGCCCGCCGACCTTTCCGACATCGTCAAGGCGACGCAGGCGGCCAACAAGGCGCGCGGCATTAAAGAGATCGGCGATTTCCTGATGCGGCCGGCACCGGCGGTCGCGGGAAGCGCAACGATGAGTCCGGAAGAGTTGAAGTCGATCGAAGAAGGCAGCGCGGTGTACCAGTCGCTCTGTTTCAGCTGTCACGCGGCTGATGGCCGCGGCACGCCGGTCGCAGGCGGCGCGGCGGGGGCGATGATGGCGCCGCCGCTGGCAGGGTCGCCGCGTGTCAACGGTCATCGCGACTACATCATCAAGGTCCTGCTCAAAGGGCTGACGGGTCCTCTCGGTGAAGGGTCGGAATCATCGGCGGCGATCATGCAGCCAATGGGGACCAACACCGATGCGTGGATTGCAAACATTGCCTCGTATGTGCGTTCGAGCTTCGGGAATGCCGGCGGCATCGTCACGACGGCTGACGTCGCCCGTGTGCGAGCGGCGACGGCCGGACGGAAGAGTCCGTGGACGCTTCGCGAACTCGAACCGACGCTGCCTCGGCGTCTCGAAAGCTCAACGTCGTGGAAACTCTCCGCAAGTCATAACCCTGATGCCGCGGCCGCGGCGTTGACAACTCGCGGCTGGACATCCGCGACACCACAGGCGCCGGGCATGTGGTTCGTGATCGAACTGCCGCAGCCGGCGATGCTGACCGAGATCGAATTCGAGGCCCCTGTGCCACCTGCCGGGCGCGGCGGCGGCGCCGGACGCGGGGGTGGCGGCGGTGCGGCGGCGTCGACACCGCAACTTCCCTATCCGCGTGGCTATCGCCTCGAGCTCTCGATGGACGGGGTCAAGTGGGGCAAGCCCGTTGTCGAAGGTAAAGGCAGCTTGCGCACGGCGATCACGTTTGCGCCGACGCGCGCCAGGTTCGCGCGCGTCACGCAGATCGAAACCGTCGAGAACGCGCCGAACTGGGCCATCAGCAATCTGCACGTGTACGACGCAGGTGCGGGACGGTAAAAGGTGGCTGGCACCGTTTTCGCCACGCACCGCCGCGGGAGGATCAAAATCCCGCGGCCATTGACGCATTTCGTAAAAGGTGGCTGGCACCTTTCAGGGAAAGGTGCCAGCCACCTTTTACGGATTTCGTTGGGCGCGGCGGCCGCCGCAGGCTGCGTCGCCGCGATCTCGGCGCAGACGGTCTTCCGCAGCACGGTCGACGTGATCGCGGTCGACGTGCAGGTGGTCGATTCCGCCGGGTATCCGATTGGACGCATCGGTCCCGACTCGTTTCAGGTTTCAATCAACGGTCAACGACGGAAAGTCGTCTCGGCGCAGTTCATCGGACAAATCGCCGCGTCGGATGACCCGGCGGAGCCTCGGCCGCCCGAAGGACGCGGCCGAACGTTCGTCCTTGCCATCGACGCCGGGAGCTTTGAGGTTGGCACCGAGCGCGCACCGATCGAGAGCGCACAGAATTTCGTCCAACGTCTCGACCCAAGCGATCGCATTGGACTCTTCGTCTATCCCGGCGGACCACAGATCCTCCCCACAACCCAGCGGACGCCCCTCACGGTCAGTCTCGGCCGGGTGACGGGACAGAAGGATCCACTACGAACCCACTACAACCTGAGACCGTGGGAGATCGTCGACATCACCGCCCAGATGTCGAATCCCAATTCCTTCCTCACTGCCGCGCGCAACGCGCAGAACCCGACCGCCGATGGCGGCACCGCCCTGGAACTGGATCCGGTCCTGAAAATCCAGGCGCGCGAGTGTCCGGAAGATCCTGACTGTCCTGCCAAGATCTACGCGGAAGGGATTCAGCTCGCGACCCAGCTCGAGCAGCAGGTGATGACCAGCCTCTCGGGATTTGAAGCGCTGCTGCGCGCGCTCGAGAAGATTCCGGGACGCAAAGCCGTGGTGTTCGTCAGCGCCGGACTGATCGTCAGCGATCGATCGGCGGGGCGTCCTGATGTGGGGGACATGGCCCGCGTCATGGGACAGGCGGCGGCGCGCTCCAACGCCACCGTCTACACCGTCCACATCGACACGACGCCGGGCGTGGGTCCGGCCTCGCAGAAAGCGCCAGGCAGCTCCGAACTGGCGCGCGATCGCGCGTTACAGGGGAATTGGCTCAGCGACTTCTCTCAGTCGGCCGGTGGACGGCTGATTTACGTCCCCGTCGGCACCGCAAACTTCGCCTTCGACAGGATTCTGCGCGAAACCTCTGCATATTATCTGCTCGGCGTCGAGCCGGCCGCCGAGGACCGCGATGGACGTCCGCGCAAGCTCGGAGTGAAGGTCAGACGCGGGGGGGTCAGCGTCCGCAGCCGTCAGTGGGTGGTAATTCCGCCCAGGAGCTGAGCCCCCGGTCAGGATCCGGGATCTCCTCGATCCGTGTTGGTCCGTGTTCATCCGTGGTTCGTGGCATAATGCGCGCTCGAAACGCTCACCAGCGAACGCCCGCAACGGTGGATTCGCACACGTAAACGCATCAGTTTTGCTTCGTGGTCTGGGACGGACACATGGCAACTGCGCATCCGCACGGTCGATCGGCCGCTGACGACAGGCGGCAGTCACGAATTGGGACCCGGATCTTTCAGCTCATCTCGACCTCGCTGATCCTCCTGATCGGTGTTGGGGTAACGGCGGCGTCACGCAGCAACAAATGGTGGTGGGACAATCTTGCGGGACCGGACAGTTCAAACTTCGTCGCCTCTGACCAGATCAAAAAAGCCAACGTCAGTCAGCTCGAAGTCGCGTGGTTCTACCCGTATGCCACACCTGGCTTCAATCCGATTGTCGTGGATGATGTGATCTACGTACTCGGACGAGGCAGTTCGCTCATCGCTCTCGACGCGACAACTGGGAAGGAACTGTGGATCCACGAAGGCCTCGCCGGTATTCAGAGCCGCGGGGTGAACTACTGGGAGAGCGAGGACCGCAAGGACCGTCGACTGCTGTTTTCCATCAACAGCTTCCTGCAGGAAATCGATGCCCGCACGGGCAAGACCATCCTGACGTTTGGCGAGAACGGCATCGTCGATCTCCGTCACGGCCTGGCGCGCGCTGAACAATACGCGGGACGGATCCAGTCGAACAGTCCAGGAAAGATCTACAAGAACCTGATCATTCTTGGCTCCGCGCCCGGAGAAGCGTTTGTCAATCCGCCCGGAGACATCCGCGCGTACGACGTCATCACCGGCGAAAAGAAATGGCAGTTCCACACTGTGCCGCTGCCGGGAGAGTACGGCTACGAAACCTGGCCGAAGGAAGCCTATAAATACGTCGGCGGGGTCAACAACTGGGGCTCGATGTCGATCGACGAGGCCCGCGGCATCGTCTACATTCCCCTCGGTTCGGCCAACTACGATTTCTACGGCGCCGATCGCATCGGACAAGATCTGTTTGCCAACTGCATCCTGGCGCTGGACGCAAAGACGGGTAAGCGGCTGTGGCATTTCCAAACGGTTCATCACGATCTGTGGGACCTCGATAATGTGTCAGCTCCTCAGCTCGTCACCATTCGCCACAACGGGAAGAAGGTCGACGTCGTCGCGCACGCGGGCAAAACCGGATTCCTCTACGTGCTCGACCGCGTGACCGGCAAGCCGATCTGGCCGATTGAAGAGCGCCCGGTTCCGAAAAGCGAAGTGCCCGGCGAGCAGGCCTGGCCGACGCAGCCCTTCCCCACCAAACCTCCCGCTTTCGTTCGACAGACGTTCTCGGTCGACGATGTGAACCCGTGGCTGGCGACGCCGGAGCAGTACGAGGCAATGAAGGAACGGGTGAAGAACGCGCGCAACGAAGGCATGTTCACGCCACCGGGATTCATCGACACGATTTCAATGCCCGGCAATCAGGGGGGATCGAACTGGGGCACGACGGCTGCGGATCCACAGAAGGGCATGGTGTTCGTCGTCGGCGTGAATCAGGTTGCGATCTTGAAACTCGAAGACGTGACGAAGCGGACAGTCGAACCCGGACGCGGCGGCGGTGGTAACAACTCCGCGCTTCAGGCCGGATTTCAGAACTATCAGACGTATTGCCGGAGCTGCCACGGCGCCGATCTCAGGGGCGCTTTGCCGGGTGTCGCCTCGCTTGTTGGTGTGACCGACCGGATGGGCGAGGACGCCATCAAGGCGGTCGTCACGGGTGGCAAAGGACAGATGCGGCCGGTCGACATTACCGAGGCGGAGATCGGTCCGATCATCGCGTATCTCGCCAACAGCAGCCCGTCGGCTGGACGTGGACGCTTTGGCGGTCGCGGCGGCGGCCCTGAAACGTTCCCGCCCGGACCGGTCGTCGCGAGCGGTGGCGCACCGCAGCCTCCTCTTCCACCTCGCCCGCTCGGACCTTTTTATCCAGGCTCGGGTGGAAACGCGGGCAACACGCTGTATCCACCTGACGTCAAGGACGTGCCGCCGAATCGCTATATGACCGACTACGGCGTGCTCGCAAGTTTCACCAAGCCGCCGTATACGACGTTGACTGCTTACGACCTGAATACCGGCGAAATCAAGTGGCAGGTGCCCAACGGCGATCATCTGCCGACGATGCGCGCCGGCGGACCGGGAAACACTGGAGGCGTCGGCGCGCGGTACGGGATGGTCGTCACCAAGGGCGGCGTGGTGTTTCACGCCGGCAACGATGGCAAAGTACGCGCCTACGATGAGGACACAGGTGAGGTGCTGTGGACCGGAAACTTGGGCGGCACAACAAGCGGCGTCCCAGTCAGCTACGAGGCCAAGGGTCGGCAGTACTTCGTGATCATGTCGAACGAAGGCGGTGGCCGCGGCGGACGCGGTGCTGCAGCAGCGGCCGAGCCGACCAACTCGAATAACCCGACGGGCGCAATTGCGTTCGCGTTGCCGGAGAAGAAGTAGCAGTTGGCTCCTGGCTCCTGGCTGCCTAACCGACGAGGGACATTCGAATGAAACGCCGTGAATTTCTCCTGACCGCAGCATCGGTGGCCACGGCGGCAAGCAGCCGGTCAATCTGGGCGCAGGCGCCGAAGGGCGTCAAGCAGTCGACGCTGGATCGCATCGCGATCATGACGTTGAACTTTCAGAGCCTTCTGAAGGTTCCCGATGTCGAGGACAATCCGAATCGCACGCTCGAACTCTTCGACGTTGCCGAGATGATTGCCGACAAGTACGGCGTTCACAAAGTCGAGTTCCAGCACTATCACATTCCTTCGACCGAGCCTTCGTACCTGAAGGAACTTCGCAGCCGCATCGAGAAAAGCAAGTCGCGGATGACGCAGATCAACCTCGAGTTCTCCGGATTGAACATGTCCGCGCCTCGCGTTCGCGATCGGCTGCTGGCGATCGATCTCACAAAAATGTGGGTCGATCACGCGGCGATGCTCGGCGCACAGCGCGTGATGATCAATCAGGGCGCCCAGGGCGGCACCGCCAACGTGATGCCGACACACGAGAACAAGGTCTACGGGATCCCGACACTGAAGACGATGGCCGACTACGGAAAGTCCAAGGGCATCATCGTTTCGGTCGAGACGCGGGGTGGTGGCGGAGGCGGAGGCCGTGGCGGCCGCGCCGGTGGTACCGCGCCCAACGCGCCTACAACTCCTCCTCCGCCGCCGGCCACACCACCGATGCCGCAGCCGGAAGTGTGGGCGTTACTCGCGGAGATCCTGAAAGGCTCTGGCGCGCTCGCCAATGTCGACCTCGGTGGTGCGGGCGCGACGAGCCAGGAAGAGTTGCACCAGTGTCTCCGGTTGTTGATCCCGATCACCGCCGGCAGCATTCACACGCGCGTGAATCAACGCTGGGATCTCGCGACCGCGATCAGATTCCTCGAACACGATCTCGGATACAAAGGGCTGTACACGATCGAAGCCGGTAACGGTCACGAAGGCACGCAGCCGATCTACGACGTCGTGGTAGCGACGTTGTGAGCCACCCGGACACCGTCGGCGAGGGTCTCAAGAGCCTCGCCCTACAGGCCGGAATCCTCATCACGCTCGTCACCGCTTCGGCCGCCCAGGATCACTCAGGACAACAGTACGCACAGACCGACGTCGTCGCCGGTGCACGCGTCTACGCGGCGTTGTGTATCGGCTGTCACGGCGCTGACGGGGCGGGTGTAGGAGGCATCGATCTCCGTCAGGGCCCACTGCCGCGTGCGTCAACGGATGCGGCGCTGACGACGCTTCTGGCCAAGGGAATTCCGGGTACCGGGATGCCGTCATTCACGCTCGATCCGAACGACGCACGCGCCCTCGTGGCGTTCGTCCGGAGTGGCTTCGACTCAAACACCACAATAGTGCCGCAGGGCGATGCGGGACACGGACGCGTCATCTTCGAAGGAAAAGGTGCGTGCCTGACCTGCCATCGAATCGATACACGCGGGCGTGATATCGGACCGGATCTCACCGAGATCGGACGCGGCCGGACGGCGGCGGCGATTCAGCGATCGCTGATCGATCCGACCGGAACGATGATCCCGATCAATCGTCCGGTGCGGGCCGTCACGCGTGACGGCCGCGCCATCACCGGCCGTCGATTGAACGAGGATACGTACACGGTCCAGATCATCACTGACGATGGACGGCTGGTGTCGATGGTGAAGGCGGATCTTCGTCAATGGTCGGTGAGCACGACATCGCCAATGCCATCCTATAAAGACACGCTGACGCCAGCTGAACTCATCGATCTCGTCGCATATGTTTCGTCACTGAAAGGAACCGGACGGTGATCGCCATCGTGGTGCTTTTGACCGCGTTGATCGGACAGATCACGACCGATCGTCTGATCCGCGCCGCGGACGAACCGAGAAACTGGCTGACGTATTCCGGTACCTACTCCGGGCAGCGATACAGCACCCTCTCGCAGATCGACCGGTCGAATGTGAAATCGCTTCAATTGAAATGGCTGCTTCAGAACCAGGTTGCGGGTCCGTGGGAATCAGTGCCGCTGGTCGTTGACGGGATCATGTATGTGACGCAACGACCAAATGATGTCGTTGCAGTGGATGCGACGACAGGGCGCATCTTCTGGATTTACAAGTACGTCGGCGCGACTGATTACAAAGTCTGCTGTGGCGCCAACAATCGCGGACTTGCGATGCTGGGCAACACTCTGTTCATGGGCACGCTCGATGCGCATCTCGTCGCAATCGACGCGCAAACGGGACGGCCGCTATGGAACGTCGCCGTCGCCGAGTACGCTCGCGGCTATTCGATCACCCTCGCACCGCTCACGGTCAAAGACACAGTCATCGTTGGTGTGGGTGGCGGTGAATACGGAATACGCGGATTCATCGCCGCATACGACGCGACGAGCGGCAAAGAAGTGTGGCGCTTCAACACGATTCCTGCACCCGGCGAGCCCGGGGCCGACTCGTGGAGCGGCGATGCCTGGAAGAACGGCGGCGGATCGTTGTGGGTCACGGGCACCTACGATCCGGCACTGAACCTGACCTACTGGGGCGTCGGCAACCCCGGTCCGGATTTCAACGCGGCGCAGCGGCCGGGGGACAACCTGTATACCGACTCGGTCGTCGCGCTGAACGCGGACACAGGAAAACTTCAGTGGCATTTCCAGTTCACGCCCAACGATCGGTACGACTGGGATTCGACGCAGGTGCCGGTGCTGGTCGATGCAACCTGGAAAGGTGCGCCGGCGAAACTGTTGATGCTCGCGAATCGCAACGGGTTCTTCTACGTGCTCGATCGAACGAGCGGCAAGTTTCTGTTCGGCAAGCCGTTCATCAAGGTGAACTGGGCGAGCGGGCTTGATTCGAATGGCCGCCCGATTCAAACGCCTCAGCCGCCGGGTGCGACGACGTGGCCGGGCCAGCAAGGAGGAACCAGCTGGTACTCGCCGTCATACAGTCCGCGTACCGGACTGTTCTACATTCCAACCTGGGAAGACGTGTCGGGCGTGTTCACGAGTCAACCGGCTCAATACCAGCCCGGTCAGTATTACTGGGGCGGAAGTTTTCGGACGTCCCGACCTGCGCCCGACGCACCGGTGGCGCCGAACATCAGGCGCGGCCCCATCAACAATTGGACCAACGAGCCGTCACACGGCGCCGTCGTCGCTGTCGATCCGCAGTCTGGCGAACGGAAGTGGACGTTCCCGATGTACGACCTGACCGACGCCGGAATCCTGACGACAGCGTCGGATCTTCTTTTCACGGGAGGCCGTGAGGGCTATTTCCAGGCGCTCGACGCGCGCACCGGTGAGCTGCTGTGGAAAGCCAGCCTCGGTTCGGCGCAGATCATGATGGGCCCGATCACCTACGAGGTCGAGGGCAGACAGTATGTGTCGGTGATTTGCGGAAACGTGATGGCGACGTTTGGGCTGTAGCAACACGTAGGGCGCCGTCACTTCGGCAGCGCGAACGCGACAATTCCCTGCGGCTGATCGGGGCGCAGATTTCTGTTCGGTCCAACGCCGGGATCGGACGCGGTCATCAACAGATACTGCCGCCCTTTGTATTCGTACATCGACGGAATGCCGCGACTGGCGGCGCCGAGCGCGCGTTCCCACAACTGCTTCCCCGTGTCGGCATCGTAGACGTGAAGCTTGTCGTCGCCGCCCGCGACGAACACGAGCCCGGTGATCGTCGGGATCACGCCGAACTTGAAATCACCTGCGGTTCCGGTGCCGGTCACGCCAAGACTCGCGAGACGCGGATCATCGCCAAGCGGAACCTGCCACTTGATAGTGCCTTTGTTCAAATCGTACGAGGTCAGCGTCGTGTATGGCGGCTTGACGATGTTCGAATACAGGCCGTAGCCGTTCATCGTGTAACGTTCGGCCGGTCCCTCGGCTTCGAAATCGCTGTACGCCTGGGTCACGCCGCGGCCGCCCCCGCCGCGACCACCTCCTCCTTGCCGAACCACCGCGGGACCTGACTGCACGACAGGACCCGGTGGAAACGCAGCCGCCGATGCCGCTCCACGTCCACGTCCGCCTCCGCCGCCGCGTCCGTCGGCAACTGCGAGATACGCCACGACCGCGTCGACGTCGGTCGTCGACAGATGCGGCAGTGGCTGCATCCGTCCCTTTCCGTTCGTGATGATCGACCGCATCTCTTCTGCCGAAAGCCGCGAGGCCACACCAAGCAGCGACGCGCCATTGGGAGTCCCGCTGCGATCCGCGCCGTGGCAGACCACACAGTTCTGTTGAAAGACGGCGAGGCCAGGTCCGCCAGCCCCACCGGCTCCGCGGCCGCGATTGCCGCGCGCGGCAGCTTCCGCGGGCGTCAGCAGCCGCATGATCGCCGGGATGTCGTAGCTGATCACATACACGGTGCCGTCGTTCGGGTTGGAAGACGTGCTGCCGAAGTTGGATCCGCCGTTGTTGCCGGGCATGTGGATCGCTTCGCCAAATCCGATCGGCGTGAAGAGCCCTTCATTCCTTGCCGCCGCAATGCGCTGTTTGAACTGCTCGCGCTCGGCATCGGTCAACATGAATGGATTGATGTCGTCGACCGTGAACTTCTGACGCGCGAAGGGGGGTGGGTTGGTCGGAAACGGCTGCGTCGGCCAGACCTGTTCGCCCGGCACTTCAGTCCTGGTCGGCACGGGACGCTCTTCAATCGGCCACACGGGTTTGCCGCTGACGCGATCGAAGACATAGAGAAATCCAGTTTTGCCCGCCATCGCCACGACGGGAATCGTCTTGCCGTTCTGTTTGATGGTCGTGAGTTGCGGCGCCGACGTGTTGTCGTAGTCCCAGAGATCGTGATGCACGTTCTGGAAATGCCACAGCCGCTTGCCGGTGCGCGCGTCGAGCGCGAGCAGACAATTCGCAAAGAGATTGGCGCCAGGTCGATCCGCACCGTAGAAATCGAACGTCGCCGATCCAGTCGGAAAAAACGCGATGCCGCGCTCGGCGTCGATGGTGATCTCACCCCAGGTATTGGTTCCGCCGATGTACTTCCATGCGTCTTTCGGCCACGTGTCGTATCCGAACTCGCCGGGATGTGGCACGGTGTGGAACGTCCAAACCAGTTTTCCGGTGACGATGTCGTAGGCGCGGAGATCTCCGGGCGGTGAAAAGTACGCTTCACCGGTGGCCGAGCCGAGGATCACCAGGTTTTCGAAAACTTTGCCCGGCGTGTTCGACTGGATGCGGCCGATCTTGGTGTCGTCGCGTCCCAGATCTTTGCGCAGATCGACGACCCCGTCGGTACCGAACGTGATGATCGACTTGCCTGTGGTCGCATCGATCGCCTGCAGATAGTCGTTGATGCTGAAAATGAGCCGGCGATCTTTGCCGTCCTTGCTCTCCCAGTAGTTCATCCCACGGCGGGTGATGCCTTCGAGACCTTCGTGAATCCAGATCTCCTTGCCGGTCGCGGCATCGAGCGCAACCAGCGAACTGTTCCGCCCCTTCGCGTAGATCACGCCACGCGCGACGATCGGGTTGAACATCGTTTCGCCGTACGGATACGTCCACGCGACGTCGAGCCGCGCGACGTTTGATTTGTTGATCTGTTTGAGGGTGCTGAACTTGGAGTTGTCGGGACCGCCGCCGTAGTCGCGCCATTCACGCGTGCGCTCGTCGGCGGCTGCGATCACTGCCGCCGCCACGGCGACCAGCACGCCGATCTTTCCGAGATGAATCACCTGCCGCGCTGCTGACAGACGCCTCGAGACCGCCATCCTTGGGACTCCTTCGGCAAAAGATGGCGGTATTATCTGCGGGTCGACAAGGTTCTACAAGGTTCTGATCACCGGGCGACGAGAGCGGCTTTCACTCGCTCGGGCGTGAACGGCACCTGCCGGATACGCACGCCAGTGGCATCGAAGATCGCGTTCCCGACGGCGGCGGCAACGATCGTGATCGCGGTCTCGCCGGCACCTGTCGCGTCGACGTCGTGACGATCGATCAGCACGCTCTCGACCTCCGGCATCTCGTCACCAAGCGTCATGCTGTGATACGTGCGCCAATCGATTGACGTCACTTTCTGATCGTCCCAGGTCACTTCCTCGCCAAGCGCGCGGCTCAGGCCCTGCAGCGCGCCTCCTTCGAGCTGGTTGCGCATGCCATCAGGATTCGAGACTGGCCCGCAATCCTGGGCGACGAACAATCGCCGGGCGATAACCTGCCCGGTAGCCGTGTTGACATCAACATCAGCAACAAGCGCGACGTATCCGTTATCCCCTTCGTAAACGACACACGCCATACCGCGGCCTGAGGCAACTCCAGTGCGAGTCGAGCCGGGTTTGGGCGAGGGCCGCGTTTCCCAACGCGCGACCCTGGCCGCTTCAGAAATCACATGCTTCAACCGCGGGTCGCTGACATGCTTGATCCGGTATGCGACGGGATCCGCTTTGACACGGGCGGCGACCTCATCGACAAGGCATTCATGCGCGAACGTATTCTGCAGCCGCGACGGCGATCGCAGCGGTCCGGTAAAGAACGGGGACGCAATCGTATGCGTCAACACACGCTCACTCGCCACGATACCGGCGCCGCCGGCGACCGTCCCCACCCGGCCGACGACGTAGGAAGGGGCCGCATTGCTGCCGTTGTTGAATCGGCCGGTTGGATCGGTCGCGGCGCGCGGTGCGAAAGGCGCGGGCGAGAATCCCGCGAGCATGCCCGTGACGACATTCCCCGGCGTGCTTGTTCCCGGACGCCCGCCCATCGATGCAAACCACGCTTCGTAGTCCCAGGCGATGATCGTCCCGTCGGCGTCGATGCCAACGCGCTGATCGATGACGTAAGGGAACCCATAGTTTTCCCACGCCATCTCGTCCTGTCTCGAGAGTTGCACCCGCACCGGTTTACCGACAGCCTGCGACAGCAGCGCGGCGTCGTATGAAACCGTATCGGCGCCATTGATTCCGTAACAGCCCGCGCCGCGAACGAAAACGACTCTGACATTGTCCGGCTGCAGTCCGAGCAACATCGCGACGCCGCTGCGCGTCGGATACGCCGACTGCGTCGGAGACCAGACGGTTGCCTTGCTTCCCTGCACATCCGCGACGGCACACGACGTCCCCATCGATCCGTGCATCTGATACGGATGTAAATATGTCGCCCTGACAACGGCCGCCGCCTTCGCGAGCTTGTCATCAACGTCTTTGGAATTGACGATGAAGGTGTCGCGTGATGGCTGCTTGCGCAGGTAGTCATAGAAGTCGCGCTGCGACGGCAACCCGGCTCCAGGCGTCCACGAGACCTTCAGCGTCGATGCGGCTTGCCGCGCCTGCCATGGTTTCTCGGCGACGACCCCGACGAAGTTCTTCCTGGTTACGACCTTGAGGATGCCGGTCATTCCCGCGATTGAGCTTTCGTCGATACCCGCGAGCGTCGCGCCCGGCGCAGGTGGACGGATCACGACACCGTGCAGCATGCCGGGAACGCGTACGTTATGAACGAACTCGAATTCCCCGGCTGCCATCGCCGGCATGTCGAGCCGCGGCACCGGCTTGCCGAGCACTTTCCAGTCGCTGGCAGGTTTGCGTTTCGCCTGCGGATCCACCTGCAGGTTGAAGGCTTGGCCCGCGAGCAGGTCGCGGTAGGTGACGCGCCTGCTGTTGTTGCCCTTGATCGAGATCGCACCACCATCGATCACAAGCTGATCACGAGACACGCCGAGCCGCGTCGCGGCCATGCCCGCCAGCGCTTCGCGCGCCGTCGCCGCGGCCTGCGCGAGATTGCGTTCGTTGAAATTGGTCGGCGTCGACTGGCTGCCCGACGTCGTCCCCTGATCGGGACAAACGGCGGTATCGCACTGCACCAGCGTCACGGCACTCACTGGCACACTCAGCTCCTCTGCGACGAGCTGCGTCTGCGCGGTGAACATCCCCTGACCAAGTTCAGCCTTCCCGGTATACGCCGTCACCTTGCCATCGGCAGCGATCGCGATCCACGAGTCGAGGCGTTGGGGATCGACATGCGACGGCCGCGTGTCGAACGGACCCTGCGCGGCGAGCGGAACAACTGACGCCGCACCGAAGGTCACAACCAGCACACCAGACGTCTTGAGAAAATCGCGTCGCGAGAAGCCGGCACGAACGAACGCATCATGCGCCTCAGGGGTCACATCACACCTCCTGGCGGTAGCGCTTGATCGCGCGAAGCATGCGGACGTGCGTGAAGCAACGACACAACACGGTCGACATCGCCTGCCGGAGTTCGGCGTCACTGGCTTTCGGATTCTGATCGAGAAACGCCTTCGCGGTGAGAACCACACCGCTCAGGCAGAAACCGCACTGTGCCGCTTCTTCCTGAATGAACGCCTTCTGAATCGGATGTGGGCGATCGACTGTTCCGAGCCCTTCAAGTGTCGTGATTTCCGCTCCAGCCACTGCGCTGACCGGAGTCACGCACGAGCGGATGGCGCGGCCGCCGGACAGCACGGTGCAGGCGCCGCACTGTCCGAGACCGCAGCCGAACTTCGGCCCGCGGAGTCCGAGATCGTCGCTCAGAACGTAAAGAAGTGGTGTCGTCGGATCGACGTCAACGGTGTGGCGCTGACGATTGACGGTGAGGGTGATCGAGCTCATGAGATGCCCCAACAATTTTCGGTTGAGTATACAATCGCGGCCCATGGCTGCCAGTTACCCTTCGCGACGGGAGTTCATCGCGGCAACGGCCGCCTCTTTGCTCGGGCCGCGATCTGTTCGGGCACAAAAAGGAAACGTTACTGCACAACAGGTGGCGGATCGAATTCGGTCCAACCTCGGCGTTGACTGGCGGCCGCAGACCGTTGACGGTTTCAAGGCTGGCGATCCGACAATCGCTGTCACCGGAATTGCGGTAACTGTCCTCGCGACCACCGACGTGCTTCGGACGGCGGCGGCTGCAGGCCAGAACCTCGTCATCACGCAAGAACCGCTGTACTACGCCACCAACGACGACCCCGGGAATCGGGCAAAGGATCCTGTCTACCTCGCAAAGAAGGCGGTCATCGACCAACAGCACCTCGCGGTATTTCGATTCACCGAACACTGGAACGCGCGGCAGCCGAATGAATCCGCGAAAGCCCTTGCGGCGGCACTGAAGTGGACGAGTGCGGTTCCAGATACGCCACAGACCTATCGAATACCCGATACGACGCTGGAGAATCTGGCGGCACACGTCCGCCGTCATTTGCCGATCCGCGGTGGATTGCGAATGGTCGGCCAGCCGGACCTTCGAGTTCGAACGGTTTATCTCGCACCTGGAACCACGTCGCTCGCGATGGCGGTGACCAATCTGCAGAGAGCGGATGCGGTTCTCGCCGGCGAACCGCGAGAGTGGGAAGCGGTTCCTTATACGCTCGATACATGGCCGTCCAATCGGGGCAAAGGCTTGATCGCGATCGGACGAATGGTGTCTGAGGGCCCGGGCATGTCGGCGTGCGCGGCATGGATCCGTTCACTCGTTCCTGACGTTCGCGTCGAATCGGTCGCGGTGGCCGACCCGTATTGGAGCGTGAACGCATGACCGCGCAGGAGATCGTCGGCCGGATTCAGAAGAAGCTGCAAGAACTGGGAATCGCCTGGCGCACGCAGACTGTCGATACCTTCAAAGCCGGATCACCACAGACCGACGTCAAAGGCATCGCCACCACCGGCATGGCCACCTTCGACCTGCTTCGTCGTGCCTCGGCCGCCGGCAAGAACTTCGTCATCACTCACGAACCGACGTTCTATAACCACCAGGATCAAACAGCGGATCTCGAAACCGACCCGACCTACCAGGCGAAGCAGCGCTTCATCAAAGACAACAACCTGATCGTCTTCAGATTTCACGATCACGCGCACGCGCTGCAGCCCGATCCGCTCGTCGCTGGCTCGGCGCGGATGCTGGGCTGGACGCAGTACGCATCGCCGACCGAGCCGCGCGTTTACGTCGTGCCGGCGACGACGCTGCGTGAGCTTGCGGTCGATGTCGCTGCCAAGCTGCACGGCAAAGCGATTCGCGTTGCCGGCGATCCGGACATGAAGGTCACCCGCGTCGCCCTTGGTCCCGGCTATGGAGTGCCGACGCTGACTTCCTCGGTCGACGTCGCCGTTGGTGGCGAGGCGGCCGAGTCGGGCGGCAACGTCGAGTACATTCTGGATGCGGCAGCCGATGGCCAGAAGAAGGGCGTCATTCTTCTCGGACACATGATGTCGGAAGATTGGGGCATGAAAGAGGTGGCCGACTGGCTGCGGCCGCTGGTGCCGGAAATCCCGGTTGAATGGCTACCAGCCGGAGAACCGTTCATTACCTCGCGGTAAGGAGTTGATCACATGTCGACCGGCATGACTTCCGCGATCATCCTTCTGATCGCGACAACACTCTCCGCGCAGGACGCCACGATCACTCAGACACCATCTGGTGACGCCGCCCGGGGCCGCGCGCTTGTGCAGTCCAGCAAGTGTTTCGACTGTCATCGAGTCGGAGAGACAGGATCGCGGGTTGGACCCGATCTCTCGGACATCGGCGGCCGCCGCACACCCGATCGTCTCACTCGCGCCCTCGTCGCACCCGATGCCGAGGTGCTGCCGGAGAATCGTTTCGTTCGCGTGACGCCGACCAATGGCGCCGCTGTCCAGGGCAAGCTCCTCAATCAGGATGCGTTCAGCATTCAGTTGATGACCGCCGACCAGCACCTCAAGACGTTCCTGAAGTCGAACCTGCGTGAGTTCTCGATTATTCAGAAAGGCCTGATGCCGTCGTTTGATGGCTCGACTGAACAGGTTTCCGATATCGTGAGTTACCTTGCCACTCTGAGGGGTGGCTCGAGTGGCACGAGTGCAAAGGATGTGGTGAGTGCTGAGCGTGCACCGAGCTCACGCATCCTCGCCACCGACCGCGAGCCGCACAACTGGCTGACCTACAGCGGCAGCTACGCGAGCCAGCGATACAGCCTTCTCACGGACATCACGCGAGACAACGTCAAAAACCTCTCGCTGAAATGGGTGTGGCGTCCAAGATATCTCGACAAGATGGAGAGCACACCGCTGGTGGTCGACGGCGTGCTTTACACCGTGCAGAACAGCGAGGTCGTCGCGCTCGATGCCGCGACAGGACGAAGCTACTGGACGTTTCGGTATCGCGTGCCGCCAGAGTCAAACGCCTACGTCATGGTCGTCAAGGGGCTGGCCTTCGCCGATGACCGGCTGTTCTGGGCAACCTACGACGGCCATCTCATTGCGATTGATGCGAGGACCGGCGCCGCAATCTGGAACAAAACGATCCTCGATTGGAAACAAGGCCTGCAGCTGAACGTCGCGCCGCTCGTCGTCAAAGACAAAGTGATCCTCGGCCCGGCGACCAATGAATTCGGAACCAACTGCTGGATTGCCGCATTCGACGTGCGCACCGGCAGCGAGGTATGGCGCTTCAAGACCGTTCCCGAGCCAGGTGAGAAAGGCAACGACACGTGGCCGGGTGATTCATGGAAGCACGGTGGCGCGCCGATCTGGGTGACGGGCTCGTACGACCCGGCAACCAACCTGACCTTCTGGGGAACCGGCAATCCAAATCCGGGATGGAACGGTGGCCCACGAAACCCCGGCGACAACTTGTACGCCGACTCCGTGGTCGCGCTCGATGCCGATACCGGAAAACTGAAATGGCACTACCAGTTCACGCCGAACGACGAGTTCGACTGGGACTCGGTACAGGTGCCGGTCCTTGCTGATATCGACTGGAACGGAAAGCCGCGCAAGGTGATGCTGTGGGCGAACCGCAATGGGTTCGTGTACGTGCTCGACCGCACCACGGGCGAATTCCTGCTCGGCAAAGCGTTCGTGAAACAGAACTGGAATCTCGGGTTCGATAACGGCCGTCCGGTCAAGGATCCGAAGGCAAAGCCCACACCGGAAGGCACCCGCATCGAACCAGGGACTCAAGGCGGGACGAACTGGTATTCGCCGTCGTTCAGTCCGCGAACGGGTCTGCTCTACGTTTCGGTCTGGGACAACTACTCGGCGATTTCGCGATTCGCGGAAGTTGCGCCATGGGAAGAAGGCAAGAAGTACACGGGCCGGGCGCCGGCTGGTCCCGGCGGCGGTGCGGCAGGCCGCACGTCGGTTGCATATCGCACCGAGGACGAGGGCTACGGCGCGGTGCGCGCGATCGATCCCAAAACGGGCGAGAAGAAATGGGACTTCAAGATGGTCGACTACACCGAGAGCGGTGTGCTGACCACCGCCTCGGACCTGTTATTTGCGGGCGGCCGCGAAGGACACTTCTTCGCACTCGACGCGCGCACCGGTGAGCTGCTGTGGACCACGAACCTTGGCGGAACGGTCGCCAATGGACCGATTACCTTCGCCGCAGGCGGGAAGCAATACGTGGCCGTCGCCGCGGAAGGTGCGTTGTACGTTTTTGCGCTCGAGAACTAACGCCACGGAAAACACGGAGTAGACAACCACGGAGAAAGACGGAAATAACGACCACGGAATAACACGGATCAACACGGATGAGAAATCAGAAAACAATCCGTGTTCGTCCGTGTTCATCCGTGGTCCTTTTACCGTCGCCGCGGAACGCGCGTTGGACGTTTCTGCGCTCGAGAACTACCGCCACGGACCACGGAGAAACACGGAAACAACGACCGCGGAATAACACGGATCAACACGGATGAGAAATCAGAAACAATCCGTGTTCGTCCGTGTGCATCCGCGGTCCTTTTACCGTCGCCGCGGAACGCGCGTTGGACGTTTTTGCGCCGGACAACTACCGCCACGGACCACGGAGAGAAAGACGGAAATAACGACCACGGAATAACACAGATCAACACGGATGAGAAATCAGAAAACAATCCGTGTTCGTCCGTGTTCATCCGCGGTCCTTTTACCGTGGCTTTGCGCCGGACAACTACTGCCCCGGACCACGGAGAAAGACGGAAATAACGACCACGGAATAACACGGATCAACACGGATGAGAAATCAGAAGAAAATCCGTGTTCGTCCGTGTTCATCCGTGGTCCTTTCATCCGTGTTCATCCGTGGTCCTTTATCCGTGTTCATCGGTGGTTACTTCTCAGTGACCTGCCGCACAACCCTTAACAAATTCCCGCCGAGGAACTTCTTGATCCGTGGCTCTGACCATCCGCGCCTGAGCATCGCCTCCGTGAGCATGGGCAGATCGCGGATGTCGCGCATACCGCGTGGAAGCGTCGGACCACCGTCGAAGTCAGAGCCAAGCATGACGTGATCCTCGCCGACGAGGGCAATCGCGCGTTCAACGACTGCCAGCCAATCGTCCGGGGTAAGTTTCATGTCCTCGGGAGCCGACGGTTTGAAGCCGACCATCGGGAACTGCGGCGCGGCGATCTTGTCGAGCTCCTCGAGTGTCATCTTCGATTCCTTCTGGCCGATGTCGGTAGTGTCCCAGAACGGCTTGCCGGCGTGTTCCGTGTTCCACTTGAACACCTTGACGTTGTGGAACTCATTCCCGATCTGGAATCCCATGACGCCGCCCTTCGCGGCGAGCTTTTTCAGAAGGTCATCCGGTATGAGACGCGGGATGTTGTTGATGCTGCGAAGGCCGTGATGGGTGGCGAGGATTGGATCGGCGCTGACGTCGATCGCCTGTGAGATCGTTTCGTCTGACCCGTGCGAGATGTTGATGACCATGCCGAGCCGGTTCGCCTCGCGAATCACCGCCCGGCCGCGATCGTTGAGGCCGTGCCACTTCGGCGCCGCGCAGCAGGAGTCGGCGAAGTTGTTCGCCCAGTTGTGCGCGGGGAGCTGAAACGAACGAAGGCCGAGGCGATACAAGTCGCGCAGGATCGCCGGATCGCCATCGAGGTCGAAACCGCCCTCGAGATCCATGAAGGCGGCAATTTTTCCGGTCGCGCTGATGCGTTCGACGTCGGTAGCAGTGAACGCCAGCTGAATCCTGTCTTGGTTCTTCTCCAGCTGGTCGTAGGCGGCATCGATCAGCCGCAGCGTCTGCTTCGTCTCGAGACGAGCCGGGTAGTACTGCTCGGTCACGAACAGCGAAAAGAACATCGCGTCGAGACCGCCTTCCTTGGCCCGCGCCAGATCGAACTGGCCGTCGTCGACACGCTGGCCCATGTCGCCGCCGTGATAGAACTGCCGATCGACGACGTGAACGTGGGCGTCGAAGACGAGCGCGTCACGATGGACGGCGGCGGCGCGATTCGAAATCTGCGGTGAGCCAGCCAGGAGCAGGGCGAGCGTAATGAGGACAGTCGCGAGCCGCATGGTGACTCAGGATCGAGCGTGCTGTGGCTGCTGAGGGGCTTTGTACTGCACCGACAGGTGTGGAGTCTCCAGCCTCTTTTGTCGTTCAAGGCGGGACGTCAGACAGCTTTCGAGCATTCCGCTGACGAGCAGCGTGCGTTCGACAGGATAGGGAGCCTTTCCTGTCTCGAACAACTCCTCGATCTTCCGAACGAGACACGCCGAGTAGGTGACGTTTGGTTCCGGCGACAGAAAGAACTGCGTCGATTGCACGCCCGCGCCTTTGACGCGCGCGGCAAAGGTGAAATCCTTTACCGCTCCGTTCAGCATCAGCAGCGTTGCCTTCAGTCCATCGCGGTATTCGATGAAATACGCGGCCGGCGTCTTCACCAGTTTCGGCAGTTCCCCTTTGCCGACCAGATCCTCCGTTCGTCCGTCGACCAGTGTCTGTCCCTGGGGTGTGTCGCTTCTCGAGAGCGCGGCGCTCAACAGCTCTTTCGAGTAGCGCCCCTCCTCGCCCGCCTTCCACACGGCATCGCCTTCGATCATCTGCACAGCGGCAACACCGGACTCCCCCCCTTTGCGGCGTTCGAGCATGCACTGCATGGCTTCGAACCCGTGAAAATCCGACACGTCGGGGCCGCCGTAACCCACCATCAGCGCGCTCTCGATGTCACTATTCAGGGGCAACTCGAGATCAGGCAGCCGCCACGTCACCGGAAGTGATGAACCGGCGAGCATCGGGAACTTCAGCCGCTTCGAGGCGTCGACCATCCATTTCGCCTGCTCAAAGCTGTAGGACAGGTGCTTGTCGTTGTAGAGGGGCACGGCAACGCCGTCCTTCTCGAAGACCTCGACACACTGCTTCACGAATTCGTACCGCGGGTAGAGAACCTGCCCCTTGTCGTTCCGCTTGTAGTCGCCGTGTTCGCCGATCACAAGCACGGCGTCGACTGCGAGTTTGCTCCCGCCACAACGCAGTGTCTCCGCGATCGTCGGGTAAACCTGAAAGTCGAATTCCTTCGCCCGCTCGGTGCTCTGGTCGTTCTGCGGCTTCTGGTCGACGTAGAGCGACACCACCTTCATGTCCGGCTTGTGCCACGCACCATCCCGCGGGTAGCCGACAAGGAACCGATCCCCGATGTGCTGGGCGTGTGAGAGATACCGGTATACGGTTGCGACAATGGCGATGCGCTTCATGATTACTCCAAGGGGCTTCGCCCCTCGGACTCCCCTGCACGCTCGTTCGCCAAGCGGCTCATAACTGTTTTGGGAAACCTAGCCATTAATCTGTTTCTTGCCGGGATGCGATCCGTGTCAATCCGTGTTGGTCCGTGGCTTATGTTCTCCAAAAGGTCGAGGCTTTCGGAGCTTGATACGCGATCGCCAGGTGCGGCGTGTCGTAACGTGCCTGTTGCTTGAAGAGACTCTCCACACCCGCGGCCGTCAACCCGGTGGTCAACAGCGTGCGCTCAGCGGGGTACGTTTCCTTTCCGGTGAGATACATCTGTTCGAAGTTGTTCACGAGGGGACTGAAGAAGTTCGCGAGACTCGTGCGCCCAGGCGGCATCGGCAGATACATCTGCGTTGAGAAAATGCCCGGTTGGCCGTCAACTCGCGCCGCGAAGTTGAAGTCTTCGATCAGGCCGTGCAGCAGGATCATCGAGCACATCAGTCCGTCCTGATGTTCGTAACGGTATGCGACCGGGTCCTTCACTAGTGTCCGCATCTCGTCGACCGTCGGCATGAGGTGATTGAATCCGGCGCGCGCGGGCTTGAGCGTATGACTCCGGCAAAGCGACGCCTCGAACAAGTCCTTCGGCCACACCCCCTCCTGGTGCGCCTTCCAGAAGGTTTCACCGCGATAGGCCTGCAGCCATTTGACGCCGGTCTCTCCGCCACGCCGGCGTTCCACCATGCACTGCAACGTTTCGAGACCGTGGAAATCGTAACTGTCGACCCCGCCGTAACAAATGCACATGGCTTCGCGGACCCGCGCGCCAAGGGGCATCTCGAGCGAAGGCGTCCGCCACGTGACCGGCAAGCTCGAACCGGCCATCAACGGAAATCCCATGCGGCGCGACGTGTCGTACATCTCCTTCGCCCATTCCCAGTTCCACGACAGATGCTTGTCGTTGAACACAGGAACGGAGCGGCCGCTATCCTCGAAGACCTTCACGATCTGCTTGAAGAATTCGTACCTCGGGTACTTCGTCTGGCCTTTCTCGTTTCTCGGATAGCGTCCATGTTCCCCAATCAGAATCACGCCATCGACGGCGAGCTTCGAGCCGCCCAGCGTCAACGCTTCCGCGATCGTCGGATACAGCTTCATCGCCGGAAACTGCTGCAACCGGCTCTTGCTCACATCGTCTTCGCGGATTTGATCGATGTAGATCGAGACGAGGTCCATTGGTGGGTGATGCCATGTCCCGTTCCAGCCATAGCCTTCGAGGAACCGGTCGACGATATGCTGCGCGTGCGAGTACTTGAAGTATGTCGTGCAGATGGCCGACAGCCTCGGCCGCGCGGGACGTCGCTGCGCACGCAGCGCGATCGGCGCGGCAGCCATGCTGGCGAGTAATTCGCGTCGGGAAATCTTCATAAAGCCTCGCCGAGTTTTTGGCTCCCGTTTCTCCCGTTTCTTCTGCTAATTCGCCACCCGCGATGGCGCGTGAATCGTGACACCCTTCCGCTTCGTCGAGACCGATATCTTCTCACTCGGCTTGGCGCCATCAGGCAAAGCGTATTTGATCTCGTACTGATGCAACAATTCCTCCGCCACCTGTTCAATCGCTTTTGCGTGCGTCGTCGCAATCACCTGATCGTGCCGGCCACCTGAGTCCTTGGCGCCGTCACCCAGCACCTGATTGAGCGCGAACTGGCCGTCGGTCAGCTCCTGGTCGCGCAACTGGCCCTGTTGAACCGAGACCGCATCGGTCCCTCTGACCTGCGTCGGAGCGGAACCCTGCGCACCGGCGGCGGAGACTGCATACAGGACCGCGCCGCTCTTGCGGAGAGCGTCGCGCACGTCATTGCCGTTGAGTGTAGTCGGTCCTTCCCCGCCGAGACGCATCACCACGATGGCAGGACGCCTGTCCTCGTGTTGAACTTCCTTGGTCGCCTCCAGGATCGCTTCCAGCAACTGCGCCGAGCCGGTTTCCCGGCCCCGTGGACCGAGACGCTTGAGCGCTGCGCTCAGCTCGCTCCCCTCATGGGAGAAATCGATAAGCTTCTCCGGCTGCACGATGACCGAGTACAGAGCGAACTCGGCGTGGCCGAGCAGCTTCTGCATGAAACGTCCGGTGCCGAGTTGAAAGGCGCCGGTTCCTTGATCGGCGACCAGAAGAGCGATGCGCAAAGGAATCTCCGCCGGGGCCACGTTGACGATCGCGCTCACCTTGCCGCCGTCCTTGACTTCGAAGTCAGCGGCCTGCAGGTCGGTGACCGCCGCGCCGTTTTTGTCGGTCACCGAGACGTAGATCGTGCGGGTCTGTTTCGCGATCGGCTGCCCATCACGCGGAAGAGGCGAACGAACACTGGACGCGCCAGCAACCGCAGCCATGGCAAAAACCGCAGCGATTGACGCGGTCAACGGGTGTGGCATAGATACCTCGGCGCGTCAGTATAATCGACCTGCGAGAGGGACCATACATGACCAGTTCTCTGAGCCGACGCAAATTTCTCGAAATATCAGCCTGTGCCTCAGCGATGAGTGGAATTCCGTCAATTGATTCACTTCCGCCTGAAGGCGGCAACTACAGAAGTGAAGCGGCCGAACAGGCAGCATCTGCTGACGCGTGGTTCGGTGGGCCGACCGCCGGGCGCTCCGTCGTTCGCGCCAGCCAGGCGATGGTGGCAACGAGTCAGCCGCTCGCGTCGCAGGTCGGCATCGAGATCCTGAAGCGTGGCGGCAACGCCGTCGACGCCGCGATTGCGGTTGCCGCGATGCTCAACGTCACTGAACCAAACATGACCGGCATCGGCGGCGACTGCTTCGCGATGATCTACTCGCCGAAGACGAAAAAAATCGAAGCGCTGAATGCAAGCGGACGATGTCCGCGCGCGCTGACGCTGGATCACTTCACGTCGCGCAAAATTCAGCAGATGCCGCTGAGCGGCATGGACACGATTACGGTGCCGGGCGCATTTGACGGCTGGCTCACCGTGCTCGAGAAATACGGGACGATGAAGTTCGCCGACCTCATGGCGCCGGCAATCTCTTATGCCGAGAACGGCTTTCCGGTGGCGGAGAAAATCGCGGCGGACTGGGAACCGGAGGTTGGAAAACTGAAGCAGGACGCGGCAGCCGCCGCGACATACCTCGTCAACGGTGGCGCGCCGCGGCCGGGGACGGTCTTTGCGCAGAAGAATCTTGCAAAGACGTTTCGCGCGCTCGTGAAAGGCGGGCGCGACGCGTTCTATCGCGGAGAGATCGCGAAAGCGATCGTCGATTATTGCCAGAAGAACGGCGGCTTCCTGTCGATGGAGGATTTCGCGGCCCAGAAATCGAACTGGGTCGAGCCGATTTCGACGACCTATCGCGGCCACACGTTGTACGAACTGCCGCCGAACAACCAGGGGCTCACCGCCCTGATCATCCTGAACATCCTCGAAGGTCTCGATCTGAAGGGCATGCGCGGCGACGCCGTGCTCTACTATCACACGCTCGTCGAAGCCACGAAGATTGCGTTCGCCGATCGCAATCGTTACATCGCCGATCCGGCGTTCGCGAAAGTCCCGGTCAAGGAGCTTATTTCAAAGGAATACGCGGCAAAAAGGCGGCCGTTGATCGATCCGAAGCGCGCCATGGATCCGCCACTCTACGGCGACATCCAGATGGGCAGCGACACCACCTACTTCACCATCGTCGACAAAGAACGCAACGCGGTGTCGTTCATCAACAGCCTCTTCAACTCGTTCGGGTCGGGCATCGTCGCCGGGGAAACGGGAATCATGCTGCACAACCGAGGCTCGGGCTTTTCGCTGGCGCCCGGCCATCCCAACAAGCTCGAGCCCGGAAAGCGGCCGTTCCATACGCTCATCCCGGCAATGGTGTTCAAGGATGGCAAGCTGCTGATGTCGTACGGCGTCATGGGCGGCGACATCCAGGCACAAGGCCATTCGCAGGTGCTCATCAACCTCGTCGATCGGGAGATGAATCTGCAGCAGGCAATCGACGCCCCGCGTGTCCGTTACATCAGTGGCAAGGGCGTGATGCTGGAGGACACGCTGCCGGCCAGCGTCATCGACGGACTCGTTGCACGAGGCCACGAGCGCGTCCTGCCGCCTGCCGGCATCAAGCATCGAGCGCTGATGGGCGGAGGACAGGCGATCATGATCGATCCCGACAGTGGTGCGCTCGCAGGGGCGTCAGATCCGCGGAAGGACGGGATCGCGATCGGCTATTAATATCCCTGAGAGTCGGGCACCTTGTCCCACTTCTTCGGGTCGAGAAAGATTCCGCGCATCAGGAGGAACGCGGAACGTACGGCGGCCTGGTTTCCGCGCTGTGGGACATCGAGCGTTTGCACCAGCTGGCCGAAGATCTTCATTTCCAAGGTGGCCATCGCGGCGGCCTGCTGTCCGTACTGCTTGACGGCAGCGTCAATCTCCGCGGGACTCTTGTTCGCGGCGATCGCGGCGCCGATCGCCGCGTGCCCGTCGATGAGCGCTTCACGAGTCGTGGCGGCGCCTTTGTGCGCATCATCCAGCAGCGCTTTGACAGCCTTCTTCTGGTCTTTACTCAACTGAAAATCATTCGCGAGGATCTCGAGCCGCGTCAGTTGAAACCCGCCGAATTCGCCACCCGACATGCCGCGGCCGCCACTCCGTTGAGCTTGCGGCCTTGCGGCCATCACCATCAGGATGATCAGGGCGCTGACGATCGCGAGCGATACACGAAGCATTACAACGGGTTTCACTGCCCACCTCCCCGTTGTCCACTGCGCCCGCGGCCGGGAGCAATCTGGAAAATGCCCGCCATCATCGCGAAGGCTTGCGGCGCGTTTGCCTGCTGGTTCGGCTTGAGCATGGCGTAGATCTTCGTGAAGGCCCGCGCCTCGATCGCGGCCATCTCCGTGGCGGCCGCGGCGTAGGCGTCGGTGGCGGCCGGCATTTCATCAACCTTATTCTGAAGCGCCAGATTGCCGAGGCGCAGACGAGTCTCGAGGATCTTCTGGGCGACCGGCGTCGCATCGCGGCTCGCGTCCATCAGCAACAGCCGGACCTCCGGTGCCTGCGTTTTGTCGTCCAGCTTCAGCCGATCGATCATTTTTTCGCCGGGAAGCGGCTCGTCGAGGCTCATCTTTGGGGCGCCCGTGTCGTCGTTGCCCATGCCGCTCTGAATCGGCGCGTTCTGAGCAGACAGAATGATCGGGATGCACGCAACCATTGCGAAGAGAGCAGTAACAAGTGGCCTACGCATAGCAGTGAATATACAAAAGTTGAAAGCGAGAAGCGAGAAGCGAAGAGCCAGAAGCGAGGCGCAGAAGCCAGCAGCCAATGAAGCGCCGAACACACGAAACCCCGGCGAGGCTTGTTCCCCCGCCGGGGTTCTTGGATTGAGGCGCTTGAACCCTACCAGTCGAACCGCAGCGTCAGACTCATGATCCGCGGGGCGATCGTGCCGGCGGCGAGGCCGTCACCCGACTGGGTATATTTGCCAGTGTTCGCGCTGTTGTTCACCGAGTTGTTCGCACCGGTAAACGTGTACGACGCATTCATGTTGGTGAACTGCACCTCGTTGAACACGTTGAACGTCTGGAACTGCAGCTTCACGCCGCTGTTCTTCCGGCCCATGAACGTGACCGGGAACCGGCGCGACAGCGTGATGTCCCATTCATGCCAGGTTGGGTGTCGAAGAATACCAACCGGCGTGTTGCCGAAGTTGCCGACGTTGCCATTCGGCTGCGCCATCGCAAATGCGGCCACGTTGAAGTGAACCTGGTCGGGATACGCGAGGTTCTTGTTCGCCGCAATCTGCTCCGGAGTCAGCGTAAATGGATCACCGACCATCATGCAGCGTGAGGTGATGCCATCGGTCAACGATGGGTTCGAGTTCTGAATCCCGGCGTTGTTCGATGAACACGATGGCGTGATCGGTGCGCCGCTCAACAGCCGCGTCACCCCCGAGACCTGCCAGTCGCGCACGATCTGCTTGACGAATCCCTGTTCCGTGAACGTGGGGATATCGTAGCTGTAGTTGACGATCATGTTGTGGCGGCGGTTTTCGTTCGTCGGCCCCCAGTACCGCGCCCTGATCGCGTCTTTCCCGCCGATCTGATCGGTATAAGGATCGTAGCCGGTGTAGCCGTTGCCATGCGCGTAGGTGTAGGCGAAGCCGGTCTGCAGTCCATGCGAGAGACGCCGCTGCAGGTTGATCTGCATGGCGTTGTAATCCAGCACTTGTGCGTACAGGTCCGGCACGAACTGCGTCACCGATCCCATGCCCGGATAGGGACTGTAAACCTGCCGCAACGAGTTGGCATTCAGAGGCGCGTTGTTCACGAGATTCGCGGGATTGCCGTAGACGTAGAGCGGCAGACGGTTGGCGTCGACGGTGCGTCCGCTTTCATACGCGAAGTTGCCGACGTAAGCAATCTCAGCGACCGTGTTGAAGCCGATGTCGCGCTGAAACGCGACGTTCATGTTGTAGGACTTCGCCAGCGGCTGATCGTAGCCGCCGATGTTCACGTTGACCGGCGACTGCACCAGCTGCGTGTTGCTTGATCCGCCGGCGACCGCCGCGATGGCGTCGAACGTCGACCAACGAATCTGATTGCTACAAGATACCGGGCAGCCGCCGGCGAAGTTGTAGCCGCCGGTTCCGGTCGACCGCGGGAAGTTGTAGAAAATCCCCCACGACGAGCGGAGCGCGGTCTTGCCGTCTCCCGTTACGTTCCACGCGAACCCAACTCGCGGCGCCGCGACCAGCCACGGGAATCGGAAGTACGTTCCAGGCTTCGCACCGGCAATGCCGTCCGTCGTCACGCCATTGATCTGGACGCCAGAACCCGCAACGATGTTGCCGTTGAACGCCGACGGGAATAACACTGACGGGTTGGCCGGATCGATGGCTCGCTGATTCGCGGCCGTGCACGCCTGGTCGCCCGGAACACCCGTCGTGCAGACCAGCTTGTAGACACGTGCGGCCTGGTTGGCTTTCCAGAGATCGGTGAAGAAACCGGTGTGATTGTTGTTGATCTCGTAGTCGGATCCGCTGTGCTGCAGGCGGACGCCGTAGTCCAGGGTCAAGCGTGGCGTGGCGCGCCAGTTGTCCTGGAGGTAGATGTCATTCTGCCAGTGCCGCACCGCTTTATCCACGCGGGCGGTCAATTCGGTATACGTCGTGAAGTTGCCGAGCAGCATGTTGGCGTAGCCGTTGCCGGTGCTCAGCGGATTGTTCGCGTCGTGGCCGAAGTTGTAGTTGCCCATGTAATCGGCAGATCCAGGTTCGGTCTTGTGATCGAATTCGATCGCCACACCGATCTTGATGTTGTGGCGTCCCTTCGTGATCGACAGATCGTCGGCCCAGGCCGCCCGTGCGCTCATGTTGAGTCGCGGGTACGGCGGGTTGCCGCCCGACATGTAGCCGGCGAGGGCCGAACGGTTGCCGCCGGTGGTGCTGAATCGCGGCGCATATGGCCATTCGTCGATCTGCGGTCCACCGAAACCCGAGAGTTCCGGCGGATCGGAGTGATCACCAAACGGCTGCAGACGTGGCGCCGTGATCCCGAGTGTCGAGGCGTACAGTTTCGTGTAGTCGAAGTCCGATCCGACCTTGTCTTCCGGACCGGCTCTGAACCCCCAGCGGTTATGCGTGTAGCCGAAGTTCATTTCATTGACGACGGTTGGCTTCAGCACCTGCGTCAGTGTTGACGAGACAAAAATGCCCGGTGTGTTGTTGTTCACATGCCCGGTACCGGGCGTGAACTGGTTGTAGCTCCACGTGTCGTCACGATCTTTGATGATTTTGAAGGACTGACGCGTCTTGGCCGAATAGACCTGATCGATACGGATGTTCGTATTGGTGCGTCCATGCTCCGGCGTCGTGTCGTACGCCGAATTGGACGTCCACTCCTGGCCGGCCTGCAGGTTCAGAATCCCGTTTGGCGTCGGCAGAAGATTCAGCATTCGCTGACCGAGCGCGTTGATCCGATTCGGTGGAATGACGTTGCCCGGGAATTGCACGCCGGTCGTTGGATCGATGATCGGCTGAATCGTGCCGTTGGTGATTCGCGTCTGTGAAAAATCGCCGGCACGCTCGAGGGCGGTCGGGAGATTGGAACGCACGGTTGTGGTCGGCTGTTTGTCAACCGTGTACTCCTGTGAGACGAAGAAGAACGTCTTGTTGGTAACCGCCTTACGGGCATCGACGAGACCTGGAATGACGAGCGGTCCGCCAATGCCATATCCGCCGATGTTGATGTCGTAGAGCGGTTTCGCCTGCTTGTTGACCTTGCGGAAATAGTCAATGGCGTTGAAATCGTCGCGGCGGCCGTTGTACCAGGCAGACCCCTTGAACGTGTTGGTCCCCGACTTGGTGACGACGTTGATCATGCCGCCGTTGTTGCGTCCGTTCTCGGCGGTATACCCGTTGGAGATGACCTGGATTTCGCCGACCGCGTCCATGTTCAAGTTGACAAACGCCGTTCCGCATCCGCCTTCGTCGACGATATTGATGCCATCGACGCGCACGTCCTTGTTCTGCGACGGCGTGCCGTTGATCGTGATCTGCGTGGCAGATCGCCACGATGAGAAATCGCGGTTGAGATTGGTGTCTTGTACACCAGGAAGAACGGCCAGCAGATTGTAGATGTCGCGCCCTTTCATCTGAATGTTCTTCAGATCGTCGCCGGTGACGGTTTTCCTGCGGGAGCTGTCGGCGACCTGGACTGGCGTGACTTCTGAGGTCACGGTAAGCGTTTCGGTGAGCGCCCCGACCTCGAGCTTGAGCTTCCCGAGATCGCGGATTTCGGCGGATGACAATGCAATATCTGCAATGCTGACCGGTTTGAAGCTGGTGAGTTCCACCTTGAGGGTGTACCGTCCCGGATCGAGACCGGCAATTCGAAACAATCCGTTTTCATTTGAGACCACCGTACGAGCGGCAGTCGTTTCGGCTTCGGTTACGGTCACAGTTGCGCCCGGCACCGCGGACCCTTGCCCGTCCACGACCGTGCCGGTCAAAGTTCCGGTTGTTCCGCCCTGCGCGAACGCCGACGAGGCGCCGGCCAGGCAGAGCGATGCGACTACGAACGGTACGGCCCACACACACCGAACGTTGCTCATCACGACTCCTTCCAACGAGTGATAACTGCGGCGAGGGAAATCCGCGCGCACCGTAACATGAAACGACTAGTGGGGCAAGCGCCTGCGGCCCGAGCGAGGCGCGAAGCCGCCGAGCGAGAGCGCGTGGGGGTGACAGCTTAAGCTCGATATAATCGGCCGGTCATATATAAAGGAGAGCGCCTCCATGCATCGAAGAGCGTTTGTTCGACTTTTGGCGGCTGCCGCAGCCTCCGCCAAGGCGGCAGGGTCGGACCTCGTTGCTGGCCGGCTCCCAGACGGCGGATTACAAATCCGTACGGACCTGCCACCGCTCAAAATCGTGTCGCGCTACTCTCCCGCCGCGACACCGGGAATGCCCGGCCCGTTTCCGGGGCGGGTCGTCAAGGTCAAGTCCGACAAATGCGTCGATACGACGACCAACACGGCCAACGACCAGGTCGTGCGCGAGATGATGGCGCAGGGCATGCGCGCGCTGACCGGGGCTGCGACCACCGCCGACGCCTGGCGGCGGTTCTTCACCCCCTCCGATGTCGTCGGCATCAAGGTAAATTGCGGTGGCTATCCGAACTGCATTTCCGCGTACGAGATCGTCGCCGAAACGGTGCGCCAGCTCACGACGCTCGGCGTTCCGGTTTCGCAGATTTACATCTACGAGCGGTTCCAGAACCAGATGGACGAATGCAACTACGCCGCTCATGTTCCCGAGGGCGTTCAGACCGTGGCCGCCGAGCGCGCAAACCGCAACGCCGACAACAGCGGCTACGATCCCGAAACGTATCTCGAAGCCAACCTCTTTGGTGAAGAAGACACGCGCTCCAGCATGATGCGGCTGGTATCAAAACGCCTGACCAAGATCATCAACATCCCGAACATCAAGGACCATGGCGCGTCCGGCGCCACCGGTTGCCTCAAGAACATCGCCTACGGAAGTTTCTCGAACGTCGCGCGAACTCACCAGCGCGGCAAGACGCATACCTATTCCTTCATCGGGACGCTTGCGTCGATGGAACCCATTCGCTCGCGGACTGTGCTGCAGATCATGGACGGCATCCGCGGCGTCTGGCATGGCGGCCCGTTCGCGCGGACGACAAAGTATCTCTTCTACCCGAAACAGATCATGTTCGCCACCGATCCCGTCGCGATCGATCGACTGCTGCTCGACATCGTCGACAACGAGCGCAAGGCGCACGGCGCCATTTCGATCTGGGATCGCAATCCGGCGTCGCTCAAGATGGACGATTCGCGCGCACGTGACGCCGATCCGAACGTCAACATCATCATTCGTGAGCCAGGTCACGTGGAATACGCCGCCTCGCTCGGCCTCGGAGTCGCCGATCTTTCGCAGATCAAGGTGCAGGAGCTGACCATCTAATGACCGCCGCGGTTCTTGCTCTTGTCGCGGCGGTCCCCTGCATCTACTGGACGCAGGGCATCGAGAGCCGTCCCACGCTCGAATCAGCCGGCATCAAACGTCTGTGTGTGCCACCAGATCAGGTGGACGCGTGGCGAAAAGCTGGATTCAACGTGACGGCAGTCAGCGATGCCGACTTCTCGGCACGTGAAGCGCTGCCCGTACCTGGAACCACGCCGCGACCTGGCGTTGCCTCGCCGACGCGCGCGCCGTGGATTGTTGCCAGCGGCTGGCGCGTCATGCGCGCGCCAGCTGGCAAGTACAGTTACGCGGTCCCGGCCGGCAAGGGTGCGCTCGCGCTCGCAGAAGCCGCGGCCTATGGCGCGGATGCCGTCTTGAAGATCGACCCTGCGGACCTGGCTTCTGCAGGCGCAATGCTGACCTTCCTCGACTCACTGCCGGCGCTCGATCTTCCGCCCGTCGCCGACTTCGGGGTGGTCGACGATGGATCGCCGGTCACGGCCGAGGCGATGAATCTTCTCGCGCGGCGCAACCTGCTCTTCGAGATCGAGAAGGCGCCGTCGCCGCGTTATCGAGTGAACGTGGCAATCGGCAGCGCGGCCTACCCTGCCCAGGACGCAGCCGATCCCAGCGGCTTCGCGCAGAAGATTCGCGCGCAACTCACCGACGAGCAGCGGAGTTTGCGAATCTACGGCAGCGAAGTGGTCATCGCGCGGTTGACCAGCGACGGCAAGCGCGCACGTGTGCACCTGATTAATTACGGCGGGCGCGAGATCGAAGGATTGCGCGTTCGCGTACGAGGTCCCTTCCAGGCTGGTGAGGCGCATATCGCCGGAACTGGCAAGGCGGCGCTTCAGGATCTGGTTGTTGCCGATGGCGCGATTGAGTTTTCGCTGCCGAAGATTGGTGCCTACGCGGTGGTGGATTTAAGGTAGGACTTCTTTCTGGCAGTTGATCAGCTCGCCTCGGTCGTCAGGAGGTTCGGATGCACGGCAGCGCCGCCGACGTGATCTACGCCCTGCGGCGCCTTCGCGCCGCGCCGAGTTTCACATTCTTCTCCATTTTCACCCTCGCACTCGGAATTGGTGCGACGACGGCGATTTACTCGGTGGTTTATGCCACGGTTCTTCGCCCGCCGGACATCGCCGATATCGGGCGCGTGGCGAACCTTTATCACTCCGACCCACGACGCGGCGGAGGTGTGCCAACCATCGCGTTCTCGCGCGCCGATTTCGAAGACTATCGCAAGGCACAAACCAGTTTCGAGTCTCTCGCAGCGTGGCAACGGTTCCGGTTGCCCTTCTCCGCCAACGGCACGGTCGATCTTCTGATCGGCGAAGCCGTCGGAGGCGAGTACTTCGCGGTCGTCGGCGTCCGACCTGCGCTCGGCCGCACGATCCTACCCAGTGACGACACACTCAGTGCCCCACGCGTGATGGTTTTGAGCGACCAGTTGTGGAGAGTTCGTTTTGGCGCCGATCCCACGATCGTCGGGCGCACCGTGAAATTGAGTGGAGAACTGTTCGAAGTCGTCGGCGTTGCGCCGGCGACATTCCGCGGCGTGGACATGCCGAACGTGCTTCCGACGGCGGGATGGATTCCACTGGCAGCGGCACCACTCTCCGATCCGAGCGAGATTACCGATCGCCAGAGACGGACGGTGTTTGCCAAAGGGCGGCTCAGCGCAAATCACTCACTCGACGAGGCCCGCGCCGAACTGCAGGCGATCGCCCGGCGACTCGACCTGGCTTATCCCATCGGCACGGGTTTGGATCGACGAATCGCGGCGCCGTACAACACTTCGCGCCGCTGGTCGCTCATACCCGCGGCCAATGTCAAGATGCACGAGAGCGTGGACGCGATCGCGCGTCCGCTGGCGGCGACCATCATGGTCGCTGTCGGACTCGTTCTTCTGGTCGCGTGCACGAACGTCGCGAATCTGGTACTGGCACGCGGCACCGCGCGCCGCCACGAGACCGCCGTCCGGCTCGCGCTTGGCGCCGGACGCTGGCGGTTGGTGCGCGAGCAAATCATCGAATCCGGTCTTTTAACCGTTGCCGGCACGATTCTGGCGTTCCCGATCGCACGGCTTCTCATGGTTCGTCTGCTGAGCGGGGACGTGCAGCTTGGCCCCAGCCTCTTCGTCCAGTTCGCACCAGAGATGAACACCTCAGTGGCGGTGGTCGCAGCGACGAGCAGTATCATCGCCTTGTTCGTGTTTGGCGTGATTCCTGCGTTTCATGGATCGCGCGCGAATGTGCGGCAGGTGATCGCGTCGGAAGGTCCAAGCACTTCGCTGGCGCGCTGGCGTGGCCGGCGCGGACTGATTGCCTGTCAGGTCGCGGTCGCCGCGGGCCTCGTCTCGGTGTCGGTTCTCTGCGCCGAGCAGCTGATCGGGCTCGCCCAGCACGACACGGGACTGGATCTCGATCGGCTTGCCGTCGTTCGTGTCGGTCTCGCGACGCCACGCGACGACGAAACGACGCGACGACGCGTCGCCGAGCAGTTGCTCGCTTCTGCGCATCGACTGCCTACCGTTCAATCCGCGGCGTTGTCCTCAGGCTTCCCGATCGAGTTCGGATCGCGGGGTGGTTCGGTTGGAGTGACGCCTGAACAGTTCACCGGCGGTCGCTACGATTTGATGGTGGCTTCGCCCCACGTCTTTGCAACGTGGGGCGTTCGGCTGATGCAGGGGCGGATCTTCGACGATCGTGACAGTGCGTCCTCGGAGCGCGTTGTCGTTTTAACGGAGCGTCTGGCGCAAAATCTCTTTGCGAACGGCTCTGCGATCGGACGTCACATCGTCGTCCGATTTCAACCATTGACTGGCAAGACCGCACCACCGATTCAGACCCACAGGGTGATTGGAGTGGTTGCCGACACGGACTACGGTACTGTTGGAAACCGAGGGGGTGGCTCCCTCTATCTGCCATGGAACCAGAATGCCCAATATGTATCGGCCATCACCGTCACCGTGCGCACGAGCGGAGATCCGGCTGCGCTCGTCGATATGTTGAAGCGGCTGGTGGGCCAGATCAATCCGGAGCTTCTGGTCATGGATGCCAAATCGGCGTCTTTGCTCGGCGGTGAGCGAACCCTCGTGCTGAAAGTCGGTGCTGCCGCTGCTGGCTTGTTGGGAGGCTTGGCGCTGATTCTCGCGATGGCCGGCCTGTACGGCGTGCTGTCCGAACTCGTGCTGAGTCGCACACGCGAACTCGGCATCCGTATGGCCCTTGGTGCGGATTCGAAGCGGTTGATTCAAATGGTACTGCTGGATGGCGCACGTCCCGTTGTGGCCGGGCTTGCGATTGGGCTGACGTGTGGCGTCATACTGCGCGTGGCGTTCCGGCCGATGTTCATCCGGATGCTTCCTGCTTTCGATCCCCTGATTGTTTCGCTGGTCCCGATCGCGTTCATTGTGGCGGCGCTGCTTGCTGCCTACCTTCCCGCAAGCCGCGCCGCACGGGTCGATCCAAACGTCGCGTTGAGACATTTATAGTCCGTGCAACCGAAATGCTGATTACTGGTTACATATCAGTCCGGCCCACAGTCACGGTATGAATAGTTGGCCACTGTTGTGCTGTGAAGCCACTCGGTCCTGGACCGAGTTCGGACGTTCCCGAAAGAGCATCGGACCGAAATAATCTCTTGCCTCGTACTGGTTATGAGCGCGACACCGCAACTGCAGGTTCTCTACGGTCGTCGGCCCACCGTCCGCAAACGGCACCACATGGTGGAATTCCAGAAGTCCTCTTTCCGCACACCGGCCGTCACGTCCGATAAACGCACAACGGCCGTCGTCGCGCGCCCAAACTGCACGACGCACTGCGGCGGGGATGTACCGGCCAACGCCCTCGACCGCAGCCGTCGCCGCACGTGGACGATCCACTTTCGCGAGCTTCCGCTTCTCTAGAGCATTCAGCAAGAGATCTAGGGCACGTTCGAAAATCACTGCCGGATCGCCGTTTGGTACGACGTGTCGCAGGAGGTCCTGAACCCGACGCAACTTCTCGTGGCTTTGCCGAGTGATCGTGATGTGGACCTTGTAGCGCTCGGGCGCGAGCGGGGTAACTACTGATAATGAGAGAGGGCGTGGTGCCGCGCTATCTACAGCCGCCGTCGGTAGCAACTCCCTGTCGACTGCAATGTCTTCCGGGCTTGCCGGCGTTTCGCTGCTTCGCTTCGGTGTCGGCAGTTTCCGAACCGAGGAGGGTGCGACCGGTTTCGGTGCGAGGGTCGCTACCTGCTGCTCGACTTCGCGCTTGCTCTTGTGGCACGCCGCCTCGAGGAGTCGCCGACAATTGTCGTCCGTCAGATGCTTGGCGAGGAGACACACGTTTGTGAGCGTGATCGATCCGTCCCGAAGAAAGTCGAGCACGCTCGGAAACTTCCGCGCGGCTCGTGCAGCCTCGATTCGGCATACGCCGCGTGTTCGGACAGATGTAGACACTGCGTACAGTACGTGAACAGTGAAGAGTAGCCTTCGGGCAGATAGAGCCGTCGATTGTCTACCTCGGCTAGCAACTCAATAAGCTGCGCTGTCGAACGTCGCTCAGATGCAACAGCAGCTTTGAGTTCTGCGAGTAGTTGTTCGTCGGGGATCGTTTTGATGGACTTCGTATTCATGATCCCGTT
>DATJKH010000165.1:0-55087 GCA_035491715.1 Vicinamibacterales bacterium | reverse complement strand
GAGCTTGGTGGATTCGTCCAGGATGACTGGCGGCTTGGTCCGCGGTGGTTCCTGAATGCAGGCGTTCGCTACGACATCGATGTGCATCTGCGCTTGAATGCTTTTTACGATGGGCTCCTTCGCGACCCCGCGATGGCCGGCCTTGAACGCTTCATCAGCGGTGATCGCGGCACCGACACGAACAATCTTCAGCCCCGACTCGGGCTTACCTGGGATGCGCGGGGCAACGGGCGGCTGATCGCGAAGGGCGGATGGGGGATGTATGTCACCCGTAATCGACCATGGTTCCAATTGCGGGCGATGAACCAGATCGCAAGCCGCGCTATCCGCATTACCAACGCCGCCTGCCTGCGATTCTTCCCCGACATCGCCGCCGTGCTCGGTCCGCAGAGGCCGGATGGGACCTTCGCCTGCGAAGGACCGCGACAGATCGGCACGCTCATCCCTGACGATTTCGTGCAACCTTACGCGATGAACGGAACGGCGGGAGTCGCGTGGCAGATCTCGAATACGACCGCGCTGGACGTCAACTACGTCCATTCAGCCGCCACACGCCAGACCGGCTTCACCGATCGCAACCTGCCGCCGAGCGGCCCGGTGAACGCGGCGAATCCGCGACCGGTTTCGCAATTCGGCCAGGTGCTCGCTCTCGAGAACTTCAGCGACAGCTGGTACGACGCGCTCGAATCACAAGTCCGGCTGCATCCATCCGCGAAAAGCTCGTTCAATATTTCATATGCGCTTTCGCGCAGTTACCTCGACGGCGTCGATTTCTTTCTCTCGACGCGCGGCACGCAGCGCACGCCGCACGAACGTGGCTACAACCCTTCGGACCAGCGGCATGCGCTGGCCATCGCCGGCACGTTGGTGGTGCCCTGGGAGGTCCAGATCGGCGGAATCGCGAAGGTGTCGAGCGGCGCTCCGATGAAAGTTCAGGCTGGAACGGATCTCGATGGCGACACGATTCAGGTCGGCGATTTGCCGCCCAGCATTCCAATTACGGTTGGCCGAACTCGAGTCGCGGAATCACTCGCGGCCATCAATGCCCTCCGCGCGACCTTCACGACGCTCAATCTGCAGCCAATCGACCCCGCGCAGTTGAAACTTGACCTCTTCGCATCGCTCGACATGCGCGTCTCAAAGACCTTCGACTTCGGGCGAAATCGCCTCGAATTCCTTCTCGAGGCCTTCAACCTGACGAATCATTCGAATCTGAGGCCGCCGGTTGGCTCCCCTCCAAATGCTGGTTCGAACATCAATTCCGCAGCGTTTTTACAGCGCTCTGCCGCCCGAGACGCCCGACAGCTTCAGTGGGGCGTTCGTTTCGCCTTCTGAGCCTCTCGGGGAGACTTTTCAGTTCTAGCCCCCAAACGGGGTATGTTTAAGCGGTTCCATTCTGACGGTCGCTTCGAGTCCGACCCGTACCACGGTGGAAAAAACCCCGAACCCGCGTGTCACCGCCCGGCGGCTGGTGTTGCTCTGCGGGGTGATCCCTGCACTGCTGACCGTCGGTCTGGCGATCTGGCGACCGGCCGCGCTTACTCAGCTCGATCGACGTGTTTACGACGGATTTCTCCGGGCACTCCCAGCAACCGCACAAGACAGCAGTCGCGTCACGGTGATCGATATCGACGAGCGCAGCCTCGCGACGGTCGGCCAATGGCCCTGGGGCCGCGATGTGATCGCCGAGCTTGTGACGCGTCTTGGTGAAATGGGCGCCGTGGTCGTCGCGCTCGACGTGATCTTTCCCGAGAGCGATCGTTTTCAGCGGGCCGATTCCGCCCGCACCGACGAGACCGATGCCGCACTCGCCTCGGCACTGCGACAGGGTCACGTCGTCGTCGGTTACGCCTTCACCTTCAATGACACCGCGAAACGGTCGACCAACTGCGCGCTCAGTCCCCTCACGATGCCAGTTGTGCAGTCGGGGGCGAACAACGCCGAGTTGCCGGTCTTTCGTGCAACAGGCGTGGTCTGCAGCCTGCCGCAAATCTCAGGTGCCGCACAGGCGTCGGGATTCCTGAACGCGGTTCCGGATTCCGACGGTATGTTGCGTCGGCTGCCGCTCGTCATCGAGCATCAGGGCCGCCTCTACCCGGCGCTCGGACTTGCCGCGGCCATGGCCGCGACCGGCGCTCGTGCGATCGCCCTGCGCATGCTGAACGTCAACGCGACGTCGCTGGTTCTGGACGCGCGAGAGGTGCCACTCGACGCGCGCAGCAATCTTTTGCTGCGCTATCGAGGACGAACGCGATCGCTCCGTTACGTGTCCGCCGTTGACGTCCTGCAAGGCCGCGCGTCGCCGGCGGCGGTCAGAAACAGAATTGCCGTTGTCGGCGCAACGGCGCTGGGCACGCGCGACGGGGTCGCGACGCCGTTCGATACGCTGTTTCCCGGCGTCGAGGTCCAGGCAACGCTCGCTGACAATCTGCTTCGCGGTGACTTCATCGCCCGGCCTGCCGACGCGCCTTCGATTGAGTTGGCCGCGGTTGTGGGTCTCGGAATCGGCGTGACCATCCTCGTCGCGCGATTTGGCCTCGCCTGGGGCAGTGCTGCGGGATTGCTGCTGCTGGCCGGTGCATGGCGCGGTTCCGGATGGCTGATGACCGGGACGGGAGTCTATCTGTCCCCCGTTTTGCCTGCGATCGGACTGCTGGCGTCGATGCTGGCGGCGACGCTCGCGAAGCTGGCGCAGGAGCGACACCGCGCAGAATCGGCGACCGACGACAGTGAAGCGGCACAGCGAATGATGGTGCAGTCGCTGCTGTCGTTGACGGAGATTCGCGACGCCGAGACCGGCAGTCATTCCCGCCGCACCCAGCAGTACAGCCGCCTGCTCGCGATGCAGCTTTGCGATCATCCGCGCTTTCGCGACTACCTCACGCCGCCGCACATCGAGATGCTCTCGACGCTGGCGCCGCTCCACGACATCGGCAAGGTCGGCATCCCCGATCAATTGCTGAACAAGCCAGGGGCGTTGACCGACGATGAGTACCGCGAGATGAAGAAACATCCCGGTTACGGCTTGAAGGTGATCACGACGGCGCAGAAACGCGCGAATGCCGACGACGACGAGACGCTGACGATGGCGAAAGACATCGTCTATACACATCACGAGCGCTGGGATGGGGCAGGATATCCGCGCGGTCTCAAGGGAGAACAGATCCCGATTCCAGGGCGGGTGATGGCGGTCGTGGACGCCTACGATGCGCTGACCACCGCTCGTTGCTACCGTGGGCCGATGCCCCACGAACGTGCCGTCGAACTGATCGTCGACGGCGAGGGCACGCACTTCGATCCCGCGGTGATTGACGCATTCCGCCGGACGGCACCGCTCTTATACCGGGTCGCTCACGAATCGAACGACACCGCGTTTGCGTCGGTGGCGTCGGCGCGCGGGTCTTCGCTCAATCCTCCACAGACGGGACGGTCATCGGCTGTACGCTGAAATCGCCGTTGGGATCGATCGCCACGGAATACAACTGGTCGAAGCCTTCCTCCAGTAGCGGTTTCGCCATGCGCTTCGCGCGCGTGAAGATCGCGACGTCGGGAACACGCGCCTTTCCTTCCCGCCCCCGATTGCGGCCAACCGCCTCTCGCGTCGTCGCGATGAAGTAGTAGCCCACGACACGCGCGCCGAACTCGCGCGCCAGCGAGATAACCGGTGCCCGGTCGACCGGCGCAGGATTGGTGTTGTCGATGACGACCGACCGCCCCTGCGACAGGGCCTGCCGCATCAATTCAGCCTGGCGTCTGTCCTTGTTCGAGGTGTTCGGCCAGAGATCTTTGCTGATGTGCTCGTGGGTGCCAGCGAACCGGCGCTGATAAAACGTGGTCTTCCCCGAGGCAGGGAGGCCGACGAAGATGACGCATTCTGACACACGTCAATGTTAGCGTTTCTGACTTTGCGCTGACGCCGAGCGACAATCGAGCGCTACATCCGATACTTGCCGAGGCGGGCGAGCATGGTGGCCTTCAGATCCATCTCCGACGTCGACGTCGTCAGATCGACGTCCGCGTCGGCCACGGCATCGAGCAGCGCGCGAATCAGCTGCGCCCGACTGATGGCGGCGCCGCTTTGGGCGCGGATGTTGGCCGCCAGTCGATCGAGGAACACGATCTGCCGGTTGAAGAGCACGACCGTGACTTTCGTCCACGCCTCGTCGTGAACGGGCGGCCGTCCGGGCTTGCGCTTGCCAGTGGTGGTGCGCCGCGTCGGCGCGAAGATGTCAGGCGATGGTTTGAAACGTTTGACCCTGCGACGTCGCGCCATCCAACTCCCCCGCTTCCGCGCTCGTTCGGGACGACGTGGCGTAATTATATCCATCCCTAATTACGCGCATGCTGAATGATTGAGTAGACACGCTATTTAACACTGTCAGCATCGGTTAGTTCAAGCTCGACCGTGCAACCAGACGCTAGCGGGCCTTATTATTCCACCCCAAACGCGTGGATCCTGACGGATTGACGGACTTCAGGCAGTCAGCGAGCGGCGGGCGCGGAGTCGCTCGAGGACTTCTCCGGCCAGTCGACGGAACGCATCAGCCGCTTTCGACCGCGGTGCGAACTGGAACACCGTCCTGGCGGTCATCGGTGCCTCCTCCAACGCGCGGCTGGCGATGATCTCCGTGCGAAACACGTCGCCACCGTGCCGGGTCCTGAGCTGTTTGATCAGCGCCGGCGCCTTGCGTGCCGCGGGATCGACAAGCGAGAGCAGGATGCCGAGCAGGTGGTTGCGTGTATTGAGCCGCAGGCGGACGGTCTCCATCGAGGCAAGCAGGCTGGTGAGCCCCTCGAGGGCGAGCGGCTGCGGCGTCACCGGGACGATCAACGCATCGGCGGCGACGAGCGCGTTGACGCCAAGGAGCGACAGGTTGGGCGCGCAGTCGAGAATGATGACGTCGTACTGCGAACGAATACGCTGCAGGGCGATTTTCAGCGTCAGTTCCCGGCCGGGAACGTCGGCCAGCGCGAGATCGGCGTTGGCCAGTTCGACGCTGCCGGTGATCAGATCGAGATGCGGGACGCTGATCGAGCGAATCGCGTGCTGCGCCGGCAGTTCCTGCAGCAGACAGTTCGCCGACGATGGCCGCAGTTCACTGCGCCGGATGCCGAGCCACAACGATGCCGACGCCTGGCTGTCGAGATCGACGAGCAGCACCCGCCGCCGCGGACCCGCCAGCGCCGCCGCGAGGTTTACCGCCGTCGTGGTCTTACCGACGCCTCCCTTGTTGTTGACGACCGCGATCACCACTGGAGATTTGTCCATCATTCTATCCACAAATTCCGCAACGGCGTGCGCCGCGCGCGGCCCTGGTCGCACCGAGCCCGGGTTGCCGTCAACGTCCGCGGCACCGCCCCGTCCGCCGCGCGGGAGCCCGACAGTGCAATGTGAGCGCCAACCGCCGTTTCCGGCCGGTTGACATCGCCCGTGGCGGCAAGGAAACTCGACCTCGTGTTATTGAGTTCAGATTCCCGACAAGTGGACGAGGACGCGCGGGTGTGATGGGGCTGTGGCGATGGTTCAAAGAACGTGGAGTTGCCCACGTCGATTCGCGGCTGCGACGGTGGCGCGAACACTGGTCGCAGGCGGCCGCGGCGCCCGATCAGGGAAAAATCACGCGACTGGCACACGACCTCGACGCGTTGGCATTCCCCGAAGACGAGATAGAAATCGAGCGCGAGATGCTGCAGGCGTTGATCGATCGCGAGAGGCTCGCCTCTGCGATTGACGAGTCAGGCCTGCCACTCGTGGAAACCGGCCACCGGGTCGTGCGCGGCGAGCCCTGCCATTATTCCGAACCGGCATCGATGCCCGAGGAAGCCGGGCAGCCGTCAGGACGCCTGCTGCTGACCGCCAATCGCGCGCTCTTCGTGGGAAGCGGCAAGACCATCGCCGCGGCCTGGCACACGATATCCGTTGCGCTGCATGCGGAGCGCGACCTCGTACTCGTGAAGAATGGGCGCGACGAGGTGTCCCGGTTCCGCTGCAACAGCTATAGCGACGCGTTCCGCGCCGCCTTCATCGCCCAACAGCTGCTCGCCAAACGGCAGCCGCGGATCAATGCGGACCAAAAGTAGCCACGGATGAACACGGACCAAAATTAGCCACGGATGAACACGGAACAACACGGATCCCTTTCCGTCCGTGTTAATCCGTGTTCTTCCGTGGTCCTTCATTTCGTGTTCTTCCGTGGCTGTAATGTCCGTCCGAGTCCGTGGCTCATAATCGGGCGGCATGCCATCGACTGTAACCGCGTCACCCCGCCTTCATCGCCCAACAGCTGCTCGCCAAACGGCACCCGCGGATCAATGCAGATCAAATTGGCCACGGATGAACACGGAACAACACGGATCCCTTTCCGTCCGTGTTAATCCGTGTTCTTCCGTGGTCCTTCGTTTCGTGTTCTTCCCTGGTCCTTCATTTCGTGTTCTTCCGTGGCTGTAATGTCCCTCCGAGTCCGTGGCTCATAATCGGGCGGCATGCCATCGACTGTAACCGCGTCACCCCGCCTTCATCGCCCAACAGCTGCTCGCCAAACGGCAGCCGCGGATCAATGCAGATCAAAGTAGCCACGGATGAACACGGAACAACACGGATCTTTTTCCGTTGAAGTTGATCCGTTTTGGTGGACACCCAGAAAAGGCGCACAATGCGCGAGGGAGTGTCCCATGGGTCGGCGGCGACGTCCTACGTACAGCTCGGAGTTTAAGGCCGAAGCGATCCGCTTGTCGCGCACGAGCTCCGATTCGATCGAGAAGATCGCGCGCGACCTTGGCATCGCCGCGCCGACATTGCGGTAGTAGCTCAAAGCGACGCGCCCGCCGTCGGAGCCACCGCTGACCAGCGAAGAGCGGGCGGAGCTGGTCCACCTGCGCGTCGGGAAGTCCAACAGTTGCGTGAAGAGCGCGACATCTTAAAAGAAGCCACCGCCTTCTTCGCCAAGCACGGCGGGTAGTCTTCGCGTTCGTGCAGACGCAGAAGGCGCATTACTCGGTGCAGCGGTTGTGCCGCGCCTTGGGCGTGTCGACGAGTGGCTTTTATGCATGGCAACGACGTCCGCAGTCGAGCCGTGCGCGGACGGATCGCCGACTGTGTGTCTACCTCCGTGCCGCGCACCAGGCGAGCGGTGGCAGCTATGGCAACCCCCCGGCGGCAGCACGATCTGCGCGACCGTGGCTTTCCCCGGTCGGTCGAAAGCGGACAATGCGGTGGTCGAAAGCTTCTTCCGCACGCTCAAGAGCGATCTCGACCATGTCGTGTGGACCAGCCGCCATGAGGCCGCCGCGGCGATCGGTCACTACATCGATGCCTACTACAACCCGCGGCGCTTGCATTCGACGCTCGGCGACCGCAGTCCGGCACAATTTGAACGGGAGCACCGAGCCGCGGCATGATTCTTCACACGTGTCTACAAAAACGGATCAAGACCACGTCCGTGTTAATCCGTGTTATTCCGTGGTCCTTCGTTTCGGTTTTTCCTGGTCCTTCATTCCGTGTTCTTCCGTGGCTGTAATCTCCGTCCGAGTCCGTGGCTTATAATCGGGCGGCATGCCCTCGACTGTAACCGCGTCACCGGCCGTAGAACTCGGCATTGATCGCCTGCTTGAAACCGATCGCTCGCTGGTAGCCGGCCGCCGGATCGGCGTTGTCTGCAATCCCGCGTCGGTCGACCGCGCGCTGCGTCATACTTCCGATCGCGTCAGCGGCGATCCGGACATGAAGGTGCTCGCACTCTTCGGCCCGCAGCACGGCTTCCGATCCGACGTTCAGGACAACATGATCGAGACGCCGCACGGGCGCGATGGGCGGCGCGCGATCCCGGTGTATTCCCTCTACAGCGAAACTCGGGAGCCAACGGCGGAGATGCTCAAGAACATCGACGTCCTGGTGATCGATCTGCAGGATGTGGGCACGCGGGTCTACACCTACATCTACACGATGGCCAACTGCATGCGCGCCGCGGCTAAGAATGGAGTGCTGGTCGTCGTTTGCGATCGACCGAATCCGATTGGCGGCATCGACGTCGAAGGCTGCCGACTCGACCCCGCTTACGCGTCGTTTGTCGGACAGTTTCCGATTCCGTTGCGTCACGGCATGACAATCGGTGAGCTGGCGCGGATGTTCAACGACGAGTTCCGGCTCAATTGTTCGCTCGAGGTCGTGCCGCTCGTGGGCTGGCAGCGGCCGATGTATTTCGACGAAACCGGGCTTCCCTGGGTGATGCCGTCGCCGAACATTCCGACGCTCGACACCACGATCGTGTACCCGGGGGCGGTGCTGATCGAGGGGACGCTGTTGTCGGAAGGTCGAGGGACCACCCGCCCGTTCGAACTGATTGGCGCGCCCTGGATCGATGGCGAACGGCTCGCGGACGCCATGAACGCGAAACGTTTGCCCGGAGTGCACTTCCGTGGCGTCTTTTTCGAACCCACGTTCCAGAAGCACGCCAAAGAAACCTGCGGAGGGTGCCAGCTACACGTCCTCGACCGGCAAACCTTCCGCCCGATCCGCACGATGGTCGAATTGATCGCTGAATTCCGCGCGCAGAATCCCGCCCGTTACCGATGGCGGCAACCGCCTTACGAATACGAGCACGAGAAGCAGCCGATCGACATCCTGTTCGGGTCGGACCAGCTTCGAAAAACGATCGACTCGGGCGCAGACGTCAGCCGGTTCGTCGACTCCTGGCGAGCCGATGAAGAAGCGTTTCGAAAACTGCGAGACAAGTATCTGTTCTACTAGCCGCGCAGCGGTCCGACCGCCCGCCAGCTGCCAGGAATTTTATTTCGTCTGTTTCACGGCAGCATCCCTGACGACCCGGATCTGCCGGGCATGTTTATGCGCGTGCTCCGAGTAGGTCTTCAGCCACGATTCCACGCTGTAGGGTCCGACTTCGGTGTGCGTGCCCTCGCGGACCCACTCTGCCGGCGTGAGCCGCTCGAGAATCTCCGACGTTGATCGCCTGGCGAGGTGAAAGAGCTCCAGCGAGATCTCGTGCGGGCGATCGTAATAGAGCCGGCGCGCGAACTCGTCCTGGTTGTAACCGTGGAGAGTCGGGCGATCCTGGGCCACGAGCAACCGCAACCTGACGGCGGCGGTCATCTCGCTGTCCGCGAGATGATGCACAATCTCGCGAACGGACCACCGTGTCGGGTCCGGCTTGAAGTCGAGCTCCTCGGGCGTGATTTTGAGCAGCGCCTCGGCCACTGCCGCGTATCCACCGCTATACAGTTCGACGAGTTTCTTGCGTTCTTCAGCCAGCACTCTCAAACCTCCTAACCACGCGTCTTCGCGATGCCGGGCGCCTTGGTCTCCTGCGCGGTTTGCGGCACCATGTGATGCTTCATCAGATGCCGCTGCAACTGGTCGAACGCATCCTCGACCGAGTCCACCCGGCAGAGTAAGTTCAGGTCTTCGTCGTTGATCGCGCCCCATTCGGCGAGCGGCTCGAGCCGGAACACGTCGTTCCAGTAGTCACTGCCATAGAGGATGACCAGCAGTTTCTTCGACAGCTTGCGTGTCTGGGCGAGCGTCAGGATTTCAAACATCTCGTCGATGGTGCCGAAGCCGCCTGGAAAAATCACCAGCGCCTTGGCGAGATACGCGAACCAGAACTTCCGCATGAAGAAGTAGTGGAAGTTGAAGACGAGATCTTTCGTGATGTACCGGTTCGGCGCCTGCTCGAAAGGGAGGGCGATGTTCAGCCCGACCGATTTTCCACCGGCCTCTTTGGCCCCGCGGTTCGCCGCCTCCATGATGCCCGGCCCGCCGCCCGAACAGACGACAAAACGATGCCGTTGTGCCTCGAGCGACATGCTCCACTTCGTCAACTGTCTCGCGAGCGTTCGCGCGTCCTCGTAGTAGCGTGACCACTCGAGTGCTTTGCGGCTTCGCTTGAGCGCAGCCTTATAGTCGGATTTCCCACGTTCCGTCGTTTTCTGCAGACGCGACAGATTTCGCTGAGCCAGATGACGGCTGAGCACGCGCGCCGACCCGAAGAACACGACCGTATCCTGAATGTTGTGCGCTTTGAAACGGCGAAGAGGATCGAGATACTCCGCCAGGATGCGGATGGGCCTCGCTTCCTGGCTCTCCATGAACTCGGTGTCGTCGTAGGCGAGCGGATGATCGTTCATCACCAAAAAACTGTATCATCTTCAAAAGCGATATCGTGCACTCGTCGGGGTTGAACAGGAGAGAACATTCATGAGTCGGCGGTGGATTGCAGTCGTGTTTCTGTTTTCACTGATGACCATCTCGGCACTTGCGGCGCGCCAGGGTGCGAAGCCGGCGCCGGCATCTGCCAGCGGATGGATACTGCCACCGGAGGCCCAGACCACGAAGAATCCGCTCACGGTCGACGCCAAGCTGGTCGCCACCGGCAAAGCGATCTTCAAGGACAAGTGCCAGAAGTGCCACGGCGCCAGTGGAAAGGGTGATGGACCCGACGCCGATCCGGATGCGCAGGAGGACATGGATCTGACGCGCGCCGATCGCGCCGCAAAGAACCCCGATGGCGTGGTGTTCTACAAGGTCTTCAACGGCCGCAAGAAGCCGAAAATGCCGGCACAGAAGGACGAGTTGACGAAGGATCAGATCTGGGCCGTGGTGTCGTATGTCCAGACGCTGCGCAAGACGACAACGCCCTAGTTACAAGACCCGCGTAATCCATTCTCCAATCAGATAACCGAGGGCCGCGACACCGAAGCCAACGAGGAACATGTCGCGGCCGCTCGCCCACAGGCTGCGGCCGGTGAAGACGCTGCGCGCGGCACCGATGGCGAAGTGCGCGAGCATGCTGACCGCGAGCGACGTCCACATCGCGACGCCGTGGTCGAAAGCGAAGAACGGCACGATGGGAATCAGCGCACCGACCGCGGTGGCAGAGCCAGTAACCAGACCGTCCTTGATCGGCGCCAGTTCTGCCGGATGAATGTTCAGCTCCTCGCGCACCATCGCGTCGAGCGCGAGTGACGGATCCTGCATCATCGCACGCGCCGTCTCGCGCGCCCGATCGGGAGGCAAACCTTTCGCCTCATAGATCAGCGCCAGCTCCTCCTCTTCGAGGTCCGGCATCAGTCGCATCTCATGCCGTTCCATTTCGATCTGGTGGGCCTGAACCTCGGCTTCGCTCTTTGCCGCGAGATATCCACTCGATCCCATCGACAGCGCGTCGGCGAGCGCCCCGGCGACACCACTGATAATCACGATATGAGGTGCGACGTCCGCGCCGAGCACGCCGGCGACGAGCCCGAAGTTCGCCGTGAGCCCGTCGTTGAAACCGTAAACGATGCTTTTGAGATAGCCGCCGGAGCCGCCAACGTGCCACGGCTCCCCCTCACGGCCCATCATTTCTGACAACTCACGCGCGTGCACGGCGGAGTCAGACGCGATGTCGATGGCGGCCTTGTGAGTCTGGCGATGTTTCGAGTGCCGGGCCATACCGAGGTACGCCTGCACTTCTCGTCCCTCTTCAGCGAGCATGAGCGGAAGGATCACCGAGGTCCCGAAGTGTTTCGCAATCCACGCCAGGAGGCGGGTGCGACGCGCCGTCGAATACGCGGGCAGCGGGCGGCCGCTTTGCGCGAACAGCTCACGCCAGCGCTCGGCGTGACGGTCTTCGACGACCGCAAGCCGCTCGAACAGGTGCTTTCGATCTTGATCGTGTTCGACGGCAGCGAGTGCGCGATAGAGATATGCGGCGTCCCGTTCGTCGCAATAATGCTCGTCCCAGGACGGATCGGACGGCGGCGGATCGGATGCCGAGCTTTCCGGCTGAGGCGGTGCGCTCGTCTCCATCCGATCAGCATAGCCGCTTTACTCGTTCGCGTGCTAGCCGATACCATGCCGCGGTGGCTCGTGAGACAAACGATCTCGCGTTCGATCACTCGATCCTGATCACGGCAGCACCGACACGGGTGCTCGCGGCCTTCTTCGATCCGACCGCACTGCGAGCGTGGTGGCAGACGGTTCGCTCTGTGACCACGGCCCGCCCACTGGGCATCTATGCGGTCGAGTGGGAACCGACCATCGAAGTCGACGACCTGCTCGGTCGCCTCGGCGGGGTGTTCTATGGCAGCGTCATGGAGTATCAACCGGGTCGTGAGCTCGTTATTGCCGATGCGTGGTGGTTACCGCCCGACAGCGGACCGATCGGGCCGATGTCTCTGCAAGTGCGCTGCGCCATGGATGGGCCCGCCTGCCGGCTGCACGTGCGCCAGAGTGGTTTCGACGATAGCCCGAGATGGCGCCGGTATTACGGCGTCATCGAGGTCGGCTGGCTGAAGTCGATGGTCGCGCTGAAGCACTACGTCGAGCATCTCGCGTAGCGTGTCATTCAATTCTTTGCACATTCAAGAAGTTCGCATCGATTCGCGCGAGTTCGTCGCTGACGTTGATGAATACGACCACTTCACCAGCGGGCAGGATTTGCCGTTCGATCAGCACGCGCGCCAGGCGTTGCTCGTTGCGCTCCGCCGACACGATCGGAACAACGCCCTTCAGCAACGTCAGCATGCGCGCCAATTCTTCATTCTCGGTCGCCGCATAGATGGTGGCGGCCGGGCGAAGAGCCGATAGAAGCCACGCCGTCTTTCCCTCGCGCGTAACCGCAATGATGGCGGAGGCGTGACCGGTGGTCGATAACGTGACCGCCGCCTCACATAACGCCAGGCCGTGACGGCTTTCGATCGAGTCCGTTGACAGCGCCACTTTTTCAGATGGAATCCGTTCGGCGTCTTCGATGACCCTGCTCAGCGTCTGGACGGCTTCGATCGGATACCTTCCCGCTGCCGTTTCGCCAGACAACATGACCGCGTCGGCGCCTTCTTCGACCGAATTGGCCGCGTCGCTCACCTCCGCCCTCGTCGGACGGGGAGACTCGCGCATCGATTCGAGCACCTGGGTCGCGACAATCACGGGTCGGCCCACGGTGCGGGCCGACCGAATGATCTGCTTCTGGACTCGAGGCACCTGCTCGAGCGGCATTTCGAGACCGAGATCACCTCGCGCGACCATGACGCCATGTGCCTCGGAAAGAATGGCGGTCAGGTTCTCGAGGGCCGCCGGCCGTTCAATCTTCGCCACGATCGGGACAGTTCGACCCGCCTCGCGCATCAGTGCCTTTGCTCGAACCACATCGTCAGCCGTCTGCACAAAGCTGAGGGCGACGAAGTCAACGCCAAGTGCGAGGCCGAATCGCAGATCTGCCGCGTCTTTGTCGGTAATGCTCGACGCCGGAAGACGGACGCCCGGAGCGTTGATGCCCTTGTGCTCACCGAGCGGGCCGCCGATCACCACGACGGTCTTCAGCTCGTTGGCTGAACCGCCCACCACCCGCAACTCGATCTTCCCATCGTCGAGGAGCAGTCGGTCGCCTGCACGCGCGGATCGAACCAGCTCGACAAAGGTCGTGGAGACGCGCCCCGCTCGACCGACCTCGTCGCCACCGACGATCGTGAGGTCGCCTCCTTCATCAAGTGTGATCGCCGAGCCGCCGGCGAGCAGACCGGTACGGATCTTCGGTCCGCTGAGGTCCTGCATCACGGCGGCAATCCGTCCCGTGCGAGCCGACGCGTCGCGAATTGTTTGATACGCCGCTTTGTGCGACTCGTGAGTGCCATGGGAAAAATTGAGCCGGAACAGATCGACGCCAGCGACAAGCAGCGCCTCGATCATCTGCGCGCTGTTCGATGCCGGGCCGACGGTCGCAACAATCTTTGTGTGTCTCATTTGTCAGATCCGGGAGGCTTCGCCCGCGCTTAAATGCGTTGACCCATTTCGCGGTCGGATGTCGCCGCCCCTGGATCGACCACGGCCTTGGTAATCCGCATGGATTCCGCATCGGCGAGTGCCTGATCCAATTGATCGAGGCGATACACCCGCTCGCCGATTGCCTCGAAAGGAACGCTGGAGCCCAGCCGCTCGAGCAGCGTCAACGCTCGAAGGAAATGCGCGGGTTCGCTCCCCCAGCAGCCGCGAATATCGAGATGCTTGCGATTGATCGCCGTATGCGCATTCACCGAACTCGATCCGGCGTCGGTATAGTGCCCGGCAACAATGTAGCGTCCACCATCTCGCGCCAGATACGATCCTTCCTCGAACGCGCGAGGGGATCCCGCGGCTTCAACGACGACGTCGACTCCTTCACCGTGCGTGAGCTGTCGCACTTGTTCGAGCCGCTCCTCGACAGAGGTCGCGATCAAATCGAACACGCGATCGGCTCCCATGCGGCGCGCGAGATCGAGACGACTCGCGGGAGCACCAATGGCAAGAATCAGGGCCGCGCCGCTGAGACGCGCGAGAGCGATCGTGCTCAGGCCAACGGCACCTGTGCCCTGGATCAGGATTGTCTCGCCGGCACGAACACCGGCGCGCTCGATGATGTGGACGGCGGTGAGCAGGCCGCAGCCACCGCCGATGTATTGATCGAACGAGACACAATCCGGGAGCCGTGCAATGTGAACGCCCGGCTCGAGATAAATCGCCTGCGACCATCCGCCGAGCAATCCTTCGTCGGCCGAGTCGGTGATGCCATAGACGCGCCGCTCGATGCATCGCGTCGGTGTGCGATGAACCGCGCACGGCCGACACCGGCCGCACGTTCGATGGACGTCAAAGAAGACGGCACGATCGCCTTCACGGAGGCTGGTGCCATCCATGCCGCGCAGCGGCCCGCGAATGGATTCAAGGACGCCGGTCGAGACGTGTCCCGGGATGATCGGATATGGGACGCCTGACAATCGGCCGTGCCAGAGATGAACGTCGGTGCCGCACACTTCCGATCGCGCCGTGCGCAGCAGTGCCGCACCAGGCGCGAGATCAGGTGGCGCGTACTCGCGAATCTCGATCGGCCGCTTTGGCGCAGCCATGACGGCGGCAAGGATGCGATCGCTCACGGCGTACGTTACCCTTAAATGAACGGAGACAGTCGAGATCGGTCCACTGGCTGAAAGATCGCTAGCTTACCATTCACGTCCGTACACCCAATGCTGCAACGACTTGTGATCACAAGCGCTTTATTGGCGATTATTGGCTGTGCCGCAACCGCCGAGGCGCAGACATATGCGCCACGGAAACCACGCCGGCAGTTCGTCACCGTCAGCGCGGATTGGCTCAACACCCAACCCCTGCACTTCCTTGAACACCCGTTGGAGGATCTCGTTGGCCGAGCGGTGGCCACCGCGCAGTTTCAGGCCTATGAATATCGAACGCGCGACGAAGCCATTCAGATCGACGTTCAGGAGTTCAGCCGGCACGGCCGCGGTGCGGGTATCACCGTCTATCCCCTTGGCCTCAGCGTCGGACCGGCATTCGCGCTCCGGCTCAGTCGAGAGGATCTCCCGACGATTCGGATCGGCTTCGCCGGGACCGGCGCGCCAGCAAACTACACGCTTCAAAGCGCGCGCGCGTACGACCTGGGCGCGTCGCTCTTCGTTGCGGATCACTCGCCTGGCTGGGGGCTTGGCAGTCATGCGTTCGTGGGAGGAGGTGCGGGTCGAATCACCAGCGAATTGAGCGATGGGAATCGCTACTTCGCCGAGGCCGGCGGCGGACTGAATTCAGGCCCGCTGGGCGTCGAGCTCGCGGTCAAGTTCGCGTGGAACCACCTCAACGAACCGATCGATCACAAATTCTTCACGGTCCCGATCACGATCCGGGCGACACTCACTTTCTGATTGTTCCATGACTATCGACGATTGGGTAAAAGCCGCGTGTGAAGACGCGGAACGGCGGGGGTTACCCGAGTTGAAGCCGCTGCTGGAGGGACTCGCGCGAGCGCTCGCCGGCCTTCGGGAGGCCGATCGCCTGATCGATCGCGGATACGGCAAGTCATGAGTTTGACCCTGTCAATCGAGGACGTTGCCGCGAGGGTGAAGTCGCGAGCGATCTCGCCTCTGGAACTCGTGCACGGCTGCCTGGATCGCATCGAATCGCGGCTCGAATTGAACGCGTTCATCACGGTGATGGCCGACAGTGCCATTAGCGCCGCAGAGGCGGCGGAACGCGAAATCGCGAGCGGACATCATCGCGGTCCGCTGCACGGCATCCCGATCTCAGTGAAGGATCTCGTTGACGTGGCCGGCACGCCGACGACCTCCGGTTCCGCGGTCGCGCCTCGACTTCCGGCTGAGGACGCGCCCATCGTGGTGCGCCTTCGCGACGCCGGCGCCATCATCATCGGCAAGACCAACCTCCATGAGTTCGCATTCGGCACGACCAGCGAAGAATCGGCATTCGGTCCCGTTCATCACCCCAAGGATCCGTCACGATCCCCGGGCGGCTCCAGTGGTGGCGCTGCCGTCGCACTCATCGAAGGGATGTGTTACGGCTCGGTCGGGACCGATACCGGAGGATCGGTACGGATTCCGTCGGCGCTCTGTGGAACCGTTGGGTTGAAGCCAACCTATGCGGAACTGCCGTGTGACGGCATCGTTCCTTTGAGCACGACGCTCGATCACGTTGGACCGATGGCGAGAAGCGTCGCCGACGTGGCATTGATGTTCGAAGCGATGAACGCTCAGAGTCACCAGCTGCGCGTTGTCGGCCAGGAGCGGAAGTACGTCTTTGGCGTTCCGGAACCGTATTTTTGCGATCGGTTGCATCCCGAGGTCAGAGCGGCGCTGGACCGGACCCGACAAGCGCTGGTCGCCGCGGGTCACCAGGTCCGTCGAGTGGTCATCGAGCACGCGGCCCACACCGCGGACGTGTATCTCCACATCGTCTTGCCGGAAGCGTCGTGGTATCACGCACCGATGCTCACGTCGGATCCGGATCGCTACTCACCGGGCGTTCGTTTGCGACTGGAGATGGGCAGGTATGTGTTGGCGGAGGACTACGTGCGCGCGATGCACCTGCGAGGCGTGTTGCGCCGGGCCGTCGACCAGGCACTGCAGGGCTGCGACGTCCTCCTGCTACCCGCTCAACCGATCCCGGCACCCGAGCTCGGTGCCACCAGCGTTGACGTCGACGGGACCCGTGAGCCGGTTCGCGCCATCATGCTGCGCTTGACTCAGCTCTTCAATATCACGGGGCATCCCGCTATCGCGCTGCCAGCAGGCACAACACACGACGGCTGGCCCGTGAGCATCCAGCTCGTGGGACAGTGTGGAACGACGAGTCAGCTTCTTCAGGTCGCCGCGACCGTGGAGCGCTACAGCACAGGCGGCGACGGATCGGTCGGCGGCGGAACCGGATGAACATCAGGCTTATCGTCAGCCGCCGGATCACCAGGAGGAACCGGCACTTTTGGTGGCGGCAAGTGGTCGATCAGGTCCGGCGGGTGTGGAGTATCGGGTACAGGTGGTTGTTCAATCATGCCTGCGATGAAATGCAACATGATTGCCGTAAAGGGGTTCTCGATTGATCTCGCGTGTGTTTCACAGCTGGGAACGTAAACTTGCCGCCGCCGCCGACAATCGGGTGGTTCGGCCCTTCGAATGGGGCCTCGAGTGGATAGAAGGGATTGAAGCGGAAGACGACGAGATTGCGGAGCGTCTCGCGGCCTGGGCGTCGCAGATGGTTGCGGCGAGTGATGCATTTTTCGCGCTGCCGGCCTGTGACGACTACACGCTGAGCGGCGATCGGCTGGTGTTTCCGAGTGCGGTGACGACCCCGCATCCACAAAACAATCTCGTGCACGCGCGCTACTTTCCCGACCTGTCCGAGCGAGGACGACGGCGCGCCGTCGTCGTGCTCCCGCAGTGGAATGCCGACGACGAAGGACACGTCGGCCTGTGCCGGTTGATCAATAAGTTCGGGATCAGCGCTCTTCGATTGAGTCTTCCCTATCACGGTGCCCGGATGCCTCCTGAACTCAGGCGCGCGGACTACATCGTGAGTTCGAACGTCGGGCGCACCGCACAAGTTTGCCGTCAGGCCGTCCTCGATACGCGCCGCGCAATTGGGTGGCTCGCGCGGCAAGGCTACGAGTCGATTGGCATTCTCGGCACCAGCCTCGGGTCGTGTCTCGCGATGCTCACCGCGGCCCACGAACCGCTCGTGAAGGCCGCTGCGCTCAATCACATCTCGCCATACTTCGCCGATGTCATCTGGGAAGGGCTGTCGACCGAACACGTGCGAGCCAGCCTCGACGGGCAGATTCAGCTCGACACACTGCGGCAGATATGGATGCCGATCTCTCCGTTCCCGTATCTCGAACGGGTTCAGGGAAAACGCGTCCTGCTTGTGTACGCCAGGTACGATTTGACGTTCCCTGTGGCGTTATCGAAGATGCTGGTCGAAGAGTTTCGGCGGCGCGACGTCGATCACGAGGTGGCTGTCCTACCGTGCGGCCACTACAGCACCGGTGTCACACCGTTCAAGTGGATCGATGGACTCATCCTGTGTCGTTTCTTGAACAGGAGTCTCTGAAATTCGTGATTGCTGAATTTCAGAGAAACTTCAAGATTCCCCGCAGTGCGTCGTACAACACCCCTGCAACTGCGCGAACGATCGGAGACACCTCGCCGTTGGCGATGTTCTCCGCGGTGCTGACTGGCTGTGTAACGAGAAGGTAAATCAACCCGGCGGCAAACGCGGCCGTGAGGATCCCGATGATCCCCGCAAGGCTGAGGCTGCGTTGAGCTAGGCCCATAGGAATCGATACAGTGTACATCGACATCGACCCCGCATAACTGTCAGTTGGACGGAACTACCCGACTAACGGTTCACCAGGGGGTCAAACAGGTACCAATTCCGATGCGGCACCGAGGTTCAGGCGCGACAGCGCGGGTGCCACCTTTTCGCGGTCGCCGACGATCACGGTTACGAGCCGTGACGGGTCGATGTACTGTTCTGCCACGCGCGTCACTGCGGTCTCGTCGACGGCAAGCACTCTAGGAGTGAACGTCGAGAAGTAGTCGTCCGGCAAATCGTACAGCGCGAGTTGTGCGGCGCCCCGGCTGATTTGGTCCGCCGTCTCGAAATTCCGCGGATACCCTCGAGTGAGCGCCGCGCGGCCGGCGCGAAGCTCCGCGGCAGTGACCGGGCGGGGGCCGCGGATTGCGTGCAGCTCGTCGAGCGCCTCCAGGATCGCCTCCACGGTCACCTCCGATTGCACACTCACATTCAAAACAAATGGGCCTGCCGCAAGACGGAAGTCGAACGATGTTCGGGCGCCGTAGGTGTATCCCTTGTCCTCGCGGAGATTCATGTTGATCCGGCTCACGAACTGTCCGCCGAGAATGATGTTCAACACGATCAGGGCGTGATAATCGGGTGTCCGCCGCGGTACGCCGACGTGGCCGATCCGCAACTCTGACTGTGCCGCGCCCGGGCGGTGCAGAAGAGCAAGCCGCTCCTGGACGGCCGGCGGCAGCGGCCAGGTCGAGCGATCGAGCTGACTCGCCTCGGCGAGAGGCCGCCAGCTGCCGAAGACCCCTTCGACGGCGGCGGCAAGCGCATCATGCGTCGCGTCGCCTGCGGCGATCACGAGCATTCGCGACGGTACGAACATGGTGCGGTGAAATCTGCTCACCTCATCGAGCGTAATCGCTTGCAGCGATGGCTCCGTCCCGAGCGGCATATGCCCGTACGGATGCTCACCGTACAAGAGGCGGGCGAACGCGCGATCGGCGAGGGCGGGCGCGAGATCGCGCAGCTGAATCAGCCGGTTCAGGCGGAGCTCGCGCACCCGGTGAAAATCCGTCGCGTCGAGACGCGGGCGGGTGATCATGTCGGCAAGCAACCCGCTCGCACGATCCGCGTAGCGCGCCAGACTCGAGATCGTCAGGATTGTCGCGTCGGAGCCAATCTCCGAATCGAGGTGGCCGCCGATACGCCCGAGCGCATCATGCAACTCCATCGCGTCGAGATCGCCGCATCCTTCATCGAGCATATCGCTCGTGATCGCGGCAAGCCCGGGGCGGTCCTGTGGATCGGCCGATGCACCGACAGGTAACATCGCCAAAAAGCTGACAAGCGGAACCGCCTCATGCTGGATGGTCCAGACTCGCAGGCCATTGGCCAACGTGCGCCGCTGGATTTCAGGAAAGCGGAGCTGGGGGTCTGCGCCGAGCGCAGGCAACCGGCCGCGATCGATCTGCATCACGACACCGCGACGGGCTCGGAGCCGGCAAGCGCCAGATCGCGCCGTCCTCTCGGCACCACACTCAACAACACACGCCGCTCGGGAGCCAGCCGGTCGCGCGCGACGCGCTGCATCGATGCCGCCGTCACGCGACGGTATCGATCGAGATCCCGTTCGAAGAACCCGGGATCGCCAATGAAGACGTTGTAAGCATTCAGCTGATCGGACTTCCCACCGAACCCGCCGACGGTCTGCAACCGGTAGACGAAGTTGGCCTCGGCCTGCGCCTGGCACCGCTCGATTTCACGCCCGCTCGGTCCCTCATCGACAAAGGTCGCGATCGCCTCCCTAATCGCACGGTCGAGTTCAGTGAGTGTGCGGCCAGGTGCCGCCGTCGCGACCACCTGAAAGTAGCCGCACAGCTCGCGCGAGTTTTGCGAGGCCGCAATCTCGGTTGCCATTCGGTCGTCGTAGACCAGCGAACGATACAGGCGGGACGTCTTGCCGCTCGCCAGCACTTCCGCGACGAGATCCAGCTCCGCATCCTCTTCGCCGAACATCGATGGCGAATGCCACACGATGTAGAGTCGCGGGAGTTCGACCCGGTCCTCGAGCAACAGCCGCCGTTCCGTGGTGTTTGGCGGAGGTGCCGTCGCCTGAACCGCAGGAGGCGTGTCGCCAGCATCGAGCTCGCCGAAATAGCTCGCCGCAAGATCGATGGCGCGTTCGGTATCGACGTCGCCGGCCAACGCGAGCGACGCGTTCCGCGGACGGTAATACGTCTGAAAGAAGGCGCGCACGTCGTCAAGCCGGGCGGCGCGGATATCCTCCGCCGCCCCAATCGTCATCCAACTGTAAGGATGATCCGACGGATAGAGCGCCGCCATCAGCGCCATGCCGGCAAACCCATAGGGACGATTTTCGTAGTTCTGCCGGCGCTCATTCAGCACCACTTCACGCTGATTCTCGAACTTCGCGTCGGTGAGCGCTGGGAGCAGGTATCCCATCCGATCGGATTCCATCCACAAGGCGAGCTCGAGTGCATTGGTCGGAACAACCTCCCAATAATTCGTCCGGTCGGCGTTGGTCGAGCCGTTCAACAACGCACCGGCTTCCTGCAACGGCTGGAAGTAGCCCTTGTCGTAGTGCTGCGAGCCTTCGAACATCAAGTGCTCGAAGAGGTGGGCGAATCCGGTACGACCCGACGTCTCGTTCTTCGATCCGACGTGATACCAGAGGTTCACGGCGACGATCGGACAACCATGATCCTCGTGCACGAGGACGTCGAGCCCGTTCTCGAGTGTGTGCCGCGAATACGGGATGTTCATCTGAAGGGAACGGCCGTCAACGGTATGGTGGTCTTCTTGTAGCTGGCGATTGAAAGCTGCGCCGCCAGTTGACGCGCGGCGGCACGGAACGCATCGGCGGCCGGCGACTGTGGTTCGGCAATCGTAATCGGCACGCCGGTGTCGCCGCCGGTTCGAATCGGCTCATAGAGAGGCACGCGGCCGAGGAATGGAATGCCCAGATCTGTCGCGAGGTTTTCTCCGCCCCCCTTGCCAAAAATATCACTCTCGTGACGGCACTCCGGGCAAACGAAGTGACTCATGTTCTCGACGACACCAAGCGTCGGGACATTCAACTTCTGGTACATGCGCACGGCACGTCGCGTGTCGGCAACCGAGACCGTCTGCGGTGTCGTGACGACGACGCTGCCGGCGACGGGTACGGTTTGGCTGAGCGTCAGCGCGACGTCCCCGGTGCCTGGCGGCATGTCGATGATCAGGTAGTCGACATTCTCCCAACGCGTGCTCCGGAAGAACTGCTGGATCACGCCGTGCAGCATCGGCCCGCGCCAAATGACTGGTGAATCGTCGCTCGCAAGAAACGCCATCGAGACGAGCTGAATGCCGTATTGGGTCGCGGGAATAATCTGTCCGCGGTCATCACCCGTCAGCTGGGTGTGGATGCCGAGCATGATCGGCACGTTGGGGCCGTAGACATCACCATCGATCATCGCGACGCGGCTTCCCATCTGCGTCAGCGCGATCGCGAGATTGACGGCGACCGTGGTTTTGCCCACGCCTCCTTTGCCGGCGCCGACCGCGATGATGTTCTTGACTCCAGCGACCGGTGTCTTCGCGCTATCGACATTCGACGTCGAACGCACCTGGGCGGTCATCTCGATCTCAACGGATGTGACGCCTGGAATCGCCGACACCGCCTGCCGAGCCTGGTCACGCATCTGATCCTTCACCGGACAGGCCGGCGTCGTCAGCTCGATCGAAAATGCGACGGCTCCTCGCTCATCAATGCGGAGGTTCTTGATGAACTTCAACGCGACAATGTCGCGATTGAGGTCAGGATCGCGGACGACTCGAAGAGCGTCGAGGACGGCGGCTTCGGAAACGGGGGTATTCATTTGTCTGATGAATTGTACCGTGATCCGGGATCCGGCCCTGCTTTCTTTCAATCAGCAATCAGCACTCGAAAGTCAGCAAGTCCGGGATCAGATCCGCTGTTCCGCGATTTCTCCGGCGACAGGAACCTTGAATCGCTCGCCCTGATACGCCTTGAACATCAGGATCAACCACAGCGCGGCAGAGCCCCAGAAGACGAAAATCGACAGAATCCAGCCGAGAAACGGAATCGAGAGACAGACCATGATCACGACGCAAGCCGTGCCGAATACCAGCATCGACTGCATGGCGTGAAACCGGACGAAACTGTTTTCCGGCTCGGTGGCAAAAAACAGCAACCCGGTGACCCATCCGAGTCCATAACAGAGCGCGCCGGCGAGGTTCTCGTCAAAGCCGCTGGCAGTCTTTCGTGGTGAACCCATATGCCCTCATTCGACTTGGGCGGCCGTGAACACGGCGCGCGTTCGATTGTGCAGCAGCACCCAGAACGCGTAGATGCCCAGGGCCGTTCCAAACGGCAGGATGAAGAGATTGAGCGCGCCAAGCCACAGCACCGCCAACCGGCCGCGTGGATGGTTCCGTCTGAGTTGGCGCCCGGCCCACACGTTCGCGCCGCCGCCAGCCAGGAGTGTGATGGCGAACGTCGTAAACGCGGCCGCGGTGATTCCTGCCGCCAGCCGATCCGCACCCGCGCCGACCCCGATGGCGATCGCGCCCATGGCGAGCAGGAGCATCGACACGCCGAGCAGGAGGCCGATCGCGCCCCACAAAAGCTGCAGGATCCCGAGCAAATGAAGATGTGCGCGCACACTTGTCCCGCCGGAGCTTCGCAAAAGATTCAGGCGAGCGTCGGCGGATTAACGGATTGTAATCCGGACTTCGACGCCTGTCTGCGGCGCTCCGGGAGGAGCGATGGTGAAACGGAACGTGGCGCCTTCTTGAACCCCGGCCGGGACGCGGAGACGCATTTCATGTGTGTCGCGGATCTCTCCTGCCCCACGGCAGGAGGCGCACCATTCCTCCCACACTTCGCCGCGGCCGCCGCACCGCGGGCACGTCCTGCGAAGCGGCACGTGCAGCGGGACGAGGACACCCCAAAACGCTTCCTGGGGACTCACCACGATTTCGGCGGAGAGAAACGACTCGCGCGCGTCTCCAAAAAATGAATCGCGCATCCGATCAAGAAGACTGCTCACCGAGGGAAAGTCGATAGCGACCTCGTCGGCAAGCCACTCGGTCCGCCCTCCCGCCAGCAGGCGCGCATCGTATGACCGTCGCCGATCGGGATCACGCAAAACCTCGTACGCACGGGACACTTCCAGGAAGGCACCGCCGCGATCATCTCCGGAAATGTCCGGATGATACCGCCGCGCCAGCTGCCGGTACGCGCGCTTGATTTCAGCCGCTCCTGCGTCCGGCGACACGCCCAAAACGTCGTAGTAGTCGCGCATTCCCTCGTACTAGGCCCTGCAGAATCAATGCCCGCGCTCACAACCCGCCGTGAGCGTTTGGACTAGTCGTTACGATAGGGGGCAGGTCGCGCCAAGTCAATAATGTAAGTAGCCGCCGCCGCTGGTAGAATTGAGAGATGCGCGAATGCCCGCTCTGCGGCGAATCGATGCGCCTCAGCGAACGTGAAGTCCAGGAAAGGGACGGGACGATGAGGCACGTGCGCGAGTGGATCTGCCCCGAGTGTGATTACTTCGAAGAAGCCGAAGCGGAAGGATAATCAGCGGGCGCCGAGCGTCAACAACACTTCGTTGCGGACCTCCTCTTCAAAATCCGCAAAGTTCAACGCCATCTCACATTCGTCGCAGAGCACTTCGATCACCGCGGGGCGACCTTCCTCGTTGGCTTCCACACGCGAGTCGCGCAACTGGACGATATGCATCTGCAGGGTCTTGACCAGAAAGTTCTGATCGTTCCCGCAGCTCGGACAGGTCAGGGCCATCTAGATCGCTCTCCTCTCGGCCGTTTCTGGGCCGCTCACAAACCTTCGAATTGTACGAGAACGCCTTTCCCATACGCAATCAAGATCTTCCACGATTTTTTTAGTCGCGTGCCGCCGCCAAGCGCCGGGTATACGATGCTCGTATGTCGGAACGGAATTCGTCGCGTGAGGTGAAGTCTGAAGAGCGCGGACCACACTGGGTCGCCTGGATCGCGGATGCCTCTGGCAAGCCGTTAGGTTCAGTTATTCTTGTCGGGAGAAGCCGGGAAGAGGCGGTCGAGCGGGCGAGACGCTGGGGAGACTTGCAGACGTCGAGTTAACGGACTATTCCTCGGTGTTGTCGTCCTCGTCGAACTCGTCGGGCTCACCAAGACGGAGAATCTGACCGCTGGCATGGCCTGCCAGAATGCAGTGCGGTCCCTTCGCTTCGAGCGATACAACCGCCACGTCCCAAGGACGCGCACGATACGCCGCCGCCACGCAGCCGCACGGCAGCCCCTCGAGCGCCTCGAGCTCGAAGATGGTCGTCGTCTTGGGCCTTCCGTGGTTCAGCGCACTCGCAGGAACTGACATTCCGCACCTCCCTGACGCCGGGGAGGAATGCAATCCCGGCGCCAGTTATCCATTTAGACCGTCGCCTTTTACATTTGGTTCCATCAGCCAAGTAAATTACTGATCATGAAGGACTTCCATGGAAAATGCATCACCGGTTGAGTCGGCAGACGCTGACATCCGTGGGCGACAATGCAACCCCCGTTCGGAGTGCAGGCGCCGCCGGTTTGGGGCGAACTCTCTCTGCGAACGCCGCTTACGGGCTTCCCCAATCAGTGTGCCGATTCATCACACAGAAGACGAAAACAGTCGTCTGTGAGGGACTTGACGGCCCAACGTTCGCTGACGAATCACCGGATTACAGAACTGAGAGTGAAGCGGCGGAAACGGCGTGAGTGGGAACGTTTTTCCCGTGTGAATAAGTGGGTAAGGGTGCGAATCGAGTTGAAGGTTCTAGAAACTTCGCCTCAATCGGCGTAAATCAATCGGCCATCGACGCGAGCCTCAGGAAAGACCGCGGTCGCCGCTTCGACGTAAAGATCAAGTTGTCGCGCATGCCACGAGCGGGGACGCCCAGTTTTGAACTCGACAATCACAACCGAGCCATCTTCTCTTTCAACCACACAATCGATGACGCCGCGAAGGATGACCGGTTTGTTGTCTCGTCGCGCTTGCAGGGAGAACGGAACCTCATGCATCACCCGGCCGGAGGCAAGGAGCGCTGAAACGTCCTTGCGCTCGGAAAGCGTGCGCCAGATCGACACGCCTTCTTGCACGATTGCGTCGATGTCTCCGATCTCAGGGCACTCGTCGGGCCGTAGCAAGGTACGCGCGAACGCCAGCTCGACTGTGGTGTCGGACCCGGGCCTCCGTCGTGACTGAAAAAGCCGGTGCACGAGCACTCCGGCCGTGACGTTTCGTCTTTTGTCTTGGTCCGCGGGTTGAGCGTCGGTTGTCGCTTCGATCCACTCCGTCACGGACATCCTGGGAATGAATTCCTCAATCAGTGGTCCGAAGCGAGTCAGGCGCGTCACCGCGGCGGGACCGCCGGCCCTCGGCGCAATCTCGTCACTCACATGCGGTGGTCTGCAGACGCGCCATGGATACGCCCTGCCGCTTGCCGCCGTCCACGTCAGTTCGGTGACGTCCGCGGGCGTCATTGGAACGCGGTTGAACAGTTCCTTGACCGAATCCGGGAGAACCTCCGCAAGACTGCCGCGCCCTGGGGCGAAAAGGCCGTCCTTTAATGGCGAGGACAAATACAATCGATCCCGGGCGCGGGTAAGTGCCACGTAAAGAAGCCGCCGCGTCTCCTGTTTCTCACGATCGCGTTCGGCCTCGTCCGTTTCCGAGACGAATGGCCCGATCGACACTGACGGCGCGTCTCCCTGGCCATCGACGATGATGCGGACGGGGTCGGGCGGGCCGCTCGCCCCTCGGGCCAGATTGACGACAAACACGACCGGAAATTCGAGCCCCTTGGCGGCGTGAACCGTCATCAGGTTCACCGCATCGAGCGCTTCGATGACCGCGTTGGATTCGTCCCCCGGAGTCAGCGCGTCGATATGATCGGCAATCCGCGTCAAGGTCGCGTATCCGCGATTCTGAAGACGGCGGACCAGGCCCCGCATCTTCTTGAGGTTTTCCCACGCTTGCTGACGCCGTGGGCCAACGAGTTCATACGCGTACGCGGTGTCGCGAAGAATTCGCTCGATCAGATCTGCAGGTGCCACCCGATCGACCGACGCCAGCCACCCGCCGACTCGCGCGCGAAGGTGTTGGAGCACCCTGCGATCCTCAGGATCGAGGACATCGATAATCGATGGCGGAGCCGGATCGATGATCGCCGCCGACAGTCTGGGCGCGACAGCGGCGAGCGCAGCGTCCGACAGCCGCACGAATCGAGAACGGAGGAACGCTGCCGCTCGCAAATCCGAATTCGGGTCGGCCAGGTATCGAATCAGCGCAGATACATCCTTGATCTCATCGGCATCGAAGAAACCAAGTCCCTTGTAGACGTATGCGGGAATCCCACGTGCCTCGAGCGCCTGCTGGAATTCGCGATGACTCGTGCGCGATCGGAAGAGAATCGCGATGTCCCCCGGTGTCGCGGCGCGTGCCATCCCGGAGTCGCGATCCCGAACCGTTTCCTCACCGATGATTCTGACGATCTCGTTGGCAACCGCGGCGGCACACGGTTCGAGCTCCTCGGCCGCAGCCATTCCGAGAACGATCCCGCGTCGATCCGAGCCGGCATCGATTGGGAATCGATCCGCCTCGGTGTATGTAAAGTCGTCAGGCCGCGTGCTCGGCTGCGAGATTTCCGTGAACAAGTCGTTCACGAAGGCGAGCAGTTCGGGAAGTGCGCGAAAACTGCGGCGAATCGAGTGCCTCGGATTGCCGGCCGGACGAAGGCCTTCGATGTAACGCGCGGCCTCCTGCATCACCGCGACTTCAGCATCACGGAACCTGTAGATCGACTGCTTTCGATCGCCGACGATGAAGATTGATGGCTCTGTCGCCAGACCCATCCCTTCTCCCCATGATTGGACGAGAAGGGAGATGAGTTCCCACTGCGCGCGACTGGTGTCCTGAAACTCGTCGACGAGCACGTGATGGTACCGCGATTCGAGGCGGAATCGGCTTTGCGAAAACTCGTCCATCTGGCGCAGCAGATCCAGCGCCCGCTCTAGCAGGTCGCTGAAGTCCAGGACCGATCGCTCGTTCAGGGCTCGTCGATATTGATCCAGCGCAATGGCAAACATCTGCCTGACACCGCGTGCCAGCACCGCGTTGAGATCGCGGGTGAACACCTCGAGGACCCGCTCGATCTCCGGCGCGATGTGAAAGACCACGTTGCGGTGCTCTTTCGCATGCGCGGTCGAGCGGTAATCGCGATCGCCGCGGTACGGAGGTATACCGCCGCTGCGCCGAGGCGTGCCCTCCGCGGTCAGGAAATGTGCAGATGCGCGATCGAGCACCGCGCGGATCTCGGCGTTGCTGCAGCCGGGGACGTCCGCGAACCGGCGAAGATCCGCGAGCAGCAGTTGGTACCGCGGGTGATCAACCGGTCCCTGCGTCAAAAAAGCCGGTCCGCCTGGAGCACGTTGCAGGACGCCCTGTAAGGCAGCCGCCGCATGGCGGCAGACCGATTCAGCCGTCAGATCGTTCGGGCCGCGGGCCAGAAAGCGGTTGAGCGCTTTCCAGGCGACCAGCCGTCGATCGATAAGCAGCGCAAGCCCCAGGCGCGTGCGCGACACACCCAACTGCGCGAGCACCAGCGCGATGTCGGGACTGCTGCGAGCCTCGGCGGCAAAGATCCGCATCGATCGATCGAGCGCCTCGTCGATAAGCCGCGGCACTTCCGTTTCATCCGCCATGTCGAAGCCGGGATCGAGATCGGCTTCGAGCGGAAACTCTCGGAGCAACGACAGGCAGAACGCGTCGATCGTCCCAATCGAGATATCGGCGAGACGGTCGCGGATGTCGTTCCATCGGGCGCAATCGAATTCCGAGCGGGCCGCCGCTGCTTTCAGCTCGCGAATGATCCGTTCGCGCATTTCGGCTGCCGCCTTGCGCGTGAACGTCATCGCGAGGATGTTGGCGGGATCGACACCCGCCTTGAGGAGATTGACGTACCGCCACACCAGGACCGACGTCTTGCCCGTGCCGGCTGACGCTTCGAGGACGACGTTTCGACCTGGATCGATCGCGGCTTGCCGCGCGCCGGCGTCAGGATCCGCTGCTGGGGGTGCAACCGCGACCGTCGTCAGTTGAGGATCGTCGACCCCGAATAGCGAGAGCTGCGATCCCGGGCGATCGCGGCTGTTCGGGTCACTCATCGCCGACGTAGTCCTTGCGGCAAACAGATGCGTACGCGCACCGCGTGCAGAGGAATGGCTCCTCGGGGTCGGGAGGAAACTCGCCGCGCTCGATTCCGTCGACCGCCGCGAACAATCGTTCTTGCCCCGCCGCGAGCGCTTCGTCCAGCGAGGACGATCCACCCAGGGACACGAAGGGGTTCTTCTCACGAAACGCCACGTAGCCGGCTCGCCCGACCGTCCACGATCGTCCATGCCGGCCGGCAAGCGCCTGCTGTGCGCAAATGCCGTACACCGGAAGCTGCAGTGCTCGGGACGTTTTCGGTGCCTTGGAGAGTTTGTAATCGACGATGCGAATCGTGCCGTCAGCCATCATATCGATGCGATCGGCTTTCGCGCGCAGGCGAACGGTACGAATTCCGGCACCGCCGCGAAACTCGAAATCGCCTTCCAGTTCATGCTCGAGAAGCCGCTCGATGACCTCGCCTCCCTGCTCGATCTCGAAGGCGAAGGCCCGCTCGGCCAAGCCTGGAGCGGCCGCCGATCCGAGCAGATGGGTACGTTCCAGCGCACGATCGGAATCGGGCAGCACGGCGAGCTGACGTTCTGCGATGGTGTGAAACATCGCGACCGCGTCCGACACGTTCGCCGTCGTGATGCTTCCGTGTCCCGAGGCCTGCCATTCACGGAAGAAGGTCTCGAACACGGCGTGCACGAATTGTCCGCGTTCCTGCGGCGTCAGGCCCCACTCGTCCGCCCGCTCCTCAGGCAGGCGCAAGACATGCGACGCGAAGTACTTGAATGGGCAGTCGAGATAGCGTTCGAGGCTGCTGACCGAGTACGCGGCTGCATCGCGAGCGCCCGTGCTGCCGTGGTATGCGTCTGTTGAACCAGAGCTTCGCGACATTCTGAGCGACAGCCACTCGAGCGGCTCTCCATCGAGCGCCGACGGCACAACCGGCTCCTCGGCGATCGCCTCGTGAATCAACGCGCGCGCACGGTCGGGCACTGCGAGATGCTGCACCGGTAGACCAGCGCGATCGATCTCTTCAAGAAACACTGATGCCGGCACTATGGCATCGTCCTCGAGCGTGAAGGTGGAGACCGTAATGCGAACCTGCGGAAGACGGAGGAGATCGTGAAAGCGTGCGCGAGCCGCCGCGAGCCGATCGCCATCGGCAGGCCATCCGAGTTGCCCGAGCAACTGCGCCGGATAGAAGATGCTGCGACTGCTCTTCTCCGGCCAATCGGATTCGACCAGTCCAACGAGCCGGAGATCGTCGATGTCCGCGTACGGCGCCGCGGTGGCATCCATGAATGCGATTCCGTTGCTGCCCGCACGGGGCGCAAACGTTTCCCCCTCGATCCACCTGCGAGTCGTTGTCAGGAGATCGCCGATCGTCAGCGGCGCGTCGTCATGAAGACGATGCGCCTCACGAAGCGACTCCAGGACGGCCAGCACCGCGGCGCGCGCGCGAAGGTGGGCATCGCGGGCGGGCGCGCTCGCGTCGGGCAATCGCTCATGGCTCGCCATGAATGCGAGAAGTGACGACACCTGCAGCGAAGCGGACTCGGCGTCGACAACCGCCCGGAGTTCTTGCGCCGCGTCTGCTGCCGCGCGCAACGCGTCCCCCCGACGCGCAGCGCCGGAGGAGCGACGCCGGACGACCGGCGGATCTGCGGCCGGCCTGCCGGCGAGATCGCGGAGTCGATCCCATCCGCCTGCATACTTCAGGTCTTTGAGCTGTTGGTCGAGAGCCGCGACGTCGGCGCGCGAGAGCGGTCGGCCATCAACAGCGAACGACCAATGTGGCGACGCGAGAAGTTCGACGATCGAAGCTCGCGTGGCCTCGGAGATCACGAACGACAAAATGAGGTCGAGCGCGGCCGCGAACGGTTCGGCGGCAAGGGGAAGAGCATCGAAAGCCTGATAAGGAATCTCGGCGTCGGCAAACACTTCGCGTGCGAGATAGAGGTACGGCAACGGACGCTGAAACACGATGGCGGTGCGATCCAGAGGACAGCAAGCGCCCTCTTTGAGTGAGCGCGCGACGTCAACGAGTTCCTCTTCGCGATCGCGACAAACAATCCAGTGCGCCTGATCGGCCGCTATCCCGGAAGCCGGCGCCGCAAGGACTGGAAGCGCCGCCGGGCGACCGAAGCGTTCCTCTTCGATCTCCGGAAGCGCATCATGGATGCGCTGATGATAACCAGTCTCGAGCACGTTCTCGGTTGCGATGATCTCGAGACGTTCAAGACGAGGAAGACGCGCGAGCAGGTCATAGTCGCACGGCCATAATCCGCGGGGATCGGCCGCCTGATCGGGCACCGTGACGATCACGTGGGTGTATACGGCCGGCGTGTCTGAGCCGCTGTCACTGAGAAGCCGTGCCCGGAGCCCGTGCTCGTCGGTACATCCCGTTGCGGCAACTCGCTGTTCGAAGGCGGTGAACGCGCTGGCGAGAAATCGCGTCAATCTCAAGAGCCGCTCGGCTCCACGGTCCGTGTCGGCACTTGATTCGAGCGTGCGGGTCACGAGCCGCTCGAACGCGGCGACCGATCGGTTACGCCGCCGCAACTGGTCGTAGAACGCCAGGATCTCGAGGATCAACCCCGCACGCAGCGAAAACGGCGCCGGAGTACCGTGGCTGGCGACATCCATCGCGGATCGCCGGAAGATGACCTCGCGCTCGAATCCCGTGAGTCGACGCGGGGCGCCGGGCGACCGCGAGTGGAGCCGCTCATACAGCTCATCGCGCGTCACCAGATCCGGTATCAGGACGGCCTTCGCGTCAGCCAGCGATCGCGTTTCGATCGTGGCGCGGAGCGCTTCAGCGGCGCCGCGGCTCGGAACGATCACCGCCAAGGAACCGGGACGGACGAGCTCCACACAGCGGCAGATATAGGCCTGCATCGCTTGCAGGTCCGGCACCCGCACAAGGCGGGTGATACGTGGGGTGATCACCGGTTTGGAGGTGGTGTGGTCAGCCGATCGAGTTGGTCACCGGCGTTTTGAAACATCATGGCCGCGCCGGCCGCAGCCGAAGACGCTTCCCACGCGAGCGACATGTCTCCTGATGATATCGCGTTCCGACGCGCCGAAGCGGCGCGCTTCGCCATCTGGAACGTGGAGATGAACAGTGCGTGGACCGGCTGAAGATCTGGAGGTGGTGTGATCGCCGCGAGTTGCAGCCGGGCCATGATCAGCCGTTGCTCCAGCCGCGGCAAAGCTCGCGGCTCGGGACCCGCGAGCTGGCGGATGCTTTCGAGCAGTGGGCTCGACGTGCGGAACTCGGCCAGGGCCGGAGCGATTGCGGCGCGGTAGTCGCGATACGAGTCGAATCGAACAACCCACGCGTCGCGCGCAAGCCGCGTCCGTCGCGCTTCATCGAGGCGAAGATCCAGCAGCTGCAGGAGTGCCGACGTTTGCTGCGGCCGCCGGCGGCCGAGACGATCGTCGGCCTTGAGCACTGATTGCACGAGACTCTGGACGCCCGGAACGTCGCCTCGCTGCGCGCGGGCGGCCGCCGACGTCATCATCGACGACGACAGGTCGCTGTAGGCCTTGTCGATCCGCCGTTCTGCCGTGAGGTCAGTCATCGCGCGCAGGCGAAGGGCGGCGGCCCATCCGCCCGCACGGGCCGGTTCCTGAAGGGCAGCGGTGACAGCGTCAAGAAGTGAAATGCGTTCTGAAGGCTCGGCAACCGAAGCCGCAGCGATGGCCTGTTCCATGGTGTCGCGAAAGGTCGGCTCCGCGAGGATCTCTTCCGAAGGCGCGGGCATGACGTTGGCAACGAGGCTGACATCGAAGCTGGATTGACCGGCCGCGACGCGTAGTTCAGAAATGACCTCGTCCAGCATGCCGACGAGCTGTGCCACGTCAGCAGCTCGATAGCCAAAGTTCTGAGACGGCCAGCGCGCCAGGTTGCCGCGCGCTTCCACGGCCATCGCCAGTCGCCGTTCGGGATCGGACGTCTGCGCGATTTGATTGAGTGCCTCAGTGACCCGCGCGCTCAGCAGGGCGAAATCCGACTCACCACGCGTTTCGCCGTACCGCTTTGCCCGCACTGCCTGAGAGTACCGATCGGTGCGGAGCCAATCGACCGACGTCTCGGGAATGCTGATCAATTGGAGCGCCGGCGATTGCGATGGATCCCCGAGTGGAATCGACAGCACGACACGTCCCGCAACCCGCGCGAACTCGCCGTAACTGATGATGCTGGTGCCATCTTGCAGGAAGAGTCGGTAGAGCACGGATTCGGCCGCCTGGCCAGTGGCGCTGCCGAAGATCAGCGGGATGATGAGGAGACAAAAACCGTAAAAGGTGGCTGGCACCTTTCTGCGAAAGGTGCCAGCCACCTTTTTCGATCGTCGTAAACCGCAGATCATTGCAGGCTCACAGGTTATTGTTCGCGCCGACGATCGTCAAGCGTGACGGGACGCTCGTACCCACAACCGATGTGGAAAACGTGTGGAAGAACCGTGGATCTGTTGTTGAAGTTCCGACACCGCGGTTTTTTTTCGTATGGTTCGTCGCTCAAATTGATGGAAGTGCACTCTGTTGATGCGCCTTCGATAGTCCTTTCGCTTGATTGTCGCCGCCGCCACGCTAGACTACAACGCGCTGTCGGCCTGACGACATACTCCAACTCGACGTTATCGTGAACGTGCATCGCTTCGAAGAAGTCATTAACGGCCGCGAGTTCAAGATTGAAGTCTCGCCTGTCGCCCCCGACAAATGGCGCGCCCAGCTCGCGCGCCTTCCTGGCGGGTCGGCCGCCACCATGCCGTTTTACGGCAAGACGCCGCACGAAGCCGCCGGACAGTTGAGCCGCTGGTTGTACCTGGCTCACGGAAACGCCCGCCGTCAGCTATAGTTCAGCCATGCGCGCCCGGGTCGGAGCGACGACGCTGATTCTGACAGCGCTGGTCGGCTTCCGGTTGGCTACTTGTCCCATTCTCGCTGACGCGTTGCCGGAAACACCGGCGCAGGCGCCGGCACCATCTGCTCAGACAGCGCTTCCACGCGTCCGTTTGATTGCCACCGGCGGCACCATCTCCAACCGCAGTGGCGGACGGCTGACGGCCGAGGAGCTGGTGTCATCGATTCCGGGGGTCGAAAAGTATGTCCGCCCCGAGTTCGAGCAATTCGCAAACGTCTCGAGCGGCGCGCTGACCCTCAAGCAATGGATCGGGCTCGCGAACCGGATCAATGCGATGCTGGCTGAAGAGGCCGATCTCGCCGGCGTCGTCGTCACCAGCGGAACTGACACGCTTGAAGAGACGGCGTACTTTCTCGATCTCACTGTCCGCAGCGAGAAGCCGGTTGTGATCGTCGGATCAATGCGGAACCCGAGTGCGCTGGGTTATGAGGGTGCAGCCAATCTGCTCGAGGGTTACCGCGTGGCTGCCGATTCGCGATCGCGTGGCAGAGGCGTCCTCGTTGTATTGAACGACGAGATCAACTCGGCCAGGGACGTGACCAAAACCGACGCCCACCGGCTCGACACCTTTCAATCGCGCGCCTACGGCATTCTCGGCGTCGTCGATGCCGATCGCATCGTCTTTTACCGTGACGTCGTCAAGCGGCATGCGGGAAAGAGCGAGTTCGACGTGTCGAAGCTCGAAGATCTCCCTCGTGTCGATATCGTCATGACCTATCAGGGCGCTCCAGGCGACCTGATCAAATCGATCGTCGATCATGGCGCGAAAGGGATCGTCATCGCCGCCGCGGGTGCCGGCGCGACGAGCGGAACCCAGGAGGAAGGCATTCGCTACGCGGTTGAAAAAGGTGTGTTTGTGGTTCTCACGACGCGGACCGGGAGCGGTCGCATCGCCGCACGCAACACACAGGCCTCCGCTCCGCGTTTCCAGATACAGGGAGAGGATCTCGCCCCGGTCAAAGCCCGGATTCTGCTGATGCTGGCGTTGACGAGAACGAACGAGGGCTCTGAAATCCAACGGATGTTCACCGAATACTGACGTGTCACGGCCGGGCGCGCTCTGCCTCGTCGGCCTGCTCGCTCTCGCACCGATCATCGATGCACCGCCTCAGAGTGCCTCGGGCCTCGACCGGGCCTCATTCGACACGTCGATTCGCCCGCAGGACGATCTCTATCGATACGTGAATGGCGGCTGGCTGGCCAGGAGTGAGATTCCGCCGGATCGCGTCACATACGGTGCTTTCACGGAATTGACCGAAAAAGCTGAGGCCGATCTGCGCGCCGTCATTGAGGAAGCGGCGGCCAGTCGGCCGCGAAATGGATCCTCACGCCAGCAGATTGCAGACCTTTACATGAGCGTGATCGACCAAGCGCGTGTCGATGCTCTGGGCGCGCAGCCGCTCTCACCCATTCTCGGTCGTATCAACGCGGTGGGCTCGACGCGCGATCTGGCTGCGGTGGTCGGCCACCTCGGATTCCTTGGAATGGGCGGACCGTTTCCGACAAACGTCGTCACCGACGCCAGGGACGCGAGCCGTTTAATTGTGCAGGTGACGCAGGGAGGCACGCTACTCCCCACACGCGACCATTATCTGAGCGATCGATTGCAGTTCATTGAGCTGCGTAACAAGTACGTCGCCTACGTGACGACAGTTCTCCGTCTTGCCGGTCAACCAGAACCCGACCGTCTCGCGCGTGGCGTCCTCGAACTGGAAACAGAACTCGCCAGATGTCAGCTGTCGCCAACGGAGAGTCGGGCAGCGGCGCGAGCACCGCGGGGACTCACGATTCGAGAGCTCTCGGCGAACATGCCCGGCTTCGATTGGATGGCGTGGGCACGCCCGCAAGGCATCGACAAGGCTGCCGCCGTCGCCTTGCTTCAGCCATCCTTCTTTGAGCAGTTCGCGTCGCTCATACCTGTTCGGCCGCTCGAACATTGGAAGGCCTGGCTCGCTGCTCGCTACATCACGGCGATGGCACCGTATCTGAGCAAGCCGTTCGTTGACGCGCGATTCGATTTTTTTGGACGGGAGTTGACCGGTCAGGAGACGCCGAGAACGCGCTGGAAGGCTGCCGTGTCGCTGGTGAGCTCGACGCTCGGAGATGCTCTCGGGCGTTTGTATGTCGAGAAACACCTTCCGCCGCGAGTCCGTTCGCGGGTCGAAACACTTGTCGACACGATGTTGAAGGCGTATCGGCAGTCGATCGACCATGCCGCGTGGCTATCGGCGCCGACACGGGGCGAGGCGATCGCCAAGATCTCTCGCATCACTGCCCGCGTCGGGTATCCCGATCGATGGCGGGATTATTCAGGCCTCGTCATCAAGGCCGACGATCTGGCCGGCAACGTCCAGCGCGGACGGCGATTCGAGAGTGATTACCGCATGACGCGTGTGTCGAACGCCGTCCCGGGAGAGTGGCTCACCACGACGCCGCAAACGGTGAATGCGTATTACAACCCCGCGCTGAACGAAATCGTCCTGCCGGCAGCAATGCTCCAGCCACCTCTTTTCGATCCGAATGCAGACGATGCCGTGAACTATGGCGCCATCGGAGCCACGATCGGTCACGAGTTGGCGCACGCGCTCGACGATCGCGGCCGCCGGTATGACTCTCGCGGCGAGGTCCGGCGCTGGTGGAGCACGGCCGAAGAGGACGAATATGCGAATCGAGTCAACCGTCTGGTCGACCAGTTCAATCGATACGAGCCGCTGCCGGGCCTGCACGTGAATGGCGAACTGACGCTGAGTGAGAATGCCGGCGATGTTGCCGGCCTCTCGCTGGCACTTCGCGCGTATCGCTTATCCCTGAGCGGCCGTGAAGCCCCGATCATCGATGGCTTTACCGCAGAGCAGCGATTCTTTCTGGCATGGGCGCGGGTCTGGCGTATGAAGGTCAGGCCCGACTACGTTCGCGAATGGGTCACCACGTTTCCATATGCGCCGTACGAATATCGAGCCAACGGAACGGTGCGTAATCTCGGCGCGTTCTACCAGGCCTTCTCAGTAACAGAGAAGGATCGGCTGTTCAACTCCCTTGCCGACAGAGTCACGATCTGGTGACAACACCTACTGGGCCGGCTTGGCAAGCAACCCTCGAGCACGTAACCAATTCATTAGAAGATTCGGCCAGGCGCTAAGTGATGGGTCGTTGAGCGCCATTCCGACGCCGTGCGGTCCGTTTTCGAACAAGTGCATTTCGACCGGCACCTTCACCTTCCTGAGGGCCAGGTAAAACCGCACGCTGTTCTCGACGGGAACGCCGGCGTCGTTCGTCGTGTGAAAAATGAACGTCGGCGGCGTTTGCGCAGTCACTTGCAGATCGTTCGACAGGTTCTCCACCAGCTTCGGATCCGGATTTTCGCCGAGCAGATTGCGGAGCGATCCCGCGTGAGTGACGGCGGGATCGAACGAGATCACGGGATATCCGAGAATCAGAAAGTCAGGGCGACTGCCGACGCGATCGATCGGATCGCTGGAATCGGCTTTGCCGGAATCGAAATGGGTCCCCGCGGTCGAAGTGAGGTGACCACCGGCCGAAAATCCCATCATCCCGATCCGATCGGGGACGATGTTGAACTCGGCGGCTCGGGCTCGGACAGTACGAATCGCGCGCTGCGCATCGCCGAGCTCAATGGGATGGTGGTAGCGCGGTCCAAGTCGATACTTCAGCACGAAGGCCGTGATGCCCATCGCGTTGTACCAGTACGCCCATTGCCGCCCTTCATGCTCGATCGCAAGTGCACCGTAGCCGCCGCCCGGAGCGACAATGACCGCCGTGCCGGAACTCCCCCGCGGCGCGCGATAGACGGTGATCGTGGGCTTATCGGTGTCCGCCTGACCGAGGGCACCGGGCGCGCCGTTCTCCCAGAGCAGGATCTCTTGCGGTGACGCCGGCGGCGGAGTGGGACGAGGCGCTTGAGTGGGGCCGGCGTTCTGCGGCGGGCCGGCAAGGGCAGCGAAGCTGAACGCCGCGAGAACGAGCGGCGCCGTGATCATCGGTTTCATCGTCGCTCCAAGGACAACTCTATCTCCGAGCAGGAGGTGGTTGGACAAGTGGTGGTTCGGGTGGTGCCGGCTCCTGCGGCACCTTGCCGCCCAGTTTGAATGCCCACAAACTGTCGCCCCGCTTTGACAACTGGAACGAACTGCCGCCCGCAAGCAGCGCGAGGTACTGCTCGCCATTCACCTCATAGGTGGCGATCGGCGCGTCGGCGCCGGTGCCCGTTTGAAACTTCCACAACGGCTCACCGTTCGCAATGTCGTAGGCGACAACATTGCCATCGGACTCTCCGTGGAACAAAAGTCCTGAGGCGGTGCTTAACAAGCCGCTTCCGGTTCCGAGCGGAAACTTCATCCGCTTTTGCCAGACGATCTTGTTGGTCGTGGGATCCATTGCTGTGAGCGTGCCGGCGCGCGGCACACCGGTCGGACGGAAAAACCCAATGCCCTCATCGAGCGGCTTGAAACGCTGCGCCTGGTCGTCCCATTCCTGACGCCGCAGCGTGAACGCAGAGTTGATGATTGTGCCGGGGATGTAGATCAAACGCGTCTGTGGACTGAAGGTCATCGGCGCCCACGAGATTCCCCCGAGCGTTCCCGGTGCCATCACCACTGCTTCCGTCCAGTACGCGCCAAATATGCACGCGCTCTTCATGCCTTCCGGAACGCTGCCTGGCTCAGGACAGGTCGGCGTGAACGAGTCACCGATCGGAAACGGCTGCGTCGCCGCCGTTTTCATGCGCGGTTCCTGCGGAACGGCACGCTCCTCGATTCCGATCAGCGGTTGTCCGTTCGTGCGATCGAGGACATACATGAAACCGGTCTTGCCGGTGTGGATCACGATCTTGCGGGTCGATCCTTGATACCGGACGTCGGCAAGGATCGGGGCCGCCGCGCTGTCGTAGTCCCAAATGTCGTGGTGCACTTCCTGGAAGTGCCATTTGTATGCGCCGTTCTTCAGGTCGAGCGCAACCACCGAGACGGTAAAGAGATTGTCGCCGCCTCGGGCGGTCCCATCGTTGTCGGGGCTGGCATTGCCAATCGGCACGTAGACCATTCCGAGATCAGGATCGATCGCAGGAGCGGTCCACACAGGGCCACCGCCGTACTTCCACGAATCCCCTTCCCAGGTCTCGTGGCCCCGCTCGCCAGGACCTGGCAACGTCCAGAACTTCCACACCTCTTTACCGCTTTTCGCGTCGTAGGCACCGAATTGGCCGCGCACCCCGCCTTCACCCCCGCCGACGCCGATGTAGACAAGCCCGTTGAAGTAGACCGCGGGTGCACTCGTGGTGCCGCGTGCAGGATCGGCGAGCGCCGTCTTCCACACCAGTGCGCCCGTCTTCTGATCGAGCGCAATCAGCGTGTTGTCGCGCCGTCCTGAAAAGACCTTTCCGTCTCCCACCGCGACGCCGCGGTAGGTGCCGCCAAGCATCGTTTCGTGTTTCCACTTGATCGTCCCGGTCGCTGCGTCGATGGCGAAGATGTTGCCGGCTCCCGATACGACGAACATCACGCCGTCCACGACGACCGGCGTCGCCTGCATCGTCCCGGGCGTTTTCCCGTCCTCGAGGTGGATCGACCAGGCGCCTGCGAGCTGGGACAGATTGGATTTGTTGATCTTCGTCAGCGCGGAGTACCGGTGATTGGCGAGGTTGCCGCCGACGGTCGCAAAGTTGCGGCCTGATGGGGCCTGCGGATCATCTCCCGCGGGGGCGAGCGCCGCGCAAAAGAGAATGGCGACAACGAGGCCAGCCCTGAGCGAGCGCGTCGGCATGCGAGTCGAAGGGCGTCGTGCAGCGGCAAGGTGGTATGCCATGACGCGCGGATGCTATCACTTCCGCGAAGCCGCCGCGGTTATGCCGATCGGCTATCGCAAAGCGGCGGCGGATGTGATATGAATGCGCATCCCAAAGTGGTCAGACCACTATTGTCGTGGGCAGAAGACTGTTAGTTGCTGGAGGTCGACACATGATGAGCCGCGTGATTTCGCGTCCCGGGCGGCTTCGGCAGGTTCTCGTCGTGCTCGCGCTCGCTATCGCGTGCGCGCCGGCCACGCTGGCGGCGCAGAGCGTGAGCGGTACCATCCTCGGCACGGTAACCGACTCGTCCGGCTCCGTGATCCCCAACGCCAAGGTGACGATCGTCAACGAAGGCACTGGCCTGACGCGCACAATCCAGGCAGATTCGAACGGGGAGTTCACCGCACCCCAGCTCCCCACAGGACATTACACAGTGATGGCGGAACTCACCGGGTTCAAGACGCTGACGCTGTCAAACATCGAACTTGGTGTCGACCAGCGCGCGCGTATTGACCTCAAACTGGAAGTCGGGGCGATGACCGAAACGGTCAGCGTCGAAGCGGCCAGCCCGTTGCTGCAGACGAGTTCATCGGAGCTCGGGACCACGGTCCAGGCGCAGCAAATCGAGGCGTTGCCGCTCAATGGCCGCAACTTCGTCAATCTGACACGAACCATCCCCGGCGTTCTGCGCGGCATTCCCGGAGCCAACATCGACGGCGCGGGGAGCCTTGCCTGGCGCGCCTCGGCGTCGTTCTCGGCCAACGGCCAGCGCCCGCGCGACAACAACTACATGCTCGACGGGGTCGACAACAACGAGACCTGGCTGCAGACGGTCGTCATCTTCCCGAGCGTTGACGCGCTCGACGAGTTCAAGATGCAGACCTCGACCTACTCCGCCGAGTTTGGCCGGTCGCTCGGTGGCGTCGTCAACCTGCAGATCAAGTCGGGCAGGAACAGCCTGTACGGCAGCGCGTTCGAATTCATGCGCAACGATGCGTTGGACGCGAACAATTTTTTCAACAACCGCGCCGGCCGTGCCAAGCCAGACTTCAAGCAACACCAGTTCGGTGGTACCGTCGGTGGCCCTGTCTTCAAGGACAAAACGTTCTTCTTTGGCGACTACCAGGGGCATCGCGAGACGCAGGGCGTCACGGCACTGTCCACGGTCCCGACGATGGCCATGCGGTCCGGCAACTTTTCCGAGCTGACGCGCGTGATCTACGATCCGACCACCGGTCAGCCTTTCGCGGGCAACATCATTCCTGACGGCCGTATCGACTTAGTCGCGCGAAACATTCTGACGCAGCTGTATCCCGAACCGAACACGCCAGGCACGCGACAGTCGAACGGACAGACCATCAACAACTACCTGCTCAACCCGGTCAAACACCGGGACGACAATCAGGGTGACGTCAAGGTCGACCAGAACGTCTCGAATTCGAACCGCTTCTTCGTCAGGTACAGCTACCAGAAAGTTCACCGGCTCCAGCCGGCGAGCCTCCCGCACGGCGATGCAGGGGCGACGTTCGGCGCCGGCGATGGGAACATCACGGCGCAAGGACTCGCCTTCAACGATACGCACACGATTCAGCAGAACCTGCTCAACGAGTTCCGCTTCGGCTGGACGTCGATCAAGTTCCACCAGCTGCCGATCGACTACGGCACCAATCCGGCCAAAGCCGTGGGACTCCCCGGCGTCAACATTAACAACGCCACGTCCGCGATGTCGCAGATGACGTTCCAGAACATCCGGAACCTCGGGGCAAACGGCAACCAGCCGCTCATCACCAATCAGAACGACTTCGCGATTTTCGACAACGTGACCTGGGTCAAGGGAAAACACACGATCAAGAGTGGTGGCAGTATCACGTTTCGATCGCGCGAGATTCTCAACCCGGATACGATCACCGGCGTGTTCAACTTCAACAACAACATGACGTCGAATTGCGCCGGTCAGGCCGCGGGCTGCACCGTCAACGGATCGACGGGCTTCGACGTCGCGAGCTTCATGCTCGGGCTCGTGAACACGAAGGCACGAAACTACTTCGATGAGGACACCTACACGGAAACCCGTCCCGAGTACGCGCTCTATACCCAGGACGACTTCCGTGTGACCAACCGTCTGACGCTCAATCTCGGCGTCCGTTGGGACATCTACCCGCCGTGGGTTGAGGTCGACAATCGGCAGTCGAACTTCGACGAGTCAACTGGCAAGTTCGTGGTCGCCTCCGATGATGCAGTGATCAACGGCGTCAAAGTGGGCCGCTACCTGCAGACCTACTCGAAGGGGGACGTCGGTCCTCGTTTTGGCTTTGCCTACGACGTCAATGGCAGCGGCCGCACGATCGTGCGCGGTGGATTCGGAATCTTCTGGAACTTCACACCCGGCGGCACGTCGAGTTCGAAAGCGCAGAACCCGCCGTTCCTCCAGGCGACGGCGCTCAACGCAAACCCGTCAGCCTACGGCGCCAATCTGCTGCTCAAGGACGGCCTTCCCGATCCCCCGGGGACCGATCCCGCGAGACCCGCCGCCGGCTCGACGCGATCGATCTTCGACATCAACTTCCGCGACGCGTACGCGCGGCAGTGGAACTTCAACGTTCAACGCTCCCTTGCCACCAATTACATGTTAGAAGTGGCGTACGTCGGCTCGCAGGGCCGTCAGATGTTGCTGAAAGGCGATCCGAACCAGGCTCGGCCCGTCCTCGGCGTGACCGACTCCAATGTGAATCGTCCTTTCATCAAGCTCGCGCCGGCGCTTCGGACCATCGGGCAGGTCCAGAGCAAGGGCACGCTTGACTACAACGCGCTGCTCCTGAAGTTCCAGCGGCGTTTTGCCAACAACTTCTCCTTCCTGAACTCCTACACGTTTGGCAAGGCGATCGACCTGAACTCGGACAACGACGGCACCGTGACCCTGACCAACGTCTACGATCCGCAGTACAACCGCGGACCGGCCGACTACGACATCACCCACACGCTCTCATCGAGCTGGATCTACGAGATCCCATGGGCGCGCGAAAAACTCTGGGGCGGCTGGCAGTTCGGCGGCATCCTGCTGCTGCGCGGAGGTCTGCCCTTGACGGTCACACAGACCCAGGGTGTCCAATCGACGGGCACTGGAAACCGTCCGAACCGGGTCTGCGACGGGAAACTCGCCAACCCCACCATCGACAGATGGTTCGATCTCGATTGTTTCAAGGCGACGACCGAGAGTACCGCCACCTACGGCGATGCGGGTCGCAACATCATTCGCGGACCCGGGTCGTTCAACATCGATGCGTCGCTGATCAAGAACACGAAGATCGGACGCTTCGCGACGGAGTTCCGGGTCGAGGCGTTCAACATCCTCAACCATCCGCAGTTCGCGAACCCAAACACGACGATCGGCAACGCTGCTGCCGGCGTCATTTCCGCAATGCTCTCGAACCCGTCGTGCTCGGTCTGCGGCACGGTCGAGCGACAGGTGCAGCTCGGGGTGAAGGTTCGGTTCTAAGAACCGGCGTGTAAGTCCGCAAGGTCCCGTAGCCGCCGCACGCTTGCGGCGGACACGGGGCCTTCGGCGCTCTGTCCGGCACGCGCGGTGCGACCCACATGGATCTCACGCACCGTGCGCTGCTCCACCAATCGACGAAACATTTCCAGATCGACACCACCGCCCGCGATGATCGTCAGGCGGGAGCCGGCACGCGCCACCAATTGATGCAGGTGAGCGCACCGGTCCTCTATCGAACCGTCCCCGCCGCCGGTCAGAATGCGATCGACGTGCTGGTGCCGTGACAAGACACTAATCGCGTCCTCCTGATCGACGAGCGACTCGAACGCGCGATGGAATGTGACGGGCAGGGGTGATCCAGTCGCGACAACCTCGTCGAACTGGTCGAGCATCAGCCGTCCACTCTTCGCAAAACCTGCCACCAGCCCGTGGACGTTCATCGCCGCTAACTCCAAAGCCGCAGCGCGCATGACGGCAATCTCTTGGGGATTCGTTTCGAAGCCGCCATTCTCGCGTAGCATGACGCGCAGGGGCAGCGATGTGGCGCTGGCGATTGCAGCGACGACGGCGAGGTCAGGCGTCAGTCCACCCACGTCGATCGCGCGCACGACTTCAAGTCGATCCGCGCCGCCATCCTCCGCCGCGCGCGCGTCGTCGACTGTTTGAACGATGACTTCGATCAGCGGCCGTGTTCGGTCAGCTTTTCTCACTGCTCGCGGTCCCCACCCGCGTCATTGACGCGACACCCGGATCGAAGAGAAAGGTTACCCGAGGAGGGTGTATAGTGCGGCTAACCCTGCAAAATTTATGCAGCAGGCGAGCGGCGATTCGCCTTGACTCGGTGTGCCCGTGACCCCGGACGGTGGAATTCTGTGATCAGGAGAGAGGATGACGCTCAGTCGGTCCCCTTCGCAGGGCAGTCCGCGCGATGGACCGTCACCCTCGCCTGTATCACGGTGCTCACTGTCGCCTACGTCGGCTACTTTGGGTTGCTCATCACGTGCGACCTGCTGCGTGTGGCCCCGCTAGGTTTTGTTCCGCTGTTCGAGGACGGCGCCGTCACGGTCGGTCGACTGCAGCCAGACTCCATCGGCGCACGTGCGGGCATACGGACTGGCGACCGCCTCAAGCGCGCGGCCGGCCAGATCCTGGAAGCCCCCGCGGACTGGCAGCGAGTCCGTGCCTACCTGAATCCCGCAAACCCGTTCGATGTCGAGATCGAGCGGAACGGCACCTTGTCATCGGCGAGCCTTCACCTGCCGTCCGGCCTCAGCGAATGGGGGACCGCGCCTGGCCGACCGGCTCTCCTGGCATTTCGTGTTGCGCAACTGATTACGCTGGGCTTCGCTATCGTGGTCGCGTTCAGGCGCGACTCCCAGCCATCGGCGCTTCTCGGCGCGCTGCTGCTCGCATCGCTCGCAACGGTGTCGCTGGCGCTACCCGTGCGAATGGCGGCCTTCTGGGGAGTCGTGCCAGCGGTCCCAGCGGCGCTCTTGTGGATACCGTTTGCGACGAGCGTCGCAGTAGGCCCATTGTTGTTCGCCTTCTTTGCGGTGTTCCCGCGCCGCTTGTGGTCACCCACGTCGCTTGCTTTGGCGATGACGCCGGCCGCTCTCGTCGTCGGCCGGCACGTGTACGGGTGGCACCGCATCATGCGTGAAGTTGGTCCGCCGACCGGCATGACGGACTGGTTGCAGGGCGTCTATGCCATGAACGTCATCTACGGCGGATTGGCAATCGCGCTGCTCCTGGCGCACAAGCAGACAGCGCAAACACTGACCGACCAGCGTCGCATCCGAGTGCTGATTACCGGTGTCGTTGTAGGAGTCACGGCAGGAGCCGCGGTCGTGGCAGGCCACTGGCGGGATCCCGGAGCGGATATTTTCGCGAGCCGCCCGCTCACGGCGTTCTCGCTGGTGTTCCTCGCCGTGCCGGCGGCGTTCGCATACGCAATCCTGCGTCACCGGCTGTTCGACGTCAGCCTCATCGTCCGCCAGGGATTGCGATATGCCCTGGCGCGCGGTTTTGTCGATGCGCTGATCCCGGCGCTCGCCGTACTCATGCTGTCTGATGTCATCCTCCATCGCCAACAATCGCTGTTGACAGTGCTGCGATCCCGCTGGTGGTGGTTTACCGCAGTTGGCGTCGCGTTGCTGGTCATTCGCATGCGGCGCGAAGACTGGCTGAACCATGTGGACCGCCGATTCTTTCGCGAGCGTTACGATGCGCAACGACTGCTTCGGAGCATTGCGGAGGAAGTTACCCTTGCCTCGAACTTCGAAGCGATTGCGCCGGCGATCGTTCAACGCATCGACGAAGCGCTGCATCCCGAATTCGTCAGCGTTCTCGGCCACGTGCCCGGCGAGTCGATCTTCCACGTAGTACCGGCAGGCTCGTCCGCCGGAGGATCTCCCGAGGAACGGCAGCCCGCATCGCTTCCTTCTTCCCTTGCCGTTATTGGTGTCCTGTCGGTGCTCCGAAAGCCTCTGGCGCTTTCACTCGGTGATACCGCATGGGTCCGGCATCAGCTTCCGATTGAGGAACGCTCACTGTTGCTCGACCACGGCATCGAGCTCCTCGTCCCGATCTCCAGCCGCCTTTCAGGCGATCTGCCGCTGGGACTGCTCGTGCTCGGTCCACGGCGTTCCGAGGAACCCTATAACCAGGAGGATCTGGATCTGCTGGTGACGATCGCGCACGCGGTCGGGCTATTGCTGGAGCGGACATCGGGCGACACGCACACGCTGGCTGAGTGCGAACGATGCGGACGCTGCTTTGATTCCGGTGCAACGGTGTGCCCGCAGGACGGCCATCGCCTGACAATAGTCCGAGGATCACGTCTGTTGAACGGGCGCTACCGTCTCGAACGGCGATTGGGCCGCGGAGGAATGGGCGCGGTCTACGAAGCTCTTGACGATGTGCTCGAACGGCCCGTTGCGGTGAAGGTGATTCAGGAGAACGTCGTCGGCCCTCTCGATCTCGCTGGCCGCTTCCGGCAGGAAGCGCGCGATGCGGCGCGATTCGCGCATCCTAACGTCGTCCGCGTCTATGATTTCGGCGTCGATCGGCATCAACGGCCATTCCTTGTCATGGAGCTGCTCGAAGGCGACACGCTGCGGCAGCGACTCGCGTCGGGGATGCCGCTGACTGCGCCAGAGGCGCTTCACATCCTGCGCGGAGTCTGCTCCGCGCTGAGCGCCGCACATGACAAGGGTCTCGTGCACCGTGACTTGAAGCCGGAGAACATCTTCCTCCAGCGTCATCCGACTGGCGTCGTGCCAAAAGTGCTCGACTTCGGTCTCGCGAAATCCGTCAACAAGCAATTGGGAGGTGAGCGGGCCACCAACAGTAGCGCCGGGCTGCTGATCGGTACGCTTGATTACATGGCGCCGGAGCAGGTTGCCGGCGACGAGGTGAGTCCGGATTGGGACGTGTGGGCGATAGGTGTAATCGCCTACGAGATGCTCACCTCACACCACCCGTTCCGCCGCACCGTCGCATTCGTCGGCGGCGAAACGGTCACCAACGTGGCGATCGATGACGGTCCGGAGACTCCTCAGTTATCAGAGGCGGCCGCCGCGTTCTTCCGAACAGCGCTTTCGACCGAACGAGCTCTCAGGCCAAGAGAAGCAATGAGATTTCTCGAGGCGTGCGAGCACGCGCTGGCATGACTGACGGCCGGTTTGCGACGACTCGCTGGGCATGGTCAATGCCGCTCATCGCGCAGCTCGACCTTCTCAATCCACAATCCGCAATCAGAGAATCGGCAGTCTTCAGTCGGCAGTCCGCAATCGATCGCTAACCGTCACTGCTTCTCGATATGAAATACCTCTTCCAGCACGACACTCACCGGGCTGTGATCCGGATTGGTCGGCATCAAATCGCGCATGTAAGCCCACCACCGCTGGCATACGTCCGTCGCCGCGACGGCATTCCATTGCTCTTCGCTTTCGAACTCGACGTAGCCGAACAAATGATTGGTGGTGGGATCGAGAAAGATTGAGTACGTGTCCACGCCGTGCTCGAGGAGCGTGCGCTCGAGATCCTGCCAGATGGGCTGATGCCGGCCGATGTACTCAGCCTCCTGACCGGCATGGACCGACATGCGAAACGCTTTGCGCACCGGCGTGACTATAAGTCGGTCAGGTGTTCAATTCTCCCGGTGCTGTCGCCGATGGTTTCCTGCTGGACGCCCACACGGTCGAGAACTGTCAGGAACAGGTTGGTCAGCGGTGTACCTTTCGGATAGACGATATGGCTTCCCATACGGAAGCCGCCGCCGTGACCGATGACCGCGATCGGCAGATCCTCGTGCGTGTGCCGGTTGCCGTCGCTCAGGCCGCTGCCATAGACGATGATCGTGTGATCGAGGAGGGAGCCGTCGCCGTCGGGCGTCTCCTTCATCTTCTTGATGAAGCCGGCAAAGAGCTCCATGTGCAGCGTGTTGATTTTCGTGACACGCTCAATCCACTCCGGGTTGCCGCGATGATGCGTCAACGGATGATGCGGATCGGGCACGCCAAGCTCGGGATAGGTCCGCATGCTGCCTTCACGCCCCATCATCATTGTCACGATCCGCGTCTGGTCCGCCTGGAACGCAATCAACTGCAAATCGAACATCAGGTTCACGTAGTCGGCGTAGAGCACGGGGACGCCCGTCGGCTTGTCGATCGTCGGTGTCAAGCCGGTCATGTCCTTCTCGGCCTTTTCGATCCGCTGCTCGATCTCGCGGATCGAGGTGAGGTACTCGTCGAGCTTGCGGCGGTCGGTCGGACCGAGCGTTGATGCCAGCTTGCTGGTGCGCTCGTTGACGAGATCGAGAATGCTGCGCCGATACATGAGACGACGGGCGCGGACCTCGGGGGACAAGCTCGTATCGATATCGCCAAACAGGCGCTCGAACACCAGCCGCGGGTTGGTTTCGGGTGGCATCGGTGTCGCGGGACCCCGCCACGCGAGGCTATTGGTGTAGGCACACGAATAACCCGAGTCGCAGTTGCCGATGGTGCGCGAGTCGTCGCAGCCGAGCTCCAGCGACGGGAATCGGGTTGCCGATCCAATCTGCTGCGCGGCGACCTGATCAACGGAGATGCCGTTCTGAATATCCGCCCCGGCCGTCTTCCGCGGATGGACCCCGGTCAGATACGACGCCGCAGCACGCGCGTGATCGCCCGGGCCATCACCCAGCGCCTGGCCATTTCGTTGGGCGAGGCCGGACATTACCAGCATGTCCTGGCGGAAGGGCTCGAGCGGTTTCATCACCCGCGCGAATTCGAAACCGGCACCAGTTCCCTTCGGGCTCCACTCCGGCATCGTGATGCCGTTGGGCACGTAGGTAAACCCGAGGCGAACCGGACGCGCCTGAAGGCGCGGCGCGGCAAACGCGGGGGTCATCGCGTCGAGCATCGGAAGCGCGATGACCGCTCCCATTCCCTTGAGGAAGCTTCGCCGGGGCAGGTGCATTCGCGTAATGATCATGGTGTGCTCGCAGTACTGGCTGCCCTTCGCGACTGGAAGGGAAGGCTCTTGACGATTTCCAGAATCAACCCCGAGAACCGGTATTCGTGCTCCGGCAGCCGGCTCACGATACCACTGACGGTCCGTTTGTCGTAACGCTCCAGCCCGCGCCCGAGGGCATACGTCAGGAGCTTCGCCGTCAGGCAGTGTTCAAACGCCTGATGGTCGGCGCGCAGGATCAAACGCAACTCCTCTGGTCCATCGAATTTCCGGCCATCGGGCAGCGTACCGGTCGCATCAATCGGAAATTTGCCGTCCATCGTGCGCCAGGCGCCGGTGGCATCGAAGTTCTCGAGACCGAAGCCCAGAGGATCCATCCGGCGATGACACGACGCGCAGGTCGGGTCCTTGCGGTGGAGTTCGAGCTGCTCGCGCATCGACGCGGACGTCCCGATTTCCTCTTCCTTGAGATTCGGTACATCGGCCGGCGGTTCGGGTGGCGGCGCATCGAGCAGATTGTCGAGCACCCAGCGTCCCCGCAGCACAGGAGATGTACGCGTCGCGTACGATGAAACGGTCAGAACACTCGCCTGCGTGAGGACGCCCGCGCGCGGCGTGTCATTCAGATCGACACGGCGGAACTCGGGACCGGTCACGCCCGCGATGCCGTAGTGACGCGCCAACCGTTCATTGATGAAAGTGTACTTGCCGTCGATGAAGTCGAGCACCTTCCGATCGTGCTGAATGACGTCTTCGATAAACAGTTCGGTCTCCCGCCGCATCGAGAAACGAAGATAGTCCTCGAAGTCCGGATATCGCTCGCGGTCGCGGGTGACCGACTCGAGCGCGCGGAACTGCAGCCACTGACCGCCGAAGTTTTCGGCAAGGGCGCTGGATTTCGGATCGCGCAACATGCGGCGGACCTGCGCCGCAAGAACGGCGGGATTCCGCAGCGTTCCCATGTCGGCCGCCCGACGTAACGACGCGTCCGGCATGCTCGCCCACAGGAAGTAGGCGAGCCGCGTCGCCAGTTCGTGTTGCGAGATCGGATAGTGAGCCGCGACCGTTTTTCCCGTGTTCGTCCGATCGCGCTCGATCCTGAACAGAAAATCGGGCGAGACAAGAATCGCCTGAAGACCAACGGCGAGACCCTCCGCCAGCGATCCCTCTTCCTTCTCCGCCGCCTCGGTCAGCTTGATGTACGGTGTCAGTTCCTGCGACGTCACCGACCGGCGGAACGCACGGCGCGCGAAGTCCGTGACGATTCGCCGCGCGCACATGGGCGTATGCGCGCCTGTGGGATGACCGCAGGTGTAGATCTTCTGAAGGCTCGCGCGGGTCGGCCCGGTCGCCTGCGAATAGGGTCCGCCGATATCCAGTGTGTTGATGCGGACACCGTTCATCGGGATCTTCGCGAGTTCCGCTTGCGTGTCCTCGAACGTCTTGCGCAACTGCGCGATTCGCTCGGGCGTCGCGTTTGGCGGCGGTTTGAATTCACGCGGCGGCGGAGTCGGTCGCGTCGATGGATTCGGACCGTTGAAGCGGGGCGGCAATCCTTCGAATATGCGTGGAATCGCAACCGCGATGTGGCGATCGCCCGAGGTCAACTGCGCCTTGAACTCGACCATCTGTCCGCCGAAATCCTGGCGATCGTCGTTGAAGGTCGCAGATCGCTCTGAATCGAACGGGACGGTTTGGACAAGCTGATCGTCGACCCATAACGTGACGGCAATCGCCTCGGACGCAACCGGCCTCAGGCCGGCCAGTGCGGCGCGAACGACGTACTCGCCGTCGATCGGGACGCGAAACATCGTGTGAAATGCATTTGGAAGGCTGAGTCCGGTGACGTCGTACTGTCCCGGGAACGTTTTCGCATCGCGGACGCGCCGGCCGTCCGATCGCAGCCGCGTGAGCGTCGGCTTCGTGGCCGGCGGGCCGAACAGCGCCCTCCGGGTGATCTTGTCCGCGGCGCTCACGTACTTCTCCATCAACACCGGCGAGAGCGACAGCACGTCCGCAATGTTGTCGAACCCATATCCCGCATCGTCCTGCGGAAAATCGTCGGCCGGGCGAATGTCGACACCGAGCAGGTCGCGAACCGTGTTGTTGTATTCAGTGCGATTCAACCGGCGAGCCGTGACGCGTCCTGGATCCGGTGGCGTCGACTTGTCGATGCGTTCGAGCTCTTTCGCCAGCCAGCCGGCGACTGCCTGCCGCTGATGTTCAGGCGGCTGCGGCTCTTCTTCCGGCGGCATCTCGCGCGAGCGGAGCTTTTTGACAACCTCGGACCAGCGATCGTGATCGTCAGTCAACGAGGCCGCGTTCTCGAAGGACTCGAGGTTGAGACCGTTCTTCTGTTTCTTATAGCCGTGGCAAGGAACGCAGTTGTCGATCACGAACGGACGAACGATGTTGTCGTAACCCTCGACCGTTTCCATTGGTGCGGCCGGTTCCTTGGCGACGGGTTCCTTCGCGTCAGGGGTCGATCGGGGTGCCGCCGGCAGCGGCGCGACCGGAGGAATTGCGCCCTGCTGCGCACGTTGGGCGGAGCCGGCAATTGCCAGCGCCAAAAACAGGATAAAAGCTATTAAAACCGCCCGCACGCACCCTCCCAAGGCAGACTAACGGACGGTAAATTATACCGAACTACGTAAAAGGTGGCTGGCACCTTTCCCTGAAAGGTGCCAGCCACCTTTTACGAGAATCGTCGGGGTCTACGGCCGGACGGGCCCGTAATCGCCCAGGGCGGAAAAGGATGAGGACGCCAACGGGAGGCATCTGAGACGGACCGGAGCCGTCAGTGTTTGGCTTGTGGCTGAGTCCATCCCTGCGCGCGCCACGCCTGCAGCAGCTCGTGCTCGCGTGCAAGCAGCCGTTCCATGGACGTATACCGGTCGACCCGCTCGACGCCGTCCTCAGCGACGACCAGCTCGTAACCGGTGCCGTCAGCGCTCAACCGCGTTTCGCAGGTCTTCCGCTCGGAACCGCGCACGAACACGTACAACATTGCGCCCTAGTGTATTGCAGGATCGGGATCCGGGATCAGCGGTTCACTCGTGCAATACCACGCCAGGTTCCGCACGGACCGCTCGACGGGCGGGAAACCAGGTCGCGAGACCGGCGACCGTCAGGAGGACGGCTACCGCCACACCGAGGGTTCGCACGTCCCGAGATTCGACGCCGTACAACAATGACCCTACGAGCTTCGCGGCCCACAGACTGGTGACGATACCGAGCACGATGCCAGCGGCGACAGGCCAGAGTGCCCGTTGAAACATCAACGACATGATGCGAGCGCGGGTGGCGCCGAGTGCCATGCGAATGCCAATCTCGGTTCGGCGGCTCGTCGCCGCCTCGACCGCAACGCCGTAAAGGCCGAGTCCTGCGAGCAGCAGCGCCAGGATACTCACACACGCGGACAGTTGAGCGACGACGCGTTCCTGCGTGAGCGCGGCACTTACACGGCCAAGAAGAGGGCTGAAGGTCAACGAGAGGTTCGGATCGACGCTGGTGATAGCGGTCATTACGCTCTTCGACAACTGCATTGGCGTATTGGTTCGCGACCGGAAACTCAAATTGATCTCGCGAATCCCCAATTCAGCCAGGTGGTCGAATTGCGCCAGCGGCATATAGAAAGTTGGCGGCACAGGATCGCGAAGCGACGAATAGACGGCATCGCCGACGACGCCAACGATCTCGATCGGCCCCAGGGCGCGGACAGTACGTGGATACAAGGTCAGCGTGACGCCAATGGGATTTCTTTCGGAACAGAATTTCCGAACAAATGACTCGTTGACCAGCGCGACGCGCGTTGTCCCGGCGTGGTCCGCATCCGTAAGATCGCGTCCTGCGATCTTCGTGATTCCGAGTGTGTCGACCCATCCGGGCGAAACGAGGTTCGCCCATACGGGCCCACGGGTATCTGAAACGCCGCTGATCTCAACCAATGGCGTGAACTGGCGGCCGCCAACCGGAACGGTCAGTGACAAAGCGGCGCCGTCCACATCCGGCAAGGCCCGCACCGCTTCGCGGACGCGTTGATAAAGGGCGAGCCTCCCGGCTGGCGGGCTCGTGCTGCGATGGCTATTGATGGTGACGATGGCGACCTTTGCCGGTTCGAATCCCAGTGAACGCGCGGTGAGCGACACGAACGAGCGGACGAACAATCCAGCAGCAACGAGGAGAATGAGCGACAGCGCGACCTGCACGACAATCAGGGAGCCAGACAACGCCGCCGGCACCTGACCTTGAACGGTTCGTCCTCGACGTTTGAGCGCTTCGATTGGCGCAACGCGGGCCGCGCGAAACGCGGGTGCGCTGCCAAACAGCAGCGTCGTGAGCACAGTGACCGCGATCGTGAACGCGAGCACACGGCCATCAAGGGACAGATCGAGAAAGATTGGGTTGCCCGGCGTTGAGAGCTGCTGAACCAGGATGCGGCTACTCCACAGGGCGATCACCAGGCCGCCAGCCGCGCCGAGCCCATAAAGAACGAAGACCTCACTCAGCAGTTGCCTGACGAGGCGGGGCCGAGTCGCCCCGATCGCGAGGCGGACGCTGAGTTCGTGTCTCCTCGCAATCGCGCGCGCGATGAGAAGGTTGGCCACGTTGACACATGCGATCAGCAAAAGCAGGACGACGACACCCATCAGCGCCAACAACGGACGCCGGTAGAGGACGCGGAGGTCACGTGCGCCGGAGTAACCAGTAGCGCCGGGACTCAGCACAAACGGAGCCTTTAGATAGCGATCGATGGCATCACGGCTGCCGAACTGGCCGATGTCACCGAGCGTCGCCTCGCGGATCTGCGGCTGAACCGCGCGCGCCGCCGCAGTTGCACTCTCAATCGATTGACCTGTGCGCAGCCGCGCCACGATCGTGAGAAACGTCACACCGCTGCTGTCGAGAAAAGAATCGGCGCCTCGGACCCGCGGCTCAACTTCGAGCGGGACAATCACATCGAACGTGCGACCGATTTCAGGCCCACTAAAGGACGCTGGGGTCACACCCACGATCGTGAATGGCACGCCGTCAATCGTGAGCGAGCGTCCGACGACATCCGGCGCACCGCCGAATCGCGTCTGCCACAAACCGTAACTGACGACGGCAATGGGGCCCCCATTCCTCACATCGTCTGAATTCGAAAACGTGCGCCCAATGAGCGGCGGCACACCAAAGGTCTCGAAGAAAGACCCGCTCGCAAAGATGCCGTCGATGAACTGAGTTTCCCCGCCCGCCGCAAGATTGAAGCGGGTGAATGACCACGCCGAGCTTCGTTCGAACAAGGCGGGGCGATTACGAATCTCGGCCCAAATTGGATAGCTCCACGCCCGGACGTATTCGTAGCGCGCGTCGCTCAGCAGCACGAGCCTCGCCGGATCTTTGACGGGGAGCGCTCGAAGCAGAAGACTGTTGATGACGGAAAAAATGGCGGTTGTTGCACCGATGCCAAGCGCAAGCGAGCCGATCGCCGCGAGTCCGAGGATCGGCGCTCTACGAAGATTCCGAAAAGCCAGCCGCACATCGCGCCACATATCGTCGAAGAGTTCCGCGACCTGCATGAGAAGTCCTTTTCATTGACGAGCAAGACTACTCGTGTTGGTTCGGTCGCGCCAGCCAAACTCGACAATGAGCGCAGGTACGCTTGATGCACCCTTGGGCTGCGATATCAGCCATTCGATTTAAGGAGTGAGCATGTCGAACGAGAAACGGTTGAACCTGTCCGAGATCATCCTGCTCGCCATGACCCGGGGCATGCTTGGCGCTGGCGTCGGCCTGCTGGCCGCAAGCAAGTTGAACCATCAACAACGCATTGCCATCGGAAGAACACTAGTACTAGTCGGAGCGGTCACGACCTTCCCGCTGGCGTGGCGAATCTTCGGCCAGCGTTCGCCTGCCTTACCGGGTCCGACGGTTTCGTAATCGGCTCGCCAGTTTCGGCCGATGTACGCGGCGGAAACTTTTTACGAAAACCCGCTAACCGAAGTGCGCGCAAGAGCTTGTGCGAATCGCTGGCGAACGGCGACCAAGGTACGTCGATTGCCCCGTCGACCTGACCGCACAATCTATGTTCGTTTCCACGAAGGTCGCGTATCTCGTTGTCCTTACGATCGCGCTGGTGCCTGGCGCCGTTTCTTGGTTCCTGGGTCGTCGTCTCATTCGACGGATCGCTGATCCGGCATTACCTGAGCTCCTGGCCGGTCATCGGCGGCGTATTGGCATCGTGTTCAGCATCGGGATGGCAGTCCTGTCGTGCGCAGCCGTGTTATCCGGTGGGCGCGTCGCCGTTCAGATCATCGCCGGTTTCTTGATCGCGTATTCGGGTCTGCTCGCCGCTGCCTACCCCCTCCGGCGCGCGCTCTACAACGAAACCTGGAGCTTCCTCTCCTATTGCCTCTTCTACCCGCGAAGCGTCGTTGGCGTGTTCGGGTTTTGGCTGACACTGGCAGCGCTCCCAGAGATTCTCGCGTTCGCCGGAGAGCACGACTGGCTCTACGGAGTGCCGGTCGGTTTCGCGCTTGTCATGTGGAACATTCGCTACGCCGACGTTCTTCGCTGGGCTCTCCGCTCGCACCTCCTGCCTGAAGGAGATGTGCTTGCCGATTGCCGCG
>DATJKH010000164.1:0-2484 GCA_035491715.1 Vicinamibacterales bacterium | reverse complement strand
CACTACGACTTAGGCTCCTTCGATCACCAGAGCGTGCGCGTCGAATGTGCACCGAACCCGTTCGAGGCTAAAGTGTTACCTATGCGCCCGGAATAAAACGTTACCCATGTGACCGGAACGGACCGCATATGTGCCACCTGCGGGGGCGGAATCGAACCACCGACACGCGGATTTTCAGTACGGCGGAGGGCCCGCTTCGGCGCGAGTAACCTGAAGACCGGCAAGGATTTCCTTACGGGCCGACCGAACCGCCCCGCCCGACCGAGCCCATGCCGAGCCCGAGAGGCGGCGGCCGACCGAGCCGGCCGGCGGGACCATGCGGGTCAACGGGTTACGCCCAGTGCGACCGAGCGGGGACCGAACTTCGCACCGAATTGCCCACGACCAGCGACCCCCTCGCCCTTCGCGACCGGCTTGATCTTGAACCAGATCGCATACAAGGCCGGCAGGAACATGAGCGTGAGGACCGTCCCGCCGAACGTTCCACCGATCAAGGTGTACGCCAGCGTTCCCCAGAAGACGGAATGCGTGAGCGGAATGAACGCCAGCATAGCGGCGAGCGCAGTCAGAATGACCGGACGGGAGCGCTGTACGGTCGCCTCGACGACGGCATCGAATGGCGCCAATCCGTCCTTCTCGTTACCGCGGATCTGACCGATCAGGATGAGCGTGTTGCGCATCAGAATCCCGGACAGCGCGATCAGCCCGACTAGCGCGTTGATGCCGAACGGTTGATTGAACAACAACAACGTCGGGATGACACCGATGAGTCCCAGCGGCGCAGTCGCGAAGACCATCGTCATCGCGGAGATCGAGCGGACCTGGAAGATGATCGTGATCAGCGTGAGCGCAATCATGATCGGGAACAGCGGAGCCAACGCGCGATTTGCCTTGCCGGACTCCTCGATGGAACCACCCTGCTCGATTCGGTAGCCCGCCGGCAGTTTCGCGATGATGGGCTGCAGTTCTTTCCACACGGCAGTAGATACATCCGGTGGCTGCAAGCCCGCCGCAATGTCTCCGCGCACCATGATCGTGGGCGTACGATCGCGGCGACGCAGGATCGGGTCTTCCATGCGAATCTCCACCGTTCCGATCTGCGACAGCGGAATGCGTTGGCCCGCCGCGCCCACCAGAGTGAAATCGGCGATCTTGCTCGGATCGAGCCGCGCGCTGCCGGCAGAACGGGCAGTGACCTGCACTGAACGGATATCTTCGCGGACGTCGGTGATCGGGACGCCGCTCAACAGAAACTGAAGCTGTTGGCCCACATCAGTCGACGTGAGACCAATGCCCTGCAGCCGGTCCTGGTCGAGCGAAAAATGAAGCGTAGGCACGCGCTCGCCCCAGTCGCTGTTCGTCGTTCTCATCAGTGGGCTGGCCCGCATCACGTCGAGTGCCTGCGCCGCAATCTCACGAAGCTTGTCCGGGTCGGGACCCATCACACGGAAAGCCACGGGGAAGGGCGAGGGCGGGCCGAACACAATCTGCGTAATCCGAACGCGCGCCTCAGGCGCCAGGCCGTCGGCCACCGCCTCTCGTAACCTCAACTTGAGCGCCTCACGTGCCTCTTCGCCTGGCGTCAATACGACGATCTTCGCGAATGAGGGATCTGGCAACTCCGGTGACATAGCAAGGAAAAAGCGCGGTGCCCCCTGTCCGATGTACGCAGTAACGACCTTGGCTTCCCGTTGCTTGGCCAACCAGGCCTCGACTTTGGCGGTGGCGGCACTCGTCTGCTCGATGGACGTCCCATACGGCATCTGCACTTCGACCAGCACCTCCGGGCGATCGGACGTCGGAAAGAACTGCTTCTTCACCACGCCCATCCCCAGCACCGCGACAAAGAACGCACCGGCCACGCTGCCCGCGACCAGCCATTTGCGGCGAATCACCCAACCCAGCAGCTGGCGAAAGCGGTTGTAGCGTGGCGTGTCGTAGATCGCCTCGTGCCCGCCCGCGCGCTTCTCGATATTCGGCAGCAGCTTCACGCCGAGATAAGGCGTGAACACGACAGCCACGATCCAGGATGCGATCAGCGCGAAGCCGACGATCCAGAACATGTTGCTGGTGTACTCGCCAGCGGTCGATTTGGCGAAGCCGTTCGGCATGAAGCCGATCGCGGTCACCAACGTTCCGGCGAGCATAGGTGCGGCGTTATGACTCCATGCATAGGCCGCCGCGCCGATACGGTCGTAGCCTTCCTCCATCTTCACGACCATCATCTCGATGGCGATGATCGCATCGTCGACCAGCAGTCCCAGCGCCAGGATCAACGAGCCGAGCGTAATGCGGTCGAAGTCCTTGCCTGTGGCGGCCATGACGATGAACACCGCGGCCAACGTCAAAGGAACCGCCGCCGCGACGACGATGCCGACGCGCCATCCCATGCTGAGAAAGCTCACGAGCATCACCACGCCGAGGGCGACGAGGAACTTCACCATGAACTCGTCGACGGCCGCCCGAATGTTGACGGACTGATCC
>DATJKH010000163.1:0-15460 GCA_035491715.1 Vicinamibacterales bacterium | reverse complement strand
AGCTGCCATGGCGTTGTCGAGCTGCCGGGAAAGAAGAAGTGCCACGAAATATTGACCTTGAGCGCAGTATCGGCATCGCGGGCAATGACGTCCTGATAACCCGCAAGATTCAACAGAGTGTGATAGTCGCGCAGCACCGTGCCGGGCGACGTTCGGAGAATGGCAACTTTAGCTTTGGGCATCACTTCACTTTATCGGTCCGTAAATGATCAACGCGACTGCGAGCGCCCACAGCGCGACGCAGACGAGCAGGGGGCGATCGTTGAGCAGCATCGCCGCCGGGCTGCCGCCACCTTCTTTCTGGTGAACCAGATACAGGTAGCGGAAGATTCCGTAGAGCAGGAACGGCAGCGTCAGTGCGAGCCGCGTCGTGTGAAACTTTTCAACCGTTTCCGGATTCACCGTGTAAAACGCGTAGGCGACGAGCGTCGAGGCAGTGACCACGGAAATCATCTGATCCAGCAGATACGGCGTATATTCCTGCAGGATGGGCCGATGGCTCGTCGCATCGTCTGCCAGCAGCACGAGTTCATGACGACGTTTGCTCAGCGCCAGAAACAGGGCCCCGAGGATCGTGATGAAGAGCAGCCAGTTGCTGATTGGTACGTCGATCACGGCGGCCCCCGCCGCGGCACGTAGCACAAAGCCGATGGCAATGGTCAGCACGTCGACAATGACGACGTGCTTGAGTGGCCCCGAATAGAACGCCAGCAACGCGACATAGGCCGTCGCGAGGAATCCGAATTCCGTGTGCAGTGCGAACGAAACGGCCAGGGCGGCAATGCCGATGATCCCGGCGGCGACGAGCGCGGTTGAGGTCGCGAGCTCGCCAGATGCAATCGGCCGGCGCCGTTTCAGTGGATGACGGCGATCGGCGTCGCGATCCGCGACGTCGTTCAACAGGTAGACGACCCCCGACAGCGCGCAGAACACCGCGAAGCCGGCGGTTGCGAGCACGACGGAACGGAAATCGAATAGCCGCTGACCGAACAGCAGACCGCCGAAGATGATGAGATTCTTCGTCCACTGCTCGGGGCGCAGCGAGCGGATCACGTTCCAGGCGACCGGCCGCGCGTCGGTACGGACTTCTCCCTGGCGCGGCTCGGCCTGATCGATGATGTCCGGAATACTGTGTCGCGCCATCTACAGCGCGGCGGGTATGTACGCGGCCTGGCTAACTGCCGAAACTTTTGACGGCATCCGGCTCGGACTCATAGGTCTCGAACACGGTCAACAGCTTCGTAATGGCGAGCAGATCCTGAATGCGCTTGGTGAGGTTCAGCAGCTTCAGCTTCCCCCCTTGACGGCTCACCGTAGTATACGTGCGGACGATTTCACCCAGGCCCGCGCTATCGATGTAGGGCACGCCTTCGAGGTTGAGCAGCAGCTTCTTTTGGTCCTTCTGGATGAGCGAATCGATCTCTTTCTTCAGAAGCTCGTCGCCCTCTCCGAGCGTAATCTTCCCCTTGAGATCCAGAATCGTCACCCCACTGACGACCCGTTGGTCGATCTGCAGCATCGCCGCTCCTCCAAGTCCGACTGCGCCGGCGGGTCCGTCTGAGCCCCCGCCGTTGGCCTGACGTTCAACCGCCCGAAGCGCCTGCCAGGCCCTACGGTTTACAAGAAATAGACCGGGCAGCGTACTACGCGCATTGTAAGAGTGTCAAGAAATGCACGGGTTTTTGCCGCCTGACACGCACCTTCTTTGACACCCGATTCGCCGAAACGGCCGCCGAGTTGGCAGGTTTCGGCCGATGGCCGCAGACCATTACCGCCTACCGACCGGGTCTGGCCTCGGAGGCCGGGACCAACGTGATGGCACACGCGGGGTTACAGACCACCGTTCCCCGGCGGAGCACCTTGAGCGGCTGGCTGGCGGAACTAATGTTTTGAAACTGGACGGTTTTCAACGTCGCCGACAACGGCTTGAGGGTCTCGTCCCCGCTGGTGAATTCGGCATCTTCGACTTTGCCGTCACCACCCACGAGCAGGAAAAAATCTGCCTTCCCCGAAATCGCCGGGGTTCCTTTGATGCCGATCGACCGAGTGCGCGACAGCTCTGCCCTGTACTTCCGGACGAGCTCGTCGATGTTCACGTTCTTTCCAGCCGCGGCCCCCAGGCGATCCCGTGTCGCAGCTTCAGGGCGGTCTCCGTTGAGGGCAAACGCATACCAGCGCGTTGCCTCGTCCCTGTTGCCGCGACGATCGGCGATCTGACCGAGATGATCCCCGACTTCGGCGTGTTCGGTGATCCACCACGCCGCCGAAATCAGCGTCTCGGCAGACGCGAAATCGTTTTTCGCGAATGCCACCCAACCCAGCGTATCGAGATACGAACCGATTGATTCGGTAATCGCCAGCTCGCGCGCCGTCACATGGCCGATGCTGAAATTCCGCGAATCGGCGGCGACGGCCGAGAGTGCCGACTCGGCGTATTGCTGCGCGCGATCGAGGTAGGCCCCTTTCAGCGCCAGCTGGTACGCGACGTTGTTCCACGTCAGCGGTGTGGGAGCCAGCTCCGCGGCTCGCGCGAATGCGACCATCGCACGTTCCGAGTTCCCCAGGTTCAGGTGGGCGGTGCCGAGATCGATATGCAGCGAGGCCTGGTCAGGTGTCAGCGAGATCGCTTTCTCTAGTTGCGGAACCGCTTCAGCGTATCGCTTCGCCTCGATATAGAGGTTCCCGAGTGCGCCGGCAGCGTACTTGTCGAGCGGGTTTAGCTCGATCTGTTTGCGGAACGCCGATTCCGCTTCATCGTAACGGCGCTGAAGTGTATAGACGCGGCCCAGATGGTTATGTGCGTACTCATCGTACGGATTGACTTCGAGTTGTTTGTTGAATGCGGCGATCGCTGGATCGTACTGACGGAGAGCGACGTAAGCGGAGCCCAGATTGATCCACGCGGTCTTGCTCTTGGGTTCGAGCTCGACGACCCGCTTCAAGAGCGTGACCGCCTGGTCGTAATTACCGGCGCGAAGCGCCTCGTAGCCGCTTTGGTACAAATCCGATGCTTTCAGATCAGTGACTGCTGCATTCCCCGCGGAGGCCGGCAGGGTCAGGGCGAGCGCCTGCGCATCATCAGCGACGACGACACGGCGAAACGCATTGTAGTCACCGCCGCGATCCGCGGGGATCGTACGAAGTCGCGACGCAAACGTGCGTTCAGCCGTGAAGACACGTTCCTTCAGCCCGTACACGGCCTCGTAATCCGCATAGTCGCGCTTGATCGAAACGGCGAGCGGCGAGCGGGCCTCGTACCCAGCATCCATTTCCAGCCGCAGCCGGTACTGAACTCGCATCGGAGAACCGAGCTCAACGTCTTTTTTGTCGTCGGTCGCAATCGGAAGCTCGAAGTCCGACAATGGCAGCTTGAGCTGAACTTCCTTCTTGGTCCAATCGATGAAGTTGGCCTTGGCGACGTGATACTCGATCACGAACGGTTCCCTGGTCGCCGCCGGGTCGGTGATTTTCCAGTCACTGAGCTCGCCGCCAACCCCGGCGGAATCGTTGATGCCTTGAAGCACATCCTGCCAACGGGCCGCCGGCGTTCGCCGGAAAATGGTTCGTAGCAACAGCTCGACATCGCCTCGTGCGGTGAGTTTCACTCGGCCGGTCAGCTTTCCCAGGTCACCCAACTTGCCGTCAACCTCCTGAATCTGCTGGTTGAGAAAAGGGGGATCAGCAGGTGTGTCGGCGAGATGTGCCGGCTCCCGTGTGCTGACCACCAACGCCTGTTTCTTTCGCAGTCCCGGCATGAGCAGCCGGAACGGTGCGATCTCTGCGGTCGTATCGAGCCACACCGCGTCCTGTCCCGCCCACGCGAGCGTAATCGCATGATCGAATTGCGACGGCGAGGGGAAATCGGGATCGATCTTCCGCGAGGAGTTGATCAGGACCGTTGCGACCGGTAATCCGACACTCTCGATCAGCGAGGCGAGGAGCGTGTGCTTGTCTTTGCAGTCTCCGTACTGATCGCGCAGGACGTCTGCGGCACGGCGCGGCTGGTATCGGCCGGCGCCAAGCGAGATGCTGACGTACCGGAAGTTGGGGGCGACGAAATCGTACAGCGCTTCCAATTTCTCGAGCGCCGTGGTTTTTCCGGCGGTCAGTTCTGTCGCCTTCTTTTGAATCTCCGGTGTTGGCGTGCGTGCACCGCCTTCGATTGACGAGTACCAGCGGCCAAGTTCGTCCCAGCTCCGGAAGGTCGTGAGCCGAACGGCGGCGACGCGATCGCCGTCTTCCGCGTCGCCCGTGGCTTCGTCTTTCTCCTTCTTGGGTGACTCTGTGTGCGAACTCTTCCAACGATAGACTCGTCGTCGGTCTGCGTCCGAGAGCGCGGGCTTCCGGTTGTCGGCCGTCTTTAAGGTAATGGCGCGTGCCGACGGGACGTTAACCTCGAGCTGTTCGTCGAGATTGATGCCGCGCTCCTGAAAGTTGTATTCCAGCCAGAAGTGGCCGGCTGCCAGCGGCGTATGAATCGTGGTGATCGTGTTGAATTCAAGCGTCTCGCCGGGACGAAGCGATGGCACGGTGACATGCTTCTGTCGGAAATCCGTGTACATCGGTGCTTCGCGCTGAACCGGCGCGCTGAGATCCTGGACCGAGTCGGCTGACGTCGTGACAACACTACCGTCCGCCTTGTGAACACGGACGAACAGAATGTCGAGTTTTTCCGTCGCGGCGTTGTAGCCGAGTAACAGTTGCCCCCAGAACTGCACGCCGGCCTCGCTTTGAACCTTGACCCTCAGATAGGTGTCATGCCGGCCGGTCCCGTCTTCCTCGAATCGATATGCGTTGCGCGACTGCTCGATGACGAACGCTTCCTGCGAGAAATCCGGGACGGCAGGTGTTGCAGGGCTTTGCGGCGCTGGCGTCTGAGCCGTCAGCAACAATCCAAGCAAGGGTGCGAGAACGCGAATCAACACAGTGGCCTCTCTCGCTCACGCTGGGGCGCCACCGGATTATATCTTCGTCGCCGGCCCTAATTATCGATATCGCCCGGCAACTCGAGCCGGGCGATCGCGCCGCCAGCCGCGGAGCGACCCAGTGAGATTGCGCCGTGGTACAGATCGGCAAGATCCCGGACGATTGCGAGCCCCAGGCCCGATCCCGGGACTCGTTCGTCGCGGCGTACCCCACGTTGGAGAACGAGTTGACTCGCCTCCGCATCCAGGCCGGGGCCGTCATCGTCGATCTCGATCATCAGCCTGGTATCCCGTACCGATGACGTGATCGACACGCGACTCCGTGCCCATTTACACGCGTTGTCGAGCAAGTTTCCGATCATTTCGACGAGATCTTCGCGTCGGCCTTTGAACACGTGGCGGGAATCGATGTCGATATCAATGGCAATCTGTCGATCGGCATAAAGCTGATGCATCGTGCGCACGAGGCCGTCGATCGGGTGGCGCACGCTCGTCCGCGCGTGCAGAGCCGTACCGGATGCCGCGGCACGCGCGTGCGCGAGGTGATAGTCGACATAGCGGCGCATGATCCCGACCTGTTCGGCAAGCGTCGCGGCGAGCTGGGGATCGCCGTGCACGGCAAGTCGATCCGCTTCATTCGACAACACGGCGAGGGGCGTCTTGAGTCCGTGCGCGAGATCGCCCGCCTTCGTCCCGGCACGAGCCACCACGTTCTCGAGATGCGCGAGCAGGGCGTTGAGATCGTCGACGAGCGGTTGTACTTCGAGCGGATAGTTGCCGCCGACACGCAATTCCGATCCATTGCGCACCGCGGACAGATTTCGACGGATGTCCTTCAGTGGTGCGAGCGCGCGGCGCACGACGGCAGCTCCGGCCGCCATGCCGGCGATCGCCAGCAGCCCCATGAACGGCGCATGGGCGTGGACGATCCGCAAGGCATCGAATACCGGATGGTGATAGGTGAGGACGACACTGAAGGCCGCGAGCATGCCAAAGGTCCACAAGAGCGCGCCATAGAGCACCTTGCGGCGAACCGAACTCACCGTCCGTCCTCGATGCGATACCCGAAACCGCGCACCGTATTGATGACACCGGCGCCGAGCTTGCGCCGCAGCCGTGCGATGAACACCTCAATCGTGTTCGAGTCGCGCTCTGCGTCAATCGGATAGATGTGCTCGGCGAGTTCTCCTTGCGGGACCGCGCGACCGCGATGATGCATCAAGTACAACAGCACGCGGAACTCGAGGGCGGTCAGCCGGACTGGCTGACCGCCGACCGTCACTCGACCTGTTCGCGAATCAACGGCCAGCGAACCCGAGCGCATTTCTGACGAGCCCATGTGTCGCGACCGGCGAATCAGTCCACGCAGGCGCGCGAGCAGCTCCTCCATGCGAAACGGCTTGGAGAGGTAATCGTCGGCTCCGGCGTCGATGCCCTGCACCTTTTCGTACCAGCTGCCGCGGGCGGTGAGAACCAGGACCGGGACCGTCACCCCGGCTTCCCGCCAGCGCCTGAGCACGGTCAAGCCGTCGAGCCTGGGCAAACCGAGATCAAGAACGACGACGTCGTACGATTCCGTCTGGCCGAGAAATTCGGCGCGCTCGCCGTCGACCGCGCAGTCGACGGCATACCCGGCGTCGGTCAGGGCGGCACCCAGTTGTTCCGACAGATGCGCTTCGTCTTCCGCGATCAATGCACGCAGTGCGATCTCCTGCCGCCGTTATAGCGCATCTCCGGCTGAACGACCGATGAACCAGCAGTTCAGCCTCCGTTCAGGGCTGGCGAGGTATTGTGATGTGAATCGCTAATCACTGATCACTCATCGTGAATCCGTGAATCCCCAATCCTAGAATCCTTGGATCGTTGAATCGCTGAATCATCGAATCGCTCTCGGGGGATTCAAGGATTCAAGGACTAGTGATTCGAGAATTCACGATTGGGATTCACAGTTTGAGCGATGAGTGATCAGTGATTAGCGATTCAGGAGATCCAGATGCGCCTGAAGTCACTCATTGTCATTGTCGTTGTCGCTATCGCCATTGCTGGCCTCGCCGTTGGCGCGCGTCACCAGGGCGGGCTGCACCGCTGGATGATGTCGATCCACGGCCGCTGATTCACAGCGATGGTTCGTGATCTGCATCACGCGCTTCGCATGATGGTGCGGGCACCGGTCCTGTCCGCCGTCGTCGTGCTGTCGCTTGGCGTCGGCATTGGCGTGAATACGGTCGTTTTCTCCTGGCTGCAGGGCACCATCATTCATCCGCTTCCTGGGGTTGCACACAGCGGGCGACTCCATCTCATCGAACCGCGTTCCGATCGCGATTCCTATCCAGGGATGTCCTGGTTGGAATATCGCGATCTCCACGATCGATTGACCTCGCTGCCTGACCTGATCGCCTTTCGAATGGCTCCCTTCTACATCGGAGAGCCTGGACGAATCGAGCGGACGTATGGGCAGCTCGTATCCGGCAACTATTTTTCTGCGCTCGGCGTGCGTCCGGCGCTTGGACGGTTTGTTCGTCCGGAGGAAGCGGACCGGCCGGGCACGGAACCGGTGGCGGTGATTTCGTATTCGCTCTGGCAATCGCGGTATGGAGGCACTGGCGATGTGGTCGGTCGGACGATCCGGGTCAACGGCCGCGAGCTGATCGTCATCGGCGTCGCGCCGCAACGGTTCCAGGGATCGGTGCTCGGCCTGAGTTTCGATCTGTGGGTTCCCGCGACCATGGGTCCGGTTCTGCTCGACGGGTCACCGCCGATAACCAACCGCACGAGTCGAGGGTACGCCGCGTTGGGATGGCTTCGTGAAGATGTGCCCGCGGCCTCCGCGCAGCTCGAACTCGATCGCGCGATGGCGCAGCTGGCGAAAGAGTTTCCGGAATCGAACCGCAACATGCGCGCAGATCTCCTGACGTTCTGGAACGCTCCGCGGGGACCGCAGCGGTTGTTTGCCGCGGCGCTCGCGGTGCTCCAAGGGTTGATGCTGCTGCTCCTGCTGGCGGTGTGCGGCAACACGGCAAACCTCGTGCTCGCTCGGGCGAGCGCCCGGCAACGCGAAATGGGTGTGCGACTGGCGCTTGGTGCATCCCCCTGGCGAGCGGTTCGCCTCATGTTGTCCGAGAATGTCGTGCTCTCGGTGATCGGCGGCCTCCTCGGATTCGCAATCGCTGCCTGGTGGACCCCGACGCTGATTGCGCTGCCTTTGACCGGGTTGCCGATCCGTTTTCAGATTCAGGTCGATCAGGCCGCATTGGCTTTCGCCGTGGTTCTCGGCCTCGCATGTGGAATCCTGACCGGGGTGGCTCCCGCCGTGCAGGTCTCGCAACTCGATCCGCATGCCGCTCTTCGCGCGGGAAGCCAGTCTGCCGGCCGCAGCGTGACGCGAAACGTGCTGATGGCCGTCGAAGTGGCGCTTGCCGCGGGGGTCCTGATCGTGGCCGGCCTCTTTTTTCGCAGCTTCGCCGACACCCACAGCACCGACACGGGCTTTCGGCGCGAAGGAGTGCTGCTTGCCGCGTACGATTTGAATGGCCGGCCGATTGGCCCCGATCGATCGGCCTTTGCTCGAAACTTCGCGTCGAGGTTACTGGCCGCCCTGAATTCACTGTCATCGGTCGAGGCTGCCGCCGTGTCGTCCTCCGTACCACTCGATATTCACGGCCTGCCGTCGCGAACATTCACGCTCGAAGGGCATGCCCGGACGGACGGAGCCCTCGAGGAAGCGGTGACCAACACCGTGACTCCCGGATATCTGTCACTGATGAAGATTCCGCTGGTTACCGGTGCGGATTTCGCCGCGCTCGATGATGTTGCCGCGCCCGCGCAGGCGATCGTCAACGAAGAGTTCGCCCGGCGGTATCTCGACGGCGGCAGAGTCGAAACCGTGGTCGGCCGACGTTTGGAGAGTCGGGGAACAACCTACGTCGTTGTTGGTGTCGCTCGCAATTCGCTCTACAACGCCTTCGGCGAGCCGCCAACGCCGATGATCTATCTGTCCTATCGCGATCGCCCGGTGTTGTCCGGAGAGATCCACGTTCGGGCGCGAACAGGGGCCGAAGCCTCGATAACATCCGACATCCGTCGCGTGGTGCGCAATCTCGATCGCGATTTGCCGCTCTTCAACGTTCGTACGCTCGTCGATCATGTCGAGACAAATCTCGTTTTTCGGCGGGTTCCGGCGCGATTGTTCGCCATCCTCGGTCCGCTGCTGCTGGTGCTCGCCGCCTCGGGCATCTACGCGGTGGTGTCTTACACGGTGTCGTTGCGCACGCGTGAAGTTGGCGTCCGAATGGCGCTCGGCGCCAGCGCACGTCGCGTAGTTGCCGAGTTTTTGGCGGAGCACCTTGGCGTGGTTATCGCCGGCACCGTGGCCGGGTGGCTGCTGACCTTCGTCATCGCACTCGACGTTGTCGGGGTGGACACGATCGATGCGAGCGTATTCGGCGGCGTGCCGCTGCTGCTCCTGATCGTTGCCGGGGTGGCGTGCTGGATCCCGGCGCGTCGCGCGACGCTGGTCGAACCGATGGTTGTGTTACGAGAGGACTAGTCGTTTCGCTCGGTTCTGCGCTTCGATTCCAAGCTGCATCGCGAGAAACATCCGCTCCGGCGACTCGGCAGTCGTCGTCCGATTCACGACATCATCGACCAGCCGCTCCGCATAGGGGAGCGGCACATCCGAGCAATCGATATGTTTCGAACCCTTGTTATCGACGAGAAAAAGATGATCGCCGCCGGGCCGACCTTCGATGTCGACGTTTTCCCTCAGCTCCATGTAGCCATCGGTTCCAATAATCGTCAGTCGGCCGTCGCCAAACGTGGTGAGCCCTGCCGGCGTAAACCAATCGACACGGATGTAGCCCGCCCCTCCATCTCCGCTGAGCATCACGTCGCCGAAGTCCTCGAGTTCCGGGTATTGCGGATGATGGGTATTTCCAACCTGTGAAGCGACGATCTCGGCGCGGGTGGTGGAGGTGAGAAACAGATACGCGTCGAAGTTGTGTGATGCCAGATCGCAGAGGATGCCGCCGTACTGCTGCCGCTTGAAAAACCACGGCGCCCGCGCTGCCGGGTTCATTTTGTGCGGGGCCAGCGCGGCGGTCTGGACCACTTTCCCAATCGCGCCCGCCCGAATCAGGTCACCCGCTTTGTTAATCGATCGGTTTTCGTGTCGTCCGATGAGCACCGAGAAAATCCGTTTCGTGCGCGCTTGAACGCGTCGTACATCGGCCAGCTGCTCGAGAGTGATGGCGGCCGGTTTGTCGACCATGAAGTCCTTGCCGTGCTCCATCGCCTTGATCCCGAGCGGCGCCCGCTCGTTTGGAATCGCGGCACTGACAATGAGCTGAATCGCCGGATCGTCAAGGATTTCCTGTTCGCTGCGGGCCGGCTTCGCGTCCGGGAATCGCTTGGCGAAAGCCGCCGCCAGATCGGGCTCCTTGGCGTAAAAGGAGACGAGCTGGCCGCCGCCGCGAGTCACCGTCTGCACCTGCCCGGTGATGTGGCTATGGTTGAGGCCAATGACGCCGAACTTGATTCGCGAGCGCGACGCCTGTCGGACCGACTTGTGTGGGGACCGGCGCCACGACAGGATCGTCGCCGAGCCGAGGGATGATTTCAGAAATTGCCGGCGGTCAAAAGGATTGGTGCTCATCGTGAGTTAACCACTGGAAGATCGATGAAGCTGGCATGCGCGGACGAATGGTAGATGCGTTGAGTCGCCTTCTTGTAGTCGGCCGGCTTTGCCCAGAAGATGTTCGGAACAAAGGTTTGCGGATTGCGATCGTAGAGAGGGAACCAGCTCGATTGCACCTGCACCATGATTCGGTGGCCGCGCAGGAAGACATGATTGGCGGTTGGCAGTGCGAATTTGTAGAGGAGAGGCTCTCCGGCAGCGATCGCCTTTGGTGTTTCCAGACTGTCGCGGTATCGCCCTCTGAATATGTCGGCGGCGACCATGAGTTGATAGCCGCCCATCGATGGATCGCCGGCGACTTCATCCGGGTAGACATCGATCAGCTTGACCACCCAGTCTGAATCGGTCCCGCTCGTCGACGCGGTCAGATTGACAAGCGGTTCGCCGCTAATCTTGACCGGCGCCGTCAGCCTGTCGGACGCGAATGCAATCACGTCGGGCCGACCCGACGCTTCGCGTTGATCGTCGACCAGCCATTCAGACCAGGTGAGCGGTGCGTCGTAACCAATCTGCTGAATGGGTCGTGCGCGAAACGGTACTGGCTTCGCGGGATCGGAGACGTATTCGGTGAAGGCCGCATCGCCGGCCTGCGGCGGCGAGAAGGAGGCCTTCGGACCCGCACCAAGGTAAAGGGAAGATCGACGAAGTTCGCAGCCGGTCACACACCCGGAGGGCCACGCCGACAGCCGTCGCCACACGTTCGTGCCTGTCTCAAAGGCGGAGACTGGAGGCACGTCTGCTTTGGGAGCAACACTTTTCAGATAGCGCTCGAGGAACGGCGCAAGAATCTCCTGCCGGAAGTGCAGGGACGTGTCGCTGTGAAATCTCAGCGCGCCAAGTTCGCTGCCATTCGCAATCTCCTGCCCGTGGTGCCACGGCCCGAGGACGAGGAACACCTTGTCGTTGTTGACGTCCTTCGGCTCGAGCGCCTTGTAGACGGCGACCGCTCCGTAAATGTCCTCCTGATCCCACAGGCTGTGCACCAGCATCACCGGGACGTTGAGCGGCTGCGCGGCGAGCACCTGATCCATGGCCTGGTCGCGCCAGAACGCGTCGTAGGCAGGATGCTCGACGATCTTTCGCCAGAAACCCAACTGTTCGAGTCCATGACGCTGCGCAAGCTCTCCCGCTGATCCCGCTTCCATGTAGACGTTGTAATCATCGAAATGATTCGTCCACCACTTAATCTCTGATCGTCGGTTCGCCTCCTGGTCGTGGATGTAGGGCAGGTTCTGCTGCCGGAATGCGCCGTTGTGGAACCAGTCATCTCCCTTCCAGCCGTCAACCATCGGATTCATCGGAACCGCAACTTTGAGAGCGGGATGCGGATTGACGAGCGCCATCAAGGGCAGGAACCCGTCGTAGGAAATGCCGAGAATCCCGACGCGTCCGTTGCTCTCTGGAATGTTCTTCACCAGCCAGTCAATGGTGTCGAACGTGTCTGTCGAGTGGTCGACGGTGGTGGGATTCAGCCGGCCCCGTAATGGGCGATTCATGACATAGTCGCCCTCCGAGCCGTGCTTGCCGCGGATATCCTGCACCACACGGATGTACCCACCTTCGACAATCACCTCGGTCGCATTGTCGTAGCCGCTGAGAATCGGACCGAGGTGCGCGCTCTGCGCGTGCCCGGTAAGTACATCGGCGTCGTACGGCGTCCGAGTCAACAGAATCGGTGCGGTCTTTGCTCCTTTTGGCACCAGGATCACGGTGTGAAGCTTGACCCCGTCACGCATCGGGATCATCTCTTCGCGTCTGACGTAGTCGAACGAGTCGGTGACCGGCTTGAACGTCGCGGGGGTTTCGCTGGGCAATTGCGATGATGACGATGGCGGCGTCGGATTCTGCGCCGATGGAGCGTCGACAAGGCCCAAGGCGATCAGCGCCGCAACGAAGATGATCGCTCGAACTCGATCCCGTCGTTCCATCATTCACCTCATGGCGCGGCTACAGCCAGCACCCTACCGGTCGCGAGTCAAGAATTCTACTGCGCTGCGATGTTCAGAATGATCCTGCGATATGACGTCAGGCTGGGACCGCCGTCGTCTTCCACCACGAGGATGACGTGCACTGTGCCGCCAACACGCGGTGTCACCGTCGCGCGCGCTGTTGACGCATTGTCAATCGTCACTCTCGCAGCGGGCTCACGTGGACCGCCTGTTGGCGCAGACGGTATCCCACCTTCCGCCGCCGTTCCACCGCCGCCGACCGGCACGGCGGGACCTGCTGCGACCGGCCGCCCAGGGATGCCGGAACCAGCCTCAGGATAAAACAGCCACGAGTACTTCAACCGATTGCCGTCGCGATCGTGCGTGCCGGCGGCATCGAGTGCCAGCGCCCTTCCAACACGTGCGTCGAGCATGATCGGCGCTTTGCCGCTCTGTCCGTTCACAACAACATCCGGATTGTGGTTCGCCTGACCCACGTCCTTGATCGTCCACTCCATGCGCGCGGCGAAGTCGTGTTGAAACGCGGTCCTCCACCGCCAGATCGTCGCCTGGTCGGTCGTATAGGTCTTGCCGTCGATGCCGACGACCGTATCCTTCGAGTTGTCCTTCCCCGGAAATGCATCTCCCCCCTGGGTCCACGACGGCCGCGTCTCACCGTAGAACTGGCGCCAGACATACCGGCCGCCCCAACCGCCGAATGTCGGATTCATGAAACTGGCGAGACCGTTATTGATCAGACCGAGAAACGATGGCGTGTCCCCTTCATGGATACAGCAGGGAAATGGATACAGTTTTCCAAGCGGCCCTTTGCTTCGAATGTTCGCGTTCACCCACTCGTCGGTGAACGTGGTGAAGTCGGCGCCAGGCGCGTTCTTGTAGAAACGGTCGCCACTGATTCCCGTCCACGTTGCGTAGCCATACTGATCGCCGTCCGGCGTCGACGGCATCGCGATGTAGTGAAGCGCCGGGAACTCTCGTCGAATCCACGGGCCTGCATCGTCCTGATCCGAAATCGAGTACACGCGAAGCTTGTTGATAAATGCACTGACTTGCGCGGCGGTTCGTGTTTCCCGTACGTGAAACAGCGCCTGGGCGAGCGTATTTGCTCCTCCCCAAACGGTGATCCATAACGGCCGCTCGTCAGCTCTGTCGGCAGCGCGGATGATCGCGTCGGCCCCTTCGGACGTCTTTCCCGTTCCAACCTCCGCCATGCCGAAGCCGGGTTGCCCGGCTTTCACGAGATCCCGAAGCGACGCGGCTGCCGGAAACCCGTTCTCGTGCTTTGACAGATTGGATTGAACCAGAGCGTATGCGTCGATCAAACTCCGAATGACATCCGGCCGGACCTTGTTTCTCATCCATGTCGAGGTGGTTGCGACCAGGCCCTCGACGTCGAACTGATTCGAGTACACGAGCAATCGAACCATCGACATCTGATCGTCGGGTTCGTTGGCGATATCGGTAAGGACGAGGACGCGAACCTTGGGCGTATAGGGATCGACGCGTGCGGCGAGAGCAGGAACTGGCGACTGTGGCTGCACCGCGCGTGGGGCCGCCTGCAGGCTGATGCCACCGGCAATCGCGAGGGCCAGAAGGATGGTCGACCGGCGCGATACGGTCACAATCGGCGCGGCCACGTCCGCCGGATGTCGTCTACGCGTCTGCGGCCTGCTCAGTCTTTCGTCCCGCACCACGGATAGTCTGTACCACAACGTACAAAACCGGAATAAAAACAAGATTGAGGAACGTCGACACGAGCATGCCGCCGGCCACCGCTGTCCCGACCGAGTGGCGCGCGGCTTCACCGGCGCCGGTCGCAATGACCAGCGGAAAAACACCAAGGATAAAGGCGAAGGAGGTCATGAGAATCGGACGCAGGCGGATTCGCGCCGCTTCGATCGCCGCATCGATCACGCTCAATCCCCTGGCGCGAAGTTGTTCGGCGAACTCGACGATCAGGATCGCGTTCTTGGCAGCGAGGCCGATCAGCATGACGAGTCCGACCTGGCAGTAAACGTCGTTCGACAGTCCGCGCATCCACTGCGCGCCAAGCGCGCCGAGCACGGCGAGTGGAACGCCGAGAAGAACGATGAAGGGAAGGACGAGGCTTTCGTACTGCGCAGCGAGCGTCAGATACACGAGGATGAGAGCGAGGCCAAAAATGTACAACGATTGCTGACCCGCCTTCGTTTCCTCGAGTGAGATCCCGGACCACGCATACCCCATGCCCTCGGGCAGGTGCTCCTCGGCGATGCGTTCCATTTCGATGAGCGCGTCACCGGAGCTGACACCAGGCGCAGCGTTTCCGTTGACAGTTGCCGAACGAAACAAGTTGAAGTGATTGATCACCTGCGGCGCCGTCGTTTCGCTTATGGTGACGACCTGTTCGAGCGGAATCATCTCTCCGGATCGCGAGCGCGCATACAGTTGTTTGAGTGCCTGCGGGTTCGACCGATAGCGCTGATCGGCCTGGACGTAAACTCGGTACGCGCGGTTGTTGAACTCGAAGTCGTTGACGTACTGCGATCCAAGAAAAATCTGCATCGCATTGGTAATCTCACCGAGCGGCAGTCCGAGCGCCAGGGCGCGCTGGCGATCGATCGTGACTTGAAGCTGCGGATCGTTTGCCGTGAATGGGCTGAACAGGCCGCGCAACTTCGGTGACTGATTACCGGCCCCGACCACCGCCTGGAGTCCCTGCGCGAGCGTCTGAATGTTCGTGCCTGTCTGATCGAGCACCTGGAATTCGAACCCGCCAAACCGGCTCAAACCCGGAATGGCCGGCGGGTTGAAGCTGGCGACAATCGCTCCGGGAATGGAGAACAGCGGTCCGCTGATACGGCGCAGTACCGCCTGCAGTACGTGGTCGGGGCCTTTGCGCTGATCGTACGGCT
>DATJKH010000162.1:0-18846 GCA_035491715.1 Vicinamibacterales bacterium | reverse complement strand
TCAAATCTTTGACCGGCCACCGCGGCAGGTGAATGGTGTCGCTAGACGGATCTGTCTATCCAACTCGCGCCATCGAGCAGTTTCTCGGAGGATAGAACATGGCCAGAACTCCATTCACCGGCGTCCTGATGCTGTTTCTGGTCGCGGTTCAGATCGTCCCGGTCAGCCACCCGCGCGGTCAGGTACCGGGCACCGCCGGACACGAGCACTTGACCGAAGTCGCCTGCGTGGACGTGCCTCCGGGAGACAAGCGACCGGAGTTTGGCTGCTTCAATGTCGGCATGGTAACCGGACTGCGTTTCAGTCAAGCATCCGTCTACTGGCATTTGCGCGCGTTTCCAAGTAGAAAGGCCGCCGAGGCGGTCAGGAGTGCGACCGGAATTGTAGTGGAGGAAGACGGGCGAGTGTGGCTGTCAGAATTCGGGCCCCGAAACAATGCTCCGCGGGGAGGTGAAGCTATCGCCGTTGTCGGACCGCTGCAGCTTCCCTCAGCAAAGAGCTACGCTGCGGTCCTCTCGTACGCTGTCATGCGGCCAGGCGACAATTCGAGGGTGCATACACACCCAGGCCCCGAGGGGTGGTACGTGCTGGCGGGAGAGCAATGTCTGGAGACGCCGGCTGGCGCCAACAAGGCGAGGGCCGGCGGAACCATGATGGTGCCATCGAATACTCCAATGGAACTGAACGTCACCGGTACGACGCTCCGGCGTGCGTTCGCCCTGGTGATCCATGATGCGGCTCAGGAGCGGGGCATACCGTCTGACTGGAAACCGTCGGGAGCCTGTAGTCAATGACGCCACGCTCGATCGACTCGGGGCCGTCTACTCCGCGCTGGAGTAATTGGCGCCGCTGCGATTGTCCGCGCTGAGGCTCGCGAGTACGTTTTGGGATGTGATCCGTTGTGTCCGGGCGCGGTTGCGAACGGCGAAGCTGACGTCGAGCTTCAATGGCGACCGACCTCTGCGCCCAAAAAGTGCTTCCAGCGGACGTCACTGGCTCGCCTCAAGAAGCGGCGCCGTTGACGTGCGATCGTTGCACCAATCAATTCAACATTCGGTATGAACGAGATCCCGCGTCGCCCTTTCTACACCGAGTACGCGTGGGCGTTCGACCTTCTCATCGATCGGCCTGTTCGAAAAGAATGCGCCGTGATTGCCGCGTGGCTGGTCGATCGCGGCGTCCTGCCGGGCTCGGAGATCCTTGACGCCGGCTGCGGAACGGGGCGGTACGCGCTCGAGCTCGCGCGGCGGGGCTACGCGGTTCACGGCATTGACCTCTCATCCGATCTCATCGAAGTTGCGATGCGGGCGAGCGGAGATGTCCACCGGGGCGTCTCGTTCGACGTGGGTGACATCGCCCACTTGCCGGCCTCGCGATACGCTGCGATTCTGTGCCGTGGCGTCCTCAATGACATTCTCGACGACGCCGGTCGAGACGCGGCCTTCGGGGCCTTCGCCGGGGCGCTCCAACCCAATGGCGCGTTGATTCTGGACGTCCGGGAATGGGCTGCCTCGGTGGAACGGAAGGCCAGGGAACCGCTGTTCCGGAAACGTCTCTCTACGGAGCGCGGCGAATTGACCTTCACAAGCGTCACAGGGCTCGACCATCAAAACCGGCAATTGCTGATCTCCGAACGGCACGAACTGGTCACGCGTGGCGAGCAACGCGTCAGCGACTACAACTTTGTGATGCGCTGCTGGGAGAGAAATGAGCTCGACACTCTGCTCGGGCGCCACCACTTCGGCGAGCTTTCGTGCTTCGGCGCATACGATCCCAGCGTGCCGGCCGGTGCCACCGACCGACTTGTGGTGGTCGCGCAACGTCAGGTCCCGGAAGACCAGAATACTCAGGCGGTATAGAAGGTGATCACCAGCAGGACGAATCGATAGCCTAGTACGATCGTCGCTAAGACACCGAGCGTCGTCTGCATCGCCTGTAATCGATGCGACACCAACAACTGTGCGATGTGACTCCACGGTTGAGTATGAAGGTTCACACGCTCGGCGAAGTCAACATCGGCGTTGCGCCTTCGCCAAGGCGTTTCGAATGATAAGGTTTTCGCATGCGATTCAACCGCTCTGTGCCGCCGTGCGCCGTTATTCCTGTGCTCATTTATCCCGATCCCCGCGCAGCCGCCGATTGGCTCTCAAAGGCCTTTGGCTTCACCGTTCGTCTTCGCATCGCGAACCATCGCATCCAGATGAAGGCGGGCGATGGTTGTTTCACCATTGCTGAAGGCAGCACCACGCCTAACAATTCGCACATCATCCAGGTCCGGATCGAAGATGCCAGGAGCCACTGCGCGCGCGCGCGGCAGAGTGGAGCTATCATCTTGACTGAACCTCAAGACCAGCCCTATGGCGAGCGCCAATACAACGCTCAGGACTTCTGCGGCCACCGCTGGGACTTCACCGAAACGATTGCCGACGTTGCTCCGGAAGAATGGAGCGGCGGCACCTTTCACCTCGAGTGACGTCTCCGGCACTGCGAGCTATCTGTTCGCGCTGAGTTAAACATGTGGCTTCGCGTCTGCTCCAAACATTCAGATACGGAGACACAAGAGCCATGCGCATGAATTGAGAAATGAGTACGATGCGGCCATTCATCGGCATTTTGATCGCGGTGGCTTTCTGGCTTAGAAGCGACGTGCGATTCGAGATTGTGTGGGAGTCGGCTCTTGCTGGTCAGAAGGTCAGCGTTTGTGCGCTGCAGGCGGACCCCGCTACCTACAACCACAAGGTGATCGACATCCAGGGGGTCGTCTCACACCGTTTCGAGGACTTCACCCTGTCGGATCCTCGCTGCCCGCCCCGTTCGGGAATCTGGTTGGAATATGGCGGCCTGGTGAACTCCGAAACGGTTTACTGTTGCGGCGTGAAAGCCGGGCCCCGTGCCACCGCATTGGTCGTCGAGGGCATCGTCACTCGCTTGATCGACGACGCGCTGTTTCGCCGTTTCGACGCGCGGGTTCGAACTGATGGTGACGTCAGCTTCCGCGCACGCTTGATAGGCCGCTTCTTCGCCGGCCTGAAGCAGCAGACGCCGACGGGCGTATTTTGGGGCGGCTACGGCCACCTCAGTTGTTGCAGCCTTCTGATCATTGAACAGGTTGTGACCGTCGACGCGAACGTCGGCCGGGGTGGCTCGGGTCGTGGACCGGAGGACGGATCTGCCGCCGACCAAGCAGCGGCCATCACACCTCGCCCGAGCGACGACCCGTGAATCCTAAAACGTTCCCTCCCTGGGGCCGCGCACGGTCTTGTTGATCTGGCGGATCGCGCCGAGATGGTAGGCAAGGTGGGCGACGCTGCCAATCATGCCCGTGAGCTCGATGCTGCCGCAGTCGCGTGGCGTTCGCAGCATTTCCAGCCAGCGCTGCGTTTCCTCACGCAGGCCGTTGCGTATCTCGTCCCACGTGGCGGCATCAACGGCGGCCGTTTTCCAGGCCTCATCCCATTTCGCATCCGCGAATGGATTGCCCCCCTCTCGCGCCCACCGATTCATGAGTGAGAGTCCATAACGCACATGCTGCGCGTGCGCTGCAATCGTCGCCCCGTCGTTGGCGGACGTCGATGCATCCGCTGGGGATAGCTTGTCGAGCGATCGCAACAGACCGATGTCGCCCCTGTTGAGGATGAACGCATCGCCACTCGTCCCATCGACCAGTTCGGAGAACAAGCGGCTGACAGCATGGCTCGTTTCTATCGTGTACATGAGAATCTCCGCGTCAGGAATGAACCGAGGCGTTGCCGATCAGCATATCAGTGCGACTCGCCGAACCGCCGTCTGCAGCATTGATGGCGCGCGGCCAAGCTTCCTCGAGTCGCAGCACTGAGAGAGGCCGGCTCAGCTGGCGGGAAACGAGCGGCCCGGGCATACTGGAGCAGCCACGTCATGTCCGTCGCTACGATGTTTCGCGTCACACGTGGGAGGACCCGTCGCCGGACGTCGGCAGGGCGCCTCGCCGAACGCACGCTCCCGGCTCTGCGGGCCGCCCCGTGGCCGATCCGCATCGTCGTTGCGACAGTTGTATTAGTAGCGATTTGGGCCGCGGTGAACGGACTAGTGCAGGTCGTCCGCAAGCCGTCGGAGATATTCCTTCCGATCAGCGGGTCGCTCGCGAAGGCTCCGGCCCAGACCTGGCGGCAATACGGCTCACTCTTCGATCAGCACTCCACTGCCGTCATCACGCCGGAGCTACTGGCGGCACTCGCGCAGGTGGAGGGGAGCGGGAACCCGGTGGCTCGGACCTACTGGCGGTGGCGGGCCAGCTGGAACCCATTCGAGGTGTATCGGCCGGCCTCGAGCGCCGTCGGTATGTTTCAGATTACCAACGGCACGTTTGCGGAGGCCAAGCGCTACTGCATCCATGATCACACTGTGGTCGAAACAGGGGCGTGGCACGACATGCGGTCGTGCTGGTTCAACGTGCTCTATACGCGCGTGTTTCCCAATCACGCTGTTGAGATGACTGCCGCGCTGCTGGATCGCACGGTCGCAAGCACTCTTGCGCGCAACCGCATCGCGAGCGCCTCACTGCAGCAGCGGCAGGATCTCGCCGCGGTCATCCACCTGTGCGGGGGCGGAGCCGGCAATGCGTACGCCCGTCGCGGCTTCCGCCTTATGCGCGGCCAACGGTGCGGCGATCACGACGCCCGCCGCTATCTCACGAAGGTCAACGCGCTGAAGCGTCAATTCGCGCGCCTCGCCGCGTCCAGTTGATGGCGACCATGCGGTGATCGCCGCCCTCGATGATCGTCGTCGTCACTTTGATCGGCAATTGTTGGCGCTGAATTCCCCAATCAGCCAGTCCGAAAGCACCGCGGTACACCACGACACTTCCCCCGGCCACGAGTGGCTCGGCGTCGAACCTCGCTGCAAGTGCAGCCTGGCTTTCTTTGCGCTCTTTGCCTCCTCTGGGCCGTAGCATCGACAGTCGGCGCACGCTGTGCTACCGTGCGCCCACACTACTAGTCCTGACCGCGTGGTTCGCGACTCAGCGACCACTCGAACGGAGGAGCGGCCATGCCGGATCGCCCGTCGCGGCGCCATGTCCTGGTGGCGCCCCAGGAAAAGCTCGTGGTCGGGGGCCCTGCCGAAGAGTACGAGCGACTGGTGCAGGATCTCTTCAGGAGCGGATGCCGCCACCTGATCGCAGATCTGCGTGCGGTCACCGGAATCGACAGCGCCGGCGTTCGCACGCTCGTGCGAAGTCACACTTCTGCGCAGCGGCTCGGCGGGACGTTCACGCTGGTCGCGCCGCAACCGCGCGTCCGTCAGGTTCTTCAGCTCGCGCACCTGGAGTCAGTCTTCGACATCCGCGAGTCGCTCGACCAGGTCCCCACGAGACGCGGGCGGATGGCGTCGCTGCGCCTCACGGTTTTCGGAACGGCGCTCTGCCTCGCCCTCTGGTGGGCCGGGGCGCGTGAGGCTGTGCCCGTCGGTTCCGCATTGACCGGTGCGATCCTGCAGGAGCCGATTGCCAGCGCACCCGTGGCCCACGCGCTGCGGGCAGTGGAAGAATTGATGAAGCTCATCGCGGCCGGGCTGATTGGCCTGCTCGTCACGGCGGTGCAGCGCCGCTTCCTCGAGAAGCCCATGGCGCAGGCGATGCAGCATGCGCAGGTGCTTCTGTGTGTCTCCGGCGCCCTCGTCATGATGATCATCAACGACAACGTCGCGCGGGCGTTCGGCATCGCCGGGGCCGCCGCCGTCATCAGATTTCGGACGCCGGTGGAGGATCCCAAAGACATTACGATTCTGTTCCTCCTGATGGCCCTCGGCATGTCGACCGGTCTCGGCGCATTCGCGATTGCCAGCGCAGGCACCGCCTTTCTCTGCGTATTCCTGTTCGCGCTTCAATACGTCGGCGGCGGCCAGCGGCGGATCATGATGGTGGAAATCGGCGCGCCCGCAGGACAGGCGTTCCCGTTGACCCACGTCCAGCGCGTCTTCGCGCGGAACGAGATCGTCTTCGAGCCACGGGAAATGGCGCAGGGCAAGATGGCGACGCTGGTCTATTACACGACGCTGGATCCGTCACTGTCGCTCGAGGACGTCAGCGCTCAGCTCCTGGCCGGCGATTCCGGAATCACATCGGTGCACTGGGCGACGCCGAAGCGGAACGAGTGACGGTCGTGGCCACAGACCGGATCGCCATCACGCCGGAGGAGCGCCGGGCCGCGATCATCGACGTGATCGCCTCCGCCCGATCCCGCTTGATTCTGTCGCTCTTCCGCTGCGACGATTTCGACGTACTCGACGCCCTTGTCGCGGCGCTCGCGCGTGGCGTGCAGATCGAAGCGCTGATGACCGATCGGGCGAAAGGTGGACGCAAGCGCCTCGATCAAATCACGAAGATGCTTGCGAGCTCAGGCGCCAGGCTCTCGCGGTACAGCGACCGCGTCGTGAAGTATCACGCGAAGTACATTGCCGCTGACCAGCGCCTGGCGCTCGTCGGATCGGCGAACTGGACGCGTAAATGCCTCGACCGCACCTGCGATTTTATCCTTACGACGAGCGATCGTGGTGTCGTTCGCGCCCTTGAACAGCTGTTCGCCGCAGACTGCGCCGGCCGGCCTCCTGGTGCAGGCGCCAACCACGATCGGCTGGTCATCGGGCCGGAGCACGCACGCGAGCGGCTGACGGCGATCCTCCGCAGCGCCCGGCGAAGCATTGATGTCGTCGATCCCAAGCTCACGGATCCGGACATGCGCAACCTTCTCGCGGAGCGCCGCGACGCCGGGGTCCGCGTCACCTGCCATGGTCGCCACGACGTCGGCGATCTCTCAGCCCACGGCAAACTCATCGTCGTCGACGGACGCACGGCGGTCATTGGCAGTCTGTCGCTGTCTGCTTTGCATCTCGGCTTCAGACGGGAGCTGGCAATCAGTACAACCGACCGCCGTGTTGTGGGGGCGCTGAACGGGTTTCTCGCCGGCCTGGATCACGCCCTGAGCCGTCGCCCCTCGCCGTCGCGAACCGCGCGTGATTGAACTAGTCCGTGTTTACCTGTGTTTTTCCGTGGCTTGAATTAGTCCGTGTTTACCCCGTGTTTTTCCGTGGCTTGAATTAGTCCGTGTTTATCCGTGTTTTTCCGTGGCTTGAATTAGTCCGTGTTTACCCGTGTTTTTCGGTGGGTTGAACTAGTCCGTGTTTACCCGTGTTTTTCCGTGGCTTGAATTAGTCCGTGTTTACCCGTGTTTTTCCGTGGCTTGGATTAGTCCGTGTTTACCCGTGTTTTTTCCGTGGCTTGAATTAGTCCGTGTTTACCCGTGTTTTTTCCGTGGCTTGAATTAGTCCGTGTTTATCCGTGTTTTTCCGTGGCTTGAACTAGTCCGTGTTTACCCGTGTTTTTCCGTGGCTTGGATTAGTCCGTGTTTACCCGTGTTTTTTCCGTGGCTTGGATTAGTCCGTGTTTACCCGTGTTTTTCCGTGGCTTGAATTAGTCCGTGTTTATCCTGTTTTTCCGTGGCTTGAGGCCGGTCACCGGTCTGCGGACGCCGTTCGTTTTCCGTGGCGAAGGCGCTTGACGAGCCGATCGAGGGTTTTTCGTCGCAGATTCTCGCATCGCGATTCCCGCTTGAGCCGGCGCAGGGCTTCCACAGCTTGATCGCAACGCGGTGATGATCGCTTGCGCGACGGTTGTCCGGGCGACACGGTGGCCGCGCCGAATTCCGGGAAGCCGTCCATCGCGCGCGACCTCCACGGGGCGCCGTCTTTCGCGTCTTTCACGTGGAGGCACAGATCCGGCCGGGGCGCGTATCGAAACAGCTCGACGATCCACTTCCGCGGCAGTCCCGCGGCTTCGCCGAACGCGATGGCCGTTTCAGTGTAGGGCGCCGCGATGACGATCTGGCCGGCCGCGACCGCCGGCCGGATCTCCCACCGCAACCGGAACGCAAGATCCGATGCGTACAACAGCAACAGCGTGCGCGGTGAAAGGGTGAGACTCTTCCGCCCGTTTCCGAGTTGCAGCTCGAAGAACGTTCCTGACGCGTCCCAGTGACTGATCCCGGCACCGGCGTCGTTCCACTTGCTCAGGAGCGCGGCACGCACCTTCGAAGCGCCGCGCTCGGCGTCGCGGCCCCGCGCGGCCTCCACCGCGACGAGCGCACGACGCGCGGTTCTAGCCGGCATCCGACGGATCTCCGAAGGTGTCGATCCATTCGGTCAGGGCCTCGATGTTCCACTTCGCCCAGCGACGGCGACGGTCGGAGGCAAAGGCCTCGCGGATGCGACGATGCTGCTCGTACATCGGCTGTTCAGCGTCAATCGTCACGAACTCGAAGATGAGCGCGAGGGCGTCGTACTCCTTGCTGATCCGTCCGATGAACTGCCGGTAGCTGGCGAGCGCGTCCTCCGATCCGGTGACATCCTGACCCGATTCGTAGTATTTCGGCTGACGATCGGCGGCAATCCGTTTTGCGGAGACCTCGGGCGACACCGCGAAGTAGAACACCATGTCTGGCCAGAACAGCGGTGAGTACACGTTCAGCAGCCAGTCGAAGTCGAGGCCCCGCGCGGCATCTCGCGCGAACCCCGTGAACATGAAACGGTCCGCCAGAACGGTCTTGCCTTGCCACAGTGCCGGGAGTATTTCGGTATGGAGGCGGTGACGGAAGTCCACGGCATGCAGCAGGCAGAATTCTTCGGGGCCGAGCGCATGCACCTTTTTCCTGGCCTTGATGAGCGGCCCGACGAGTCGTGACGAGCTCCATTTGCTCGTCACCACCTGGTGCCCTTCGCCTTTCAGCCAGGTCTTGAAAAGCTTCCGCTGCGTCGTCTTGCCCGCCCCATCCGGCCCCTCGAATGCGATCAGGAGGCCGCGGCTGCGTTCGCGGGCCCGGACGAGCGCGCGCAGGCTGCTGCGAGATCGATCGGTGGACGACCGCGTGCGAGATCGATCGGCTGACAACATGGAGTCGCGAAAAACATTACGCGGGAACGCTCACCGGTGCAAGCGATGAATCCCTAATCACTGATCACTGATCCTGAATCGCTCATCCCCGAATCGCTCATCCCCGAATCGCTCATCCCCGAATCGCTCATCCTCGAATCGCTCATCCTCGAATCGCTCATCCTCGAATCGGTCATCCTCGAATCGGTCATCCTCGAATCGCTCATCCCCGAATCCTTGAATTCGTGAATCGCCGCGCCGCGTGTCAGATTCGAGGATTCGAGGATTAGCGATTCACGGATGAGAGATTCAAGGATCAGCGATTCACGATTAGCGATCAGTGATTAGAGATTCAGTGACACCGGTCCGAGCCGGAGTCGGCAAATCCGTCGCCGGTCGATACGAAGTTCCACGAGTAGCCGTCGTCGCCCAGTGTGAACGAGATCACTCCCCAGGACACGCCGGTGATCTCGCTGTTCGGACGCATCCGCGTCGGAGGACGCAGGCCGGCGCCGCCTGTGCCGACCACGAACTGCCGGATGCCGCGACTTGAATTGGCGCGCCCGTCTGCGTCCATGGCGGCGAAGCGCTCGTAGTGGTGGTCGTGGCCGCTAATCACGACATCGGCATTGTTGTCGTAAAGCACCTGCCAGACATCGCTCATGTCGGGATTGTCGCCGTGTTCGCCGGAGCTGAATCGCGGTCGGTGGAAGATCACGGCGGTGCAGCGGGCGTTGCTCGTGATCAGCTCGCCGCGCAGCCAGACCACCTGGGAAGAGGTGCCGCGTACATCGATTTCGCTGTTGAGCGCAATGATGCGCCAGGCCCCCACCGTGTAGCTGTAGTAGCCCTGCCCCGGAGATCCGGCGCTCGGGCCGAAATACGCGAAATATGGCGCCGCGCCAGGCGTTTCGTACTCGTGATTTCCGGCAACGGGGCGGGTCCGCGCCTTGTGGCGACCCCACGTCGGCTCGTAGCACTGCCGGTAATTGGCCTCGGATCCGCTGGGATAGGCATTATCACCGGCGGCGAAGAGTGCCCCGGGAATGCTGTCGAGCAGTTTGGCCGTCTGGACGGACCCCGCGACGCCGCAGTCGGCGATGTCTCCGGCGCCGGTGAGTGTCGTCGCGCCGCCGCCAGGCGGTCCCGGTGACGTGGGTCCCCCCCCGCAGCTGCAGGTGATCGCCGCCGCGGCAATGACTCCGAGCATCCTTTTCATGTGTGAGGAAGCCGCGGCGGCTCCGGCTTGGAGTTTACCGTATCAACATCAAAAATGGGTCCGCCAGCCCCAAGGTTTCATGCCGATTTCGGCTGGACTCGTAGTATAAAGGGCGCTCCCATCGTGACAGTCGAAAGTTGGTCGCTCTCCGTGTCGATCCGCTATTCCTGCGGCGTCCTGACGACAGCTGTCCTGGTTACGTCGTTTGGCGCGCCGGTCGCGGCGCAACCGTCCCAGTCGCCCGCGGTGGTAGCGACCGCGTCGGGTCAGACGCAGAAGCCAATCGATTCCGACCAGCCCAAGACGAAAGCAGGGGAGTTCCCGAGGTTCGCCTGGGACCAACACCCCTCGGTGCTTTTCGGAAAAGGCACGCGCATCTCGGCGCTCGCGCGATTGCAGGGACATGTCCGCGATTCGGAGGCTCCTGAGATCGAGGAGAGTGCGCAGACACTCGATTTCGCGCGGCGCCGTGTGGGCGTCGAAGGGGAGATCGCGAACAAACTGTTTTTTCAGGTCGAGGCAGAAATCGGATCGAGTGAAATCTGGCGCGACGTGTATGCCAACTACACTCAGTTCGACACCGTCCAGATTCAGGGCGGGAAGTTCAAGCTCCCCTTCGGCCTCGAAGAGAATACCGGCTCCACGAATCTTGATTTCGTCTACCGTTCGATGGCCTCGACGCGCCTGGCGCCCGGACGCGATATCGGCGTCATGGTGCATGGTCGCGTGCTGAATCGGTTTCTACGCTATGAAGTTGGCGGGTTCGATCACGACGGCCGCAATGCGCGGTCGAACGATCCGGAACACGTGTTCGGTGGACCGACGTTTGTCGGCCGGGTCGATGTCCTGCCGTTCAGGCACCAGAAGTCGGAACTCTCCGACCTGATGGTCGGCGTCGCCTACACCACGACCGACGTGGACGAAGGGCTCTCAGGCCTGCAGGCGAGAACGGTGTTCGGGTATCCGTTCCTGAGCGAGCCCGATCTCTGGGTCAACGGACCACGCAGGCGGTTGGGCGTCGAAGCGCGAATCAGGCCAGGGCCCGCCTCGATCAAATCGGAGTACATGCGTCTGACCAGCGCCCGGCTCGGTCAGGGCACCGACGGCAGCGATTTGAGGGACTTTGAGGCATCCGGCTGGTACGTCAGCGGCACGTGGGTGCTGACCGGTGAAAAGAAGGCGGACAACGTCGATCGGCCGCGTCATCCTTTTCTGCGCGGAGGTATTGGCGCTGTGGAGATTGGGGCCCGACTGGAAGAACTGACGTTCGGAACGGTGAACGGAGATCCCGAGGCCTCGACGAGCCCGCGCGCCGACGTGGTGCTCGGCAACGCCAATCGCGCAGCCACGTTCGGCGTCAACTGGTATCTGAACCGGTGGGTCAAGATTCAGGGCAACGTCATCAAGCAGACGATCAAGGATCCGTTGCAAGGACCGCTGCCCGAGCGCCCCAGTTTCTGGAGCAGCGTGCTGCGCTTTCAGCTCAGCATCTGATCGTCACCGCCGCTCGCGTGCGAGCTGCGCGAGCACGAACGCCGAGCGGCGTCGCGCAAACTCTTTAAAAAACTCAACTGCGTCATCGAACTCGTCGTTGCTGGATGGCTTGTTCCTGTCGGCGCGCACAGCGCCATCGACCAGGGCCGCGCTGTTCACGACTTCCTGCATCAGCCAGTCGTCCTCGACAGCCGATCGCGCGCACTGCTCGAGCACAGCAAGGTACTGTCTCCGTAGCTCCGGAATCGCGATGGCGCGGCGGAACCAGATGTTCTCGTCGGCGCGCTCGAAAATCCCTGACTCAATGCTCGCGAAGACTTTGTCCTGGTCCCAGGGCCCGATCCGGTGCTGATTCGACGATCCCTGTCGGTAGAGGAAAAAGTTGTTCATGCCGTAAATGCCCAGGACCCCGTCCTCTTGAGAGAGGAAGGTTTCGATCGCGACATGTGTCACGAACTGCGAGAGGTCGAAGTATTTCTCGACCATCTGACGATAGACCGCATCGTTGGGGCCATTCAACTGGCGAAGCATCTCGCGTATCGGCGTGTAGACCAGCGTGTCGGCATCCTTGTCGTGATTCTGGCGTTCGAACTTCACGGTATACGGTTCGAAATCGTTGCCGAGATCCTCGCCCAGGTACTTTGTATCGCTCAGGCGGAACTGGAAGAGATAGCCGGCCGAATCGCCGAGCCGCGTCATGAGTTTCGCGTCCAGCGCTTCTACAATCGTGTAAACGCCCTGATAGGTGCCGTTGATGAACAGCCGGGCGTAGGATTCCCGCGGTGCCGGGACTCCCATCCGAGAGAAGAACGACATCGCAATTCGCTCGCGGATCAGACTCGGATCCTGGACGGAATTGTCGAGAACGAGCGCGCTCAGGCCGAGGAACGTGCCTTTCGTCGTGTACCGGTTGAAGTCGAGGCGCAGCGAAGGTTTCGCTGGGTTCCGGGTCGTATTCCCGCGCGACCGTATGCCGATGTTCCGGACGCGGAGGCCGCGATACTGTAGCTCGGCGGTGTAGTAGGTGTCTTCGTGGACATGCGCCCGCAGCGTCTGCAGATCGCGGACGGCCATGAAGAGCTGTATGTCTTGAAGCGTGGTCGGATCGAACAAATCGTCGACGGACTGCGCTCGAGCCGCGCCGGCCGGAACCAGCACCGCGAGAACGAGGACACTCGTGACAACTGAGCGCAGGGTCATCTCCGCCTCCCATCTACGCCACGACAAGCGACCGCCCGCAACCGCCAGCTCAGCTGTGATCCTATACTAGAACCCCCGTCCTCGGCAGCATTTCCGACGGCACTCGTGCGGGTAAGACGATCTTGGGACCCCGGCTGTTCCCGCAGGCCTGCAACTGCCCGTTTCGGGCCCGAATACGCATCTTCCCGCACGGCAACCGTCGATCCGCCGATTCAATGAAGGAACGGGCGAGCGTGACTCGGTCACGAGGATGACTCCAGCCCTCTCCAGTTGTATTCCCAAAGGAGATATGGCATCATCATTTGGGTTTCCCAAATGACGCAACCATCGCACGACGGCAAGACCGACAAAACCGAGGTGTGGCAGGGCACGCTCGCGCTCATGGTGCTGACCACGCTCGAGGCGCTTGGCGCGCAACATGGATTCGGCATCGCGCGCCGCATCGAACAGACGAGCGGCGATCGGCTGTCGGTCAATCCCGGCACGCTGTATCCAACGCTCTTGAAGCTCGAGCAGGAGGGCTCGATCACGTCGAAGTGGGGCGTGTCCGAGAACGGCCGGCGCGCGCGCTTCTATCAGCTGACGCGAGCCGGCCGGAAGCAGCTCGCCGAAGAAACCCGTCAATGGCAGACGACGAGTGACATCGTCGCTCGATTCCTCGCCGCCGCGAGGGCGCGATGAAGGCGATCCGCGCGGCGCTCCTCAGGCTCGCCGGCCTCCTGCGGCTGACGCGCAGCGACGCCGACATCAACGAAGAGTTGCAATCCCACCTGATGATGCTTGCCGACGAATATCGGCGGGCAGGACTCAGCGACGCCGACGCGCGGAGGGCGGCTGCCGCAAAATTTGGCAGCGTCGCGTCAGTCGCCCAGGCCTATCGCGAGCGGCGCGGTGTTCCGACCCTCGAGCAGGTGGCAGGCGATTGCCGCTATGCCGCGCGATCGCTTGGCCAGACCCGGATGCTGAGCATCTCGGTGATCCTCGTTCTGGCACTTGGCATTGGAGTCACGACGACTCTGGTGACGCTGTTTCATGCGGTGGCCTTCAGGGCACTGCCGGTGCCGGACTCGGATCGCGTCGTGAAGCTCTCGCTTGGCCTTGCCGGCGACTTCGATCGCAGGGTGCAGGGACACGTCTCGCAGTTCTCGTATCCGGAGTTGACGCTCTACCAGGACACCACACGCGCGCTCTCCGGCGTCGCCGGCTTTCGCCACGAGGTTTCGGCCTGGTTCCATGGCGGCAGCCGCCGTCCGATCGTGCTCGGCCTCGTCACCGCCAATTACTTCAACGTACTGCAGGCCCGGCCGGCATCGGGCCGGCTGCTGACCGACGCCGATCGTCTGCAGCCGGCCGCGGTGATTAGTTACCGGCTGTGGAGCGAGGCATTCGGCCACGATCCCGGTGCGATTGGCGCATCGATGCTGATCGATCGAATGAGCTATACCGTGATTGGCGTGGCGGAGCGGTCATTTACAGGCACGGAAGTCGAGAGCGTCGACGTCTGGGTTCCGCTGGCCGTCGCCGCGCCGGCGAGGGGACATGCGGATCGGCTCGGCGACGCGAGCCTGAGCTGGCTTCAACTCGTGGGCCGCCTTGCGCCCGGCGCGTCGTTGAAATCCGCAACGGTCGAAGCCGGTGTGATCGCTGCCCGCTACGACGCCATGCATCCAGGCCAGCGAACGACCGTCAAGGTGTCGCACGCCGCCGCGCTCGATGCCGGGTTGTTGCAGTCCGGGAACGACAGAACCAAAGTCATCGGCGTCGGGGCTGTCGTCGTCGCCCTCGCGGCGGTGTTGTTGCTCATCTGCACGTCGAACGCGGCCGCTCTCTTGCTGGCACGCGCGTCCACACGTCAGCGGGAGATCGCGATTCGAATTGCGCTCGGCGCCGGCCGCTGGCGGGTCGTCCAGCAACTCATGACCGAAAGCGCGCTGCTGGCCTTCGTCGCCGCCGTGACAGGGCTTGCGCTCTGCACCGTCGTGCTCCGCGCGACGGCGCATCTTCTGCCGTTGGCCGGCTACTTCGATCGTTTCGTGCCCGACTTGACCGTGCTCTCATTCGCGAGCCTCGCCGCGCTTGCGGCAACCGCGCTTTTCGGCACGGCACCGGCTTTATACGCAACGCGAGTCGATCCGCTGGCCGCGATCAAGCAGGACGTGAGCGGCCTTAGCGCGCGGATACCGGGCGCGCGTCTGCGACATTCGCTCGTGGCTGGACAAGTGGCGGTGTCGCTGGTTCTGCTCGTGATCGCCGGACTACTCGCGCGAGGTGTCGAGCACGCGCTGAGGGTCAACAGCGGTTTTCGACTGACCGATCTGTACGCGATCACCGTGGACGTGCCTGCTGGGAACTCGACGGCCGCGGATCGTTCAAACCTCGTTCGACGCTTGGCGCTTTCGCTCCACTCGACGCCCGGTGTCGACGTCGGACTCGCGGTCGTCCAACCGTTTGTCGGAGCCGGTTTCAACCATGCCCGCGCGGCGCACATGACCGACACCGTCCAGGTTCACTTTAATAAGGTGGATCCCGGATACTTTCCGACTCTCGGCGTCCCGAGCGTTGCGGGACGATCGTTCGCGACCGGCGACGATCGATCGCACGTGATCGTCAACGCGCGCCTGGCCAGAACCTTCTGGGGCGACGAGCGTGCGGCGATCGGTCAGGCGGTGACGTTCATCGACGAAACATCTGCTCCGGACGCTGGCCCGGCCGGCGCTCGTCGTCGCGAAATCGGATACCGGACCGGAACCGTCGTCGGCGTCGTGCCGACGCTGCAGTCGGTGGACGTCGGCGTTCCTGATGGCCCGACTCTTTATCTTCCGATCCTGGACGGGGATCTGCCCGGTGCGTCGTTTGTGGTCCGGTCGCCGCTGCGGCAGCCACTCGACCGCCTGACGGGCGACCTGACGCGAGGGACCGATGCCATGGCCGGCACGGCGTCAATCGCCGACAGAGTTGTCGCCAGCACGCAGCCGGCGCGGTTCGCGTCGGCGGTGACGGTCCTTCTCGGCGTACTCACACTGCTCGTCGCTGCGGCGGGCGTCTACGGAATCGTCGCCCACTCTGTGGTTTCACGAACGCGCGAGATTGGAGTCCACGTCGCGCTCGGCGCGCCGCGCGCGCGGGTTCTCCGGATCGTGCTCGGGTCGAGCATCCGCGCCATCGGCAGCGGCGTGGCGTTGGGAATCGTGGTCATGCTGATCGGAGCGTTCGTCGGATCAGAGGCGCTCGAGCCGATTCTGTTCGGCGTTGGACCGTTGGACCCACTGGCGCTGGGAGCAGTCATCGGCTTTCTTGGCGGCGTCATGGGCGCCGCCTCGTACCTGCCGGCGCGCCGTGCCCTCGGCGTGGAACCGATCGACGCATTGCGACGCATCTGAGAACGGCGGTCAGCCTCGCCGTGCCCGCTCGATCGTGGCGACGTCGATCTTCTTCATGCCCATCATTGCCTCGAACGCACGCTTCGCTACAGCGCCACCAGCCGCAAGCGCATCGATGAGCACGCGCGGGGTGATCTGCCACGAGAGTCCCCAGCGATCCTTGCACCAACCGCACTCGCTTTCCTGGCCGCCATTGCCGACGATCGCGTTCCAGTAGCGATCCGTTTCTTCCTGAGTGTCGGTCGCGATCTGAAAAGAAAACGCCTCGGTGTGTTTGAACGCCGGGCCGCCGTTGAGACCGACGCAGGGAATTCCCAAAACGGTGAACTCCACTGTTATGACATCTCCTTCTTTTCCGCTGGGGTAGTCGGCGGGCGCTTTGTGAACCGCGGTGACCTTGCTATCTGGAAACGTCGCGGCGTAGAAGCGCGCCGCCTCTTGCGCATCTTTGTTAAACCAGAGACAGATTGTGTTCCTCGGCGTCATGTACGTGTGCTCCTTGTATTCGATTCGTGGCTTCGTCGAGTGTATCCAAGTTCTGCGTAGCGTGCGCGCTGATGGCGATCGGTTGCGGCCGTGCTTGAGTCGGTCTTGTCGTTCTGAGGACCAGCTTGTGACATCATCGATAGCTATGCCATCACGACCGCTGCAGATCAGAGGCACCCTCGAGACCAGCTATCCCGACGTCTTCACACCTGAGGCGCTCGCGGCGCTCGCGACGCTGGCGCCGCTCGACGCCGACCGCAAGGCACTGATGAAGGCTCGCATCGGCCGGCGTGCGGCGCGCGCGCGCGATCGCCGGCGAATCGCGTTCCTCGATCCGCAGTCGGTCATTCCTCGCACGCAGATCAAGGTGCAGGACGCGCGGGACGGCAAGTTCGTCGGCAGCGAGATTCCCGGCGATCTTCGCCGACAGTGGATTCAGGGCACTGGCCCGGCGGCTCGGCCCGGCGCGAAAGTGGAAACGTCGCTCCGCAACATCGCCTACGCGCTGCTCTCGGGCGCAGACGGCTGGATGTTCGACGGCGAAGACGCGCTGGGACAGGTCTCGTCGATGTCGCTCGACAATCAGCGCAACCTGAAACTCGCGATCCATCGTGACCCTGTCTTCCTCGAGGTTGCCGAGGAAGTTGCCGGAGAGATGAACACCTGGGCGAAGCGGTTCTTCGGCCGCGAGATCATCGCCGACTGGCGAACGCAGTTGGACTTCACCACGAAGATCTTTCGTGCGCGCGGGCTCCACCTCGACGATCGGCATGTGCGGCACAGCACCGGCGAGAGCTTCTCCGCGTCGATCGTCGATCTCACGCTCTACGTGGTCAACAACTACCAGCAGCTTCGACGGGCTGGATCGTCGATCGTCCTCTACCTGCCGAAGATTCAGACCGCGGAAGAGGCGGCACTGTGGGCCGACATGCTCGCAACGCTCGAACGGCATCTCGGGCTCGCGACCGGTACTATCAAGGTCTACGCGCTGGTCGAACAGATCGAAGCCTGTTTCCAGTTGATGGAGATTCGCGCTGCGCTCGGTCCGCACTTCGTCGGCTTCAATACTGGTCGCTGGGACTACATCAACAGCGTGTCGGACGCGATGGCGTGGGACCCGGCGTTCGTCAATCCCAACATCGACGCGATCACGATGACCTACGGCTACATGCGGATCTACGAGGACCGCGTGCGCCGTGCCGTGAACACGCCTGACGCGAAGGGGCAGTACGCGTTGTGGCAAGGTGGCATGGAGCCGAACATCCCGGTCGGCTCGGAAGCCGGCGTCACCAGCGCGATGAAGCGGGCTGTTGCCGGCGGCGAGCGCGAACAACGCGAAGGGGCAAGCGGCAAATGGGTCGCCCACTGGAAAATGGTCCACATCGTCAGGCCGGTCTGGGAAAAGGCCGGCGAGGAGAATCAGCTCGGTCGGAGATTCTCGCCGCTCACTTATGGTCAGGCGGACGCAGCTGCCCTGATCCTGCTCGAGAACGCGCCGCGTACGATCCGCGGCGCGCGCGACCTGCTCAGCGTCGGCCTCCAGTACGGCAACGCATTCCTGCAGGGGCTGCAGGCCGCAGCGCTGAAGCCTGCCGACTTCTTTGGCAATGACGATGTGCTGTATTTGATGGAGGACATGGCCACCGGTGAGATCCGCTTGAGCATCCTGTGGGAGTGGCTGCACAAGAGCGCGTCTCTGACGGCGGATGACGAGATCGGTGTGAAGGCCGGCGACACGTTCACGGCCGAGTTGTTCGAGAAGCTGTTCGAGCAGGAGTACGACAAGCTGCAGCGCGCCGGCAACCGCGACGTGCACGACGTCTCGAAGCGCACGACCCTGCCGATCGCCGGCGAGATCGTGCGGAGCTATGTCATGGACGAGGTGAAGCTGCCCTGGTACATCGACCTGCTGAACATCAATCTGCACAACACCGATCTGAACGAGTCCAGGCGGCGGATCCAGATGCTGTCAGATGCGTTCCGCAAGAACGGTACTCGCATCACCGAGAACGTGGATTTCACCGAGGTCTCTGCGTAGTACCTCGCCCAGGGTTGGCGCCCTGACCATCCTCGTCACGCGATCGGACGTTCAATATGGCTGAAAACTCGCGAGCTTCCGGTTAATCGCCACCGGGACGCCCCCGACCACGACGCGCGTGCAGGCCTTT
>DATJKH010000161.1:0-46875 GCA_035491715.1 Vicinamibacterales bacterium | reverse complement strand
CGTAGCTCTGGATCGGCGATTCGAAGCCCGAGTAGACCTGTCCGCGCGAGGCGGCGAGGCCGATTACGTACGCATAGGCGCCCTGGGTCGACCCGCCGGGCACCGGAAACGGCGCGAAGAAGTGGACGTTGACCGCCGACTGCGCGTGCGAGCTGTTGACGAAGTCGAGAGTTCGCTGCCGAACGACTTCGAAGGGAACGACTGGCCAGTTCGGCGTCGTGGAGCCCGGCGCCACCGCCGGCAAGTTGTCTCCGGGCGGTGTCAGCTTGAAGCGGATCGCGGGGGACGTCAGGTCGATGAGCAGGATGTTGATTCGCGCCAGGCGCGGGTTCGGCGTCGGCGCGGGGCACCCCGGACATTGGAACGGCGGGTACTGTTCCGTTCGCTTGATGTGCGTGATGCCGGGAAACAACGGCGTCACGACAGTCTGCCCTTCCACCGCACTCGAGCCCAAGAGAGCCAGACTCGAAACGACGATCAAACGGGCAGCTCGGTACGACATGAAACCTCCCTGGGCCAGCGAATGCGCGTGTTCTCAATCGACGGGGACCAATCTCCGATCATTTGTCATCGATCAACCCGGTCACGATCGCGTCCGGTCTGAAAGGATGCAACTGGACATACCCCGCTGTCTGACTCCAAAGCCAGATTCCATAGCCGGGAAAACTGATGGCGAGATCCAGCCAGCCATCTCGATCGAAGTCGCTCGAAACGAGCAGTGACGCTCGCTGCGTATGTAGTCGCCACCAGTTCCCTTGACCCACATCCTTCCAGGCCCAAACGCCATCCGGGAAGTTCAGAATCAGCCACCGTTGGAACGGATCACTGTCGATATTGGCAAACGTCAACCCGGCGGAGTCCGCCGGGTCCAATAAAGACCAGGCGCCGCTATCGTAGCGGATCCACACACCTTTCCCGAGAAAACCCAGCGCCAAATCAGCAACGCCGTTGCCATCGATGTCGCCGATCGCCATGTCTTTCGCGGTGAGAGGGTGGATCAGTGTCCATGTGGAATTGTTGACGTACGCGTACAAGCCATAGCCGGCGAAGTTGATAAGGACGTCGGATTTCCCGCCGGCGTCGCCGTCGATATTCCCCGTGGCCATTCCCGCTGACGGCAACCCGTGCAGTGGAGACCAATTGGCGTTGTTGTAAAAGATCCAGAGCCCGTAAGCCGCGAAGCTCAGGATGATCTCGTCCTTGCCGTTTCCATCAAGATCACCAGTCACGATCTCGGACGCGTCGAATGGATGGAGCGGTCTCCAGGTTGCGTTGTTGAACCAAATCCAAACGCCATAACCCGGGAACGTCATGATGACGTCGGACTGGCCATTGCCGTCGATATCCCCGGACGCCAGAGCAGTGGGACTCAGTCCGTGTAATTGCGTCCACTGCGGAGTTGATCCGTTCTGGTTCGTCCGAAGCCAGACGCCGAACGACGGTCCAAAATCGACAACGATATCGGCCAGCGGATTCGACGCGGCCGCAACGATTCCGCCGACCCTCATTCGATAGGTGCCACCTCCAGCGTTGGCATCGAGATCCGCCACAATCACGCGATAGGTGCCGCTTAGGGGCGCGACCAGATAACTTGCCGCGGAGATCGTTCCCGTCCTGCCATCGAGGAGGTCGCCGTTCGGGCCATACAACTGAATCCATGGCTGGAACGGACGATCAAAAACGGTTTCCGAGATCTCGAGCGCGATGTGATTCCCGGCCGTCGCGCTGAACGTCCACTGATCGAGATCGGCCCTGTCGATGGTCGCAGAGTAGTCAACACCCGGGGTCATTGCGCCCCCCTGGTCTCCCGCCGGCACGATAAACGGATCCGCCGGATTCGCCAGCCGCAGGATGTAGCTCCCCGCATCATCGCTGCCGCTGTCGAGACTCGCGACGAGCACGGTGTAAGTGCCGGGCGCAGCAAGCGTGAGATAGACCTGTGCCGCCAGCGTGTTGGTAACGGACCGAATGATGCGTCCATCGGGATCGAGGATGCGAATCCACGGGCTGAATGGCACATTCGTGCCACCGATCTTTGCCAGGGTCACCTCGAGGATCGATCCTGCGCTGAGAGAGAGGCTCCATACATCCATATCGCCCGGATAAATCGATCCGCTATGATTGGCGCCATTGGTCATGGGACCACCTTCGTCCCCAGGCGACACGGACAGGACGCCAGCCTTTCCCAGTGTGAGCCGATAGCTGCCCGTGTCGGTGTCGTCGCCATCTGCGTTGTCGTCCGAGATCACCACGGCGTAAGTCCCTGTCAGTGGTGCAACGGCGGCGATCGCCGCCGCAAGGTTCCCCCGACTCACCGTAATCTGGACGTGGTTTGGATCGAAAAGGCTGACACGCGGCGAGAACGCAGAATCTGAACCTGTCTCAGCGACATGGACGGCGATGTACTCGCCGACGTTGGCAGTAAAGGTCCATGCGTCCGCTTCGTGTGGCGTGGCAATCTCGCCGACATGGGTGACTCCATTGGTCAGCCCCTGGGCCAGAGCCGGGTCCGCGAGAGCGAACGTCGAAAGACCTGCGACCACCAACGCCAGCCCGCGCGCAGGGACTCGACGACGAAGAGACACCAAGGGACCGGAACCAGAGAAATGCAAAGGCACGTCGGGCCCCCTTAGGCTGACCGGAAATTGTGTGTGACGGCCCTAAGAAGATACGCGTGACGGTGGAGACGGTCAAATGGAGACTTGAAAAAAGCGTGAGCTAACTGCGCAACAGCACGTAAATACCCCACTGGCCGTCGCGGCGGCTGTGGAACGCGACGCGGCGTCCATCCGGCGACCAGGCGAACTCTTCTGCCGTCGGATCGGTGAGTACTCGTAGCATCGAGCCATCGGCGAGGTCGAGAAGCCAGGCGCCGTGCCGGAAAACCTGGAAGATGATCTTCGTGCCGTCCGGCGACACCGCAGGCGTCCGCACCAGCTGTCCCTTGATCGGCGTCCGATAGCGGGTGGCCTCACCAGTCTGCAGGTCCATCACCATCAGCGTGTCCTCGTGGCTGTAGGCGATGCGGCGGTCATCGGGGAACCACGAGGCCGCCCACGTTTGACCATATCGATAGTTCGTCACGCGGCGGGCACTGCCGCCGGCGGCTGGCTGGACCCACAGATTCCACACAGAAGATTTGTCCGCTTCGGCACGGATGTAGGCGAGCCACTCGCTATTCCGCGACCACGTCGGGACCGCGGCGTAGCCCGCGGCGCTCACCCTTCGGACCTGCGAGCCATCCCGATTCGCGACGTAGATGCCACGCTCGCCGTCCCGATCCGAGTCGAACGCCACGAAACGGCCGTCAGGCGATGGCTGCGCGTGATAGTTGTGCGAGCCATCGTCGACGATCGTCATGACGCCCAGGTCTATCCCTGTCTGGCTGTCAGCGGTTGCGACTTCGATCGCACTGCGCGCGTCGCGTTCACGGCCGGTGTGAAAGAAGATCGCCGTGCCGTCCGAGGCGAAGGCCGGAGAGAAGGCGTTCGCCACGGCGACGGCGCGGACCTCCGCAGGCGGCTCGGCGACCTCGCGAGCCATTGCAGAAGTCTGCGGCACGTGCACAATCTCCTCTCGCAGTTCCACGGTCGCCTGGTTCGCAGCCGAATCGTTCGCGGCAGGTGCAGTGGCCGAGATCTCGCGCGACACGGGGGTGGAGCGGGACGGATGCGTCGCAGCACCGCGATCGGTGATTTTGTCCGCGATGGCGAAGCCCACGGCAAACGAGGCGACCAATGCCGCCGCCACACCGAATGCCCAGCGCCGCGATGGGTGCTCAGGTGAGTCCGCTTCCCCGTTCACGGCGAAGGACCTGAAGATTGGCGGGGCGGCAGCAATCGCCTCTCGCCGCTCGCTCGAAGACGTTGACGGTTTGCGGACCACGAGTGTCGGCCGCGAAGGCGATGTCTGCACGCCGCGCTGCAGGACGCCCTTCAGCACGTCATGGCGCGCTCCTTTTTCGAACCGCTCCAGTGCGCTCGAAAACTCGCCGAGCGAGGCGAAGGGCGGCGCCTCGACCGCCGCGAGTCCGCGCGCGATTGCAAACCGAAGCGCTGCAGGCACGTTGGGCGTACCGGCCGGCAGCAGCGTCAGCAGCAGCTCCGCAACGCTCGCCACCGACGGCGCGCCGTCGGTGCTTATGCTGGATGCCGAGCCGTCCGAACCGAGCTGAATGTTCTCGGGTGTTGGAATACCGCAGGGGCGTGCCAGGAGTTCCCGTGCGAGCGCAACCGCTTCGTGCGTCTCCAGTCGCACACCACACCCCAGCAGGTGAGACAGCGCAATTGTGAACATCGGTGCTCGTTGTGTGTGCAAGACACTGCCCACGTCGAGCCGGCATAAACAGGCCGTAAATACAGTTGCGCTGTACTCCAGAGTGGAACGGCTGACCGATTTACATCGCGGAAAAGGGCACCGTCAAAGACGTCATTTGCAAGTTCGTCTTTGCGGCGTCGCATCGTTCGTCACTGTGTATCGTCCATCGATCGGAGCGTGGTACATCTTGAAGTCCAGTACGAACTTTATGGAGTCTCGTCGTCGATCAAGGTGGCGTCGGTACGGATGTTCCAGTGCTCAAGCGTTACCGATCGTTGGCTAGACGTCAGTCTGTTTTCAGCGCGTCGATGGCCTGAATGCGCAGACCTCTACGCGCGGGTCCGAACGCTGCAAGCGATCCGACGACTAACACGATCGCGCCAACGACGAGCAGGAGCGCTGCAGCGCGTCCGGCCGTAAGACCGGCAGCCGACAGCGCGCCCGCCGATAACAGCGAACCCACGAACCACCCGGTCGTCAGTTGCCGAGTGATGCGCCCGAAGACGCTCGCCAGCAACTGCCTCGGTTGCGCGCCCAGCGCAGTGCGGATGCCGATCTCGCGCGTCCGGCCTGCGACCGTGAACGACATCAGCGCATACATACCCGCAGCCGACAGCAGCAACACGGTCGATGTGACGAGCGCCAGGCTCCACGCGACATAGCGCCAAGGCGACCGGTTCTCGCGGTAGAACTCCGACAACGGCATGACCTCGCCGAGCGGCAGCGCCGGATCGATCTCGGCGCCGATCTGGCGGAACGTCCCGATGAAATCGTCCGGCACCACTCCCCGCAGGCGCAACGACAGCACACCTGATCCGATCTGCGCGATCGATGCGGCGTGATAAACCGTCGGTTGTCCGTCGGACCCTGGCGAGGGCGGGAAGCTCGGGTAATTGCTGACGACTCCGACGATCTCATACCGCCGGCCGCCATCCACGTCGTCGCGACTCCATCCGCGGGTGTAACGAAATCGACGCCCGAGCGCGCCGCCTTCTTCCAGGAAGCGGCGCACGAACGCGTGATTCACGACGACGGCGGTTGCCATCTCGCCGGCGTCGCTGCGGTCCAAGCCGCGGCCCGCGAGCATCCGCGCCTCGTAGGTCTCGAACATTCCAGGATCGACATGGACCGCATTCGTTTCGACGATGCCCGCGCTCTGCGCCGCGCCCTCGAACTCGATGAAGCGTCCCGGTTCGTATCCGGGAATGAAGGTCGAAAAGGTCACCGCGGAGACGGCGGGCTCGCGCTGCAGGCGGCCTACGAGGGCCACTCGCTGCCGCTCATTCAGGTGGACCTGGGCGACGAGGAATTGGTCAGCAGGGAATCCGGCTCCGGCCATTTGCAAGCGCACCACTTCGGAGACGACGTAGATCGTCGCCGGCAGAATGGCCACGACGATCGCGACCTGAGCGACAACGAGCGCGGTCCAGCTGCGACCGAGCGGCGTGGCGCCGCTCACTTCGCGCAGATAGCGGTGCAAGGGGCGGCCCGTGACCTTCACCCCCGGTACGACGCCAAGAATCGCTGCCGCCACTACGGCCATCAGCGCCGCGTACAGAACGGTCCACGGCGAAAGCCGGAGATCGATCCAGAACGGCATCCGTTCCATGCTGCCGATCCAGGACTGCATTCGCACCAGCGCGATCGACGCCGCAAGGAGACCGGCGATCGTGCCAACGCCGGTGAGCACAAGCGCCTCCATGAACAGTTGCGCCAGGATGCGCGCACGGCTGGCACCCAGAGCACTTCGTACTGCAATCTCGCCGAGGCGAGCGACCGTCCGCGCGTAAACGAGGATCGCGAGATTGACCGCGACGACAACCAGGAGGCCGCTCACGATGAGCTGCACGATCCACAAGAGCCATACACGTGGGCCAGTGATGCCGAAGTGCTCACGGGTGTAGGGCATGACCACTGGTCTGAGGCGCCGATACTGCGTCGGATACGCCGCCGCCGTTCGTTCACCGAGACGGGTCAGCTCCCGCTGCGTACTGTCAAGCGTGACACCTGGTTTCAGTCGGCCGAAAATTCGGAGGCCAGGACCCTCGAGGCGATCGTACGCCGAAGGATTCAGGCGTAACGCCGTCCAGAACTGGTCGTCGACGGGGAATGCGAACCCCGCGGGCATCACTCCCACCACGACATGCGGCGTGACGCCGAGCACGATGGTACGCCCAAGAATCGTGGCATCGCCCGCGAACCGCGACTGCCAGACGTCGTGTCCAAGCACGATGACCAGTGGCGCCGATGGCTGCTCGTCGTCGGCAACGAGGTGCCGGCCCAGAAGCGGAGGCGTACGCGCCACTCGGAACGCCGACGCCGTGATCTCGGTGACCCTGATGGCCTGCGGGGCGCCGTCGCCGAGCGTCAGGTTGCGCTCAACGGTTCGGTACGCCGCGAGATCGGCGATCGACGAGAGTTCTTCTCGCCAGGAGAGGTAGTCCTGAAACAGCCGACGTTCCGGGCTGCCCGGCGTCTCGCTGGCCAGTTCGAGCGCGACAATGCGATCGCCCCCGTCGACCGGAATTGTCGAATACAGAACGGCGGAGATGACCTCGAAGAACATTGCGCCGATCGCGATCGCGACGGCAATCGCAAACGTGGCAACGAGCGTCAGGCCTGGGTGTTTGACGAGCATCCGCGTGCCAAGCCGCACGTCGAGCGACACGCGATCGATCCACGCTAGTCCACGACCGTCCCGGAGCGCCTCCTTGTGTGCCTCGACGCCGCCAAATGCCACGAGGGCAAGGCGACGCGCTTCGTCCGCTGACATGCGTTTGTCGCGCACGAGACGCTCGACCTCCATGTCGATATGGAATGCGAACTCACGGTCGATTCGCGACTCGGCGGCGCGGCGAGACAACAAGCGGAGCCGCGCGAACGCGCCATGAAACCATTTCATCGGGCACTCTCGGGGGTTCGGCGAGACATCTGCCGCGACTCAGCTGGTACGGAGAACCGCGTCGAGCGCGGCGGCGAAGCGCTTCCAGTCGTCCACCTCCCGCCCGAGCGCGCGTCGGCCGGCGGCGGTCAGCCGGTAATACCGCGCCTGGCGGTTGTTATCGGTGACCCCCCACTCGCTGGTGATGAGGCCATCTTTTTCCAGCCGCTGCAGCGCCGGATAGAGGGATCCCTGATTCATCTCGAACTCGCCGCTCGACATCTGCTGCACCCGCTGACTGATCCCCCAACCATGCGTGGGCGAGAGCGACAGCGTCTTGAGCACCAGCAGGTCGAGCGACCCGCGAAAGGCATCGATCGGGCGTTCTGCCACGGCCAGCCTCCGGACATGCGTTCTGTCGTTGTCTAGAGGAGGCTACCCATATCTCTTGTAGCTGTCAAGAGGAAGCGCACTCCCGATCGTCGATTGCGGCGCGTTGAGCGGCTACTCGAAGGCCTCCGCCAGAGCCCGCAAGGCTTCGGTTGTGCCAATCTCCTTCAACGCGTTCGCCGCAGCCGCTCGAACGGTTGGCATCCATTCGAGTCCCAGAGCTACCTGGCTACGATCGGCAAGCAGTGGCGCAAGCGACCGTACGACCGTTCGATCGCCCGTCAAGCCCAGGAGATACGCTGCATGTCCACGCCTCTCCGGCTCGGGAAATTCCAGCGCGGCCAGCAGTGCCGGAACGGCATTCCGTCCGGCCTCTCGTACGTTGCTGTCGATCCACATCAAGTCTTTTGGGTCGGTGCTTCCGAGATCGCCGCCCAACGACAGGGAATACGGCAGATTCGTACTGTCGGCCAGGCTTGGAGCAGTGGCCGGTCGCGAAACGATTTCCCGTAGCGCCCGCAATGCCCCGGCAAGCTCCGGATGATTCGTGCCTCCGGTCCATGTCGTCAAATCCGCGGCGTGAATGTGCTTGAAATCATTTGGAATCGGGGCAGCCTCGAACTGGTCCAGTTGAATCGGGACGAGCCCGTCTATCTTGAGTCCCTCGGATGCCTCTAGCTGCACCCACTTCGACGTGACCGAGTTTCGGGTCCAAACGACAACGACGGCCCGGCAGTTTTTTAACTCTTCGCGAAGTTGGTCTTCCCAGTGTTGGCCCGGTAGGAGTGTTCGGTCCCACCAGATCGCCCATCCTTGCGCCTCGAGCAGGGCCACCACCGGGCGGACGCGTTCACGATCCTGGTGCGAATAGCTGAGGAAGATGTCGCTCATGAGACCGCTGTGTAGAATCGACGACTGACGACATGCGCTGAGATCGCGGCCGGCCGCGACTAGAAATGGGATAGCGATGTTCCATTCAGCGCCGCCTGGATAAGCGTCGCTGCGAATGCATTGTCGGTACTCGAAGGTGTGCTGAACGTCATGCCGCGCCGCCAACTTTCGGGGGCTTCCGGATGAACACCTGTCAGAATGACCGAGCCCTTGCCGAATCTTCCCTGAACAACCGCCGGAGTTCCATCAGGATATTTCGCGACGACCGCCCCCCAGCCGCTCAATTGCGGACCATCTTCCCAGTACTGATCAAGCGTCGGTCCGCCTGCGACCATAATCCCAACCGCAGTCTTCCGCGTACTGCGAACGGCGTCGTAGAAGCGGAATTGCACGCCCGACGTGAGATTCAAGCTTTTGTACGGCTTTGGGAAACTGCCCGCCAGGAACGCCCCGGCGCAGATGCCGAGGTAGTTCACACCATTCTCTACGCCGGTACGAATGTTCGCAGTCGCACTTGAACTGAGGCTGTTGCCGATCTCGACGAAGTTTCCACCGGGGACAATCAGCAGGCGGTATTGCCTGATTCCATCTTCCGCCATCCCCTTCAAATCGGCAGAACTCGCGGTCGCATAGTCGAGATGATTCGCCTCCAGGATGGTTTCAAGAGCGGCGACGTCGCCAGGAGACGTTCCGGTGCCAGTGAACAGCAGAATAGAAGCAGGGCCGGTATTGGTGCGTGCGCCGCAGGCGGTGAATGCTGTCGCGAGCAGAGCAAGACCAAAGACAACAATTTGAAGATGGGCTTTTTTCAGACTCATTCCACGACGCCGCGTCGCCTCTTGAAAGTTCACGGATGCAGCTTAGCCTGTGTGCAGGATACACTCCCCTGCTACCCATGCACATCATCCGCCTGACGACACCCACGGCCGCAACGAACGTCGCTGCGGTCTTGAAACCTGTTCTATGCATCGATCGACCGAGGCGTTGTGCCGCGCTGCTGGCGCTGGTGACGAGCGCGCTTCTGGCGGCGTGCGCCGCACCGGCCAAGCCGGCGGCCAACGCAGCAGCACCAGCAGCCGCGAACGCTAACCAGTCGACGGTCACGATTGAGTGCCCCGTGCGCGGGGCGTTCGGCAACGGACCGACGTACTACTCGCAGTATTACGAGGACTACATCCTCGGGTATGTGTTCAAGGATCACGAAAACGGCTTCTACGTCGATGTCGGCGCCAACGATCCTGACGAGAGCAGTGTGACCAAATACTTCTACCTGGCCGGCTGGCGGGGTATCAACATCGAACCGATTCCAGAACTGGTGGAGAAGCTGAACAAGTCGAGGCCCAAGGACACGAACAAAGGGGTGGCGATCTCTGACCGGCCGGGCGAGTTGCCGTTCTACAAGAGCGTCAAGACCTCTGGCCTGTCGACCCTGAGCCCGAAGATCGCGGCATCACACCGCGCCAATGGGTACGAATTCACGAAGATCATGATTCCGGTGACCACGCTCACAGCAGTGCTCGACGAACACGCGAAGAACAAGCCGGAAATCACATTTCTGAACGTCGATGTCGAAGGGTTCGAGAAGCAGGTCTTCTCGAGCGTTGACTTCAAACGATATGTGCCACGCGTAATCATGGCCGAATCCACGGCGCCGCTGACCGAAGCGCCCACGCACCAGGTGTGGGAACCGATCCTGCTCGACAACGGCTATATCTTCGCCATGGACGACGGCCTGAACCGCTATTACGTGCACAAGACCGAGGAGAGACTGCTCTCGAGGTTCATCGAAGCAAACTATTGTGTGCTCCGCGACAAGTTGGACAAGCACCTCCACCTCGACGGGTTCAAGCCGCGTTGATGAATCCCTCATCACTAATCACTCATCGTGAATCGGTGAGTCCCTCATCGGTGAATCCCTAATCCTCGAATCCGGAATCCAGACATCGCGCGGCAATTCGACGATTCACTGATTCATCGATAAGGGATTCAAGGATTCACGGATTCATCGATGACGGATTCAAGGATTCACGGATTCATCGATGAGGGATTCAAGGATTCACGATGAGTGATCAGTGATTAGTGATTCACAGCGCTCAGCACCATCGGCACCGGCTCGGCGGGCGGATCACAGGGCGGCCGGCCTCCCGGATCCTCTTCGTAAAGAATGAGTGCCTGTTCGGGCGGAGGCGGCGTGGTCAGATCGTACAGAGCCGTGCTGGCGGGTTCGTAGAGGAAGACAGGATGGTGCAAGGCGGCCAGTGTCGCCTGTCCGGCAAATCGCCGCCGGCATTGCTCGACGTGATTCGGATCCAGAACCGCATAGACGTGGACGCCGCGCCCGCGCAGCCATGCGACGCAGCGGTCCAGCCACTCCCTGTCCAGGTAGTCGTACCGAAGCGTCGTCCGGCCAGAGTAGTACCGGATCGTCCCCGACCGCTCCCACACGAGCACGACGCTGTTGTCGACCGTGTGCTTGCGCACGAGTTGACCAAGTGGTGCCTCGACGGCCGCTGCCTGCCGCCCACCCAACACGTTGTCTCGAAGTACCGGCGAGAAGGTCCAGACGCCGAGCAGCGCGACGAATAGCGTAAGGGCAATTCCGGCGATCGTGCGGCGGCGTCGCGCGAGTACTGCCTCACTCACCGCAAGGAGCACGGCGGCGAGTCCGACCATGATCAGTGGCCACGACGGCAACAGGAATCGAAGAAAACCCCACGAGTCATACACCTCGTAGGCAAAGTATTGCCCCCAGAGCAGCGCCACAAAGATCGCGAGGATCGGCACGATCCGGAGATCGGCGGCACTCGCCCACAATCGTCTGGTCGGCACAAACAGGGCGGCAAGGCCCGCGAGCGCGATCGGGGTTTGCGCGAACGTGAACCACGCGAAGTACCGCCGCAGATTCGGGACGATGTGCGACCAGGCGTAGAGATCGCGGAGCGTTCCGTATCCCGACGACAACGGCGAGCCGTACAAACGATTGTTGAGGAATGCGATCAGCAGGATCGCCGGCAGGACGCCAAGAGCGAACAGCGTGCCCGACACCAGCGGGGAGTCTCCGTCGGTCTGGCGGCGAATCATGTACCACATGCCGAGCGGGATGCTCAGCGGAACGAGGTTCGGTCGGATCAGGATCGCGATACCGGCAACGACACCGACGAGCACGGGCGACAGTCGCCCGCCCGTTCGAGCGAGGAGAAGATAGATGCTGATCGCCCACACGGTCATCACCGGGACGTCGGTCAGCGGCTCGAGCGCGATGCCGATCACGATCGGGCTGGCGGCGACCAGCCACGCGGCAATGATGCCGCCCCACGGCGACACAAGACGCTTTCCGATGCCGTAGGTCACGAGTACACCGAGGCCGGTGAGCAGGGGAACCACTGCGAAAAGCGCGCACTGGCCGCCGAGCAGTTTCGCCCCGGCAAGTAGTAGCGGCAAACCGGGCGAGTAGGTGGGAACAATTGCCCACTGCCCGGGGGGTTCCGCCGGCCGATAACCGAGGGGCGAGAACGACCACTCCGCGTTCGGCCAGGGAATCTCCGCAACCCATGGCTGCTTGATGACAAGTTCGCCGGCAAGCCACAGGTCAGCCTGGCTCACGTACCCATAAGCGTCGGCGCCGCCGGCGATTCGTGTCCCTGCGACAAACGCGGTGATCGCGAGTGTGAGCGCGAGCACAGCAGCGATCAGTCCCGGCCGCATGAGCAGCGCTCGGCCAATTCCCGCCGCTGCGCTGCCCACTCGGCGAGCCGTGTCGCGCGGTATCCTTCCACCCGCGACGAAGTAAGCGGCGACTGCGATACACGCGATCATGAGGGCGCGATCAGGATTCCTCGACCTGATCGCGATGCCGAAGACACGTGTGTTGAAACCGCCGAAGAGGACGAGCGCAGCCGACCACGCCGTCGCGATGCACGCTGCCGCGAGCAGAACGCGGCGCAACGCCTTCATGAACGGTGAGCGTGCCAGAGCAGGTTAATTGAGCGGTTCAAAAGATCAGTTCCCTGAGGGTGCCGCCGGGATTCACGGCGGCGAACTGTTCGGCGTATTCCAGGCTGCAAAAACGGAATCGCAAGCCGGCGGGTGATGCACGTGCAAATGACACCGCGGGGGTCTCACCAGCCGAACACGCAGACGTAAATCCTCTCTGTATTTCAGCACGCGCGACAAAGTAGGTGCGCAGTCCCCAAGCCAAAGCGCCGCCGACGACGAGTAGCTGCAGGAAAAAGCCGACGAGGAATACATCTCCCAGCAAGGTGAGAAAGGCGCCGAGAAACACCAAGGCGATCACCGCGACACGCGCGATTGATCCGAGTGACTGCTGCAGCGCCGATCGATAGTGCAATTGGCACCTGCGACAGTACGGGATGTCAATCGCTGTGTGGGCGCCGCCAAACCTTATTCGGGCGTAAATGGTGATTGAGTCCAGGCTGGCGGTGCTGCCACAGCAGCAACACATCTTCGGTAAGAAAAGCACGAAACCCTCAACTTCCACTCGAGTGGCGTTTTCCTTTGCAGGCCAATCACCAGTAGGCACAAGGGTGACGTCCGCGACAACAGGCTTACTCTTTGCCAACATGGACCGACGCGTCGGGAGCCAGGACCACCATCACTTCAGGAAGTAGATCCGCACCGATTTGTCCGTCTGCCACAAAACCAACTCCGGATGTTCGCTTATGTGGGCAAGACGAGGCGCGCTCAATTTGTCGGCGAACACGATCACATGGGTCACCCCGAGCTGTTTCAAGTACTGAAGAGTAGTGCCTTCGGGAAACGCCTTGAGCGCCGCGGCCTCCTCATAGTAGCGCGCTGGTATGAAGCTCGAGTAGCCGTTGACGAGCGGCTGCCAGAAGCGTGTCGATGCCAGCAGACAGTCGGCGTTCTGGAACTCCTGGAGTGGCCCGGGGAATGGGAAGCAGGCGATCAACTTCCGATCGCTCGTGTTCAAGCTATCGAAGATCGGAGAAATGCCATTGAAGACGCGGTATTGAATCGGCGCGCGCAGAGCTTCGAGATGGACGCCGACGAGCAGCGCGATTCCGATCGCAACCGCCCGGCGGTCGAGACGTCGAGCGAGCAACGCCCAGCCGAATCCGGCGAGGATGGCAATCGCGACGAGGAATAGCTGGCCCGAGCGGACAGCGCCTCGAATGCCGGCCATGATTGGGAACACGCGGGTTAGCGCGGTATACAACGGGAAGCCGGGGCCGAATGACACAGCGAACGCGAGCAGTCCGAAGGCAACTGCCATCCGCGCACGCCGATCCTTCCATGCCACACCACCAATCAGCGCTGCAATCGCCAGACATGACGCGATGACGCCGGGAAAGAGCGCGTCCTTATTGAAGAATCGATGGCTCCACACGCTGAAATGGATCCGGCCGCCTGTCGCAAGATAGTCGGTGAGACGAGCGGAAAACTCCGACACCTCGGCCAGCGATCTCGTAAAGCCCTGTTCGCGGCTCACGCGCAGATAAGGCAGATGAAATGGCATGAGCGCCAGCGCGGCGACGCCTGCCGACAGCAGCAGCAACCCGATCATTCGCGGAGCGCGCGCTCCAGTCCAGTCTGCCGGCCTCACCAGCACCGCTGCGACGAGGGAAATCGACGTGAAGACGAAGAGGTATCCGCCCGTCAGCGCCTGCAGGACGAACCAGCCGGCCAGGTGTGCCGCGTAGGCGAAACGCGGCGTGGTCAGCAGCCGGTCAAGAGCCCAGAGCGCGAGCGGAAAGAATTCCAGGTGTTGATCCTGAAGTTCGGGAAAGCGCGTCAGCGACAGGGCGTTGAACGCCATCAATGACCCGCTGATAATCCCGGCCAGACGATTCCCCGTCCACCGCTCAACGACGAGGCTCGTCGTCCATCCCGTCAAAATCAGTCCGGCGACGACCAGCAGGTTGTAGACGAGCACGGGGGACGCATCCGACCAGAGCAGGGGCGCCCCCATAATCGCCTGGACGATCAGATGGTCTGAATACGCAAGCGTGTCGCGCTCGGGATAGAAGGTGTTGGTATCGAAGAGATGCCACGGATCGGTGACGAGTTGGTGGGCGACCCAGGCAAGGATCCACTCTTTATGCACCGTATCGGCGGTATCGTTGCGCGACAGCCGCCCGGGGTCGGTCGCGAGCGGCCAGGTGTGCACGACAGCGAGCAGGACGAAGAGCGCCAGGCTCGCCAGACGCGAGTCCTGCTTCACCAGACGATTCACCTTTTCTAACACGTCACAGGCCGAATCCGTCGGCCGTGAAATACATCCATCGGAATGTGGTGTGTCGTGTACACGCGGCCAATCAGCTCGTTTAGTTTCGGATCATATGCCGCGAATTCTTCCGGTGTTTCGACTTTGGCTTTGCCGGCGAAGCACTCGCCATAGTTCGAGAAGAACCACCATTGCACGCCCTCGGCCCAGTACTCGCTGGCATTCGTCGTCGCGTAGTGCTTGCGCCCATCGTCGTAGACGTACTTGCCGGCTGCCATCGCAGCGTCGTAGGCGGCGCGAATTTCGGCGTGCATCGCGGGATCGACGTCGCGGATGCCGGCCATCATCGCGTGCGAAAACTCGTGGACGAAAATGTGCTCGCCCCAGTAGCGCGTCCCCGGATAGCCGAGCAGGTTCTCCTCTGCGCCCGTCGTCGGGTTGCCACCGAGCCCACGCGAACGATTGGCGTGGTAATCGCGATCCGCCTGGACGACCGGCTCACCGTCCGGCGCTCCGGGGCGCTTCATGCGCGAGTACTCCGGAATGTCCATCGTCATTTCGACTTCCGCGATGACGCCGGTGCGCCAGTGCCTGGCGATGAGTGCCTTGCGGATGTCGGACCGCGCCGCGAGCATCGCGTTGACGATGTCGCGCGCGACGAGGAGGGCGGCGTCGGGCACCTTCTCCGACGCCACGACGGGAATGCCCATCGCATCGGTGTATTTCTTGTAGAACGGGTTCAGGCCGAGTGATTCGGGCACCGTGGCGATACTGGCCTTGGTGTAGTCGGTGATCAGCTCGACCGGCGCACCCGTCTTGATCCGTTGCTCCTCGCGGGCGCGGCGGTTCGAGTCGGCGCGCTCGCGTGCTTCCGCTTCTGTCCGCATCGGTCGCGCCGCCTGCGTCGCGGGCGGCGTGTTCTGCGCAACAAGCAACGGCACGAGAATCAAAGCCAGACTTCGCATGCCGGGCAGTATAGAACCATGTGAGTTTCCACGGTCGTTGCCGACCTACAACTGCGATCGGATCTCCCAGAGATCCGGGAACAACGGCCGACCGATGGTCTGCTGCAGGTAGGCTGCGCCGGCGGAGCCGCCGGTCCCGCGCCTGGTGCCGATCGTCCGCTGGACCATCTTCACGTGGCGGTAGCGCCACTCCTGGATCCCTTCGTCGAGATCGACCAGCCGCTCGCAGAGCTCGGCGTTTTTCGGATCGTCCCGGTAGACGACGACCAGTATCTGTTGTACGTCCAACGACGGTTCGATCAACGCGGTCACATCCCGTTCGAGATGCAATGCCGGAACGGCATATCCTTCGCGCGACAGGTAGCGCAGGAACGCGTCCCATACCGTCGGCTCTCGATAGCGACGCTCCAGTGCGAGCCGCGCGCGGCTGTTGTCCGGGAAACGCCGAATCGATCCCTGCGACTTTACGCCGAGCACGAATTCGATCTGGCGGAACTGGTCCGACTGAAAACCGCTCGCCGCCTCGAGCCGCTCGCGGAACGAGAGGAACTCGAGCGGCGTCATCGTCTCGAGGATGTCGAGTTGAGCGACCATCACTTTCACGATCGTCAGGATCCGTTTCAGCGTGTGCTGCGCACGGTGCGGCTCATCGTCTTCGAGCCACTGCCGAACACGATCGAGTTCGTGCAACAGCTCCTTGAACCAGAGCTCGTAGACCTGATGGATGACTATGAAGAGCAGTTCGTCATGCTCCGGCCCGTCCGAGCGGGACTCTTGCAGCGCAAGAAGTTCATCGATTTTCAGGTAGTTCGCGTACGTAACGGCCGGGTCGGTCACGATCCCTCCTGCGAAAGGTCGAAGCTCAGCCTGAAGATCTCAGATCGACGCGTCTCGGCCTACAAGATCGATGGCACGCGATTATGGAGGATCGATCTCGGGCGCAACATCCGCGCCGGCGCTCACTACACCCAATTCATCGTCTACGACCTCGACGGCGACGGGCGCGCCGAGGTGGCGTGCAAGACGGCGGACGGTACCGTCGACGGCCTCGGCACTGTGATCGGAGACGCAACAAAGGACTACCGTTCGCTCACCGTTCCGATCGACGGCATTCAGGTGCTCGCCACAAACGACGCGCGTTACGGCAAGATCCTCGCGGGGCCCGAGTACTTGGACTGGAACACCAGCTCGCTGGTGCGGTTGCTCACTGCAACGGGTGCCGCGGCCAACAACGGCACCAAGGCGAACGCCGCGCTGACCGCCGATCTATTCGGTGACTGGCGTGAGGAAGTGATCTGGCGCGCCGCCGACAATACCTCGCTCCGGATCTACTCGACGACCATTCCGGCGACGAATCGAATCTACACGCTCATGCACGATCCGCAGTACCGTCTGGCGATCGCGTGGCAGAACGTTGGTTACAACCAGCCGTCACATCCGAGTTTCTATCTCGGCGAGGGTATGAACGATCCGCCGCGGCCGCGGATCGTCCACCGCGACACGGAGGCACCGGCGTTCAAGACCCTGACTCCGTCTGCCACCCGTCGACCTGCTCGACGCGGCTCCGACAGCGCGGATCATCGGTGTCTCGAGCGACCTTCCGGGTAAGTGAGCTTCGCGTACCAATCATCGCGACCCTGTGGTGTCAGGTCCATCATGTTATAGACCGGCGTCAGCAGATCGATTCCTCTTTGCTTGATGTCCTCGGCCATCCACGGGTGCGCGGTGTAGACGTGACGAAGCGTGCCGTCGTCGCCTTGTGAGAAGACCGAGAGGGTCGAGTCCTGATTGCCTTCGGCATCTTCGCTGAGCAAATCGTACTTGAACGTGCTGTTGCCACAACTGAGCAGTCGAAGGTTGTGCCATCCGCGGTTGCGCGCATGCTGGCGCAAGGCAGGCGGATCAGCCGCGGCGGCGATGACCAAGTCGATGTTCTGCGCCAGATGCGGTGCGACGCCGTTGTAGCCGTCGATCCACATCGTGCACATCGGGCATGGATTCGTCTGCTTCTTCCCGTACATCAGGTGATAGACCACCAGAGCACGGTCCCGTCCGGTGAACAGCTCGCTGAGGCGAACACTTCGCGTCGGTGAGTCACCGGCATTGAGGTCGACCGGGCCTTCCTCGAATGCGTAGTCCTGGACCGTTGCCCCCAGCGGAAGGCTGCGGCGTAATTCGGCAACGCGTTCGCGCCGCTGCATGAGATCAATCTCAGCAAGACGGAGCTCCTCGCGCCGTGCGCGGTATTCAGCCGACTCGTTGGTCAAGCGTGTCAGCTGTAAGGCGCCGTGAATAGTTTCGAATGCCATGAGTCCACTGTGGAGCGATGCTGGAATCGCGTCAAGCTGTTCTTGTATTACGGTGGCGCTGCCGTGACTTTCGCCGTCAGCAGCGTCAGGTCGTCGGGCTGCAATTGACCGTCGAGCTCACGATGAACATCGTCGAGAATCGTGTCGAGCAGTGGAGCACCGCCATCGGGAATCCGGCCGATCGCGCTGGTGAAACGATGCTCCGCGCGGCCGTCTTCATCCGCCAGCGGCTCCCAGACGCCGTCGGTGTACAACAAAAGATGATCGCCGGCGTCGATCGGCACGATCGATGCGTCCCAGGTCGTACCCGTCAGCACCGGCGACACCAGCGGCCCCGTGCTCGGGAGCCATTGCGGCTCGCGAGCAGGTCCCCACAAAAGGATTGGTGGATGACCCGCATTCACGTACCGCAAGCGGCGTTCGTCGGGCGAGATCACCGCGGCAATGAGCGTGACGAAGCGATCGGCACTAAACGCCGCGAGTCCCATCGACACACGCTGAACGACCGACACTGGATCGAATTCGTCAACGTGCGACGCGTGAAACCCGCTCTTCACGATACCGGTCAGCATGGCGGCAGACACGCCGTGACCTGACACATCTGCCATCAGCAACGCAGTCCGTCCCCGAATTGCGCTGGCATAGTCATAGAGATCTCCACCCAGCGCCGAACTCGGCGAGTAGCGGCAGCAGACCGAGACACCATTCAGCATCTTCTCGCGCGCGGGCAGCAGGCTTTGTTGAAATGCGCGCGCCTCCGCCATCTCGGTTTCCAGCCGCTTCAGGTTGCGGTGGTGGTCCTCGCGGCGCCAGCGAAGTTCGATGCAGCGTTCGACGAGCGTCCTGAGCACCTCGCGATCGAAGGGCTTCTGAATGAAGTAAAAGGCGGGGCTGCGGATGGCCCGCACCAGTTTCTCGTCGAGATCGTCAACGCTGCCCGTCATCAGGATCACGTCGAGGCCGGGCATGCGCGCCTTGAGCTGCGCCATCAACTCGAAGCCGTCGAGATCGGGCATGCGGATGTCGACGATCGCGAGATCGGGACGAAACCCGTCAGCCAGCGCCAGCGCCTCGCGGGAGAGCCGTGTGCCGACGACGTGATGCGCTCCGCTCAGCACCCGCTCGACTGCGCGAAGCATTCCGGGTTCGTCGTCGACGACGAGAATCCGGGCGGGCCTGCTCGTCATTGCGGCGACGATTGCGAAATCGCCGCCGGGACCAGCACGCGGACTTCGGTGCCATTCCCCGGCTCGCTCTGAATCGTCAGAGTGCCGTCGACTTCCCAGAGGACCGACCGGCAGATCGAGAGACCGAGACCGTTCCCTTTCTCTTTCGTCGTAAAGAATGGCTCGAGTACGCGGGGAAGATGCTCGGCGGGAATTCCACATCCACTATCGGTGATCAGGATCTCAACGACGCTATCAAGTGCGCGTACCGCCACCGCGATTCGGCCTCCCACCGGTGTCGCCTCTCGCGCATTCGTGAGGAGGTTGAGAAACACTTGTTCCAGATCGCTCTGGCTGCAGGCGACTTCTGGAATCTCGTCCGGCACATTCACTTGCAGCTCGATGGCGCTTCTGCTCATGCCGTATTTCAGGATGGCGGATGCGGTTTCAATGGCGCGCCGGACGTGGCCATAACTGCCGCGCCGCGCCGCGTTTCGCGAGAACGTCAGCATGCCGCCAAAGATCCGGCGGCACACCTGCAGTGACTTCTGCACGTGCTCGAGATCCTCGGCGAACACTGTCGTTGTCAGCGTCCCACCACGAAGGTCAGCCTGCATCTGCTGGATCAGCGGCAGCATCGAACCAAGCGCGTTGTTCAAGTCATGCGACACGCTGCGCGCAAGGTCGGCCATGGCATTCTTGCGTTCCGCGGTCACAACACGCGCCCGCAGCGACTCGGTCCGGTGCAGATTCTGGATGGCGATTGCCGCCTGCGATCGAAAGTGCTCGACGAGCTCCGCGTCGAAGGGTTTGAGCTGTTCAGGATGGCGCGATGCGATCTTGAGGACGCCGACGAGGCTGTCGCGCGTCACCAGCGGTGCGCAGAGCATCGACCCTTCCCTGAGGTTCTCGCCATCGCCATCTTCGACACGGTTGTAGTCGAGCGCCGCCGCAAGCGCGCCCGCTCGCCGTCCCTTCCACTCGCGCCAGCTTTCGCCGTCTCGATCGAAGCCGTAGACCTGTTCCGATTGCAGCAGCGCCGCGGCATCAGCCGTGATCGGAATGCGCAGTCCGATCCGTTCGCTCTTCGCCTTCGTCCACGCGATCTGTTCGGCGACGAGGCGCAACGAGTCCTCGTCTTCTTCGCGAATGAGAAGCGCTGACGAGTGATCGTAGAGGGTCAGCGATCGGATGCCGTCCATGATCTGGTAGAAGAGATCCTTGGGATGGATCTGCTCCATGATCTTTCGATCGATGCGATCGCGAACGCCAAGAAGTCGATCGCGATCGATCCGATGAACGGCGGCTGATAGCACACCGGCGATGCGCGTCATCAGACGGCGATCCTCGCGATCGAAGTCGCGGCCTGAAGCGGCCAGCGCAATGGCACCCCAGGCGCCGCCGCGGCGGCGCACAGATCCAATCAACATGTCGCGCCGAATCGGCGGATGGGTATGGCGGATATATCGCGTCAGCACGCCCAGGTCCCAGGCGCCGCGTCTTGGCAACGCGAAGAGGAGATCGGCCTGAGGCCGGCCGGCGCGCAGCGTGGCAATACACCCGCCGGTCGCCTGAAAGAACTCGCGGGTGTCGCGCAGCGCATGGCGCAGGGCCTTGTGTGGTTCCCGCACTTCTTTCAGATGAGCGGACAGGCCGTCGATGAACTTCAGCGCGGCCAGTTCGCGTTGCACCTCCAGCATGGCCCTTCAGGATGGTTCTCGAACCGGCGCTCGGTCAAGTTTCCTGATAGTGGACTGGGATATCGGTCTGGCCGTCGCCGTCGTAGTCCGCTGGCAGGTTATGGCTCCGGCCATTTCAAGTGCTTGTGCAAAAACGTAAACGTGCCCTCGCCGTTGATGGTGTGGCCGCCGTTGAAGTATTCGATCGCGGTCTGATCAGTCAGCCCGAATTGCGTGTAGAGCCATCGAACCCTGGCGTATTGGTGCGCCACCCACTGATCCCGTCCCACCCGATCGTGATGGCCTCGCTCCACCATGAACGGCCGTGGAACCATCAAGTACGTCAGCTCCGCATAATCAAACGTGTTGCCCATGTCGAAGTAGGGCATTTCCCACTCAATCGTGTACATGAAACTGAAACGCTCGTCGGTAGCCGCCACTTTCCGCGTCCAGTCGTTGAAGTCACCCGAGCAGATTGAAAGACTGTAGCGCTCGAGCACCGTCGGCACGCGTACCGCTGTCTCGCCACCATAGCTGAGCCCGTAAAACGCGATCCGCTTAGCATCGACGAACGGTAATGTCTCGAACCATCGCAGAAGTTGATCGTGCTGCCCGATGATGAACGAAAAGAGCGACGCCTTGACGCCATTGGCTTTGCGACTGAGCCACCGATACCGATCTTCCCCGCGGTAGAGATTGTGCGGGACAAACACGACGAACCCGCGATCCGCGAGGCGCGCCGCGAAGTTGTGATAGTAGGCGTCGTCTCCCTCGACCACATCTTTGGGCACACTGCCGCGGCCATGCTGGCAGACGACGACCGGGCGCCGTTCGCCGGGTTTCAGATCTTTGGGCACGAGCAGGATGCCCCAGGCAAACACGTCTCGCCACACGTCGAGGACGACTTCATAGCCGACCCACTTGCCGGTGTCGTAGAGCTGCCGCGTTCGAGGATTGAACGGCGTATAGGGCTCATCAAATCTGCCGAGCACCTCCTGTGAAAGGTACTGGCGATACCACTTGGAGCTTTCGATGAATGTGTCCGGAGACGTCGTCTTGAAACGAAGCTCCCTGGTCCACGTTTCGTCTGCGAATTGGGGCGCTACCTTATACAGGAAGAAGCGATCGCGAACGTGTTCGGAGTCACGCACCAGGCGTTGGACATGATTCTCGAGTTCTTCGACTTGTCGCCTCTGTCTCGTCGCCACGTCAAGGGCGTGGCGGTGATCGGCAAGGGCGTTGCGCATCAATGAAAGGGCGGGCGCCGTCCCCATGAACTTCGTGAAGTGCTGCAGCGCCTGTCGCGATCCAGGACCAATCGGCACATTACCGGCGCCGCTCACAAGCTGCCTCGGTTGAAATCCTGCCGGCACCAATCGATCGATCCGATCGAACTCCGGCTTCACGCTGTCGAACGCGGGGGGCGTCCATGCACCCCGGGGTCCTGTGAGTGCGGGAACCGTGCTGTATTCAACGACCACACCTCGCGGCGCAATCAAGCTTGCCAGTTCGGCGTCGCCGAACTCGCGCAGCAAGCCCCACACGTTGCGATAGATCGGCTCCGACCAGACGTGCTGACGTGAATCGAAATAACCACTGACCAGTGCGGCGTCGATTCGCGTGTCCACGGCCGCCGCATAAAGCGCGAGCAGTCCGCCCTCGGCGTAACCGGCCACGCCTACTTTCGCCGTGCTTCCCCGCTTCTGTTTGAACCAGTCCACGACGGCGAGCACTTTCTGGACCTCGTATCCAATGACGTGACGGCCCATGTGAAACGCCTGCCGGTAGATCCATTCGCGATGCGACTGGTCGGTCATGCGGATGTCGGGATGTCCCGACCACCGGGTGGTCCGATCGATCACCACCGGAACAACCACTTCGAAACCGTTTTCTGCCAGCCGACGAACGAACTGTGCTTCGGGCGGAATACCCTGCGCGAGTCCGACAATCTGCTCTGGTGACTGGTCGGCGTCGGGGAGAGCGACAACATGTCCTACCGGCCGGCCTTTGGGTTCGAGCAGCAGCCCTTCGCCCGAAACCCCATTCAATACTGGCCAGCGGACCTGGTAGATGCGATAGGCTGCCGTCTCCGCGACCACCGCGCCGTCGTCATCTTCCCCAAATCGCTCCATGGTCACGCGCACCCGGGGATCGACAACCCCGATGCTTTTCATGAAGCGCTGGCGATTCGCTTCAACGGATTTTTCGTACGCCTGACGAGTGGTGAAGTCGCGATGCCAATACTGCTGACGATTGGCAACCGCTTCGTCGACTTTGCGCTCGACGAAGCGATGAGCGCCGTCCATCATTCGTTCTGAGAGGTCCCCTTGCCAGGTGAGGAGTTCGGTCCCCGGGAGGGTGTGAACCTGTTGGACCGGCGCCACTGCGCCCATGCACCACAACGCGAAGAGGCAAGTTATCGATGCGCGGATCATGACCAGCTCCTCACTCGACCACGATGACCTCGTACGCTTGAAGGCGTGGGAGCGTAAACGATCGCAAACCACCGTTGCTGGTGATCGGTAGCGCTCGATCGAGCGACACGGCATACGCGCGACGGATGTCGCGTGCCAGATCGATTCGGATGTCGCCAATCTCGAGTGGCGGGAAGTATCCGGTGTCGTGATGCCCGGTTCCGTTGACCAGATGGATCAGAGTGCGCCCTCGCCCCGGTTGATCCATGACGGTCACTTCGACGAGGGGATGTGCATTCGTTCGAAGCTGGCGTCCGCCGGGCAGCAACCGATCGACGACGTCGGCGACAAGCCCACGGTGTGCTTCTGAGCTGTGGCGATAGTAGAGGCCGCCGACATCCCACGGGATGAACGCGGCTCGACCCTTTCCATGATCCGTGAGCACGATGCCGGGCACGGTCGTCTCGACTTTGTCGCTCCATACTTTCTCCGGCGGGCCGAACATCGCGGTCGGAATAAGAGTCAGGATCGGGCGCTGGAGCGGCGCGATCTCGAGATACTCACCATCGACGAAGATCAAATCCGTGTCGTTCAACGATGGGAACTGTTGACGGTCGCGGATGCGCCAATATCCCTGTGTCGATCGGCGACCCGCGATTGCGCCTACAGGAAATGGCGGCGCGGTCGTGCCCGCCACGAGCACTCGGCCACCATCCTCAACGTAGCCAGCGAGTTCTTTCGGAGGCGCACCAGCCGCAATGACGAGAGCAAACCGGGAGCCCTCTTGCATCCAGCGAAGGTTCTCGGAGACGACAAATGGGATGTGCTCTTCGGTCAGCAGGCGAAAGAACCCGCGGTACGACGCGGTGTCGCCCGTCGCCAGCAGCATCACTTGTGCGGCGTTCTTCTGCCCGATGTACAAATCTTCGTGATGCGCGTGCCAGTCGAAGATCGGTTTCGCTGCGAGGAGGCCCGTGCGGTCCTGCTGCGCCATCGGACCGGAGACAACGATCGCCGGCGGCGCGCCATGTGCGAGGTTCTGATACAGGCGAAGTGCCGTCTCTGCTCCTGACACGTTCGAATAACGCCAGGGGAAATCAATGAACGTCATCGCCAGATTGATGGCGACCTTGTCCGGCTCCGAACCGAGCGATCGGCTCACGTTATCGCTGGCCGAGTACGGCCAGAGCGGCAGCGGCCGGGTGACGGCGGTGTTTGACTCCGAGATGATGCCGTCGGTGTGGTCCCTTATATAGGTGAGGAAGGCAGCATTCGGCCGCTTGCGGTGAATCAGCTCCGCGATCGTCGCCGCGACTTCCCGCGACGAGTCCGACATGAACGAGCGATAGTCGGCATCAGCGGCCGACGGCACCGGACGGCCGAATCGCGCACGATAGCGCGTTTCGCACGCCTGGCAGTGACACGGACCCGTGGCGACGCCGCTGTAATCGGTCGTGGGATTGCCAAACATGTTGAAGAACAATCCGTCGACCTCGTAACGCTCGAGCGCCTCTGTGAGGATAGTGAGCGCGTGCTCCCGATAGTAGTCACCATTGATACAGGTCGAGTAGAGGCCGTTGTAGATAACCGGCTGGCCGTCGGCGCGCCGGAAGAACCATTCGGGGTGCGCGTCAAACACCGCCTTTTGTGTCTTGCTCAGATCGAAGCGGCCAACGACACGAATCCGTCGCGCGTGGGCCTCGCGGACGACGTCGCCGAAGAGGTCGCGGCCGCGCGGGAGGAAGGCGCTCGCGTAGTGAAAGGGTACCCGCGTCGGGTACTGCGCCACGATTCCTCCCATGTTCATGAGGAACGTGTTGGCGCCGAAATCCGCGACGGCGCCGACGAGAGTTTGGGGATCGACGGTCGAATCGTTTTCGCTCAGGTTGGTCTGGAGAAACCGAATCGGCTCCTGCTTCCACCATTGGCCATCAGCCGCACCAACCGCGAGCACGAAGAAACAGACTGCCATGCCCGCCAGAGTTCGCCGAAAAAGATCTGCCGTTCGCATGAGAGGTTATCGCGAGGTCCGCACCCACTCCTCGTTAAAGCGTGCATGCTTGATCGACTTTCCCGTTGGGGTGAAGTAGCTGTAAGTCACGTGAATGGCATCGTCACGTGCCTGCATGACAGAGGGATAGTGGTATTGGCCAGGCGTCTCGACGTCGGGTCGGCCCTCGAGATGCCGTCGAACCGGCCATGTCCTGCCTTCGTCTTCCGAGATCGCGGCGACCAGTGAGTATCGACTTCGCTCGAGATCGTTGTACACCATGATCCAGTGACCGTTGCGGAGACGGATCACCTCGAGGCTCGACCCCGGATTCAGGATGTCGGTGTCGCGAGCGGTTGTCCACGAGTCACCGTCGTCGGTCGACTCACTTATCAGCGCCCGTTTCGGCGCCGGCCCATTGTCGCGGAGATATGCGACGAGAGTCCCGTTGTTCTTGCCGACGACGGAAGGCTGAATGCCGCCGAGACCAACGATCGGCTCGCTGCCTTTCCAGGTGATGCCACCGTCATCACTGATCGCCATGATGCCGAACGAGTACCCGTCTGAATACATCGGGACGAGGAGCCGGCCCGACGGAAGCTCGAGTGGATGTGTGCGGGTGAACCAGCCCATTCGTGAGAAGTACTCGTCGTCGGCCCGCTCGACGAGGCGTTGGCCGGCGGCTGCCAACTGCGGACTGCGCTCCACTTCGGCGGCGACGAAGGCCTTCGTTTTCGGCGCAATGTTCTTTGGGACCAGGACGATGTTGTCTTGAAATGTCCAGGCCGGCGGCCCGTCGGCCTGTTGGTAATCAGTCGAGACGCGGTATTTCATCAACGCCGTCTCCCAGCGGTGGGCGATAATGAGCGGCCAGAAAAAGAACAGGCGCGCGCGCCGATCGATGAAGAGCACGGGATTGGTCTCCGGGAATCCCGGTGCGTCGGCGAGGGTGAAAGGCTGGCCCCAGCTTCTTCGCTCACTATTCCATCGCGCCGCTCGAATGAGCACATCATCCGCAGTGCGCTCGCCGGAACCGTGAAACCAGCACACGAGCAAGTCGCCTTTTGGTGTCTCGACGATCGAAGACGAGTGATTGTGCCAGGACTCGAGCGGAAAAATCAGTTCGCTGGAGTATTGAGGATCGCTGGCGGAGCCGATTACCGCGCCGGCGATCACACAGACGACGACCGCGAGATAGCGCATGGCGGTCATTATGATATGGCGAGACAACGCGAGTTGCGAGGAGGAGCGGATGGAGAGATCTGTCGAAGTCTTTGCCGTCATTCTGTTCGGCGTATTTGGTCTCTCGCACATCGTGCAACCCAGGGCCTGGGTGGCGTTCTTCATGCTCCTGCGTGCGAAGGGGGAACCTGGCGCCTTCGTGGACGGAATCCTGAATCTGCCAATGGCGGCCATCATCATCGGGTTTCATAACATCTGGTCGGGGATACCTCTTGTCCTCACACTGGTCGGCTGGGCCCTCGTCATTAAAAGCTTGATTCGCTTGTGCGCACCGAAGGTGGCCTTGAGGATTATGTCGAGGGTCTCTGTGGAGCGGGCGTGGGAAGTCCAGGCGGCCGGCGCTGGCTTCGTCGCGCTCGCCAGCCTTCTCGGCTACAGCGTCTACGCTGGCCAGGTCTTGACCCGCTAGAGCTGCCCGCAACAGCGTGAGCTTATCGACGCCGTCCGAGCGTACAGGCGCGGAAACAGCTCACCTGTGGACGCTGTGCATCGAGCGCGAAGATGGAGGTCGCAATGATGTGGACTCGAAGGACCTTTCTGGAAGCGTTCTCAACAGGATCATTGGCAACGCCACTCACAGCGCCCGGCGGCGCCTCTGTCCTGACCAGACGCGACGACGGGCAACAGAACCCTGGCAGCCCGCGTGCGGAAATGGTGCGCGAAGGAGACATCGTCATCGAACGGCCGCTGCCAGGTCGCCCCCATGCTGGAAAGGTGCTCGCCGCGATTCAGCCGCACTCCGACGACCTTCCGCTCTTCGCGGCTGGCACTGTCGCCAAGTTGGTGAGTGAAGGCTATACCGGATGTCTGATCCGGATGACCAACGACGAGAAGGCCGGACGTGGCGCTACGACCGGAGAGATCGTGCTGAACAACGAGCGCGACAACGACGCCGTTGCTGCAGCGCTCGGCCTGGCGAAGGTGTTCAACCTGAATTACCGCAATCACCGGATGGACAACGAGTCGCGGCAGGAAATACGTGGACGGCTGATTCACATCTTCCGGCTGATGAAAGTTGACACGGTCGTCTGCTACGACCCGTGGGGACACTACGAAGAGAACCCCGACCACTACGTGACCGGGCAGGTCGTCGAATCAGCGTGCTGGATGGCGGGATCGAGCCGCGACTACGTCGAGCAGCTCGAGGCGGGTTTGAAGCCACATGGCGTCAGCGAAAAGTACTACTTCGCTCGCGGACCGCAGCTCGTCAACCGCATCGTCGACATCAGCGGCAGCATCGATCGAAAGGTGGAGTGCAATCGCGCCAACGTGACGCAGGGCCCCGCGGGTGAAAATGGCGCGCGCCTCAGGGCGCGGCTCGCCGCTCAGAAACGACGGCTACCGATCCTCGGCGACGATGACGAAAGCGCGAACCGCGGGTACATCAAACATGTCCTCCTCGATCTCGATTCGTCGGCGCTACGAGGCGTGCCGTCAGACCGCGAGTTAGGGCGGCGATATGGTCTCGACTGGGCGGAAGGCTTTCATTACATCGGGCCCCCCGTGAGCAAGCTGGAGCAGTACATCGCCGAGAACGCCGTCGGCCTGTAGGGTCAGACCGGGGTCAGACCGGGGTCAGACCGGGGTCAGACCCAGCTACGCTGCCGCTCGCAACCCGAGCAGCCGCTCGCCGCCCTCGGCTCGGAACACTGTGAGCGCTTCATTGCGACGCGTTTCCGCGCGCCGCAGGATCTCCCGGAAGCGGCTGTCGTCGCGCAACCCGGCGAGCCACGGATCGTGAAGCAGCGGGTGGACCACGCTATAGCCGCCGTCGACCGCGGTGCCGAGCGCGTGTAACGCGAGGTCGTAGCTGCCCAGGCGAGCCAGAATAATCGCACCACTCATGTAGCCCTCTGGATCCGACCAACTCATTTGGCCGACTGCAGCCTCTGCGACCTCGCGGGCGTCGGAAGCCTCCGAGAGACACGCCACGATCATCCTGTCCCAGGCCTTGAACGTCGCGGGCGCATCGGCAGGTGCTCCCTGCCAGCCCGCCAGCGCTTCGTCGCGGCGGCCGAGCCGATAGAGCGCCATCACCTTCCCGTCGTCTCCGGTTTCGGCGATCCGGAGGACTTGCTCATAGTCGCCGAGCATCTGATACGTATTGGTGACGCTCGTCGGAACCGTCGGATCGAGCCGGCGTGCTTCCTCGTGTGCGGCGACCGACGCGTCGAGCAGTCCGGCATAGCGGCAGGCGTGGACCAGCCCGGCGAAGTACTCAGGATCGACGGCAGCAGTGGCCCGGCGGAGCAGCCGGCGCATCGCATCCACGGCTCGGCCCGCGTCGCATTCGAGTTGTGCATAGTACTTGTGCAGCACCGGCAGATCGGGATTGAGCGCCTGCGCTCGTTCGAACGAGCGCTCCGCGTCGCGCGTGGCGCCGGGCAGTTCGAAGTATTTGCCGAGCACCCGTTGGCAGCGGCCGAGTCCTGCCCACGCCGGCGCGAACTGCGAATCGAGCGCGACGCACTGCTGATAGACGTCGCGAGCCTCTCCGATGTGATCCCAGTCACGCGCCAGCTGGTTGGCGCGCAGATAGAGCTCGTAGGCGGCGGAACTGCGCGGCACGTCGCGGCCACCGACGCGGCTCTCTGGGCCGCCAAGCGATTGCGACAGCGACCCGACGATGCCGGCCACCAATTCGTCCTGCATCGCGAACACATCGTCAAGCGCGTGCTGTGATGAGTGCGACCACATCACGGTGCCGCCCGGCGTCTCGACGAGCTGCGCGGTCGCACGGAGCCGAGTGCCGGCGCGGAGGATGGTGCCCATCAGTGCGACGTCGACATCGGCGTCGGACGCCAGCTTGCGCAGATCCGGCGCGTGCGGATCAACGCGCGACGCCGCGGCGCTCGACCGCACGAGCAGATTGGGGGTGCCAGTGAGCGACATGGTGATCGCGTCGGGCAAACTGACCGCGAGGAAATCGGTTTCCGCGTCGGGCCGCAGCACGCGGAACGGCAAAGCGATCAGTCGCGTCATCGGGCGCGTCGCCGGCGCGTTTACCGAATCGCGCACCGCCATTACGTCGCGAATCGCGGCGGTCATTGCCAGAGCCGATTCATAGCGGTCCGCCGGCTGTTTCTGCAGCGCCTTGTGAATCACGCGGTCAAGACCGGCGACCATCGCTCCACCGGACAGCGCAGGTGGTTGCTCGTGCAGCACGGCGTGCAGCACGTCGATCATCGTGGCGCCGCTGAAGGCCAGCCTGCCCGACAGCATCTCGAAGAGCATCGCGGCGATCGAAAACAGATCGGCGCGCGCGTCGAGCGCTTCGCCGCGCACCTGCTCCGGCGCCATGTAGTTGGGAGTGCCGACGATGACACCGGCCTCGGTGAGAAGCGTGGTCTCAGCTCCGAAGCTGCCCGAAACCGGCCGCGCCAATCCGAAGTCGAGCAGCTTCACCCCGCGCGGTGTCAGAAAGAGATTGGACGGCTTGAGATCGCGATGAATCAACCCGCGCCCATGCAGCGCCTCGAGCGCGTCGAGAGCCTGCAGCGCGATGCTCGAGCTGTCAGCAGGCGACAACGGACCCCGCGCGAGACGTGCGCCGAGCGGCTCGCCATCCAGCAACTCCATCGCCAGGACGAGTCCGTCGTCCGTTTCATCGACCTCGTAGAGCTGGCAGACGTTTGGATGAGAGATGCCCGCGGCGGCGCGCGCTTCACGCCAGAGCCGTTTGCGGGCCGTGTCATCGCTGGCGCCACGGATCGTTTTCAGCGCGACGGTACGATCGAGCCGCTCGTCGCGGGCCGCGTAAACGATCCCCATGCCGCCCTCGCCGATTTTTCGTTCGATGACGTAGCGTCCTATGCGGCTGGGCGCGGGCGAAGACATGTCGATCGATTGTAGAACAGGGCTTCGCAACCGGCCGCATGTTGACTTGAATCATTTGCGCACTGTAAAAGGAGCACCACCATGGTCGGGCGCGGCTGAAACAGTCGCAGAGTAACCAACCGGAGGTTGAGGTATGGCACTGAAGGCGAGGATCCTTCGAGGCGTGCTCGCTCCTATCTGTCTGGTCGCCGGCACAGAGATCGCGATGGCGCAGATCACGACAGGGTCGATCGCGGGAACGATCAAGGACGCGCAGGGTGGAGTTATTCCTGGCGCGACGGTCATCCTGATCAGCGAGTCGCAGAACACGCAATCGGCACCGGTCGTCACCAACGAGACCGGTGATTTCGTCTTCGTGAACGTCAAATCCGACACCTACAGCCTTGAAGTCACCATGCCATCGTTCAAGACCATCCGAAAAACAGGCGTTCGCGTCGGCGCCGCTGAACGGGTGTCGGTCGGCACAATGGCCATCGAGCCCGGCGGTGTGGCCGAGACAGTCGAGGTCAAAGGCGAATCGCCCGTGGTGCAAGCCAGCTCCGGTGAGCGCTCCTTCACCGTCGACACTGAGGCAGTGACCAACCTTCCTCTTCTCGGACGATCGTTCACCCAGCTTGCATCTCTGGCTCCGGGCGTGACGGGAACATCGCGCATCGGCGATCGGTCATCGACAGGCGGCGGCGACACCAATGTCCAGATGGACGGCGTGTCGACGATGGACACCGGCAGTAATCGCGCGATCATCGACCTCAACGTCGAGTCGATTGCCGAGGTCAAAATCCTCGTCTCGAATTATCAAGCGGAGTTCGGGCGATCGAGTGGATTGCAGATCACCGCGGTCACCAAGAGCGGTACGAACCGGTTTCGCGGCTCGGTGTACGACGTCGAACGCAATTCGGATTGGAACGCCAACAGCCGGACGAACATCCTGAACGAAGATCCGAAAACGGTGCTGCGACAGCGCGACTGGGGATATTCGATCGGCGGACCGGTGGGCAAACCGGGCGGTAACAACAAACTGTTTTTCTTCTATACCCAGGAATTCGAGCCGCGCACTGGCGGCAATGACCGCATGAGATTCCGAGTCCCGACCGCGCTGGAACGTCAGGGAGACTTCTCGCAAACGACCGACAACACCGGCGCGCTGTATCCCTATATCAAGAACCCGGCATTGAGCGGGACGTGCTCGGCCACGAGCCAGGCGGCTTGCTACGCCGACGGCGGCGTAGTCGGACGGATTCCGCCGTCGCAGCTCTATCAGACCGGGCTGAACATCCTCAAGATGTGGCCGGCGCCAAACCTCCCTCCCGGCCAGCCCTACAACTTCGAGATCACGAGACCCGAGGAAAGCATCCTCAGCACGCAACCCGCGATGCGGTTCGACTACCAGCCGACATCGAAGTTGCGCGGCAGCTTCAAGTACTCGGGGTTCTCGCAGCGCGAGCAGACCCAGCTAGGCTCGATTCCGGGGTGGAATGACACGCGCATGGTGAGCCCGCATGTGTCGCTCATCGCTGCGACCGTCAACTACACACTGTCGCCGACGCTATTTCTTGAAGGCACGACGGGGCACAGCTCCGCGTATCAGGGAGGCTGTTTCGGTGTCGGCAGCGGCGGCGGACCTCAATTCTGCAATGCCTTCACGATGACGGCGAATGCAAACCGCAACAACCTCGGGCTCGGGGACATTCCGTTCATCTTTCCCGAGGCGAGTGTGATCGATAACCGGTACTTCGTCTATTCGCTGCTGAACCGGAGCGGATCGCCGATGTGGGACGGCAGCAGGGTCCTGCTGGCGCCGAGCTTCTCGTGGGGGAATCGCGTCGCCAACGCGCCACCGAACATAGGCTTTCCGAGTCAGAACCAGGCCTCGAGCACGGATGTCTCGATCAGCCTGACGAAGGTGGCTGGACGGCACACGATGAAGACCGGGTTCTACACGCAGTACAGCAACAAACAGCAGGTCCAGGGAGGCGCGGCCGGTGGGCCGAGTTTGAACTTCCAGCAGGACACGGTCGGGACGAACCCGTGCGACACGTCGTACGGCTTCGCGAATGCCGCGACCGGCTGCTTCAGCTCGTATTCACAAGGCTCGAAAGGGGTCGAGGGCAAGTACATCTACTACAACGTCGAAGGGTACGTGCAGGACAACTGGAAACTGAATCCGCGGACGACGATCGACTACGGCGTGCGTCTCGTTCATCAGACGCCGCAGTACGACGCGCTCGGTCAGGCATCGAATTTCTTCACCGAAAAATGGGCGGGATCCGCCGCCCCCGTCCTGTATGTGCCCGGTTGCGCGAACAACGTCTATCCATGTACCGGCACGAATCGCCAGGCGATGAATCCGATCACAAAACAATTCCTCGGACCCAACAGTACGCTCGCCATCGGCACGATCGTCCCGAATAGCGGCGACCTGACCAATGGCCTGGTTCAGGCGGGTAAAGGCATTCCGATCACGACTTACCTGCAGCCCGGGCTCGGTGTCGCGCCGCGGTTCGGGATGGCGTACGACATGACCGGCAGCCAGCGCATCATCCTGCGCGGGGGTGCGGGGCTCTTCTTCGATCGACCGTCCGGGAATGCGGTCTTTGGACAGGTCCTCAATCCGCCGGCCCGTCGATCAGTGACGCTACGGTTTGGCCAATTGCAGACGCTCACCACGGCCGGTCTCGCCACGGAAGCGCCGTCGTCGCTCACCGTCTATGAGTACGACAGCCCGTTGCCATCATCGACGCAGTGGAACGCCGGGATCCAGATGGCGCTGCCGTGGTCGTCGGTCATCGACGTCGAATATGTCGGCCAGCACGGCTTCAATATTGTCGAAGGCATCAACCTGAACTCGGTTGACTTCGGCAGCGCGTATCTGCCTCAGTATCAGGACCCGACGCTGGCGACGACGACGACGCCTGGCGCGACGGCGGTGTCGACCGACCTGATGCGCGCATTCCGCGGCTACAGCGCCATTAACCAGAACGTGTCGCGCGGCTGGATCACGCATCATTCGCTGCAGCTCTCGTTCACCCGTCGATTCCGCAACGGCATCTCCTGGGGCTTCAACGACACGATCGGACTGGCGAGCACGGGAAGTACGGCCGCACGGCTGCAGCACAATGCCGACGGCTCGGTCACATATCGCAGCGATCAGGCCGAAGCGGATAAGCTGATGCAGGTCGATCCGATCCGGCACATCATCAAGGCAAATTTCGTGTGGGATTTGCCCGACATGGCGAGCACCAGCGCGCCTCTTCGAGCGCTCGGGTACGTCATCAACGACTGGCAGCTGTCCGGCATCTGGACGGCGACCACGGGTAGCATTAATCCGTTGACCAGCCCGTACGCAGTCGGCTTCAGCTATCAGAGTGGCGGGTCGAGCGTGAACCTGACCGGTTCGCCGGATTATGGTGCGCGCGTTCGAATTGTCGGTGATCCGGGCTCGGGTTGTTCGAGCGATCCGTATCGACAGTTCAACACCTCGGCCTTCCAGGGACCGCTGACGAACAGTGTCGGATTGGAATCCGGGGCCGGCTACCTGCGCGGGTGCTTCGTGAGTGCATTCGATCTCTCGATCGCACGCAACATTCGTCTGGGCGGTGGAAAGAATCTTCAGTTGCGCGCTGATCTCTTCAACGCACCAAATGCGGCAGCTATCACCAACCGCAACACGACCTTGATGCTGTCCAATCCGAACGATCCGGTTACGAACGCGGCACCGGTGTTCGATCCGGTCACTGGGCTTTTGAACAACGGGGTCAATCTCACGTCAACCGGAGCCGTGAGCCCCGATCGGTCGAAACCCAAGAACGCCGGCTTTGGCGTGGCAACGGCCTACCAGACGCCGCGCAACGTTCAACTGCAGGTTCGGTTCTCGTTCTGAAATTGCGAGTCGCCGCCGTGCGGGAGCGTGTTCTGCACCTCCCGCACGACTGTTTCTCCTTCCGTGGCCGGGATCCGTTGTCCGGGATCCGGAGTCCGGCATCCGGGTGATCAGTGACCAAGTACCTTTCACGTCCTTTCATCGCCGCCGTGCTCGTTGCGTGCGCGCTCGCAACGACTGTCGCGTTTCAATCGTCGTCCGGCCGATCGAAGATCTGGCCGCCAGCGTTGCAGTCGGTCAGCGAAGACTCGCCTGCGTTGTCACCCGAGGCAGAAATGCAGACGTTCTTTCTGCCGCCGGGCTACCACGTGGAGCTCGTCGCCAGCGAACCGATGGTTGAGGATCCGGTTCTCATCGATTGGGATCCGAATGGCCGGATGTGGGTCATTGAGATGCTCGGCTACATGCAGGACTTGCCGGCGACCAACGAGCGCGCGCCGATTGGCAGGATCAGCGTTCTCCAGGACACGAACAACGACGGCAAGTTCGACAAGAAGACGATCTTCCTCGACGGCCTTGTTCTTCCAAGAGCGCTCAAGGTGCTGGACCGAGGCGTACTGATCGGTGAACCCCCGCACCTGTGGCTGGCACGCGATACAAACGGCGATCTGAAAGCTGACGGTAAGGAACTCGTGTGCGACTGCTACGGGACTGAACTCGGCAATGTGGAGCATAACGAGAACAGTCTGCTCTGGGCGATGGACAACTGGATGCACACGTCCGAAGGCGACACCTACTTCCGTTTCAAGGACGGAAAGGTAGAGACACGCCGGACGCTCTCGCGCGGCCAATGGGGAGCGACGCAAGATGATTTCGGACGTGTCTACCGAAATTCGAACAGCTCGGCCCTGCACGTGGACCTGTTGCCGACGCCGTACTACACTCGCAATCCCAATCTCGTCCGGACGCGTGGCAGCTATGAGTTCGCCGGCGATCCGGAGGAGTTGAACGCAACGTTCCCGGTACGGCCGAATCGCGGCGTGAATCGCGGCTACCAGACGGGACAACTGCGCGAAGACGGCACACTGGCGACCTATACTGGCGTGAACTCGCCGATCGTTTATCGAGGCGACCGTTTGCCGGCCGAGCTCTCTGGCAACATCTTCATCGCTGAACCGACAGGCAACCTGGTGAGTCGGATCATCATCACCGATGATGGCAAAACACTCCGCGGGCGCAAGGCATATGCGAATGCCGAGTTCCTCGCATCGACCGACGAGCGCTTCCGCCCCGTCTATTTGTCGTCGGCGCCCGACGGGACGATCTACGTGGTCGACATCTACCACGGCATCATTCAGCAGAAGGGTTTCATCACCGAGTACCTGCGCGATCACATCGTCGCGAAGAAGCTCGAACAACCGATTCACATGGGTCGGATTTTCCGGATCGTGCACGACACGACGAAGCGTGACCGACCACCCTCGCTTTCATCGGAGACACCGGCGCGGCTCGTCACTCGTCTGAGTCATCCAAACGGCTGGTGGCGGGACACCGCTCAGCGTCTCCTCATCGAACGCGGCGACCGCAGCGTCGTCCCCACACTGAAGAAGCTGGCGGAAACCGCTCCCGATCCACGCACGCGGCTGCACGCGCTCTGGACGCTGGACGGATTGGACAGTCTTGAACCGGCAAACGTGATCAACGCGCTTGACGACAAGTCGCGCGATGTCCGGGTCAACGCGGTGCGCATGTCCGAACGATTTCTCGCCGACGGGAACGCGCCAGTACAAGCGGCGGTGTTGAAGCACGTCGATGATCCGGATTGGGCGGTGCGGGAACAGCTCGCGCCATCGCTCGGCACGTTACCGTCCGGCCGACGTGAAAGTGCGTTGACGACGTTGCTCGAACGGCAGGGGGACGACCCAGTCGTCGTCGATGGTGCATTGAGCGGACTTCGTGGCGGCGAGGCTGTCGTCCTGACCAACCTGCTCGAGAACCGCGCGGCTGCGCCGACCCGCGACGCCGCGATCACGATGTTGAGCGCGACGCTCGTTCGCGGCGCGCAGGAAGCGTCGGTGCAATCGGTGCTTCAACGCGCAGCTGAGACGACGCGTCCGGAGTGGCAGAGAAGTGCGCTTCTTCGGGGCGCCGAAGTCGCGTTGCTCGGCGCCGCGGCTCCTGGCAGTCCGGCAGGCCGTGGACGCGGCGGTTTCGGTGCGGCGCGCGGTGGCGATCCGACGGCGCCGGGCGGTCGCGCCGGTCCTGGCGGCGCACCTGCGTTTCCCCGCGAAGGCGGCGCGGGACGTGCGGCAGTCGCCGGCGAACCAGACGCCGCGGCGCCGCAGCGTGGAGGGCGCGGCGGCCGCGGTGGCAGTGCGAATCTCCTCAAACTCAATCGAGAACCGGCCGCACTCAGCGAGCTCGCTGGTGCGGGCGGTGATCTTGGTACGCGGGCGGCAGCGCTTCTCGCCAGAATTGAATGGCCCGGCAAACCAGGCGCTTCCGCACCAGTTCCTCCGCTCACGCCGGCAGAACAGCAGCGTTTTGACGCAGGTCACACGATTTATCAGAGCATTTGCCTGCCGTGTCATCAGGAGGACGGGCGCGGCAAAGAGATGATTGCGCCGACGCTCGTGGGCTCCGCGTTCGCCAACGGCACACCGTCGATTCCGGTCCGCATCCTGTTGAACGGCAAAGAGGGAACGACCGGTTTGATGCCGCCGCTGGGCCAGACATTCAGCGACGATCAGATCGCAAATGTTCTCACGTATGTGCGTCGGCAATGGGGCAACACGGCAACACCGGTCGATGTTCAGGTCGTGAAGGATACGCGCGCGGCGGTGGCAGGGCGAACCAAGCCGTGGACGAATGCGGAGCTCACCGCTCTTGATGCGACGGGCCGCGGCGGCCAGTAATTTACTTCTTTCGTAAAAGGTGGCTGGCACCTTTCAGGGAAAGGTGCCAGCCACCTTTTACGTAACAGAGGAGCACTTATGAAGTATTCACGGAGAGAGTTTGGCCAGATCGCGCTCGCAGGGGTGCCGGCGGCGCTGTCGCTCGAGTCGTTGCCGACCTTTGCTGCCGCGAAGCCGAATTCGCAGTGGGCGGGCGTTCAGGTCGGCATGAACGTCCCCTACAACTTCGGGACCGGCAACTACACGACCGGCGACGACATCATCAGCCGTTGCGTGCAACTCGGAATCAGCGGCGTCGAGCTGCGCGCGCAGCCAGTCGAACTCTTTCTCGGTTCTCCGGCGGCGATCGCCGGTGCGGCGAATGCGGGACGCGGACGTGGCCGACGCGGTGCCGAACCGACCGCTACGCCAGGAGAGACGGCGCCCGCGCGGGGTGAAGGCCAGCCGGCTGCGGGCGGTGAAGCCAACGCGGCTCCCGGCAGAGAAGGCGGACGCCGCGGCCGAGGGCCATTGACACCCGAGCAAGAAGCGGCTCAGAAAGCTGCGGCCGAAGAAACTCGCAAATGGCGCGGCGGAGTCTCGCTCGACAAAGTGAAAGAGTTCAGGAAGAAGTTCAACGACGCCGGCATCCTGATCGAAATCGTGAAGTGGGACGGCATCTTCAACTTTTCCGATGACGAACTCGACTACGCGTTCCAGGTGTCGAATGCGCTGGGTGCGCGCGCGCTCTCCAGCGAAATCAGTATCGGGCAGACCAGGCGCCTCGGCCAATTCGCCGACAAGCACAAGATGCAGGTGGGCTATCACGGCCACACGCAAGTGACGCCGGCAATCTGGGAAGCGACGTTTGCCGAGGCGAAGTACAACGCCGCCAACCTCGACCTCGGTCATTTCGTCGCCGGCAACAACACATCACCCGTCCCGTTCCTCAAGCAGCATCACGACCGAATCACGCACGTGCACGTCAAGGACCGCAAGCTCAATAACGGTCCGAACGTGCCATTCGGCCAGGGTGATACACCGATCAAAGAAGTCCTGCAGCTGATGCGAGATAACAAGTGGCGGTTCCAGGCGACGATCGAGTTCGAGTACCCGGTTCCTCCCGGCTCTGATCGCATGGCCGAAATTGCAAAAGCGATCGACTACTGTAAGGGATGTCTCGTTTAAGCGAGCGGTCACTCAATACTCGGACAGCTTGAGCGGCTCGACTTCGGTGGGGAGCACATCTTCAAACATCAGTGCCGCCCGCCTCGACATCCAGAGGCGTTGACGCCGTAAGTACAGGAACACCGCGCCAAGAACAATCATCATCGCCAGCCACCCCACTGGGTGGCTGGCGCTGTACCACGCGAGCGGAGGGCCGATCGTCGTGAAGAGCACAAACGCGGCGATGCCCATGACGATTGTCTGCCACATGAGCTGTCGACTCGGCTCGTACGAACATGTGAACGGAATCCGTCGCCACTCGGTCATGTGAAGTTCTACCAACACGACGCCGGACAGAGCGGCAATCGATGTGCACTGGATTGCCCTCCAACCCAATACCACCCACTGTAGTGGAAAGAGGATTACCAGCGGCAGCACAACTGCAAGCAGGATCAGCGTACGGACGACCGTGTTGAGTTCCTCAGCGCGTGTCGCGTCATCGTCGGTCACCCGGAAAATCCAGTTCGCGCGAAGCTCGGTTGGAAGGACCAGCGCCGCCAGCACGGCGACGTTCATCGTGTAGATAAGGACGAACGGTGCCCAGATCACGGTGGTCACGAACGGCGTACGAACGGTTGACGCGGCTGTCGGATCCCAGTTGCTGACAAAGCTATTCAAAATCAGAGCGACCCCGCAGGCGGCGATGGTGACCAGGACTCCCTGATGTAGTGAGCTGCGGGTTAACGTGGCGCGAATGAAAGAGCCAATGGCGGCGCTATCCGGCTTCGGAGAGCGCAGGCCGGCGAGGAACCAACCACGTTGCCGAGGAGATCGATCAGACGCCGCTATCGGACGGAAGATCACTTGCTCGAGCCGGTGATAGAGAAACATGTAGCTGCCAACCGCAACCACGAGTGACGCGATTCCCGCGATCGCGGCCATTTGTGCAAGCCGAAACAAATATGGCGTCGCCTTGCCCAATAGCCACTGCTGAATACCCAGGAACCAGACGGGCGGAACGAGATAGAACATCGGTGAATCACTGGCTATGAGCGATCCTGTTGTCGGCAGCCTGAACGCCAGCGGAATCGACAGCACGAGCGCACAGAGAGCGGCTCCGCGAAATGCGATCGAAGCACCCTGCAGTCGCGATCGTGGGACGCAGATCAACAGCACGCCCGCGAGGGCAATGACTGCGAGTGCCGTGGCCATCGACGCGCTCAGACTCGCGACGCCATGAGCCATCAGGTGCGTGGAGAGCCCTCGATCGGCCCACCGGCTGTTCCACATGACTATGACGAGCGGGATCATCGCCACGTACGCGGCAATGGCGAAGAGACTGGCAAACACCATGACCGCGAGCGCTTTGCTCGCAAAGACGATGCGCCTGGAAACGCCCAACGGTAATAGGACGCGACAGTCAATCACACTGGGAAAGAGCGAGTTGCTGACCAGCACCACCACGAGGCCGACGATCAACATCGGGAACGCGATCACGAGAGCGCCATCGCCAAGGACCGCGAGCTGGTAGGGTTCGCGATTCAGTTTGTAACCGGTCCCCCAGTCATGAAACAGTTCCGACAGCAGCGTGTACTTCTGCAGGTACATCCGCGCCAGAAGCAGACCCAGCGATACCATCACGGCTGCGAGACCAATCACCAGGCGGCGCAAAGCATCGGCGCCCGCATCCGAGAGAATGCCGAAGTCAAACAACTCGCGAAAGAAATGGGTCGTCAGCTGATACCAGGGCCGATCCTCGAGCCTGAGTCTCATGGTCATGCTCGAATGGTGTCGAGGATCTCTTTGGCGAGCGGGCGAAAGTCGGTCTGCCTGGTCACCTGCATGAACGTGTCTTCGAGCGAGGGCGTCCCCGCCGTAGCGAACGCAGCGACGTCCTGTTCGGCGACGATGCGCCCGGTCGAGAGAATCACCACGCGCGAGCACAATTTTTCGACCATGTCGAAGCGGTGCGTGCTGAACAGAATCATGCAGCCCTCGGCCGCGAGCATGCCGAGCAATGTACGGAACAACAATCCGGCATTCACGTCGAGACCACCAAAGGGCTCATCGAGGACGAGCAGGTCGGGGTTGTGCAGCAGCGCCGCGGCGAGGATCACACGTTGGCGCATCCCCTTTGAGAAGGCCGCCATCGTGGTATAGCGACTGTCGTGCAGCTGAAACAGTCTCAAGAGTGCCGGGATCTTCTTCTCGAGCGCCGTGTGCGGAAGGCGACGAAGACGCGCAATCAGGGTCAGGTACTCGGTCGCAGTGAGATGGGTGTAAAGGTACGGCTCCTCCGGCACGTAGCCGATCTTCTTCTGGTATCCGGCCTGATCCTCCGACAAGGTTCGACCATCGAGCGTGACCGATCCGGAGGTGGGTTCGAGCAGCCCGACGACGATGTTGACCGTCGTGCTTTTGCCGGACCCGTTCGGACCGAGATAGCCCACGATCTCGCCACGATCGACCGTGAAGCTGACCTTGTCGACCGCCAGCGTACCGCCGTAGCGCTTGGTGACCGCGTGTGCTTGGAGCATTGGCCTGTCGTCGCCAAGAATACTTGTACTAATCTATTAGAACAAGAACTGTACGTACTACGATTCCCTCCCTGTGTCCTCTTCAGCGCCAGCTGGACACTAACAGGAACGCGACATCAATGATTTGCGGCGAACCGCAAAAACGGCATGGGTGGTGCTCTCCGCGGCGTAATGGACCATCCCAAGTATCCAGATCGCAATCGAACTCCTCTGCAGGACTCTCACGCGCAGCAGTACTTAGCGGCGATCGTGGAGTCTTCGGACGATGCCATCATCACAAAAGATCTGAATGGAATCATTACCTCGTGTAATGCAGCGGCGGTTCGATTGTTCGGATACCCCTCCGAGGAGCTGGTCGGTCAATCCGTTCGTATACTCATCCCACCCGATCGACAACGCGAGGAAGACGAGATTCTCGCCAAGCTTCGTCGCGGCGAACGGATCGATCATTTCGAAACTGTACGACTCGCCAAGGATGGCCGCCCAATCGATATTTCGCTGACCGTCTCGCCGGTTCGCGACGCCGCCGGTGCGATCATCGGCGTCTCGAAGACGGCTCGCGATATCACCGAGCGCAAACGGATTGCCGCGGAACTCGCCGCTCAGCAGGAGTGGTTCCGGGTCACCTTGGGCAGCATTGGCGACGGCATTATCGCTTCCGATCCCGATGGCCGAGTTACGTACATGAATGAGGTTGCTGAGTCGCTGACCGGGTGGACGAGCGACAGCGCGAAGGGCGAACCGCTGAGTGATGTGTTTCACATCATCAACGAGATGTCGCGAAAGCCGGTCGAGAATCCGGCTGCACTGGTGATTCGTTCGGGGCGAATTCTCGGCCTTGCGAATCACACCGTCCTGATCAGCCGGGACGGGACCGAGAGACCCATTAGCGACAGCGCCGCGCCCATCTATGATGACGGCCGCATTCTTGGGGTCGTCCTCGTCTTCCGCGATTTCACCGAGCAGCGACGCGCCGAGGAAGCGCTCGCTGAACAGCGCGAGTGGTTTGAGACGACTCTGGAGAGTATCGGCGACGCCGTCATCGCCACCGACGTCCGTGGTCACGTGGTCTTCATGAATCCGGTGGCGGAACATCTCACCGGCTGGCGCTTCGCTCAGGCGCGCGAGCGTTCCTGCGCCGACGTGTTCAACATCATCAACGAAAACACCCGGCGAACGGTGGAAAACCCGGTGACGCGCGTGCTCAACGAGGGTGTCGTGGTCGGTCTCGCGAACCACACGCTTCTGATTGCCGCCGATGGCGTCGAACGTCCGATTGACGATAGCGGAGCTCCGATCCGCAACCGCGAGGGGCGGATCGTTGGCGTCGTGCTCGTGTTCAGAGATGTCAGCGAGCGACGACGAGCCGAAGCCGAGCGGGAAGCCGCGAACCACGACCGGGAGCGTTTATTGACCGCCGAACGCGCGGCACGCGCCGAGGCGGAACGTGCCAACCGGCTGAAGGACGACTTCGTGGCGATGGTGTCGCACGAACTCAGAACACCGCTCAACGCGATTCTGGGCTGGACGGACCTCACTCTGAAGAACATCCACGATCAGGTACAGGTCGCGCGTGGCCTGGACATCATCTCGCGTAATACGCGTCTGCAAACGCAGTTGATCTCGGATCTCCTGGATATCAGCCGCATCGTGTCGGGCAAACTGCACCTCGAACTGCAAAGCGTCGATCTGGCGACGGTCGTCGAAGACGCGATTCAGACCGTGCACCATGCTGCCGAAACGAAAGGCCTCACGATCGATCGTCAGATCAACACGACCATCGGCCCGATGGCTGGCGACCCTGCACGGTTGCAGCAAGTCGTCTGGAATCTGCTATCGAATGCCGTCAAGTTCACATCCCCGGGCGGCCAGATCCGAGTCGCGTTGCGAAAAACCGGTTCGGCGGCCGAGATCGTCGTCGAAGACAACGGCGCGGGAATTCGTGCAGATTTCCTGCCGCATGTGTTCGACCGCTTCCAACAGGCCGACGGATCGCGAACCCGCCGGTTCGGTGGATTGGGACTCGGGTTGTCGATCGTGAAAAGCCTGGTTGATTTTCACGGCGGCAGCATCCGGGGGGAGAGTGAGGGCGAGGGTAAAGGTGCGAAGTTCACCGTGACGCTTCCCCTCGCCGCCCCGCCGGACTTACGCGAGGGGTCTCTCGGGCCTGCGCCGTCGTCACACGCCGGTGACGAGGTCTCGCTCGCGACGATTCGTGTGCTGCTCGTCGAGGATGAGTCGGATGCCGCGGAGTTCGTCAAACGCCTGCTCGAAGATTACGGCGCGGAAGTCACCACCGCACGATCCGCGCCTGAGGCGCTTCAACTCTTGACAAGTGCAGTGCCTGATATCCTCATCGGCGACATCGGGTTGCCCGAAATGGACGGCTATCAGCTCATCGAACGGATTCGTCGAAAGAGTGTCGCGGAGGGGGGCACGATTCCGGCCGTTGCCCTGACCGCTTTTGCACGCTCGGAGGACCGAACGCGGGCTCTGCGTGCCGGGTATCAAGCCCATGTGGCGAAACCGGTCGAGTCGGCCGAACTGGTAGCCACCGTCGCGAGTTTCGCAGACTTGATCAAAGCGCGACGCGGTGAGGGAAGATAAGCCATGCGGTTCCTTCGAGACGCGCTCATCACCGTTATCGTCCTCGTGGTCGTGATAGCCATCATTGGTTACAGTCGCATCCGAGGTGGCGGGTTCGCGGCGGATGCTCAACCTGGCGCGCTCGAGCGCAGCATCGCCACACGCTTAGTTCGCCTCTCGATTCCGGCTGATGCCGATCGGCAACAGAATCCGTTGGCTGCAGATGCGAATGCGTGGCGAAGTGCCTTCGAGCACTACCAGGACCATTGCGCGACGTGTCACGGCAGAGACGGCCGCGGCAAGACGGACATGGGCCAGAACATGTACCCAAAAGTGCCGGATCTAACTGAACCACGCGTTCAGAACTTGAGCGACGGCGCGGTGTTCTACATCATTCAGAACGGCGTGCGCTGGACCGGCATGCCGGCATGGAAGGGTGAGCACTCGCCGGAAGAAACGTGGAGACTCGTCTCTTTGCTCCGTAAAATGCCCTCGCTCACGCCGCAGGAGATCGAAAGTCTCAACCCACCTGCCGAACCCGAGGCAAAAAACCCGGCTCATCACGAGCACCCGCACGAGCACCCGAGTTCACCACGGACTCCCCGCTAAGCTCTCGAGCCGGACGAAAGCAGGACGGCTGTCCTTGTCATAGAATCGGCCCGGTCGATCATGTCCTCGAACGCCGTCACGCGTTCATGACCGCGGTGCAAGTGGCGGGCGCGGCGATCGCCCTCGCCTCGTTCGAGACGGAGTCAGACCGGGGTCAAACCCCGGTCAGACGGGGTCAGACCCCCAGCAGGAGCGCTAATGAGAACACTTCGCCTGATGATGGTGCTGATCGGATGCGCCGCGGTGACGGCCGTGGCAGCGCAGCTGCCGACCGATCGGTCGTGGACGCCGGGCGTTCAAAAAGCTCCCGCCGAATCGCCGCCACTGACGCCGCAGGAAGAGATGCAGCACTTCGTCCTGCCGCCGGGATTTCACGTCGAGCTCGTGGCGAGCGAACCTCTCATCCAGGATCCGATCGCCATCGACTGGGACGCAGATGGCCGGATGTGGGTCGTCGAATACCCGGAGTTCGTGCCAGACCTCGAGACGCCGGAACCAAATCTCGATCCGATCGGACGCATCGCCGTGCTCGAGGACACGAACAACGACGGCACGATGGACAAACGCACGGTGTTCGCGGGAGGCCTCGTGCAGGCGCGCGCGGTCAAGGCACTCGATCGCGGCATCCTGGTGCTCGAGCCGCCGAACGTCTGGCTGATGCACGACACCAACGGCGATCTGAAGATGGACACCAAGGAACTGGTTGGCAGCGATTACGGCCGGCGCGAAGGGAGCGTCGAGGGCAACGCCAACAGCTTCTATTGGGGCCTCGACAACTACCTGCACTCCGCCGGATCCAACGTCAACTACTCGCTGCGGCTGAAAGATGGTGTCTTCGACCGGAAGCCGACCCTGTCGCGGGGCGAGTGGGGTGTGAGTCAGGACGACTTCGGCCGCACGTTCCGCAACTCGAGCGAGTCAACGATCCAGGTGGATCTCGTGCCGACCCCGTACTACGCGCGCAATCCCGGTCTCGTTCGCACCCGCGGCAGCTACGAGGTCATGACCAACGACGTCAACAACATCAATGAGGTCTGGCCGGTGCGGCCCAATCCCGGCACGAATCGCTCGTATCAGTTCGGCATCACCCGACCATCCGACGGCACGGTTGTGCAGGTCACGGCCGCGTGCACCCCTGCCGTTTACCGCGGCGATCGGCTGCCGCGAGAGCTGTACGGCAACGTCCTGGTCGGCGAGCCGACTGCCAATTTCGTGAGGCGGATCGTGCTCGAAGACGATGGGACAACTCTCAGGGCGAGGAACGCCTACGACCGGGCGGAGTTCATGGGATCGACCGACGAGCGGTTTCGCCCCGTGTTCATCTCGAACGCACCCGACGGGACGCTGATGATCGTGGATTTTTACCGAGGCGTGATCCAGGATCGCGCGTCGACGACCCTGTATCTGAAGGACTACATCCAGAAGCGAAAACTCGCCGCGCCGATCGGCGTCGGTATGGGCCGGGTCTATCGCGTCGTGCACGACTCGGTAAAGCGGGACGCGACCAAGCCGCAGCTCTCACGCGCGACCCCCACTGCTCTCGTGCAGGCTCTCTCCCATCCGAACGGCTGGTGGCGTGATACGGCGCAGCGCCTGCTGGTCGAGCGCGGCGCTCGACAGGTCGTGCCCGATCTCAAAGCGCTTGCGACCGGTTCCGCCCCGCCTCACGTCCGCGTGAAGGCGCTCTGGGTCCTCGACGGCATCGATGGCATCGACGTCGCGACCATCACTCGGGCGCTCACGGACGCGTCGCGGGACGTTCGCACATCAGCGGTGCGGATCGCGGAACGATGGCTGGGGGAGGCCAATTCTCCCGTCCAGGCTGCGGTTGCGAAGCTCGTCGACGATCCCGACTGGCAGGTGCGCGAGCAGCTTGCGGCGTCGCTTGGCGCGATGCCGTCTGGACTGAGAGAAAATGCGCTCGCGTCGTTGCTGAAACGGTCTGGCGACGATCCCGTCACAATGGACGCCGCGTTGAGCGGCGCCCGCGGAAACGAGCCGGCACTCCTGGACAAGCTGCTGCAATCGGGTGACTCGCAGACCGCGGCACACGAAGCCGCGATCGTCATGGTCAGCGCAACGATCATGCGCGCCGGTCAGGATGCGGCGGTGCAGACCGCGCTCGCAGCCATTGCCGATGCGAATCGCCCGGTGTGGCAGCGCTCAGCCTTGCTTCGCGGCGCTGAAGTCGCACTGGTGCCAAACACACCCATGCCGGGAACAACCCGGCGGGGAGTCGCGCCATCAATCACAGCAACCGCACTGGCGACGCCTGGCGCGCCGTGCCCGAGCTGTCCCGGCGGACGCGCCGGGCCCGGAGGCGGCTACGCGTTCGGAGACGCACGTGGCGGGACCCCAGCCGCACGTGCCGGCGGACCGGGCGGCCGCGGTGGCGGCCGCGGCGGTGGGCCACGCCTCCAGATCCAGCGTGAGCCGGCGTCGTTCACGGCGCTTGCGGGTGGGTCGGGCGAGATGGAGTCGCGCGCGGCCAATGTACTCGCGAGGATCGAATGGCCAGGGAAGCCCGGCGCCGTGGCGGTGACGCCGCTGACCGCGGCCGAGCAGCAGCGTTTCGAAGCGGGCCGCGAGGTCTACCGCAACATCTGTCAAGCGTGTCATCAACCGGATGGCCGTGGCCTTCCGCTGGTTGCCCCGCCGCTCGTCGGCTCTGTCCTCGCGCTCGCGCCCGCAGCTGTCCCGTCGCGCATTCTTCTGAACGGCAAAGAAGGACGCGTCGGCCTGATGCCGCCGATCGGTTCCACGCTCAGCGACGATCAAATTGCCAGCGTCCTGACCTACGTGCGGCGCGAATGGGGACAAGTTGGTGATCCGGTCGAGCCGTCGGCCGTTGCCGCGGTGCGCGCGCAAACCGCCGGGCGCACCAGGCCGTGGACCGATGAGGAATTGCAGGCGATGCTGCCGCGCACCGGCGGACAGTAGGCACGCGACAATGGTGAACTGAGTCGCGTCCGCAAG
>DATJKH010000160.1:0-25814 GCA_035491715.1 Vicinamibacterales bacterium | reverse complement strand
CTTCAGGCGGAAGATCATCGGCGCGGCGTCACTGGGCCTGCTCGCCCTGGCTCTGTGGATCCGCCTCGGGCCGATTCCGTCGGCGCTGCTCGAAAACAAGGGGACAACATCGACCATCGTTGTCGATCGAAACGGCGTGCCGCTCTACGAGGCGCGCGCCGAAGACGGAACGAGGGCGATCAGTCTTTCGGCCGAAACGCTCCCACCGGTGCTGGTAGCGGCTACCATAGCCGCCGAAGATCGAAGGTTCTGGCAACACCCGGGGATCGATCCCGTTGCAATGCTGCGCGCCGCGAAGCGCGACCTACTCGAACTCTCATTCGTGGAGGGCGGTTCGACCATCTCGCAACAGGTGGCGAAGCTCCTGCTCAATAGAGAATCGCCGCAACGGCGACGAGGAGTGTCGGCGAAGATCCGTGAAGCCATCCTCGCCCTTCGCATCGAGCATCGTTATACCAAGCCGGAAATTCTGGCGCTCTATCTCAACCTCGCCGCCTACGGCAATCAAGTGGTCGGAGCCGAGCGCGCCAGCCGGGCATATTTTGGACGCACAGCGTCGATGCTGACGCCCGCGCAGGCGGCATTTCTGGCAGGATTGCCGCAGCGGCCTTCCGGCTTCAATCCCTATCGCTCACTAAACGCCGCGCTTTCCCGTCAACGAGTGGTCCTGAACCGAATGGAGCGCGCGGGAACGCTGTCGTCGCTGCAGGCGCGTGAGGCATTGGCCGAGCAGCTCACGCTGACCCGCGATCCCTCACCGTTTACCGCTCCGCATTTCGTCGAGATGGTGCTCGCGAACGCGGGCGGGGCTCGTTCGGGCCGGATTGAGACGACGATCGACCGCGAGTTGCAGGGAGACGTGCATGGAATCATCGACAGTCAACGCGCAGCGCTCAAACAGCACGGCGCGGCAAATGTCGCGGTCGTCGTCCTCGACAACCGGAGCGGCGGCTGGCTCGCATGGGAAGGATCGGGCGACTACTTCGACGCGACGCATGGCGGGACGATCAATGGTCCGGTCGTACCACGGCAGCCGGGCTCTGCGCTGAAGCCGTTCACGTATGCGCTCGCATTCGAGATCGGTTTTGACCCGGCGAGTGTGCTGCCGGATGTGCCGGCGCATTTTCCGACTGCTGAAGCCGGCGTGCTGTACAGCCCTCGAAACTACGATGGCCGCTATCGCGGTCCGCTCCTCGCGCGCCGGGCCCTTGCCGGATCGGAGAACGTCCCGGCGGTCGCCCTCGCATCGGAGATCGGCGTCCCGAATCTCCTGCGGCTTTTGCTCCGAGCGGGTCTTTCGACGCTCGATCGAACTGCCTCGTACTACGGGCTGGGCATCACGCTTGGGAACGCAGAGGTACGCCTGGACGAGTTGGTCGCCGCCTATTCTGCATTCGCGCGACGGGGCGAATGGGTTGCACCGTTCTATGTCGTCGATGGTTCGCGCCCGGAGAAGCGCTCGCTTGTGAGCGCCCGTACGGCGTTCTGGATCACCGACATTCTGTCTGATGCCGAGGCTCGCGAATATGTGTTCGGCCGTGGCGGCAGCCTGGATTTTCCATTTCCGGTCGCGGCAAAGACGGGAACGTCGCAGGCCTATCACGACAACTGGGTGGTTGGGTATTCGCGCCACGTGACCGTCGGCGTGTGGGTTGGCAACTTCGATCGCAAGCCGCTTCGCAATTCGAGCGGGGTCACCGGCGCGGGCCCGATATTTCATGCCGTCATGCTCGCGGCCGAGAAACGAGCCGCCCGTCAGCCCAACGATGATGATGTCGATCCGTTCGAACCGGGGTCCGATCTGAACGCCGATATTCGATCGATCGAAATCTGCGCGCTGTCCGGATTGGCGGCGAACGAGTGGTGCCCGACACGGCGTCGTGAGTGGGTCGCGGCAGGATCAAACGCCCTGCCGTGCAGCTGGCATCATCTCACCGACGGAGGACTGCTGACTGTGTGGCCGACGGAATATCGCCAATGGGCTCGCGATCATGGAATGGATCGCCGGGCAACAGCTGTACTCGAATCGACGGATCCGGCCGCCCCCATCGCGTCGAAAAGCCCGGATGCGCTTCGCATCTCGAGCCCGCCAGATGGAGCCACGTATCTGATCGATCCAACACTTCGTCGTGAGTTCCAGGCGCTCGTGCTTCGAGCAGTCACCTCGACGCCTGGTCCGGTTCAATGGAGTGTCGATGAGCGATCGCTTGGCACGAGCGAATCGGATCGCGGCACCTCGTGGTCGCTGGTTCCGGGCCTCCATACCTTCCGTGCACGCGACGCCGCCGGCCAAATCGCAGAAGCGTCGATCGTTGTTCGCTGAGCAGGCGGCGCATCTACGGTCGAGCTTCGGTATTGCCTGAAAAGGACAATCTGTCCGCATTCTGCTCAGCTGTAGTTCCGCCGACTAGCTCAAACAAGTCCCCGCATCTAGCGACCGCGTGGAAGGTTACAAGGCTGAGTCCCCGATGGCACTGGCGTTGCGGTTCATCCGGGCGATGGAGTCAGCTATATGAGACAAATCAACATCCGTTCGTTGACGCTCGTAGGCACCCTCGTTCTTGGTTTGGCAACGCCGGCATTCGCACAGCGCGAATCCCGCCGGGCTCCACACCAGGGCTCCTCGGCAGTTTCGGGAGAAGTTGGACTCTTCATGCCGACTCAGGACGGCATGAGCACAGGCCCGACCGTGGAAGGGGCGTACGAGTACTACCTCACCGCGCGCAACAGCCTCCGGCTGGGAGCGGGATGGGCGAATCCAAAGGTGGATCGTGAACATTCCGATTCGACACGACAGGTGCGCCTCGGAGCTGACCTTATTCATAACTGGGAAGGTGGCGCCGTTCATCCGTTCGTAGGTGCGGGCGTCGGCTCCTACTTCCTGCAGCCGATGGATAACGGTGACAGCTTCGGCCCGAGCAACACCAGGGTCGGAGCGCGGTTCCTTGGCGGTGTCGAGTTCTTTACCGCGCGAACATTCTCGGTAAAGGGCGAAGCTCGATACGATGTCGTTCCGAAGGTGAATGGCTACAATCCGTCAGGGTTGTCGCTATCGATTGGTGTGAAAAGCTATTTCTAACCGTCAGATCGCCGGTTGCGAGGGATCGCGTTTGATCCACTTGTAAGCGGCGAGGGAGTTCTTCCAGAAGTATTTCTCGGCAACTTCCCTCGGTTGCATCTGGAAGAACTCCCGCACAACCCCCACGACCTTGTCGAGCGGTGCGACGCCGTCGCTATTCGGCCAGTCGCTGCCGAACAGAATTCGATCTTCGCCGAACCTGCCGATCAGTTGCTGCAGTCGATCCTTGTAGGGACCCAGGTCGGTGGAGACCTGACCGTTGACGCGGTGAATGACGGCGGACAGCTTCACGAACACGCGCGGGCGCTTCTGAAGCTCGTCGAGCGCGTCGTCGTACGACTTTCGCGTCGCCGCGGTCGGCTCGAGACTGGGCAAATGATCGAGCACGATCCGCAGATCGGGAACCTTGTCGGTGAGCTTGACGATCGCCTGAAGTAAATCGATCCGCGGGTTCGCCGTGTCGAGAACGAGATCCGCCTGCTGTAGCCGTTTCAATCCGTCAACGAAGGCGGGATTGTCCGTCTGCTTCGTGATGTCGCGTCCCCACAGATTGCCGTAACGAATGCCTCGGAAGAGACGGTTCTTGTGGTAGCGGTCAAGCATCTCCGCAAAGTCAGGCTTGTCCGGCTCCAGGTTGCCGACGACGCCGACGATGATCGTGTCGCGCTCAGCCACCTCGAGAACCCAGAGGTTGTCCTCGACCCAGGGACTGGCTTCAACCTTGACTGCTCCGACGATGCCGAGAGGGGCCGCAAGCTTCCGGTACCGCGGCGGCAGGGATGGTTCAATGGCAACTCCGGGCGGACCGGTATAAGGCGCGCCCTGAGGCCGCGTCGGATCGAAGAGATGAATGTGAGTGTCGACGATCGGAATCGACGACGATTGCCAGCGAGTGGTGCCAAGGGATGCGGCGCCGCCCAACGCCGCCACCTGCGCGAGAAAGCTGCGCCGCGTCGTCGTGCCTATTTGGCCCATGCGTAGGCAGAGACTCTCGGATCGGCACCAGCGCTAACGGTTCCCGTTCGTGCGTCTACCACCACGGCAGCAAGCGATCCCATGGACCACGCGCCCGATGCGCGCTGAGGAAACTTGTGACCCTTTGCGGCGAGTGCCGTTTTCACGGTGTCTGAAATACGCGATTCGACCGACAAGTCGCCAGGGTACATCGTGTGCGGGAACGGCGAAGCAGGGAAGCTCCGCGTTGCCCAGCGTGGCGCTTCGATCGCCTGCTGGATGTTCATGGAGAAATCAATCACGTTGATCAACGTCTGCATGGTCCGCATCACCTGATCGTCGCCGCCCGGGCTGCCGAGGATCATGAACGGCTGGCCATCCTTCATTACGAGCGTACTCTGGAGCGTGCTGCGCGGTCGTTTGCCCGGCGCCAGTGCGTTCGCTTCACCTGGCACGAGCGAGTAGTAGTCGCCTCGGCAATTGAGAATGAACCCGAGATCCGCCATGACCATGCCGGTGCCCCACGCGCTGTGCAGGCTCGGTTCGAAGCTGACCATGTTGCGGTCCTTATCCACGACGGCAAGATAACTCGTGTCGCCGACGTGATCGCCCTCCCCCTCGGTGGTGAACGAGACTGGCGGATCTGCGGCCGTGCTCTTCATGAATTTCGACGGATTACCTGGACGCATCTCCAATGACGCGTGATCGGGATCGATGAGCGCACGGCGCTCTGCCGCGTACCCCTTCGAGAGCAGCCCTTCGTACGGAATGGTGATGAAATCCATGTCGCCGAGGAATTTCTCGCGATCAGCAAGCGCCAGCTTCACCGCTTCCGCACTGGTGTGAATGAACGCGGCGCTGTTGTGCTTCATCGCTCTGAGGTCGAAGCCCTCGAGGATGTTGAGCGCGAACAGCTCCGCCGGTCCTTGATTGGCCGACGGATTCTTATAGACCTCGTATCCGCGATACGTCGTCGAGACAGGCGTCTCCACCTTGGCGGAGTAAGCGGCGAAGTCTTCATAGCGGAAGAGCCCGCCGTTCTTCTCGGAGAACTCTGCCATCGTGCGCGCGATGTCGCCTTTGTAAAACCGGTCACGCGCGGCCAGGAGTGCCGCGTGTCTACCTTTCGACGCCACCTGCTTCTCGGATTCGACCAGGCGTCGAAGCGTGCGCGCCGCCTCGACGTTGCGAAAGAGCTCGCCAGCCTTCGGCGCGGCGCCGTCAGGCCAGTACACCTTCATGCTCGTCGGATACTTCTGCAGCTTACGGCCGGCAATCGAGGCGGCAAGTCCCTCCGGAAGGACGAATCCCTGTTCCGCCAGATCGATCGCCGGCTGCAACACCTGGGCGAAGGTCATCGTCCCCCAGCGATCGAGCAGGGTGAACCAGGCGTCGACGACCCCCGGCACTGTCGCTGAAAGCAACCCGTCGTCAACGGGAATCTTGCCGCCTTGATGTTCCTTGTACCAGTCGATGGTCGCCAGCTTCGGCGCTGTGCCCTCGGCGTTAATCGACACGACCTTTTTGGTTTTCGCGTCGTAAATCAACACAACCGCGTCGCTGCCGTAGCCGTTCGACGCGGGATCAACGAGCGCGAGCACCGCCTGCCCGGCCACTGCGGCGTCGAATGCGTTGCCGCCCGCTTCGAGGATGCGTACCGCCGCTTCGGTGGCCTGATGCTTCATTGAGCTGACCGCGTACTGGCGCCCGGTGATCACGGGCCGCATCGTCCGGTTCGTCGGGGTTTCGGAGGTGTCGTCTTGCGCGAGGCAGGGAAGCGTCGTCGCGAGAGTGAAGATTGCGAGGAAGAGGGTCAGCCGAACGCGAAACGCCATGGTGACCTCCAAAAGAGCCGCGCGATCATGGCGCGGCGTCCCGACCCTGTCAAGGAAGCTACGGGCGCAGCCATGCGTCGAGATTCGCGGCGACGAACTCGTCGTCGCTCAAGTGCGGATAGGCGCGGGAGACGCGGTCGATTTCTTCAGACTGACCAGGACTCAGTGTTTCTCGTGGCTCCAGACAGCGCGCGCTGGACAGCAGTCCCTGACGGCGGAGCACTTCGTTGATGCCGGCGATACAACCGGCGAAACCATTCGCGGCGTCGAAGAACGCGGCGTTTGCGTCGGTGACTTCTGTTGCGGTTCGCAGCAGGCTGACGGGAACTTCGTTCGACGCGGCCGCGCGATGGCACTCGTCGAGCAACGTAACAGCATTTCTCGTCCACACAGCCCAGTGACCGAGAAGTCCGCCAGCGATCCGCAACTCTGATGTTCGGCCATCACTCGTGAACCGGTAAGGCGTGAGCAAATCCGCCACGATGCTGTCGTCGTTGCCGGTGTAAAGGGCGATATCGTTTCGGCCTGATGCCGCCAAAGCGCGGACGACGTCGAGCGTTTGATAACGATTGAAGGGAGCGATCTTGATTGCCACGACGTCTGGAATCTCGGCGAACCGGCGCCAAAAACCGTATCCAAGCAGCCGTCCCCCTACCGACGGTTGAAGATAGAAGCCGACGATGGGCAGTACTGACGCGACCGCACGACAATGCGCGATGAGTTGATCGTCATTCGCATTGCGAAGCGCGGCGAGGCTCAAGAGCGTCGCGTGATAGCCATGTTCGACGAGCACCGTCGCCTCGGCGACCGCTTGAGCGGTTTCGCCGACCGCGCCGCCAATCCGCACGAGTGGACACGATGGTCGACGGCTGTCGGCGCGATCCATTTCCTCACGCGCCAGAGCGAGGACAGGCTCGAACAGACCGACGTGAGGATCGCGAATGGCGAACTGAGTCGTGTGAACGCCAACAGCGAGTCCCCCTGCGCCGGCGGCTGCGTAGTAGCGCGTGAGCGATCGCTGATGTCGCTCATCGAAGCGCCCATTCCCATCGAGCGCGAGCGGATGCGCCGGAATGACCAGCCCGCGCGCCAACGTCGCCCGCAATTGCTCAAGCGTCATGCGATGAACAACAGAATCCGTGTTAATCCGTGTTAATCCGTGGCCGATCTTGATCCGTGGTCAAAAACTACCATCGCGCGATTCGAAGTGTGTTGGCTTCCCAAGGGTGGCGCCGCCGCGGCGGACCCAATCTGCGGTCCACTCGACCAGTTGAGGCAGGCCGACGGTCGGGCGGCCGAACAGCGACCATCCTCGTTCACCATTGCTCAGTAATGCGTCCCCTGTCTCTCGGCCGCTGAACGCGACAGCACATCCCAGCAGCGCTCCCAGATCCGTGCACACGGCGCGCACGCTCAACTCCTCCGGACCGGCGATGTTGAGGACCCTCGGCGGACTCGTCGCGTGCACGAGCGACGCAAGCGCCATGGCGTTGGCATCCGTCTGCCAGATCGCATTGAAGTAGCCCATCGTCACATCGATGGTTTCATTCGCGGCGACACGCCGCGCAAGATCGGCGATGATGCCGTACCGCATCTCAACGGCGTAGTTCAACCTCAGGATCGTGGCCCGTGTGCCGTGCGTGGTACTGAAATATTCGAACATGCGCTCGCGGCCAAGGCAACTCATGGCGTACTCGCCGACAGGTCGCGGAGTGTCGGACTCTTTCGAGCCGCCGCTGCCGACAGCGGTCAAGCCGTACACATTGCCGGTCGAAAAGACGCCAATGCGGCTGTTCCTGAATCGTCGGGCCACGAGCGCGGGCACATACGTGTTCATCGCCCACGTCATCGATTCAAAACCGGTCGACCCAAACTTACGTCCAGCCATGAAGACGACGTTGGGGGCATCGGGCAGTTGTTCGATCTCTTGCTCATTCAAGAGATCGCACCGAAGCGTTTCGACACCGGCCTCTTCCAGCATGCGTTGTTGAGACGCGTCCGAAAACCGTGCGGCGCCGATCACGCGACGTCGAATGCCTCCGCGCATCGATGCTCGCTTTGCCATTGTCGCCAGTGTGGGGCCCATCTTGCCGGCGACCCCGAGCACCAGAATATCGCCGTCGAGCTGGCGCATGGCATCGACGACGTAGTCGGGCGGATCGCTCAGCAGGTCATCAAGCTGACGGACGTCCGCGATGGAACGAGGAAGCGCAGTCGGCATCGTCTCGTGACATCATATGCTCGCAAAAGGGAAAGCGCCTGCAGTTGCGCCGTGGCCTTGGCGACGGCGAAGGCTCGCGAACAGTAAGAAAAGCAGACCATGCAACGGGAAAGCCTCGGCGTTGAAGTCCGGGCCATGCAACACGCCGATATCGAGGCGGGACTGCGGCTATGCCGAACGGCCGGATGGGACCAGGTTCGCAGAGACTGGCTACGATTTCTCGACGGACCTGACTCGGCGGTTCGGGCGGCGGTGCACGGAAGCCACGTGATGGCCACGATCGCGACGATTCGGTACGGCGCGCAATTCGGCTGGATCGGAATGGTCCTGGTCGATCCTGCGGCACAGGGACGCGGCATCGGGTCGGTGATGATCGGCCAGGCCATTGATAGTCTCCACGACATGGCGACAGTCCGACTCGATGCGACACCGGCGGGACGCATCGTGTATCAGAAGCACGACTTCGTCGATGAATGCACGCTGACGCGGATGGAAGCCATCTCGGTGAAAGTCGATCACCCGTCGCGCACGATCGTACGCGCGATGACTCGTGGCGAGCTCCCGGAGGTGACGGCGATGGATCGTGCCGTGTTTGGTGCGCCGCGCAGCAATCTTCTCGAGTGGATGTATGACGGTGCGCCGGAGTTCGCGTTCGTCGCTGAACGTCACGGGAACTTGTGTGGATACCTGTTCGGCCGCCACGGCCATCAATACGAACATCTTGGACCGCTGGTGAGCGATGATCTCAACGTCGCGATGCACATGGTGCAGGCCTGCCTGTCGCCTCATCAGGATCAGGCATTCGTGATTGACACCCCCGATTACAACGAAGGGTGGATCCGTTTTCTCGAGACCACCGGGTTCCGGCCGCAGCGTCCGTTCATCCGCATGCACCGCGGACGTCCGGGACCCTTTGGCGTGCTGCGGCATCAGTTCGCCGTGCTTGGTCCTGAGTTCGGATAACGTCGATGAGACCATCGCATCGCACGAGCGTCATTCTTGCCGTGGCGGCATTGTCCGTGATTGCTCCAGCCGTGACCGAGCGTTTCTTCGCGCAAGGATCTGTCACCACATCGTCGACACCGTGGATAGAACCGAACTTTCCATTCTTTTCATCGGTCGTTGACGCGAGGAAAGCGGGAAGTGGTTTTCCCGTAACGAACCTGACACCACGCGGCGTGGTGATGAGAGTCGGATCCGAGACGTGGGCAGCGTTTGACGTTGATCTCCTCCGCGTATCCGCGGTGTGGCGAGGAAAAGGTGTGACACCTGTGGCCCTCGCACCAGGCTCGTATAACCATCCCGACCGCAAGACGCCTGGCGGTCAATCGCTCCTGCCCGAGCCTGATGGCTTGGTGTGGGTCGCCAACGGGATCTATCCCGGATGGCAGATCGGCGAGCGCCCCTCGTTCGACGATCCGCGTGAACCGGCGCCGAGCCCGGAAGAAGTTGGACGCGGTCCAATTCCCGACACGATCGGAAAGTTCACGGCGATTCGACAAGTCTCAAATGGCGTCGTGCTCGAGTACACCGTCGGTGCGGCTGCTGTGCGCGAGCACATGGAAGAAACACAGACGAAGGAGGGCTGGACGTTCGCGCGGCAATTCCTGGTTGCACCGTCGCAGCGTCCCCTGTGGCTCGTACTCGGCACGACGAATTCGGATGTCTTAGTTCGTACGCAAGGTGGCGCTGCCGTTTCGCTTCAGCAGACACCTCTGGGACCAACGGAGAGCGGCTCGACGTGGACTGTCCGTGTCTTGCCGCACCAGCAGCCAGTCAACTTTGTCGCGACGTTCACCCATGGCCTCGAGACCACGGTTGGCGCACCTCGCATGTCCCTCGATCCTCCTGCGCGCCGATGGGCGGAGGAAGTCACCACACCCATAACGCCTTCAACGTCGCGGGATGCCTATGTCGTCGATGACATCGGGCTACCGGTCGATAACCCCTGGCACCGAAGCGTGCGCCCGGCAGACATTCAGTTTCAGCAGGATGGCACCGGCGCCCTGGTCACCCTCGACGGCGACGTCTGGTTGGTTCGCGGACTGGCGAATGGCTCCCGCGTCGCGCGATGGAGACGATTCGCATCCGGTCTGCACGAGCCGCTGACGCTCGCGTTGAGAGACGATCAGATTTATGTGTTCGATCGAAACGGAATCTGGCGTCTGCGCGACACAAACGGTGACGGGGAAGCGGACGTGCACGAGCTGTTCTCGAATGCGTTCGCACAGACAGCCGACACGCGAGAGTTCCCGAGCATGATCCGGCTCGCCCCGGGCGGGGAGTTCGTGATCGCGAAAGGCGGTCAGGAAGCGGCTACTTTCGGAAAACACAACGGCAGCGTTTTGCGAATATCCGCCGACGGCCGCCGCGCAACTGTGCTGGGATACGGATTCCGTCAACCAAACATCGGCGTCAATATCCACAGTGGGCTCATCACCGCAAGCGACCAGCAGGGCAACTACATTCCCAGCACGCCTCTACACATCGTCCGCGACGCGCAGTTCTATGGCTTTCTCAGCGACAAGAAACCGCGGGAGGTGTATCCAGCTCCGATTGCCGAACCGATGACCTGGATACCGCATGCGGCGAATGCCTCCGCGATGTCGCAAATCTGGCTCTTCGGTGCAAACCTCGGCCCACTCAACGACGCGCTCGTCTACATTGGCTTCAACAATCCGGAACTGTTTCGAGTGCTGCTCAACGATCGGACCGAGAAGCCGCAAGCGGCTGTGGTGAGCGTCACGAGAGCGTTTGATTTTCCGCCGCTCCACGGCTCGGTCAATCCGGCCGATGGTCAGCTCTACATCACGGGATTTCAAATTCTCGGGTGGGGCACCACGGCGACGCGCCTCGCTGGTCTCGGTCGCGTGCGCTATACAGGAGCACCGTCGACGGTGCCGCGCGCGATTGTTCCGATGGAGGAAGGTGTCCTGATGCGCTTCGACGTGCCGCTCGAACGCTCGGTGGCTACCAATCCAGATAACTACTCGCTCGCGACCTGGCAGTACAAGCGCACCTATCAATACGGCTCACCACAGTTCAAAGCCGATGGCACGACGGGAATCGATCTGCTGATGCCGGCAAGCGTGTATCTCTCGAATGACGCCCGCTCTGTGTTCGTTGGCGTTCCGAAGATGGTTCCTGTCATGCAGATGCGAGTGGGGTGGACACTCGCGACGGCCGGCGGCCTGAAGTTCCAGGACACCGCCTATTTCACACCCTACGAGCTCCCGAAATTCTCGCCGCGGGCGGAAGGATTTGGCGAGATAACCGTCGACCTGACACCGCGAGCTGCGTCGGCGAAAGCAGATGCACCGGTCAGCGCCGAGGAAGGCCGACGGCTGTATCGGGCATACGGGTGTATCGCGTGCCACGCGATCGATGATTCGCCGCTCACGAAACTTGGACCGACCTGGAAGGGCCTATATGGCAGCGAGCGACGGTTTGCTGCGGGCGTGGTGCGGGTGACGGCCGACGATGTCTACCTGCGGCAATCGATACTCGAGCCTGCTGCAAAGATCGTCGAAGGGTACGAACGCGGCGAGGTCAGCATGCCGAGCTATGCTGGTGTCCTCTCGGAGTCGCAGGTTCAGTCGTTGATTCTCTTCATCAAGAGCCTGGGGGGGAATCATTGATCATTGGCGAATTGGTGAATCCATGCTGAAGCGCTTGTTCTTCGTCACGGCGATTCTCGTCAGTCTCGGGGTAAGCACGGCGTTCCCGCAGCGGGCCCCTCACATCGTCTTCATGATTGGCGAGGACGAGTATCACACGTGGGATACGTTGCCTGAGTTCGCGAAGCGGGAGCTCGAGCCTCGTGGTTACCGGGTCACCACGATTCAGGCTGACCGGGCCGACAAGAACAATTTTCCAGGTCTCGTCGAGGCGCTGCGCTCAGCCGATCTTCTCTTCGTCAGCGTCCGCCGCCGCACTCCGGCGGTCGATCAATTGGACGCGGTTCGTGCACACTTGATTGCCGGCAAACCGCTGGTGGGGATCCGCACTGCGTGTCACGCGTTTGCGCTTCGTCCAAACGATCCGCCCGCTGGACCGAACCAGGCCGTGTGGCAGGCGTTCGATCCGCAAGTGCTCGGAGGTCACTACACGAATCATCATCCTGACGGACCGAAGACCACGGTCACCGTCGCGCCAGGCGTACGAAATCACCAGATTCTGAAGGGACTGACAGTCTCGCAACTTGTCGGGGCCGGTTCACTTTACAAGGTGAGTCCGCTCGAACCAGATACCACACCGTTGCTGATGGGCGCCATTCCCGATCAGCAGCCCGAACCGATCGCCTGGACGCATCGCTTCGGGGAGAAGCGCGCGCGCGTGTTCTTTACCTCGTTCGGGCATCCCGACGACTTCACAAACGCAGAGTTCCGCCGATTGCTTGTGAACGGAATTGCCTGGGCACTGGGGCGATAACCTCTACCTGTTACCTCTCGCCGATGCGCTGGCCGTTAGACCGGCCTGCCAGCTGATCGATTACTGACTGGGAACGGGCTCTCACGAATGGCTTGATCGGGATGTTCGCACCACGGAACATCCCGGCATCGCCGGGTGGCACCTCGCCGGCAACCGCCTTATCGAACCGCAGCAGTCGCTGACCGGATTCGTCCTTGATAGCAGGACGAATGACAACCGCGAGCTCGTCGACCTGACGGTGGAATCGATCCGGCTTGAAGAGCGTGCCACTGAACTCGTTCAGCCGGGCGAGATAGAGCTTCTTGAACGCATCGACGCGAAACAGGCGGTCGAGAAAACGGCTCGACTCACTCCACGGATGATGGATGCTCAGTTGTTCCCGCGCCGATTGCGAGCCGCGGAAGAACTGACCAAACGAATGATCCTGGTCCCAGGCGATGAACGAGAACTTCTGCGTCCGCGGATCCAGGTACAGGTAATAGTTCTGCCCCGGGCCGAGCAACCCGTCCAAGTCTGACAGGAACACGACGACGGCGAGGTAGCGGGCGGTCTCTTCGAGGTCGAGGAACTCACTCACGCGGGCGGCAAACTGTGCATCCGTGGCACCGCTGACGAGACGGGCAAAATCGATGACGCGCTGCTTCTGTGGCTCGGTGAGCGTGGTTTTGGGATCGTAGGTCTGGTTATAACGCTTCCAATCGGGACCGAGGTCGGCGAACAGTTGACTGGCCACCGGTTTGAAAATGGCACCACTCGGTGGCAGGCCGCGCGCGGCGATGAACTGCTCGTCGGGGTTTTCGACGATCGAGAACAGGCCGGCATATGCCTGCTGCTTTTGTCCCTGGACCGTCACGTACACGCGGGCGTACGACGTGCGCGGTGCCGGGACGCCCGCATCCCGGAACAGTTGAAATGCGAGGACCTCGTTCATCGCGCTGGCATCGGTGATGTTGCTGTGCAGGTTCAGCTTCTTCAACGCGCCGAGCTTTTGCCCCTTCACGTACTCGGCGAAATCGAGCTTGAGCGACACTTTGCCCTTGGCCACGCCTTCGAAGTACGTGCCGTTGCCCTTATAACGGAGGCCCACATTGGTCAGCTTCTGTTCGTTGATGGTGACGTTGGCGTGGACGTAACTGAATTGCACGCCGCGGCTCGCGGCAAATCCGTTGCGTTTTCCTTCCGGCCCCTGTAGCCAGCTCTGCGCGCTGCCGCCGCCCCCTGACCCGAACCATCCGCCGCCTCGCGGCGTGAGCGCGTCGTAGTCGGCCTTGGTCAATTCGAGCTGCACGTTCGCGATCGTCGCCTGACGAAACAGCTCGTTTGGTGTCGACCTTGCGGCTCGGCTACTGGGACGCTGTCCAATCGGACTCACGTTCAATGCCACTACCAGCGAACACACCGCAAGCTGGGCTCTCATTTGCACACTCCGTCCGCTTACACTACGCGACCGCCATATCGTAAGTTCCTGCCCGCGTGGGTTCAACATTTGCGCATCACCGTCCGGCGCTGGCACCCGAAAGATGACAGGAGGCGCCGATGTGTGGCTGGGCGATCACCCGGTAGCGCACCTTCCGGAAGGGTGCCGAATTCCCGGCACGAGAAGAAGTGTCTCTGCGAAAACAAGAGATTCCGTACTGGCATCGCCATTGCGACAACAAAACCCACTCGTGCCGAAATGATCACTGCCACGCCGAATCGTCACTTCGCGAACCCCACCTTGCGCCGGTGGAGTCGCCGTGCGTTTCTGAGTGGATCGGCACCCTGCCCATCTGCCAGCCGCGATGCTTGGATTCGCCTCTCGCGCCGTGCAATGGCGTGCTCGTTCGAAGTGACGCTTGCGTCGGAAGACGCATCCTGGTTGCCCGTCGCTCGGGCGGCACTGGACTCCGTCGATCGAGTCGAGGATCAGCTCACTATTTTCCGCGACACCAGCGCGGTAGCGGAAATCAACCGCCGTGCTGCTCTGGAGCCGGTCGCCATCGACCGCGCCCTGTTCGATCTGCTACGGGAATGTACGGACATATACCGAGCGACTGACGGCGCGTTCGACATCACATCGACCCCGCTCAGCAGAACCTGGGGTTTTCTCCAACGCCAGGGACAACTGCCATCGCCGCAGGCTATCGATGCAGCACGGATGGATGTCGGCCTCGATGCGGTTCTCCTCGATCAGAATTCGTTGACCGTGCGGTTCACGCGCACAGGCGTGGAGCTGAACCTCGGAGCCATCGGCAAAGGGTTCGCGCTCGATCGCGCGGGCGCGGATTTGCGGGCGGCGGGAATGACACATGCGCTGCTTTCCGCCGGACGCAGCAGCCTCCTCGCAGTGGGTGGCAGGGAGGGAGGGTGGTGGATTGACGTGATATCACCGAACACCGACCGCCCGCTCGCTGAAGTACGGCTTCATGACGCAGCCTTGGGAACCAGCGGCGCGGGTCAACAGTTCGTTGACGTTGAGGGTGTTCGCTACGGCCACATCATCGATCCGCGCAGCGGATGGCCGGCCGCAGGAATCCTCAGTTCGACGGTGATCGCCGATGGTGCAGCTACAGCCGATGCGCTCTCTACGGCGTTTTTCATCGGCGGAGCCGCCCTCGCGCGCGAATACTGCGCCAGTCATTCGGACGTCATGGCGATCATCACCCCCGAAGGGCAGCGTACTCCAATCGTCATTGGCCACCATCCCGGCGCTCGCCTGGAGATCGCATGAAGGAAGATCTTCCGTCTGCATCGTTCGGCCAGCAAGTCGCGCTCGTCGGTCTGCGAACGTTGATCGGCTGGCATTTCTTCTACGAAGGCTACGTCAAGCTGCTACACCCGGCCTGGAGTCGTGACGGCCAACCGCTTCCGCCGTGGACGTCGGCCGGGTACCTCAAGACCGCAACCGGACCGCTCGCCGGAGTGTTCCACTCGATTTCCGACGCGACCTGGCTCGGTCGTTTCGATGTCGTGGTCGCGCTGCTGCTCGTTCTGATTGGAGCGAGCCTGCTGCTCGGCCTCTTCACGCAGACCGGATGCACCGGCGCGCTGGTGATGCTCTCGATCTTCTATGTCTCCGCAATTCCACTCGGCCTCTCCGACGCGCGTGCCGAAGGCTCGTACCTGATCGTCAACAAGAACCTGATTGAGCTGGCGGCCGTGGTCACACTCCTCGTGTTTCAAACGGGTTGCATTGCGGGTCTCGATGGGTGGTGGACTCGTTCGCAGGAGATGCGAACGGAGCGGCGCGAGCGACGAAGCGCGAGCATAGCGACGTGAGCCAGGCGGGGTGTAGGGGACCCCGCCGATATAGAAGGACAACGGTATGAACCTCACTGCCGAGCAAATGGATCAAGGGCGGCGCAACTTCATGCGGCTGCTCGCCGGTGTCCCCGCTGTCGCGACTCTCGGTGTCGCCGCGGGGCTGCGTGGTCCGGTCGCGGGTGGACCCGTGAAGATTGGTTTCATTGGCGTGGGATCGCGCGGACGCACGCTGCTCACCGATGTCGATCCCGCCTATGGCCAGGTGCGAGCGCTCTGCGATATCAATCCAACGTCGCTCCAGAAGGCCGATGATGTCCTCAAGAAGAATTCGGTGCCGCCGGCCAGGCACTACGCCGACTGGAAAGAGATGCTCCAGAAGGAAGACATCGAAGCCGTCGTGATGGCGCCGCCGCTCTGGGCGCATGCCGACCTCGCCACCGGTTGCCTGGACGCTGGCAAGCACGTGCTGTGCGAGAAGATGATGGCGTGGGACGAGGAAGGGTGCGAGCGCATGCGCGACGCGGCGCACCGGAATCGCCGGGTTCTCGAGCTGGGATACCAGCGCAATTACAACCCGCTCTACCAGTCCGCTTACGAAGGCATCATCAAGACCGGTGCGATCGGCGAGATCTATCACGTGCGGACGGCGTGGCATCGCAATGGCAGCTGGCGTCGGCAGGGAGATCCGCCGTCGCCGGACTTCAACCCGTCGCAATGGGGATATCCGACGTTCGATCACCTGTTGAACTGGCGCCTCTATTGGAAGTATTCGCAAGGCCTCATGGCGGAACTCTGCAGTCACCAAATCAACGCCGTGAATTGGTTTCTGGGAGCAACGCCCGAAGCCGTCATCGCGTCGGGTGGTCTCTATCGGTTCCCGGAAGGACGCGAGGTGTACGACCACATCTACGCGACCTTCGAGTATCCGGGCGGCCGAAGCGTGACGTTCTCGTCGATCGAGTCGAACGCGTTCGACGACTACTACGAAATGTACCAGGGAACGAAAGGCACCCTGATCCTGCTGCACGAGTCCGACGCGATGTTCTTCGATGAGGAGGCCAGCAAGAGGTCGACGGCGATTGCCGTCTCTCCGCGCGACGGCGCCGCGGTTGCGCAGTCTTCGGAAACGATGGCCGGAAATCGGAACACCAGCACGGCGTCGGCATCGACGGCGTCGAGCACCGGGACCGGACCACGCCCGATCCGCATCGAGATCCAGCGCTTCTGTTCCGCGATCCGGACGGGAACCCCGGTCGCGTGTGGTCCCGACAAAGCGATCGCCTCTGCTCGCCCCTGCATCCGCGCGAACGAAGCCGTCAAGCAGAAGGCACGACTTCTGATCTGAATTAGCACAGGCAATTGTCGGGGGTGCACGAGACGGCTGCGGCATCTGTCGCAGCCGTCTCGATGAATGGCTACTTCGTCTGGATCGACTCGATGTAGGTGACCAGGTTGCTGACGCGCAGCTCCGCGATGTTGGCATCTCCTTGAAACGAACGGAACACGGGGCCCCAAACCGGCATGTCCTTGCTGCCGTGCGAGGGCATCTGCCGGTCCCCCCCCTTGATCATCTCCTTGACCGCCACCGCATTGAACTTGCCGCCGTTCTTTTTCGCAATCATCGTCAGGTCGGCCACCGGGGTTTTCATGGCTGGAGCCGCCGGACCGTCGCCTTTCGCGGTCTTGCCGTGACAGACGGCGCAATAAGCGTCGAAGCTGTCCTTGCCCTCAACTGAGGAGATCGGCTGCGCCGTAACCCGATTGACGGTTGGCTTCGGCTTTTCTGTTTGCGTTTGCGGGTTGGCGGCCACGACCACGCTCAGGCAGAGTGTGGCCGCTAGCGCCAATCCAGCCTTCCAGAATGTGTGTCTCATAGGAGAACTCCTCTAACGATTCCAGGTGGGCGCTGAGGCGTGCGGTATGTCGGCACGTGTAGTGACGGGATGCCGGCGGGAATCATCGTTCTCGAGGTACATTGCCCGGCCGAACTCTGAGATCGCCGTGGAATCACGATGGCCCACTCTTGATATGTGATCGTCACTGCAGAGGACGCAAGGCGAATACCAGAAAGGCGAGAGTTCCATGATGTATTCTCGCGCTTGTGCTTCGCCGGCCTGGACAGACGCGATCCCCCACCGTCCCGTTGTTATTCGGGTTGATCATCACGCTCGCCGCAGTGGTGACCTACTCCTGGTACATCACGCGCCAGATCGCCGGATTGCGCCAACTCCAGTCAGGCTTGATGGATCGGAATCGGAAGGACTCGCTGCAGCTTCTTCGCATTCAGAACGATCTCAACTCCGTTGGTCTCGCGATGCGCGACATGCTGGATGGCGGTCAACCATATCCGCTTACCGCATGGTCCGCCCAGTTCCAGCGGCTGCGCACCGACCTGGACGATGCGGTGCGACGCGAAGCGCAGGTCGCCCCGTCCGACCGAACCGCCGATCAGCAGCAGTTTCTGGCCAATTCGTTCCAACAGTTCTGGACCGCCGTCGACCAGATGCTCGAACTCGCTCGCGCGGGAAAGGACAATGAAGCGCGCGACCAGATCAGAGTCTCGCTGCAGGCGCGTCAGGCCGCGCTCAGTACGACGGTTGCGCGATTGCTGGTTGAGAACAATGAAATTGAAGAACAGACGGCGCAGCGCGTGGCGGCGATTTACGACCGGGTCCAGCGCAATGTTTACTGGTTTCTCACCGCGACGCTGGTGGCGATCGCACTGACGAGCGCCTACCTGATTCGCTCGAACCGGCGCTTGTTCGCGGAATTGGCATCCCTGTCAGAACAACGCCACGAGCTGGCGCAAAAACTGATCGCGACGCGTGAGGCGACACTGCGGCACATCGCCCGCGAGCTGCACGACGAGTTCGGCCAGGTGCTGACGGCAATGGGATCGATGCTCGAGCGGGCGAGAAAGCATGCGCCGGAGGGATCGCCGCTGAAGAGCGACCTGCGCGAAATTGCCGAGGTCGCGCAGAACATGCTGACCCACGTGCGCAGCCTGTCGCAGACACTTCACCCGTCAATCCTCGAACAGGCGGGTCTCGAGAGCACGATCGACTGGTATCTCTCGACGGTGGAGCGTCAGACCGGCGTCACCGTGTCGTACCAACGCCATGGACCGCCGATCGCGATCGATGACACGACCGCGATTCACGTCTACCGGGTCATGCAGGAAGCCCTGAACAACGTCGCGAAGCACTCGGGCGCAAAGCAGGCGTGGGTGCGATTGCGATCGAACAGTGACATGATCGAGCTTGACGTGGAGGATCACGGGACGGGAACGAACCCGGCGGCCAATCGTCGCGGGCTGGGAATCATCGGCATGCGAGAGCGGGCGGAGATGCTCGGCGGTTCGCTCGAATTCCTCCAGCCAACCGGCGGCGGCACGCTGGTCCGTTTGAGAATTCCCATCGAGAGCAAGGACGCACATGGCGAATAAGATCACCGTTCTCCTGGCCGACGACCATACGCTGGTGCGCCGCGGATTCCGTCGCCTGCTCGAAGACGACCCGGCGATCGCGGTCGTCGGCGAAGCGAGCGACGGCGACGAGGCGGTCACGCTCGCCGCGTCGTTGAATCCCCAGGTCATCGTGATGGATTGCGCCATGCCGGGCACGTCCGGGCTCGTCGCGACGAAGCAAATTCTGCAACGCGCGCCAGAGACCGCGGTGCTGATGTTGAGTATGCACAGCGAAGGCACGCTCGTCCGTCAGGCGATGGATTCGGGCGCGCGCGGGTACATCCTCAAGGATGCGCTGGATCTCGATCTCGCAGCCGCGGTGAAGAAAGTGGCGGCGGGTGAGACGGTGCTCGATCCGAAGTTGACCCGTCCTGCTGCGCTGAAAGGTGAGCGCGACCACGGTCTCTCGGCGCGCGAGCTGGAAGTGCTGCGGCTGATCTGCGACGGCCTGTCGAATCGTGCTATCGCCACCAAACTCGGGTTAAGTGTCAATACCGTCGCGGTGCACCGTGCCAACATCATGAAAGCGCTTGGCGTCCACAAGACCGCCGAGCTGGTGGTCTACGCCATTCAAAACGGGCTGGTGAACGTCCTGTGAACCGCCGCGACTTCCTGCGGCACGCCTCCCTGTCCCCATTGGTGGCCAAGTATGTAACCGACCGACCGGGGTCAGACCCCAGTCGGGGCAGCGGCAGGGATCAGGCGCCGGTCGGGGGTTTACACACGTCCGTACGGCTGGTGGACGTGACCGGGGCGGCTGGCATCCAGTTTCAGCACAATAACGGCGCCTACGGCGGCAAGTTGCTGCCGGAAACGTTGGGCGCCGGCTGCGCCTTCCTCGATTACGACGGCGACGGCTGGCAGGACATCCTGCTGGTCAACGGGACCGATTGGCCGGGACACAAACGCCGGACGTCCACGCTGAAGCTCTATCGCAATAACCGCAACGGCACCTTCGCTGACGTGACGAAGACCGCCGGTCTTGACGTCGAAATCTACGGCATGGGGGTCGCGGTTGGCGATTTCAACAACGATGGTTTTCCCGACCTCCTCGTGACGGCGGTCGGCCAGAATCGTCTCTTCCGCAACACCGGGAAGGGATCGTTCATTGACGTCACGCGGACGAGCGGCCTTGGCGGACGCATCGCGTTCAGCACCTCGGCACTGTGGTTCGATTTCGATCGCGACGGCTTGCTCGATCTCTTCATCTGCAATTACGTCCGGTGGTCGATCGATCATGACGTCTCGTGCAGCAACGACGGAAAGCAGAAGTCGTACTGCACACCCGAGGCGTATCGCGGCGACACGTGCTGGCTGTTTCGCAACCGCGGCGACGGAACGTTCGAGGACGTCACCGCAACGAGTGGTCTCTTCGATACCAGCTCGAAATCTCTCGGCGCCGCCATCCTCGATCTCGACAACGACGGCTGGCTCGACCTCTTTGTCGCCAACGATACACAGCCGAACAAGCTGTATCGCAATCAGAAGAACGGCACATTCAAAGAGGTGGCCGTCGAGAGCGGTGTGGCGTTCAGCACGGAAGGGAAGGCACGCGCCGGGATGGGTGTCGATGCCGCGTATCTGGGAAACGCGCTGGTTCCGACGCTCGCCACCACCAACTTCGACAACGAGATGATCGGCCTTTACAAGCCGGGCGCACCCGGCGGCTACGAAGATGTCGCGTCGCGTGTCGGGATCGGCGCCGCGTCTCGGACGACGCTCGGGTTCGGTTGTCTCTTCGCTGACATCGATCTCGATGGCAGCCAGGATCTGATTGTCGCAAACGGCCACATCGACGAAACCGTGCGCAACATCCACGGTCATGTCGGCTATGCACAACCGCCTCACCTGTTCCTCAACGACGGCAAGGGCACGTTTCGAGATATCGCATCGTCGGTTGGAGAAGCGTTTGCCGCGCCGAAAGTCGGTCGCGGCCTTGCTTACGGTGATTTCGATCGTGACGGCGACGTCGACCTGCTGCTGACGACCAATGGCGGACCAGCGGTGCTCTTCCGCAACGACCAGCTCGCCGGCAATCGCTCGGTTCGCCTGCGGCTGATCGGCACGAAATCCAATCGCGACGCGATCGGCGCGACGGTTCGTGTTTTTCACGATGGCACCTTTCAGACCCGTATGGTCAAGAGCGGCTCGAGCTACTTGTCGCAATCGGAGCTGCCGGTTACCTTCGGGGTGGGCCGCCGCGACAAGGTCGAACGCGTCGTCATCGCCTGGCCGAGCGGTAAGGTAGAGGAGTTCAAGGACGTCGCCACCGGACGCACATATCAGTGCGAGGAAGGCAAGGGACTGAGTTGAGAATCGCGTTTTTCTGTTGCCTGATGGCAGCGACCGGACTCGCCTTTCAGAGTTCTCCCGCGAATCGTCCCTGGCCTCCAGGCGTCCAGAAAGTGTCGAACGAATCCCCCGTGCTTTCGCCCGCCGACGCGCTGAAGACGTTCTACATGCCGCCGGGCTATCACCTCGAACTCGTTGCCAGCGAACCGCTCGTTCAAGATCCAACCGTGATCGACTGGGATCTTGCCGGGCGATTGTGGGTGGTTGAGATGACCGGGTTCGTCCGCGATCTGCAGACGAAAGAGCCGAACCTGGACCCGATCGGCCATGTCGCGGTACTCGAAGACACCAACCGTGATGGAGTGATGGACAAGCGTACCGTCTTTGCCGACGGTTTGATTCTCCCGCGCGCGGTCAAGGTCCTCGACCAGGGCGTGCTCGTCGGCGAGCCGGGGACCGTCTGGTTGATGCGCGATACGAACGGCGATTTGAAGGCAGATACAAAAGAACTGGTGACCCGTAACTACGGCCGCCTCGAAGGCAGCGTCGAAGGCAATGCCAACAGCCTGCTGTGGGGGCTCGATAATTGGATTCATACATCCGAGGCCGAGGTATATCTGCGCGTCAAAGACCGCAAGGTCGATGTCTATCCGACACTCTCGCGGGGTGAATGGGGCGCCACACAGGACGACGCGGGCAGGATTTACCGGAACACGAACGAATCAGCGTTGCACGTCGATTTCGTACCGACGCCGTACTACGCGCGAAATCCTTCGTTACTGCGAACACGCGGAAGCTACGACACACTCGAGGACGAGACCAACGATCTCCAGGCGGTCTGGCCGGTGCGACCGAACCCCGGCACCAATCGCGCGTACCAAACCGGCATCGATCGCCCGGATGGCACGCTCGCCAGGTTCACGGCGGTGTGCGCACCAATGGTGTATCGAGGCGATCGTCTTCCGTCGGAGCTGTACGGCAATGTGTTTGTCGCCGACCCGGCCGCGAATCTCGTCAGCCGCATTGTCCTCAGCGACGATGGGAAAACGCTGCGCGCACGAAAGGCGTACGACAACGCGGAGTTTCTCGCCTCGACCGACGAGCGCTTTCGGCCGGTATTCATTTCGAATGCGCCCGACGGCACTCTTTACATCGTCGATATGTATCGCGGGATCATACAGGACCGCGCCTCGACCACACTCTACCTGCGCGATCACATCATCTCGCGCAAACTCGATCAGCCAACGGGACTGGGGCGAATTTATCGCGTCGTCCACGAGACGACCACACGTGACAGCACCACGCCGTTTGCCAACGCCACACCTGCGCAACTGGTAGAAGCACTTTCGCATGCGAACGGATGGCGACGCGATACGGCGCAGAGGCTGCTGGTTGAACGCTACGCCAAATCCGTCGTTCCAGCACTGGTGAAGCTGGCTGAATCATCGACGAATGTCCGCGCGAGGCTGCACGCCCTGTGGACACTCGATGGCATCGATAGTCTCGAGCCGGCGCTGGTGACCAAGGCACTCGCGGATCCAGCGAAGGACGTTCGCGTCTCGGCGATCCGTCTCTCCGAGCGCTGGCTGGCGACGCCGAATCATCCGCTTCACGCCGAGGTCTTGAAACGTCTCGACGATCCAGATTGGTCGGTGCGTCAGCAACTCGCGGCTTCGCTCGGGTCGCTTCCCGCCGGGCCTCGTGAGAATGCAATCGCCTCCTTGCTCGATCGTCACGCTGATGATCCGATCGTTGTGGATGCCGGCTTGAGCGGCATCCGGGGCAGTGAGTCTGCTGTTCTCGAGAAGCTGCTCGCATCCGGCACTCAGACGCCAGCGCGTGAGACCGCAATGACGATGCTCGCAGGCACGATCGTCCGCGCCGGACAGGACGCGGCGATTCAGAAACTTTTCGCCTGGCTGGCTAACGAGACCCAGCCGCAATGGCAACGGTCGGCGGTCCTTCGTGGAGCAGAAGTCGCCGTGCTGGGCAGCGCGATGCCGGGTGCTGCGCCATACCGTCGCCCGACGCCGGATGCTGCTATCCTGCCATGCCCGACCTGCCCGGGCGGTCGCGCGGGGCCAGGCGGAGCATACGCTTTCGAGCGGCCGCCGGCCCAAACCGGAGGGGGTCGCGGCGGCCAACGAATCCTTCGTTTGAATTCCGAGCCATCTGCGTTGTCTGCGATGAGCAAGCGCACCGACGACCTGGCGACTCGTGCCACTAATGTCCTCGCCCGAGTCGAGTGGCCCGGCAAGCCGGGAGCCTCCGCTCCCGTCCCACCGCTCACGGCGGAAGAGCAACAGCGGTTCGACGCGGGACGGGAAGTCTACAGAAACATCTGTCAGACATGCCACCAGCCGGACGGACGTGGACAGGAGAAGATCGCGCCAAGCCTGATCGGTTCAACGCTTGCGTTGGCAGCACCCGACATCCCGGCGCGAATCCTGTTGAACGGCAAAGAAGGCGCGATTGGATTGATGCCTCCGGTCGGATCGGTGTTGACCGACGATCAGATCGCCGGCGTGCTGACCTACATTCGCCGCGAATGGGGACAAACCGGTTCGCCTGTCGATCCAGCGATGGTCAAAACAGTTCGCGACGCGAATGCGGGACGAACGCGTCCCTGGACGCACGCGGAACTGCTTGCGCTCGCCGGAAAGTAAATAGGTGCTGTAGGGCGAGGTCTTTTTCGACCGATGGGACGGGAATCATATGAAACGTATCGCACTCGCACTGACAATCGTCACACTCGCCGCCGCGCTCATCAACGCGCAAGCCAAAACAACGAAGCCGCTCGAGATCTGGGTTGTCGATGTCGAGGGTGGAAAGGCAGCCCTGTACGTTACGCCGACGGGGCAGACCGCCATCATCGACACAGGCTTTCCTGGTGCCAGAGACCTCGATCGGATCATGGCCGCGATTGCCGATGCGGGTGTGAAGCAGATCGACTATCTGATCTCGACGCACTATCACGTCGATCACATCGGCAATCTGGTAGAACTCGCCAGCCGCATCCCAATCGGCACGTTTGTCGACCACGGAGCCACAGTTGAAGGGCCGGACGTGCCGCAAGTCGCACCAGGGCCTGACGGCATTCCGGTTACCAAGGCACGAGAACAGATCGAAGGGTTCCAGGCGAAGTATGCCGACCTGTACGGAAAGGCAAAGCACCTCGTTGTGAAGCCTGGGGATCGCGTGCCGATCACCGGTCTCGACTGGCGCATCGTCACATCGGCGGGCCACGTGTTGAAGACTCCTGCACTGCCAGGAGGGGGCAAACCGAATCCCTATTGCGCAGGCTTCACACCAATGACTGGAACGACTGGACTCAACGATCCAGACGATGCGCAGTCGGTCGGGAGCGTGATCATTCTCGGTCAGTTCCGCGCGCTCGACTTCGGCGACATGTGGCGCACGAAAGAACTGGAGCTGATGTGTCCGACCAATCCGATCGGCACTGTCGATCTGTATTTCGCGAGCAGCCACGGTGCGATCGCATCCGGGTCGCTACCGTTGGTGCACGGTATTCAGCCTAGAGCGGCGATTGTGCAGAACGGCACGCGCAAGGGAGCCGCCCCGGAGCCTCTGCAGACGATCCTTTCGTCGGCCGGGCTCGAAGGGCTGTGGCAGATGCATTGGTCCTACAACGCGCTTCTCGAACAGAACAGTCCGGCGCTGTATATCGCGAATGTGGACGACGCTCCGACGATCGCCGGATTACTGACCACACCCGCGGCCGGGCGGGGGAGGGGGAACGCAGCCCACACACCTGCCTACTGGCTCAAGGTGTCGGCCTATCCGGACGGGGCTTTCACGATCACCAACCCACGCAACGGCTTCAGCAAGACGTATCCGGCGAGGATGAAATGAGAGTGCCAGGGGTGCCAGGGGTGCCACGGGTGCCCGGGGTGCCAAGAGTGCCAAGGGTGCCAGGAGTGCCAAGGGTGCCAGGAGTGCCAAGGGTGCCAGGAGTGCCAAGGGTGCCAGGAGTGCCAAGGGTGCCAGGAGTGCCCGGGGTGCCCGGGGTGCCAGAAGTGCTTCGGGTGCCGCGCGTGCCACCGGTGTACGCACTCCAGGGCACTCTAGTCACTCTAGGAGCCAGTCCGAGTAATCGGAATATCGGTCATACCGCGTGCGGCTGCGTGTCGGTCATGGTCGACAGAGCGTTCCGTGAGCAATCCCGAGCTGCGGGCAGGAGCTGCCGGTGATGCGTGGCCTCGGCGCGGCGGCCCTTCGACCGTCTCCGATCACGTGCACAGGCGATACAGTTTGAGGATGTTGTGCGTGGTG
>DATJKH010000159.1:0-9463 GCA_035491715.1 Vicinamibacterales bacterium | reverse complement strand
GCTCGTTCGCCTCGAGCAGAACGGCTGGATCAAGGGCAGTTGGCGCAGGACCGAGAACAATCGCGAGGCGAAGTACTACAGCATCACCAAGGCCGGCACGCGCGCGCTCGCGAAGGAGACTGAGCGGTGGCGACGCCTGGCCGGATTTGTCGACGCTCTTCTGCTCAACGAGCCGTAGCGATGGCGACTCTTCGACGATTCCTGCTTCGTCTCGTCCATTTCTTCCAACCGCACCGCGCTGAGTCCGAGCTCGAACGCGAGCTGGCCGCGCACCTCGGTGTCCTCGAGGACGAGTTCAAGCGTGAGGGCCTGACCGATGCCGAGGCCAGGCTGGTGGCCAGGCGCGCGCTCGGCGGGGTCGCGCAGGCGATGGAACTACATCGCGAGGCACGATCGTTCCGCTGGCTCAACGACCTCCGCCAGGACACGCGGTTCGCGGTGCGCTCACTCATGCGCGCGCCGGGGTTCGCTGCGGTCGTGATTGGCACGCTCGCGCTCGGCATCGGCGCCAACACCGCCATCTTCAGCGTCGTCCATGCCGTGCTGCTCCGCTCGCTGCCGTATCCCGGTGCCGATCGGTTCTTCAAGATCGACGCGCAGTTCGATCCAGACGATGGAAGCGGGACGAAGACGTCGGGCGCTCCAGGGAGTTTGCGGGATTTGGAGGTTCTTCGTTCTCGCGCTCGGACGATCTCGAACATGGGTACGTATGGCCTGATGGCCGTCACGCTCAGCGGACGTGGGGAGTCGGTCCATCTGAGCGGGGTTGAGATTTCGCCCCAGGTCATGGCGATGCTCGGAGCGACACCGTTGATGGGCCGACTGCTCGAGCCTCGCGAGGAGACGCGCGGCCGCGACCGCGTCACGGTGATCAGCTACTCCATGTGGCAACGCCGCCTGGGCGGTGACGATGCCATTCTTGGGAAGGCGTTGGTCCTCGACGGCATGCAATACGAGGTCGTCGGCGTCATGCGTCCCGGCTTTCAGTTTCCGAACGCCGACGCCGAGTTCTGGGTACCGTACGTCTGGGGCCCCATGGCTCGCCCGGTCATCGTCGGGCGGCTGAGCGCCGATGCCTCATTCGCCACGGCGACCAGGGAAGTGAACGACTTGATGCGGTCCGTACAAGAGGAGCGTCGTTCCGTTGGGACCGCTCCGATCGGTCCTCCGACTTCTCCGGAAGGGCCGCCACCTCCGGGCCCTCCGCCACCACCTGGGCCTCCGCCGCCGCCAGGCCGAGGTGCGGGCCCGCCGCCTCCGCCGAGCGGGAACACGGCTGGGGCCGCTGCGGCGCCGCGATCGGAACCGGTCCCGTCTCGGTTCGTCGTCGTCAGTTTGCACGGTGAGTTGATCGCTAGCGCCCGGACGCCGCTCGTGATCCTGTCGGGGGCCGTTGGGTTCGTGCTTCTCATCGCGTGCGTCAACGTCGGCGGGCTGTTGCTCGCGCGAAACATCGGGCGCGAGCGCGAGATCTGGGTACGGCTGACGCTCGGCGCGAACCGAAGCCGGATCGTGCAACAACTCGTGACTGAGAGCATGCTTCTGACGCTCGTCGGCGGATTCGCCGGGGTCTGGCTGGCGGAGACCGGCGTGCGATGGCTGCGAGTATTCGGCGCCGCCATGCCGCGACAGGACCTCAGCGCATCATCTATCGTGCCCCGGCTGCACGAAGTCGACGTCGACGGCACCGTGCTGCTGTTTGCCCTCGGCATCTCAGTCGCCGCCGGACTGGCGTGCGGGCTGGCGCCGGCGTTCTGGCAGTCGCGTCTCGAGGCCCGTGGTGAGTTGGCGCGCGAGGCCCGCTCATCTGCTGTGGGCAGCAACTTGCTCCGTCGTTCCCGGGGGCGTGCGCTCGTGGTCGTCATGCAGATCGGCATGGCGGTCGTTCTGCTCCTCGCCAGTGGACTCCTGATCCGGAGCTTTCTCAAGCTGTCGAGCGTCAACCCCGGCTACGCGACGACGCGTGTGCTCACGTTTCAAGTTCCCCTGTCGCCCAATCAGTCAGCGCTGAACTTCTCCGCGGATCTCATCGCGCGCATCCAGGCACTTCCGGGCGTGCGGGCCGCGGGCTACGCTGACCACCTGCCGCTCACTCGCGGCAATTTCGGGCACGTGCCCCTCAGTACGCGTTCGGCGCCGAGCCAGTCCATCGGCCCGCCTCCACCGCCACCGCCCCCGGGTATCAACGGAAGACCGGACTTCCCGGTCGCGCACATCGTCAGCCGGGACTTCCTGGCCGCACTGGGCATCGCCGTTGTCGAGGGGCGCGGCTTCTCCGACGCGGATCCGGTCGGCCGTCCGCACAGCCTCCTCATCAACCGAACGCTGGCGCGGAGTGGAATGTTAGGCGATCACCCGGTCGGAACGCGTGTCTACACCGAAGACGCCCCCTGGGACATCACGGGAATCGTCGAGGACGCCAGAGACACCGGCCTGGCAGACCCTCCCGGCCCTGAGATCTTTGCCAGCCTGGAGCGATCCGGCACGGACGACACGCTGTTTCCTCACTCCTCGCCGTACTTTGCCGTGCGCACCGATATCCCGCCGGCCACTTTGATCCCGGCGATCCGGAGGATCGTCAGCGAGGTGGATCCGCGGACGGCGCCCGATCGCATCGCGACCATGGAAGAGATCATCTCGAACTCGATTCTCCAGCCGCGCTTCTACGCCGGGATGTTCGGCCTGTTCGCGCTGATCGCAGGCACGCTTGCGGTTGTCGGCATCTACGGAGGCATCGCCTTCGCCGTCAAGAGCCGTACGCGCGAGATCGGCATTCGGATGGCGTTAGGCGCCTCGACTTACCAGGTGTTTCGTACGATCGTCGGCGACATGCTGCTATTGGCGGCGGTCGGCATCACAGCTGGTGTCGCCGGTGGCGCCATGTTGACGCGCTATCTGCAGCAGATGTTGTTCGATTTGACTCCCCTCGATCCTGCCGTCTTCATCGCGATGCCCGTGGTCCTCGCCAGCGCCGTCCTGGGCGCGGCGCTTCTCTCGGCACGGCCGGCGTTGACCGTGGCACCGCTGGCTGCGCTGCGGCACGAGTAGGCCACTCACGGCCATTTGGCCGATGCGGTTCCAACTGGCGAAATCTAGGGTCACCAGCTCCAACTCGATTGATTCCAATCGATCGGTATTCCGATTCCCAAGTGGGCAGCAGCCAGGAAAACGATTGACATGCATAGTCATCGTACGATACTTGTCGTAGACATGCGACGAGACGCGCTACGGTGAATCGATGAGGATTCGAAAGACATCCGCGCGCACGCGCCTGCCGACAGATGCAGAGCTCGATATCCTGCACGTGCTTTGGGATCACGGACCCAGCACAGTCCGGGAGGTCCAGCAACACCTCGCGACTGACAGACCGACGGTGTACACGACGGTGCTGAAGCAATTGCAGGTGATGGCTGAGAAGGGCTTCGTTCGCCGGAACGCGCGACTCCGCTCCCACGTGTATGAAGCGCGATTCCCGCGTGAAGAGACCCAGCGCAGAATTGCGGCCGATCTGCTCGATCGTGCATTCCGCGGCTCGCCGACAGCCCTGCTCCTCGGAGTCCTTTCCGCTCATTCGGCCACACCGTCGGATCTGGCTGAGATCCGCAAGATGATCGACGACTACGAAAAGAGGCAACGATGATCCTCATCGACGCATTCCCCACCCAGATGTGGGTGGAACCTCTGGGCTGGACGCTCCTGCATTCGTTGTGGCAGGGCGCGGTGATTACCGTCGTCACGTGGATGGTACTCCGTGGATACGGCGTGCGCCTTCGGTCACAGACCCGGTATGTCCTCTGCTGCAGTGCTCTCGGGTTGTCGGTTGCCGCTCCGATCCTCACATTCGTGTCGTTCAGCTTGAGCCCGGATCGAGGCGCGATGGTGACTCCGGCCTCTGCGGCCACGTCAGTCTTGGGCGTTGTCTCGCCGATCACCAGTGCGTCGCGATCGTCGGGAGGTGCAGTGCTCGTTCTCCCCTGGGTTGTCCTCGCCTGGATGATTGGAGTCTTCGCCAGAGCACTCTGGATCACCAGTGCCTGGCTCGCGGTCCGTCGCCTGGCCCGATCGGCCGCGCAGCCGATAGACGCGATGTGGGCGCGGGTCCTGGAACAGCTGCAGCGAGAGCTGCGGGTCGACCGTCACGTCGGTCTCCGGCTGTCCGCGCTCGTTGACGTTCCGTGCGTGATCGGTTGGCTTCGGCCGATCATCCTGCTGCCTCCGGCCGCATGTCTGGGCCTGAGTCCGCAACAAATGGAGGCGGTGCTGGCTCACGAACTCGCGCACATCAGGCGGCACGATTTCCTCATCAACAGTCTTCAGCGGATCGCCGAGGCGCTCCTCTTCTACCATCCGGGCGCGTGGTGGATGTCGCGCCAGATTCGAATCGAGCGTGAGCACTGCTGCGACGATGTCGCGGTGGCCGTGTGTCCGGACGTTGTGGCGTATACCCGCGCGTTGACCGCTCTCGAAGTCAGTAGGCACGCGTCAGAGCCGCTGCTCGCCGCTACAGACGGCGATCTCGTGGGCCGCATTCGGCGGCTGCTCAGCGGACGCGAGAATGCGGTTTCGGGCATTGCTCCCATCACCGCGGTTACGCTGCTCCTTGTTGGCATCGGCGCATATGCGCTCGCGGCGCCCGCCTCCAGACCGAGCGCCCAGCACGATTCCGCAGGCACCTTGCGCGAAACATCGCCCGCTCCAACTCAGGAACTGATCCGCCAATTCGACGGCAGCCGAACCCGGCGGGACAGGGTTGACGCGATCAGCCGGCTCTCTGGCGACCTCAGCACCGCTGCGTGGGAAAAGCTCGTGCTCATTGCGGAACAAGATCCAGACTTTGACGTGCGGAAGGAAGCCGTCAGCTACATCGCCGGACGCGCAACGCCGGCGGCCGTTCAAGAGTTGATCCGGCTGTACGGAGCCAGCCGTGAACAGGCGATGAAGCTTCAGGTACTCAGCTATCTCTCGGGACTTCGCACCTCGGAGTCGATGGCGAAGATCCGCGAGATCGCGGAGGGCGACAGGGATCCCGTGATTCGAGCACAAGCGTTGGACTACGTCCTCGGTCGCTAGGAGCCGCTCATGGCGTCCGAGCTTCGACGCGCGGTCCGGTCCCTCCGTCGTGCTCCCGGATTCCTCGCGGCGTCGGCCCTGCTGATTGCACTTGCGATTGCTCCGACGCTCGGCGTCTTCCGTCTCACTGACATCGTGCTTCTGAGACAGCTGTCGACTCCCCGTCCAGATCAGCTTGTGGTCTTCGAGAAGGTCGCGATGGACGGCGACACGGATACGAGTTTTTCGTATCCCGTCTATCGCGACCTCCGCGATCGCGCGGCCGGCCTCTCCCACGTGGTTGCGTACGACGCGTCCGTGGTCGCCTTGCAGAACGGCAACGCGACCGAGCGTGTCCTGCGCGAGCTGGTATCCGGCAATTACTTTCAGTGTTTGCAGACGAAAGCGTTTCTCGGCCGACTACTCTCGCCTGAGGACGATCAACAACCCGGCGGTCACCCGGTTGCCGTACTGACGTATGGTTACTGGCGCGAACGGTTCGGCGGCGATCCGAACGTCCTCGATCAAACGATCCGCCTGAATGGCTATCCGTTCACCGTCATCGGCGTGGCGGAGCCTCGGTTCCGCGGTCTGCGCGCCGCGTTTCGGCCCGCCGTTGTCGTCCCGATGATGATGCAGGGGCAACTCGAGCCTTCGTGGAAAGCGCTCGAACGACGCGGCACCAGTTGGCTCAAGATCATCGGTCGCCTGGAATCGAGTGCCGCGAGACCGGTTGTCGAAGCGCAGGTCAGTGCCACCTACCAGAATCTCGTCAGACAGGACCTGGCCGGCGCATCGCTGCCTGACACGGTTCGTCAGGAGTTGCTCGCCGAGCGCGTGAAGTTGACTCCGGGCGGCCGCGGGTTCTCGCCGCTTGCGTCCAGATACGGGCGTCCGCTGAGCGTTGTGCTCGTCATGACGGCCATCTTGTGGCTCGTGGCCGCGCTGAATCTCCTGTCTCTCGTCGTTGCCCGCTTCACCGCGCAGCGCGGTGAGTTGGCGGTGCGCGCGGCGCTCGGAGCCACATCGTTCAGGCTGATGCTCGGAGTGATGGCAGAATTGGCCGTCATCGCCATAGTGGGCGGCTGCAGCGGTTTCGCACTCGCCTCGCCGTTCGCGCTGGCGCTGTTACGCTTCGTCCCGACACAGAACAGTCCGCTCGACACAGGAGCTTGGATCGATCTGCGGCTGTTGGGCCTCGCGCTGGGACTCACGGTGACGACGATGGCCGTCGTGGGGACGTATGTTCTGTGGCGCCTCCGCGCCGATTCAGACCTCAGCCTCCGGCCGCACGGAATCCGACACACGGTGCGCGACTGGCTCTCCGTGAGCACATTCGGCGGCCGGATCGTGCTCGGCGTCCAGTTCACCGGAGCGACCATCCTTCTCGTCTCAGCCGGCCTCGTGGTTCGATCGGTTGTCAATCTGCGCCACCAGCCGCTCGGGTACGACGCCTCTGACGTCACCCTGATTTCCCTCGCGCCGAGCCTGCAAGGCTACACGTCGTCGCGAGCGGCGGAACTGTTCGAGCGGCTTCGCGAGCGCGTCGACTCCATCCCTGGCGTTCGGTCGGCGACATTCGGGTTCGTGGACGTGGTCAGCGGTCAAGGGCGCCGCGAGACCATTGCCATCGCAGCCAGGGATAGCGGGCCAGCTCGTACCCAGGATGTCGAGGTCAATCTCGTCGGTCCGCGGTACTTCGAGACGCTGGGCATTGTGGTGAAGGCGGGCCGCGCGATCGACGTGCGCGACCGACAGGGCACTCCACTCGTCGCGGTGGTGAGCGAGACGTTTGCGCGCACATTCTTCGATGGCACGGCAGTCGGTCGGCGTCTTCGGTGGGCGGGTTCACCGGCAAATGATCCGGGCGTCGAGATTGTCGGCATCGCGTCGGACATCAAGTACCGGTCCGTTCGCGCTCCAGGTCCGGCGCTGGTTTACCTTCCGGTGATGCAGGATCCGGTCGCGGACGCAACCCTGTACGTGCGATCGACGCTTGCGGCCACTGCGATTCTCACTACCGTCCGCCAGGAAATCACACGGCTCGACCCCGGAGTGGCCCCGTTCAACGCCCGGACCCTAGAACACCAAGTCGATGAGTCGCTCGCCACAGAGCGCGGCCTTTCGTTTCTCGCCAGCGCGCTCGGGTTACTGGCGCTCGTGCTGACGAGCATCGGCCTGGCGGGGTCCATCGCCCAGAGGGTCACGCGGCGCACACGAGAGATTGGCATCCGACTCGCGCTCGGTGCCAGTCCTCGACTGGTGCGCCGGCGCGTCCTGCTCGAAGGGCTGCGGCCCGCCTTGGTCGGCGGAATCCTGGGGATGCTGCTCGCGTATCCGGCCACGCATCTGCTCATCGAGATGCTGTTCGGCGTGTCGCAGCGCGATCCGCTGGTTCTCAGCGGGAGCATGGCTGCTCTGATGCTGGTCGCCGGGTTGGCCTGTTACCTACCAGCCCGTCGGGCATCGAGGGTGGATCCGGTGATCGCCCTTCGCGCGGAGTGACGTAATACGATGCCGCACCAAATGCGTTCAAGCGACGCGACGGAGCCCGTCAATTCGTTGAAGCCACGGCACCATGTGGTTCCAACTGGCGAAATTTAGGCTCACCACTTAACTGGTTCTCCCCATTCACTCCTACGGCGTCGGGACTGCGGTGCGGTTGCCGGGCACGGTCTGCGCCTGATAGGCGAACACTTCGCGGCTGTTTGGATTGACGTACACCTTCACCCACTGCACATCGTTGTTACCTTGCGCGGCGTGGCTGCCGAATGTCCCGATGCGCGTGAAGTTTTCCAGCCGGAAACCGGTCGCACTCAGAAAGGGCTTGTCCACGCGGAAGTAGTGCGAATCGCCGTGCACGTAGGCGACCGGCCTGCGGAACGCGATCACCTCGTTACGCAGCGCGACCAGAAACGCCTTGTAGCCGTCGAACGCAGCACTTGGTGTGAGGTCCTGATCCAATGTCGTGGGATTGCGTGTGTAGTCGGAGATCCCGGTTGTCCTGTCGAAGGCTGGATCGGCCTGCGAAATGAACATGACTGCGACCGAGCCATCCGCCTTGGCAGCCGCGAACGTCTCCTGCATCCAGACGATGTTGGCGGCATTGCGGGCCGCGTATTCGGCGGGGTCGGGAGCAGTATCGCAGAGATTGTTGCAGGAGCCCTGGATGTTCAACGTCGCGTACATGACGCGGCCCGCGGTCCAGCGGCGGTTTTCTACGCACGGAGCCGGGCCGCCGACGCCCAGACAGAGCGGTGAGGACTGCACTTCTTGTTGGAACGGGTGTCCGCCGAGCGTGAACGGCGTGCTGAAGAAGACCAGCCGCTCATGGTCGAGCCGCTCTAAAGAGTTGTACGTGGGATCCCGGTCGCAGTCGGTCCATTCGTTGTCGCCGGGAGTGAAGATCGCCGGCGCGTCGAGCGAATTGAACCTGGTGAGGGCGTCGCTGTAGAGAGTATCTGGACACGGTCCCGAGCCTGCCTTCAGGTCGCCGTCGTGCACTGTGAAGGCCAGATTCTGCGAGTTCATGTCTGCGATCAGGTTCGGAATCCCGACCGTCGCCTGTTGAGACGAGTACGGCAAATCACCCCACAATCCGATCGCATAGGGATTATTGCCATTTCCCCCGATGCCCGTTTGCTGGTCGCCAGCAATGAAACTGCCGGACGCCAACCCGACGATCATCGCGACGCACAACATGATGGCCACGCGAAACCGCGTCCCCCCATCCCCTCGAGTCGCTCCTGGCTGCCGGGTGCTCTCCATGATTCATCTCCTGAGTCAGATTGGTCCAAACGATCCGCTCCGACGGGATAGTAAGCCCGTTTCGAGTAACCGGACAATGAACGGTCGGTGACAAGTAGGTGAACGGCTCGGACCCCGGCGTGGAAGCCTGGTATGTAGAGCACTTTGGGGAGTCGAGTAGGCACGTTCACCTCGTGCAGTCGGTCGATCAGTCGCCGCGATTGCTGAAGTGGACAACTAGGTCGACGGCCCACTTTGAAAGGCTACGGCCGGGCCAATCGCGAAGACCGCGAACCGGTGACCGTCGACACCGTCTTTAAGATCGGCTCCGTCCGCAAGCAGTTCATCGCGACCGCCGTCATGCTGCTGGTGCGACAGGGTCGCATCAGTTTGGACGATTCGATTAGCAATTACTTCGACGACCTACCGCCGCCGTGGAAATCCATCACCATTCGGCAGCTGCTCTCGCATACCGCGGGGCTGCCCCGCGAGTCGCCGCTCTTCAACGGCTTGAGCGGTCACTCCCTGACGCAACGCACGGAAACTGCCATCTGCTTCTGGCCCTGGGGCCCACGATAGAGCGCTTGACTGCCTTTGGCGAAGTTATAGAGCGGTGCGGTGATCGGATCGTTTTCGGATACCGTCCAGTAGATTCCGTGTGCCTCCA
>DATJKH010000158.1:0-19120 GCA_035491715.1 Vicinamibacterales bacterium | reverse complement strand
CGTGCGTGGTCATGGTCGCAGAAGCGCGCGGATCTGCTGTTCGCTCAGCACGGCATCCGACTGCTTCGCTTCCGCGAGAATCCGATCCACGATCTCGTCACTGGCCGTCAGCCCGCGTTTCTCGAGCCAGAAGATCACATTTGATCGACCCGACATCGGCCCGACGTCGACCTCCTGTTCGCGGCCAACCAGACCCGCCGGTACTCCGGAATACACCGCGTCAACCAGGTCGTGGTCGTTCTTGCGCACTGCCTTGACGATCGCTGCTGCGTGCACGCCGGTCGCAGTTCGGAATGCGTCCCTGCCAACGATCGGATAGTTCGGCGGAATCGGCACGCCGGTGGCCTTCGAGACCGCTTCGCAATACTCCACCAGCGCCGAGAGATCGCGATCGATATATCCCATCAACACAAGGTTCACGAGCAGCGTATCCATGGGGGTGTTCCCCACGCGCTCGCCAATCCCGATCGCCGCACCGTGCAGACGGGTTGCGCCCGCCTCCAGCGCCGCCAGCGAATTGCTGACCGCGAAATCGCGGTCGCGATGCCCGTGCCAGTCGATCCCTACACCGCCGCCGCATTCGTCGACCACGCCGGCAATGAAGCGGACGACCGCAGTGGCGCCCTCTGGAGTGGCGTGTCCGACCGTGTCTGACACGCACACGCGCGACGCCCCGGCGCGAATCGCCGTTGAGTACAACCGGCGCAGCGTGTCCGGGTCGGCCCGCGTCGTGTCTTCCGTGACGTACATGACGGTCAGGCCTTCGCCCACAGCGAACGTGACGGCCTCTTCCGTCAGTCGCAGCAGTTGATCGAGGCTCCATCCTTCCGCGTACTGACGAACAGGGCTCGAGCCGATGAACGCGCAGCACTCAATCGCCAGCCCGGTGCGTTGCGAGATTTCTGCGACCGGTTTGATGTCGGCAATGACGGTGCGTGCGGCGCAATTGGCCTTGACGCCGAGTTTCTGCGACACAATCTCGCGCGCGAGCCGCTCGACGTCGCGGACGACGTGCGGCCCCGCTCCGGGCAAACCGATATCCGCCGTGTCGATACCCAGGCGATCGATCAGATGAAGAATTTCGATCTTCTGCTCAATCGTCGGGCATCTCACCGACGGCGACTGCAGGCCGTCGCGCAGTGTCTCGTCGTCGAGCATGACGACGGGTCGAGAGCGGCCGGTGGTCTGATTCCAATCGTGGATGAGCGGGTGCATTGGTGAATGGCGGGGTGTGCAAGACCCGCGCGACACCTTGTAGGATGCGTCGGTGTCGGGCGCGGTCTTCAGACCGCGCCGCCGCGCGGGACGAACGCCCGAATCGTGAGCAGCGCCGCCAGCAGGATGATTGATGTCCACAGCGTGGCCACCCAGGTCGCGTGGAAAATTGCCGGGTCCATCACCTCGCCAATCGGCGTGAACGGACGGCGGCCCGCCTCATGCTGCGCCGCACGAAACAGGTACTCCTTCACACCCCGCACGACCATCATTTCGAAGATGCCGTTCCAGAGCGCGAGGGCGAGGACGATCCAGACCGTCACGGCGATCCGCTGGCGCCGCAGAAGCGCCTGCATCCTCACAGCCCGTACCGCAGCACCATGGCGGTGATATCGTCGCTTTGCGGCGCGCCGCGCGTGAACTCGCGAACATCGGCAAAGAGTGCTTCCAGCAACTGGCGCGGCTCGAGTTCCTTGTTGCGCTCGACGACGCTCACAATCCGATTCTCGCCGTACTCGTCTGCACTCGCCGACATGGCCTCTGACACGCCGTCGCTGAAGACGATCAGCCAGTCGCCCGGATGAAGCGTCACCGTCTCTTCATCGAATGTTGCCGCATCGAACAGCCCGACAATCGGGCCGCCGCATTCTAACCGCCGCACTTTCTGGTTCGGCTCACCGGGCGAGATGATGAGCGGTGGATTATGACCAGCGTTGCAGTAGGTCAGCCGGCCGTCCGGGTTCATCGCGCCATACATCAGCGTCACGAATCGTGACTCGATGCCGCGGCGATACAGCGCCATGTTCACGCGACTGATCGTCTGCGACGGGGAGTCGCTGGATGCCGCCTGCGCAGCGAAGATGCCTTGCATCATCGCGCTCAGCAGTGCCGCGGGCGGGCCCTTGCCGGCGACATCGCCAAGGGCAAAGCCCATGGCGCCATTCTGCAGATCGACATAGTCGTAAAAATCGCCGCCAATCGAACGGCATGGAATCGACGCGGCCGCGGCGCTGAAAAACGTCCCCGCGCGCAACATCTTGGGGAGCAGGGCCTGCTGGATCTCGGCCGCGATCCGCATCTCCTGCTCCATCTTCGCTTTCTCCATCGTTTCTCGATAGAGACGCGCGTTTTCGATCGCGACGGCGGCTTCGGTGGCCAGCGTCTCGAGTGCCGCCCGGGTCGAACTCGACAGGAGTGTGCCCTTCTGACGGCTGTCGAGATAGAGCACGCCAATGCGCTTGTCGCGTTCATCGGCCGCTTCCGCCTTGTCCAGGTATCGCACCAGGCGCAGTGGCACGCACAACACGTTGCGGATTCCGAGCGCGACGGTGCCGCCGTGAAGGTTGACGATGCCGGAATCGAGCAGGTCGGCGACAATCTTGGCCTCGCCGGTTCGAAAGACCTCTTCGGGAATCTTTCTGCTGGTCTCGAAGCTGCCCCCCGACAGGGTGATGCGTCCTCGGGCTCGCGCCATCTTGAATTCGAGTTCGGCGCTGGGGTTGGGGGCGAGCATGATGAACCCGCGTTCGGCGCCCCCCACATCGATCGCAGAATCCAGCACCAGCGACAACACATCGTCGAGGACGCGGCCCGATCCGAGCGCGCGCAGTCCTTCGAGCAGCGCACCTATCTGGCGGAGGTCTCCGATCGCGGTCGTGGTCGGAGATTTTTCCTCGACGGTATCTGTGTCGCGGACGAGAAAGACCATCTCGGCCCCGCCGCTTCTCCCGAGCCGAATCCGGTCGCCGTGAACGAGTGAATGCTCGGTCACCTGATCGCCGTTGACGTAGGTTCCGTACCGTGACGCCCGATCCTTCAACACATAAGTGCCGTTGGGCTCGAGCAGGATTTCGGCGTGATCGCGGGATACCTCGCTCCCGGCGAGACGCAGGTCGTTGGTTTCGCGGCGGCCAATCTCGAATGGCGCCTTCGCCACCGGGACGACGCGCCGGCCGAGCGCGTCTGTGACTTCGAGGCGGGCCTCTGGCATGCGGGGAGTGTACCTCAGCGGCGGCGTACGACGCGAGCGATCAACATCAGGATGCCTACGAAGGCAACCACCGCCGCCGCGATGTCAGCTTCGCGAGGATAACCGGATGTCTGCGCGCCAGCCAGAATCACAAGGGACAGTAGCAGTGGAAGAATCCCTGCCCAGAGCGGTGGTCCGCCCCCGCGGGTCGGTAGCGGGGCCGGCCTTCTCACCGGCTCGGTCGTTCCGACGCCGCACCGATAGCAGACAATCGCCTTGTCAGCGATCTCAGTTCCACAATTCCGACACTGCATCGAGGGAATTATAAGTTACGCCGTCCGACTCGCGCCGATAGGCAGCGGCGATCGCCGGGGCACGAGCACGCGTACGATCGCCATCAGGATCAAAACGAATCCGAATGTGCACACGATCGTCGCGCCGGTCGGTAAGTCCCAGGTGAGCGACAAGTAGACACCGAGGGCAGAAACGATTGTGCCCATCGCCCAGCCGATGGCGAGCCGTGGTCCGATTCGGTCGGAAAACAACATGGCGGCGACAGACGGCACGATCAGATAACAGAACACGAGCAGGACGCCGGCGATCGCGACCGAACGGGTGACGACAAAGCCGAACGAGGCGTAGAACAGGAAGTCCCAGAACCGCAGCGACTTCACCGACACTTCCGCGCCATCGTGATCCATGGAGATGGACAGGAACTTTTTCCGGAAGATCCAGTGGAACACACCGATGACGGCGTAGAGAATCGCTGTCTTCCAAACCTCTTCCCAGGAAACCGCGAGGATGTTGCCAACGAGCATGTCCTTGAGATGTTCGCCTTCCGCCGTCGACTTGCTGAGCGCCAGGATCGTTGCTGCCGAAGCGACGGCGTACGAGATGCCGATGATCGCTTCCTGCGGAATGCGGGCATGACGGCTGCGGATCAGCGAAAAAATTCCCGCCCCGATGAAGGTGAACAGGAGACTGACCCAATAGACGTCGGGTGAATGCGGATCTCCGCTGGACCATGGCAACAGAATGGCGATCGTGGCACCAAAGGCCGCAATCTGCGCCAGTGAGAGGTCGACAAAGATGACGCCTCGCTCGACGACGTGAACGCCGAGGTAGGCGTGAATCCCGGCGATCACCAGACTGGCAACAAACGGCGCCGCGAGAAACGACAGGATCGTGGCGTCCATGGCTATTTGGTTCCTGTCTGTTTGATCGCGTTGACAACCAGATTGACGTCGTAGTCGAAGAGCTTGAAATAATCGGTGACTTCTTTTTCTCCGCCAACCGATGGGGCAAGCACAATTACCTGTGCGCCGGTTTCGCGCGCGATCGCGTCGGGCGTCTTGCGATCGAAGTACGGCTCGATAATGATGATCTTCACGTTCTGCCGCTTCATTTCCTGAATGAGCTCGAGGGTGTGCGATGGCGACGGCGGAATGCCAGGTTTCGGTTCGACGTAGCCGATGACCTCGAGGCCGAATGCGTCGGTGAAGTTCGGCCACGACCGATGATAGGTGACGACCTTCACGCCCTTGTAAGGAGCCATTGCGGCCTGCCACCGTTTTTCGGCGTCGGCCAATCGACGATCGAAATCTGCGTAGCGCTGTGCGAAAAACGCGGCATCGGGAGGCGAGATTTCCGACAGCTTCTTTTGAATCAGTTGGGCAATGCGCCGCCCATTGTCCGGGCCAAGCCAGTAATGTGGATTACCGGACGGGTGAACATCCCCCATCGCACGTGTGATCTGGCCGGTCGGGATCTCCAGGATCTTGGCGGTCTGTGAGGCATCGAGATAGCGATCGCCATTTGGCTGGATTCTCGGATTGCGCGCCTGGTTGATCAGCGGAGGCAGCCACCCGATTTCCAGTTCACGGCCGACGGCGATCAGCAGGTCGGTCGAATGAAGTTTCAGAATGAAACTCGGTTTTGCCTCGACGAAGTGCGGATCCTGGTAACCCTTCGCGAGCGAGTCCACCGAGACCTTGGTTCCTCCGATTTCCCGCGCGATCGACTCCAAGTCTTGAGTCGTCGCGACGACCTTGATTTGTGCAAATGCGTTGGCGCTCGCCAGTAGCACCGAGAACAGCGCCGCGCCGAATATCCGTGACTTCATAAAATGTCAACCTTTGCTAAACGAGTGTTCGCTGACTAGAAGACGTGAGCCCCATGGGCGCCAATGGAAAAGAGGAACTGGAATAACGCTTCGTTCGAGGTCACGCCCTCGGCGTAGTTCGTGCGCCGGTACTGTCCTCGAATCTGACTGAACTCGCTGGGCCAATACGTCACCACCACGGACGGCCCCTGATCGATGAGATTCGCATCGGCGGCACGAGCCGAACGGTCGAACCTCACGCCGCCGAACCACCGTCGCGCAAACTGGTAATCACCGCTGGCATACATGCCGAAGGCAGACACGTCACCGATGTCCTGACCGCGATGACTCCACATCAGCTCGGTTCGTGCCATGAAGCGCCGGTAAATCGCTCGACGGAGCGGGCGATAGCGCAGCGTCGCATCTACGCCAAACAGACGCGTCGTCGTATCGAGCCCGGCGTCGTTGTGACCGCGGGTAAACGACATCCCGAGGTCGAGGTTGGTTGATTCGTTGATATCGCGATAACCACGAAGGCGACCCAGCCAGCTCACATCGTTACGCTCCTGGGTCTGAAACGGACCGGAGTTGCCCTGATAGACCTCGCCTGTGGCTTCGAGAAAGAACCACGGGTTGAGCAGCAGCTTGGAAACTGACACCCCGGAATCGTTGAGGCCTTCTTCACCGCCAAGGAAGTTTTTCATCACGATAGGCACGTCAATCCACGGCAGGGTGTGCGCGTGCATCGTGTTGGCCTTGCCAAACTGCTCCTTCATCTTTCCGACCTTCGCGAGCAGTCCTCCGGGAAGGCTGGTCAAGGTCAGGAATCCCTCTTCGATTTCGAGGCCTTCTGGCGTCGCCGAGAGAAACACGTCCGCGCGCGCGTAAGGATCGACCACCGCCTGAAAGGTCACCTCCGCCTCGTGCATCTCGAGCGACGGTGCCGATTCGATCGTGTTCTCGCCGGTCGTGCCGATGAAGTTTCCGATGACCGCCATGTCGGGGTTGAACACCTTGGAACTGGCGGCCGCCCCTCCGTAGACCGGTAAGGTGCCCTGCGGTCCACCCGCACCCGCGGCACCGGACGGCACTTCAACACCCTCAGCCTGACCCGGTGGTCTCGGCGACTGACCGGCGGAGGGAGTTGGCGCGGCGGCTGCCGGTGCCGGAGCGTCCGGTAGCGGCGGCACCGGTGCTGGCTGTGATGAGCCAAGCCTGGCCTCGAGTGCCGCCAGCCGCGCGCCGTAGGAATCGCGAATGGTCTCGAATTCCTGGCGCAGGCGGTCCAGTTCCTGACGAATCTGCTGCGGATCCGTCGTTTGCTGCGGCGCCGCCGCTGCTGCTGCAGCGGGCGTTTGCGCAAACGCGGAAGTCGAAAGCCACGACGAAAATGTCATGGCGGCGCACGCCGACGCGCACCTGATCGAGCGACGAGTCACGATCGACACCTCCCGTCCAGAGGCACATCGCCCTGGACCAATCCAGCCGCGGCTAAGCGCCGCGATCAAACTGTTGCTGAACTATCGGGATCAGGCGATGGGAGGAGCGCGACCGGAAGCGGGACGGAGGGACGGGGAGTGAGGCGCGTCAACACACGCGACGAGCGCCGTCCCGGCGTCGAACAACCAGGTACGTGCGAGGACGGCCGGGTCGGCCGCGGCTTCCGCAGACGAGCCCACGACGCAGGTCGTGCAATGCGTCGTTGATTTGATATGACAGGCGAGATCGTGGTGACCGAACGGCAGCAACGCCGCCGCGAGCAGGTAAAGCGCGAGAATGACCTTCAGCCGCAGGCCGACCGATCCGCGAAGGAACCGCTCGGGTCTAGACATCTTCAGATCGATTATACCGGCCGCCAGGGCACCAACGCAAAATCGTCTCCTACAATAGAGGTCGCATGTTCCCGGTCAGCGACGTCATCCCATCCAAGACAACGCCCTTCGTCACGGTGGGACTCATCATCCTGAACTCGGTCGTCTTCCTGTACGAATTTCAGCTGTCCAGGCCGGAACTCCAGCTTTTCGTGCAAATGTTCGGCGTCATCCCGGCCGACTTCACCTGGGGCTCGGTCGTGACCAGCATGTTTCTTCACGAAGGCTGGATGCATCTCATCGGCAACATGCTCTATCTCTGGATTTTCGGCGACAACGTCGAGGATCAGCTCGGTCACGTCGGTTTTCTCGTCTTCTATCTGGCCGCCGGCGCGGCTGCCGCACTTGGCCAGGTCCTGGTCAGCGCTGGATCCACAATTCCCATGATCGGGGCGAGCGGCGCCATCGCCGGAGTCATGGGCGCGTACCTCGTCCTGTATCCGCACTCGCGCGTACTTACGGTCGTCTTCTTGCTCTTCTTCATGGACATGGTGGAGATTCCGGCAATCTTTTTTCTTGGCATCTGGTTCATCAAGGAACTCTTCAGCGGAGTGGGATCGCTCGGCGCGGCGTCACTCAATGGCGGCGTCGCATTCTGGGCACACATCGTGGGCTTTGCCGTCGGCGCGAGTATCGGTCTGTTCTGGAGGGTGCGTCATCCACCGCAGACGACGTATTGGATCTGACGCTGTTGGCTCCTACTCCTGGCGGATATCCCCAGAGCTGAAGCAAAAGCCGAGAGCCGGGATCCGACAGCTTACGTCTTTGTCCGCTGCCTGATATCGTGCGACACCTTCGAGAGCTCGATCATCAGGCGTTCGAACTCTTTCGCATATTCGGCTGCCGGAAGAAACTGTCGGCGGATTTTCAGATCCTCGATCTCCGCTTCGAGCGTCGACTTACGCTGCAGCAGCTTCAACAACACCTCGTCGGTCGGCCGTGCGTCGGGACGCGACTCGTCGAGATACGTCCGGCTCGCAAGCGATCCGTCATCCCCCGGCGTCGCCGCCTCGTTCCCGACGAGGTCGCCGTTGTCGTCGAGAAGCGCGTGCTCGGTTGAGAGCTGGCCGCGCTGCTGATAGTGACGACGGACGGCAGCGCTGGCGGCCGCGAATGCTTCCCACATCGACACTCTTTCGTTCTTGTCGAGATCGGCGCCCGGGTCGGTCAGTGCGCGAATGAAGTACTCCGGGAACACCGTGTCATAGCGCTGCGCCGGCGAATCGGTTGCAGTGATGATGATACGGCGAGGTCCAGACAGGCGCTCGAGGAACGGAAAACTCGCCGACGACGTGTTTACGAGGACAACGCGTCCGGGAATCCCCTTCAACAGCGCGGACCAGTCAGCGGACTCGAGATCAGGCCCCACGAGATTGAATTTTGCATCGCTTCCATCGAACGTGCCGTGGCCGATAAGCAGGATGAACAAGACATCATCACGCGTCATCCGCGACGCGACCGATGCGATCATCCGTCGAACGTTCTCCGCCGTCGCCGCATCAGCAGGACGCGAGGTCTCCGACAAAACCGTGACCCGTGCAGGATCGAACTTGAGCGCTTCGATCAGTGTCTTCGACAACTGTGTGGACCAGCGGTCGTACTGCGCCACGTACTCGGGCCCGCCCGCCGCACCCGACACAATCAATGCAAAGCGCTCGTCAGCGGCTGACTTCACGGGAATGATCAGCAGAAGCATCGCCGCCATCACCGCGCTCGCCCTCATCTCAGTCCCCATCGTCGTCGCAATACCCACTCACTGGTGAGTAACGCGAGGATAGCGGCAAAAGACCATCCTGTGTGCCATAGCTCGTACGTGACGGCAAGACGCGCCGCCGGAACCGCCGCGCGCAACCGCTGGGCGAGAGCCGCCGTTTCGCCGGACGTCACAAGCGCTCCGCCAGAGCGCAAGGTGACGCGCTGCAGGACCGGCAGGTTCAGGCGCGGATCGGTCATCTCCTGATCCCAGCCGCCAACAAGCATCGACGCCGATGCGGATCCGATCGTGGTCGCCCCGCGGCGGCCAGCAGCGCGAACGCGGTAAACACCGGGACCGTCCGGTCGGAATTGTGCAACGTAGGCGCCGTCCTCCTGCGTCTCACGCGGCTGGACGGCGTGAATTGTTTCGTGCCGGCCCGCTGGTGACGTGACGTCGACATCAACCACGGCGTCGGCTTGCGGAACGAAAGCCGCATCCCGCGCAAGAACTCGAATGCTCAGGTTTTCACCTGGGGCCGCACCCGCGGGCAACCGCAGCGCCATCGGATCGTCGGCCGAAAGTGCGAGCCATCTAACCGCCTGACGCCAGAAGGTGTCGTACGATCGATCCGTCGACGGCAGGAACATTCGCCAGCGCCAGGCACCTTCACCAGCAAAAACCAACGATCGACCCTGTCCGTAGCGCTGCACTGCGACGACCGGGCGGGCCACGCCGCCGGCGCCGCCTGTAATGGCCAGGATGCTTGCTCCGGGTCTGGGTCCTCCAAGGGGGATCGTCGACGCAAGTGCCGGCGTTGCACTCCAGCGCTGGCGGGTGACGTCGAGCGATGATCCGAGCTGCATGATCGGATGCGCCTCACCCGCCGGCGTCAGCGCCATTCGATTCATGCCGCGCGAGGTCGAGGCCGGTAAAACGGCGTCTGTGTCGCCGCGGTCGACGAGCTGCAACGGCAGGACTTCTTCGAGTGCTGTCTCGTTCAGTCCCGGCTTCGTGAAGGTTCTCGCACCGAGGACCAGCAGTCCTCCCCCGCGCTTGCCAACGAACGCGCGCGTCAATTCCTGTTGTTCGCGCGTCAGCTGTGTCGCCTGGACGTTGGCGAGCACGACCGCATCGTAGGCAAACAGTTCCTCCGGCTTGGAGGGATAACCTCCGGCAAGCGCGTTGCTGCGGGATTGCGAGGCCTGAATGTAGTAGGTGTCGGCGCCCTGCTCGTTCTTGCCTTTTCGCACGATCGAGTCGACGTCGAGTCCGGAGTCGGCCGCCCATGCGCGCTTCAGAAAACTATGCTCGAAGCCCGGTGCACCTTCGATGAAGAGAACGTGGTGCTGCCGTGCCGGCGGCTGCACGAGTACGCTGCGCGTGTTGTTCTCAGGGACCAGCTCACCCGAAAGAACCGGCACCTCCACCGAATAGACCACCGCCGACCCGCGCGCAGGGACCACGTGAAACACGGTGTGGACGGGAACGCCCTCTGCCGCGGGTGCAATCCGGCGCACCTCGACGGCTTTGCCGTTGGCCTTCAGCTGCAGTGCAATCGGTTCGGTTCCGGTGCCATGACTGACAGCTGAAACCGCCAGATCGATGCGTGAATCATCGGCCACCGCTTCGGCGACCGTTGCACTCGTGACCTCGCGATCGCGACCAACGGCTCTCGACCCGACGCCGAATGCATACACTGCGGGAACCGCGCCTTCCGCTAAAGAACTCACGCTCGTGTCGCCGCCGTCTGAAATGACGATGACCCCGGCGACGGGACGTCCACGATATCGATCGCGCACGGCGGCAAGTGCCCCCGACAGATCGCTTTGCCGATCAGTCGCGGCGAGATCAGCCGGAGACGTTTCCCGAAGTCGATCGCCGAAGCCGAGGATATCGACATGAAACTGATTGCCCAGCAATGGCTGGATTTCACGGGTCACGAGCTCGCGTGCCCGATCGATCCGCCGCCGCCCGTCTGCGTCGTCGATGCTCATGCTGCGCGACACGTCGACGAGAACCGGGACGAAGACATCGCGGAGGCCACGATCGCTGACGCGAACCGGCCGCATCAGGAACATCACGAGTAGCGCAAGGGTGACCGTCCGGAGTGCGATCAGCAGGTCGCGGCGCGGCCGTGGGACGATGCTGCGCGCGTAGGCGCGCCAGGCGATGACGGCAATGGCGCCAGCCACGAGGAACACGGCCCACCATGGCAGCGCATTGGTAAACGTCAGCTGCGCCATCTATTTCTTCTTCGCGAGGGATTCGAAATACCGCGAGATCAGCTGGCCGTACGCGTCGGGCACCCGGTCGCTCCCACCCGCGTTGAAGCGGTCCTTCGACTCGGTTTGCGCCAAGCGATCCGAGATCGAGGCTTCATATTTCTCCAGCGCGGTGTCGAGTTTGCGCCGCAGTGATTCCCAATCGGACCGATCCTGCTTGAACGCCTGGGTGCCCGGCGCCGATCGACTGAATTCGTGCTGCTCTGGCGTGGCTCCGCCAAGGTCGCCGGTGCTGCCGCCCTGTAAACGCCGCAGTGCATCCTCGGCGCGCTGCAGTTCACGCTGATACTCATCCCGTAGCTGCTGCACTTCGCGATCACCGGACGGGCCGCTCGCGTTTTGACCTTTGCCACCCGCGCGTTGAGAGTCGCCGGCACGGGATCCGGTGGCCGAGGCGTCGCGCCCGCGTGCTTCAGCATCGCGCAGCTGCTGTTCCGCGCGCTGCAGCCGATCCCGGATTGCACGGGTCTGTTCGAACTCGCTGGAGACAGGTGACCCGTCGGCTCCGAGCCTGCCGGCGACTTGATCCAGCGCAGCGGCCAGCGCCCGCTCGGCGGCACCCTGCTCCTTCGTGCCCTGTGGTTGCCGCATCTCGCGCGCACCGGCACGCATTCGATCGGCGACCTTGTCGCGCTTCAACGACTGTGCCACATCAGCGAAGGCCTTCGCATCCGGGCGCGCGTCCGATTGCGCCAGTCGCTCCGCTTTCTGCGTCATCTGTTCTACGCGCGATGCGAGACGCTCTTTGTCCTCGGCAAGACGACGACGAGCATCACTGGCCGCCTCCGCAGCATTGCGATCGAGCCGCGATGCTTCATTGGCGATACGGTGCTGTTCCTGCGCGATCTGCTGTGCCTCGAGCTTCACGTCCGAGCCATCGCCCGCCTGCCTGCCTGCTGTTTGCGCCGACAGCTGGTCCTCGAGACGTCGGAGCTGATTCAGCGCGCGTTCGCCGCTGCGAGCGGCATCTCCAGGCGCGTCGCGGCGCAATCCGCTCGCCGCCGCTCGCATCTCGTTGGCGGCGCCGCGGAGCTCCTCACTTCCGGATTTTTGCGAGACGTCGGACTCACGTTGCCGACTCTGCGGCGATCCAGATGCGGCGTTCGCCAAACGCCGCAGCAGCTCCTCGGTTTGCTCGCGCAATTCTGTCTGCTCGCGGGTCAGCTTCTCGAGCTGCCGTTTCATTTCTTCCGGGTTCAGATTCGACTGGGCCAGCTCACGCTGACGCCGATTCAAATCCTCCTGGCGTTTCGCGAGATCGCGAATGCGATCGAGCGCGCTGTTCGATCCCGCCGGCGTATCGGGTTTGATTTCGGCAGCAGACCGAGTTTCGTAGTTGGTACGCTGCTGGCGTTGTAGTTCCTTGTCGAACAGGGCCGACAAATCCATTCCGGAGCGATTCCCGCCGAAGCCACTTCCAGCCGAGCCCTGCGACACCTGACGCCGCCTCACTTCGGCCTGAAGCTGGAGCAGACCGTTCAAGGCGGTCATTTCATGCGCGAGCGCATCCTTCGTGCGTTCGGACGTCAACTGATCGACCGCCTTGCCCATTGCCCCGACGGCGGTCGCCGCGGCATCGGCGTTGCCCGGCGGTGGTTGCGGGGGGCCCGGCATCACTTGTTGTGGCGCCGGCGGCCGTGCCCGCGAGCGCATCGCGCGCGACATCAATTGCTGTTCGGCGCGCGCCTTCAGTTCCGCCTGGGCCGCGGCAATCGCCTTGACATCGTCGCTCGATCGGGCCGCCTGCGATCGACGCTCGACGTTCCAGGTCGAGGTGATGATCTCTTTCTGAGCCTGAATCAGACTCTCGATCTGGGAGTCGGCGGCACCGGAAGCCTGGCTCTCTGCCGACATGAATTCTTCGTTGAACGGCTTCACCTCCAGAAAGAAGATGTCGCTCGTCGCCTGGGTCGAACGTTTCCCTCGGCCGACGTCGGTTGCCCGTGCGTAGTAGGTAATGACGTCGCCAGGTTTGACCCGTAGATCTTCGGCCGGCAGCAGCCGAAGCCCCACTTTCTGAATATCCGTGCCGGTGACTCGCTCGAACGGAACGACGTGCTCCGCGCCGCCGGCAACCGCATACACCAACTCGAATCGTCCGATGCCGTAATCGTCGTCGGCGCGCGCCTCGATCGGGACCTCTTCGAGCGGCGTGATCTCCTGGTCGGCAGACGGTCGGATAATTCGCACGTCGGGTGGACGATCGTCCATCACGCGAATGAAGTACTCCGCTTCGTCGCGGGAAACGAGGCCATCGTTATCGGCGAGACGGATACGATACGAATCGTCTTTCGACAGGACGAGATCGGTCTCGAACGTTCCGTCGCCTCCTGGTTGTAGCGGCGTCGCCACAGACGTGCCGAGTGCGAGTTCACCGCGGGCGATTGGCTTGCTGGCATGAACCCGCAAATGGACTCGAGTGCCTGCCGGCGCGTAGATGTCCCCGCCGTCCGTTTCATCACGTGGTGGAAGTCCGGCAAACGATGGATACACGTAGTGAAGATCGATCCGACTGACGCGCGGCGGTCGCAGCATGGTCACGGTATAGCGGGCCGAGCGTGCAGAACCGGCGCTCACGTCGTAGGAGAATGTGCGATCGACCGATTCGATGACGTACTCGAACGCGTCGACGCCGGCCGTCATCTGCACCGCGCGATGCTGCCCGTTGGCGAACACCGTCAACGTCGGCGCCAGGTGCGTCAATCGGCCGGTGCCTCGGTTCACCGTGGCGCGAATCCGCACCGGCGATCCAATGGAAACGCGGACGTCGCCGGGCACGACTTGCACGTGGAGCGAGCCCGGAAACAGCCTGAGGCGGGCACTATCCATCGCTCGCTCAAGCGATGGGAAACTCAGGCCAACGGCCAACCCGAGAGCCGCCGCCCCTGCGGTGGCGTAGAGGCCCCGTTTGCGAATTTCTGTCGGCGGAATCAACGCTCTGGGATCGAGCTCGCGCAGTCGATGGATGGCTTCGCCCAGGATCAACGGCAGAAACGCGGGTTGCGACGCCGGCGGGCGTTCGGCAGCGTCAACGGCGCTGATGAGGGAATCGTTCAGCAGCGTCGCCTCGAGCGCGCGCGTCCGCTCCTCGACGAATCGGGCGACCTGCCGGTCGGTGGGCCGCTTCGGCATCCGCCGCGCAGCGATCGCCAGTGAGACGGTCGCAATAACCGCTGCCGCAATCCACAACCCGACCAGCACCATCCCATCAGGATGGAATGCCCGATCGACGGCCGCCGTAGCCGCAATGACTGCCGCCGCTGCCGCGGTTCCGTGACCCGCCCGCTGCAGGGCGACCACGGTAATCCATCGCCGGCGAACCGTGGCGAGAAATACGCGCAACTCGTCGTGAGGGCTGGTCGTCATGCACGCCCCACGAAGGATTCGGCGACCAGCGCGATCAGCATCAGCAGCAGACCATAACGCCAGTAGCTCTGTCGCGCCTCGAGATGAACGGAACGAACATCGCCGGACGAACGATTCGTCGTGTCGATCCGTTCGATTCTCTCGGCGAATTGCTCCGTCCCCATCCCCGTCGTGACACCTTCACGTGGATCGACGTTCACAGCGATTGATCGGTTGTCCGGGGCTACCCGGTACACGCCGGGACGTGAGTCGGTACCCGCCGGCGCCGTACCAACAATGTAGTCGCGGCTGCGATCGTGGGGCGCCGAGACATAGCGAATGGTTTCGACGATGAATGGCACGAACGCCGGGTGTAGCGGAAAGTCGTTCCACTGCCGATCCAAATCCGACGCGAAGAGAACAACGCGCCCGCTGCCTTCACGGCGTTCCACGACCGCAGGATTGCCGTCGGTGAAACGGGCCGCAATCTCCCAGCCGTCAGCCGGCACCCGCCAGGCGCGCGTGAAACGCACCTGGCCAAGATTGGCCGAAATGGACCCGAATGGACGGAACACCGGGTGCCTCAGATCGGTCGGCGACAGTGCCACCGTCGGTGGCATCTCGATGGTTCCAGTCATCGAGGATCCCCAGTTGAAGATCGCTGACACAACCGCCGCCTCGACCTCGGGAGAGCCTGCAATCAGCAGTCCGCCGCCGCCCCGGACGAATCCCGCGATCGACTCGCGGCCCCGGCGATCCAGCGCCCGAGTCGACAGCAGGACAACGGCCGAGGACTTGGTCAAGTCACCGTCGGCCAGCGCCGCCGGCGTGCTGCTACGCACGTCAACTCGGTCGGCGTCGGAACGTCCGATCGCGGCGAGAGCACGAGCGATGTAATAACCGGACGGGGTCGATCCGGACGTGACGAGCAGAACTGACTGCGACGGCACAGCGTCGAGAACGACAAATCTCGAGTTATCCGCAGGAAGGCCGTCGGGGTCATCGATTGCCACCGTCAAGGCCCCGCTCGACGGCGCCCGATACGACATCGGGATGTCCACAGCAGAGTCCGCTGCGACCGTATAGGTTGCCGTGTGCGCGAGTCGCCCATCGTGGGCCACTCGAATCTGTCCAGTACGCGGCTGCGACCCGCTGTTACGGACTGCAGCAATGACGCGATCCGGCGTCACCGAGACAGACACAACAGAAAGATTCGCGGCGGCCGCGCCGGCGTCGCGCACATCCAGCGAAATGCCCGCAGGCAACACGCTTCGATCCTCGCTGTCCCAACCGGCGCGCTGCAGATCGCTGACGACGATGAGACGCGCCTCGTCGCCGGCCGCGATCTCGGCGGCCCTGTTGAACACCTCACTGTAGCGTGTCGCGGCGAACCCCGCAGAAATCGATGCCAGCGCAGTACGCGCGGCCGTCGCTGATCCGGGCGTCGCGACGGTGTCCACGTGATCGTCGAACGCGAGCACCGCGACCCGATCGCCCGCGCCCGCTTCGTCAATCGCGCGTCCGGCAAGATCGAGGGCATGTGCAAATCGGCCCGGAGCATCCATGCTGTACGAGCGATCGATGGCAACGATCCGAAGCGTCGATCCGCGCGTCGCTCCGGCGACATACGGCCGCGCGAACGCGGCGGCAAGGAGCAGCAGGGCGGTCACGCGAGCCGCGAGCAACAGCAGATCACGAAGCCGGCGCCGCTTCGAACGCGCGACTGGCGACTTGCGGAGCAGCCGCACGGCAGTGAAAGGTACGGACGGCGCAACGTCGCGACGCAGGAAGTGCAGCACGATCGGAACCGCGATCGCAAGGCCGCCGAGCAGAAATGCCGGAAAGAGGAAGCTCATGTCGTCACTTCCTCCGCGACCGCGCCGACAAATACGACAGCAAGGCGAAGTCGAGCGGCTGCGATGAATCGAGCTGCACGTAGTCGATGCCGGCCCCGCGCAGCTCGCGGTCGTAGCGGAGGGTCAATCCCGCCAGCTCGCGCAGGTACGACGCACGCACGGAGGCCGGATCCGCCGTCACCTCGTCTGCGCTCTCGACGTCGCGAAACCGCGACGGCCCATGAAAAGGAAACGTCAGCTCGTGCGGATCGAGCACCTGGAACACGACGACGTCGCTGCCACGGAATTTCAAATGGCGGAGGCCTTTAATCGCCGGCTCGGGATCATCGAGAAGATCGGAGATCAACACGACGAGGCTTCGCTTGACCAGCGCTTCGGCCAGTTGATGCAGGGGGCGAGCGACATTGGACCGCTCTCCCGGCTTCAAGTGCTCGAGTGCAAGCAGCAGCGCGTGCAAATGGCCGGGTCTCGCGCTCGCCGGCATGCGAAAGGCGATGCGATCATCGAACGCGATCAGCCCGGTCGCGTCCCGCTGCCGGTTCATCAGGAATGCAAGTGAAGCCGCGAGCACGGACCCGTACTCGAGTTTGCTCATCGGAGCGCTGCCGCGATACGCCATTGACGCGCTCACGTCGACGAGAAGATGGCATTCGAGGTTGGTTTCCTCCTCGAACTTCTTGACGTAATGACGATCGCTGCGCGCGTAGACCTTCCAGTCGAGCGTCGACAGATCGTCGCCCGGCAGGTACTGTCGATATTCGGCGAATTCGACGCTGAAGCCTTTGAACGGGCTGCGATGCAGCCCCGACAGGAAACCCTCCACGACCGTCCGCGCTTTCAGCTCCATCGTTCCCAGGCGGGCGATGACCGCTGGATCGAGAAACCTCAAATCGCGCGACGTGGAGGTTTGTGCCATGTCTACATTCCGCTTTTGGGGAGGGGAACGGCGTCGAGCAGCCGCTCGACGAGGTTATCGGCAGATATCCGTTCCGACTCCGCGTAAAAGTTCGGAATCACGCGATGGCGAAGGACCGGACGCGCAAGCGCCTGGATGTCGCTGACCGACACATGGTAGCGGCCGAGAATCAGCGCCCGGGCCTTTCCCGCGAGAATCAGCGCTTGCGAGGCGCGCAGCCCGGCTCCCCACTTCACCCACTCGCGGATGAACTGGTGATCGCTCTGGCGGCCTGGACGTGACGCATCCACCAATCGCACGGCATAGCGCGCGACATCTTCGGCGACAATGACCTGCCGCACCAGCTGCTGCAGGTCAAGAATGTCGGCGCCGCTGAAGATTTGTGCCGGCGAGACCATATCGACGCCGGTCGTGGTCGTCACCACCCGCACTTCTTCGTCCTCCGACAAATAGGTCATGACGATGTTGAACATGAACCGATCGAGCTGCGCCTCGGGCAATGGGTAGGTACCTTCGAGCTCGATTGGATTCTGCGTCGCGAGCACGAAGAACGGCCGCTCGAGTGGATAGGTGCGGCCCGCAGCGGTGACGTGATACTCCTGCATCGCCTCGAGCAGCGCCGCCTGAGTCTTCGGCGGGGTCCGGTTGATCTCGTCGGCAAGCAGGATCTGCGCAAAGACTGGGCCCTTCACGAACCGCAGCGATCGATGTCCGCCCTCTTCGTCGAGCACTTCGGTGCCCGTAATGTCGGCGGGCATCAAGTCCGGCGTGAACTGAATGCGTTTGAACGACAGGTCCAGGATTTGGGCGAGTGTCTTGATGAGCAGCGTCTTGGCAAGACCGGGAACGCCGGTGATGAGACAGTGACCTCCCGTGAAGAGCGCGATCAACACCTGATCGATCACTTCATCCTGGCCGACGATCACCTTGCGAATCTCAGCAAGAATCTGTTGGCGTCCCTGCGAAACCCGCTCGGCCACGGCGGCGATGTCGGTCGTTGTTCTGTGCATTAGTGCGTCAACGAGTAGATGATCTCGTTGATCTCCATCCGGTACGCCTGTGCGGTGTATTTCACATAGCCCGGGAAGTCCGCCGCATTCGACCATTCCCAGCCGTCACCCATGTCGACGTTCCAATTGATCAGGACCATCGCTCGTCCGTTGTCGTCCTCGATCGCACGGAGGTGCGCAACGTATCCACCTTTTTCCCACGTCCGTCCTTGCAAAAACGACCCGAGACCCGGCGTTTGAGGAAAGCCGTCGAATTGATAGAAGCAATGAAAAATCGGGTGGGTCGGCGGCAAATCGACGATCTTTCGGTCCGGAAACACGCGGCGAAGTTCGCTCTCGAGATTCGCCCATTCGATCGGTCCGTGGAAGTCGTCGAAGGTCAGCGTTCCGCCGCGCAACAGGAACTCGCGCAGAATTGGAACCTCGGCCTCCTTCAACCGCAGGTTTCCTGGTTCGACGATGTAGATCCAGGGATACGAGAAGAGGTTCGGATCCTCGAGCGTCAGCACGACCGGATCGTTGACCTGAATCGCAGTCACCGTGCGCACGCGACGCGACAGGTTCTGTTCCGCCGCCGGCGCATCAATGAACCAGGGCTCGTCCTCGGGGTTCAGGTAGCCGCCGCGCGGAACCGTCCACGCGGTGTAGCGAATGCGGGCGAACGTCCATTGCAGCCCGGCAAATCGCGAATCGGGCAGATTGCCGTTCTGCGCATCGGCGCGCTCAGGGACCCAGGCGATCGCAGCCCAGAGCAGCAGGCCAAGACCGGCCGCTACTGGGAGCAGCCGGTTCATTGGCGATCACCGGGCGCGCCGGATCCTTTGATGGAGCGAAGGAGCAGTTCCTGGGCGCGATCGAA
>DATJKH010000157.1:0-3889 GCA_035491715.1 Vicinamibacterales bacterium | reverse complement strand
TCGAGACGCCGCTACTCCGTTACAGGGACTTCGACAGACGCGTGGCCTTCGTCAACACGGAGCTGGAGAAGGTGCGCGCCATTCCGGGCGTGACAAACGCAGCGGCGATCTCGCAAATTCCGCTGACGATTACCGATAATTCTCGGTTTTATCTTCTGGCGGGCCAGTCACGAGACCGTTTCGCTCAACAGATAGCGCTGACACGCGTGGTGACTCACGGCTACTTTACGACTGTCGGTGCGCAGCTGCGAGAAGGCCGGTTCTTCGAAGCCTCTGATCGAAAATCCGAATCGCCCGCAGTCGTTGTCAACGAATCCTTTGCGAATCGCAACTATCGGGGGCGCTCGCCACTCGGAGAGAGGCTCAAATTCGAGCGCCTCAATGAGAAGGGCTACTGGTACACGATCGTCGGAGTCGTGAAAGAGATCCGTGAGCGTGGCGTCGCTGAAGAGTCAAGGCCCGCGATCTATCGCGTGCACGAACAAGCGGACCAAACCAACGACGTGCCGAGCGGGATCGTGGTCCGCACAGCCGTCGAACCTGGGTCTATCGTTTCCGCCGTCCGTCAGGCCATCTGGTCGGTTGACAACAATCAGCCGCTCGCTCGCATCAGAGCGATGGAAGACATCGTCGACCGCCAACTATCGACGGCGAAGCAGAGCACTGCGCTATTGGGCGCGTTCGCTATGTTGGCCTTGTTGCTAGCGTCGATCGGAATCTACGGTGTGCTCTCTTACGCAGTCAGGCAGCGCACGAACGAGATCGGCGTGCGCATGGTCTTAGGGGCGACCTCGGGCGAGATACTGCGGTCGTTTGGGAGACGCGGCTTGGGATTGACGCTCTGCGGGCTCGCCATTGGCCACGTGCTGGCGGCGATCGCGTCGCGCCTGTTGACCACGCTACTCTACGGCTTTCGCCCCGACTACTTCGCGACTGTCGCCGCTGTATCGCTGATTCTCTTGGCGGTAGCAACACTGGCATGTTTCGTTCCGGCGCGCCGCGCCTCGCTCGTCGATCCGATGATTGCGCTGCGGCAAGAATAGTCGCGAGGGGCATTCGGCATCGCTTCGCGCCGGTCCCGGACTGGCTATTCGTCGGAGGTGCGGAGCACGACTAAACGCAAGAAGCTAGAGGGCGCGCGGGGCCCCTGTTCCCCTTCGTGTTCCCCCTGGACACTAATCGGGGGCGCTCCCTCCAGTTGCGATCGCTAGCAACCTCGCCATTCCTGCCTCGACCGGCACGAGCTGCGCCAATGCCGTGGTTCTTACTTCACAACCGCTCGCCAGTTCTGAACGACATTGATCGGCGCGTCGTCGGCCTCCAAAAGCATGTTCACGAGGAAGCGCTGTCCGTCGGGGCTGGGAATGTAACTGTTCCGCGAGTTGAAGACGTTCGCGCGCATGTCGAAGAGAAAGTGGGGAACGCCGTATTCGAACGATCCGGAGTTCGCAGAGATGGATACGTCGACGGCGTAAAACTTCCGGTCATCGCTGACGAAGAAGAGCTCTTTGCCGTCGGCGCGCCAGAGCGGCTGACGTCCGCCGCTATTCGAGATCTGCCAGCGCCGTCCGGTCGACGGAAACGCCTGGACGTAGATTTCGTTTCTTCCGTTTTCGTTCGAGGCGTACGCGAGCCAGCGCACGTCCGGGGAGAATTGCGGCTCGACGTCGGGAAACGGCGTCTGCACGACCAGTTGCGGCTTGCGCTCTCCGGCAGTCGGCAGCACGTACACGTCCTGATTTCCGCCGGGCGTGACGGCAAAGTACAGGATCCACTTGCCGTCTGCGGAGATCTGATCGGGCCCGTTCACGGGTTGGGCGAGAAGAACCCGCTCGGCGCCGGTGCCGGTGACATCCTTCTCGAACATGCCACGCTGGTCGGTCCGATAGGCGATCTTGGTACCATCTGGAAACCACGCCGGCGCCGTCTCGGCGCCCGGACCGTTCGTGAACCGCGATGAAGTTTGTCGCGCCAGATCGAAGATCCAGAGATCTCGCTGGTTGACGTCGCCGTAGACGAGCCGCTGGCCATCGCGAGAAAGGTCCGGCGTGCGGTAATTGCCAGGAGAACCGACGGTTTCGAGTAACTTCCCGGCACGATCGAACCACGCGAACTGGTTGCTGCGATTGGAGCTGGATCTGAATGCCAGGACGCCACTGTTCGAGACCGTGAAGTCGGCGCGGCCCACGCCAGGGTTGTAGAACACGTCCTCGACCACCGGTGTGGCATCGCCGGAGACTTCCAGCCGATCCGGATCGAACCGCTGTTGCATCAGTCTCTCGCCTCGCATGAACAGCAGGACGCCCGGAGCCGCAAACGCCGCGTTGCTATCGCTGGCAACAAGGGACCGCGGTTCGAACCCTGGCTCGATCGAGCCGACGAGGATCCCGACCATGTCAACCTCGGAGCGAAGCCTGCCAACATACAGAAAATGACGGCCATCTGGAAGGAAAAATGGCCAGCGTGCAAAAGCATTGCCCTGCGTGACGATCGGCGTGACTTCGCCGCCCCCCGCGGAGACCCGCACCATTACTTGCGGCGTGCCAACGCTGAAGACGATGACATCACGACTGCCCCATGATGCTCCCCGCGGAACCCCCGCCACATCGGTGATGGTCTCGATGGAGCCATCTGTCGTATCGATTCGTTTCAGCTTGCCAGCCGCAAAGAATCCAATCGACCGGCTGTCGGGCGACCAGAACGGCATCAACACGTCACCCGTTCCCGACAGTGGCCGCGACGTGAACGAATCGAGTCGACGCAGCCAGATGTCGGATCGTCCGTTTTTGCCTGTCGCCACGAACGCGAGTTGCGTCCCATCCGGTGACAACATCGCGCCGCTGGTGCCATCTGCTCGTCCGATACCGCTGGTCGAGCCGAACGAGCCCTCTTCTGGAGGATCGATCTGAAAACGTACGACCGCCGGAGGCGGTGTCGTTCGTAGCTCGATGTACGCGAGCACACCGGCCAGGCTTGCGGCGAGGAGGAACCACGCCACGCGCTCCACGGTCAGAAGACGCGGCTTGGCGAACACGAGCGTCGCCGCAACGGAATGGTCTTTCTCTTCGAGGTCGAGCTGCGCGTCAGAGATATCGTGAGTGCGGCGGTTCGGATCCTTTTCCAGACACCGCCGCAACGCGCGTACGATGGTCGATGGTGTCCCGGCGGCAAGCGCATTCCAGTCGGGCTCGGTTTTGAGAATATTCGCCAGCGTGTACGTCACGTCGTCGCCAGCGAATGCCGGCTTCCCCGTGAGCATTTCGTAGAGCACCGCGCCAAATGCCCAGATGTCGCTGCGCTTGTCGGCCGGCTTGCCGCGTGCCTGCTCGGGACTCATGTATGCGGCGGTGCCAAGGATGATCCCCAGCTGCGTGAGCGCGGGACTGGTCATTGTTGGCGACAGCGTCACGCTGGGCGACGCCATATCGCCGATCACGGCTTTCGCCAACCCGAAGTCGAGCACCTTCACCGTGCCATCCGGCCGGCACTTGATGTTCGCGGGTTTCAGATCTCGATGGACGATGCCCTGTGAATGAGCTGCTGCGAGCGCTTCAGCGATTTGCCGGGCGATCGGCATGGCCTCGTCTAACGACAGTTGCCCGTCCGCGATCCGATCGGCGAGCGTGGGACCCTCGACAAGCTCGAGGACCAACGCGTGAATGCCATCGGATTCTTCGAAGCCGAAAATTGAGCCGATATTGGGATGGTTCAGCGACGCGAGCACTTGCGCTTCGCGTCTGAAACGTCCGAGGCGGTCAGGATCCTGGGCAAACACATCAGGGAGAATTTTGAGCGCGACACTCCGATTCAGTTTGATATCGTGGCCGCGATACACCTCCCCCATCCCGCCCGCGCCGATGAGCTCGCGAACTTCATAGACGCCGAGACG